>NZ_LR134406.1:680469-1360939 GCF_900637725.1 Arachnia propionica | reverse complement strand
TTCGCCAGTTCCAGAACCGGTTCGGGGCAGCGGCGTCCGGTGATGACGACGTGCTGGAACCCGGGCCGGTTCGCCAAGGTCTCCACCACCTCGTCGACGTCGACCCACCCCCACTCCATCGGGTAGGTGAACTCGTCGAGGACGTAGAGCCCGTGGGTCTGTTCCGCCAGTCGGCGTTTCACCTCCTCCCAGCCGTCACGAGCGGCCCGGGCGGGATCGTCCTCGGATGTCTTTCGCGTCCAGGACCATCCGGAACCCATCTTGTGCCATTCGACGGCGCCGCCCTGACCGGTTTCCTCGTGCAGCTTTCCCAGGGCCTCGAGGGCGGTCTGTTCACCGATCCGCCACTTCGCCGACTTCACGAACTGGAAGACCCCGATGCTCCATCCCTGGTTCCAGCCTCGCAGCGCCAGACCGAAGGCCGCCGTTGACTTTCCCTTTCCCTCACCCTGGTTGACGATCACCATGGGCCGGTTCCGGCGCTGCTTCGTGGTCAAACCGTCGTCGGGCACGGTCTCCGGGGTTCCCCGGGCCATCAGGCAACCTCCTCGGCTTGCAGGTCGCTGCGAACCACATCGGTGAGGGCCCGGACCATGGTGGACTCCGCGGTGCCCTTCTCGCCTTGCGCCAGGACGCCGTCGATTTCCGGGGAAATGCCGGCCAGGCTCAGAATGCACGCCATGTCCTCGGCCCCGAGTGCCGCGGTGAATGGAAACTTCATTTGCTGGAGGTGTGCCTTCCTGTGGGTCCGCGCCCACGTCGCAGTTGGCTGGATCGATGGCCTGGCTTACCCCATGGGGTACACAGTGGCGGGACCGCTGCGGATTCTCACCGCATTCCGCATCCAGCGGCCCCATTGTTCCACAATCTGGATAAGCTCTCTCATCATGATTGACGTCGTTGGTGTACCCGCGTCCGGGCTCGGTGAGCTGCCCCCGCACCTGCGGGAGCTGGTGACCTCCGCTCCGGTCGTGGTGGGGGGCGCCAGACACCTGAGGATGCTTCCCGACCCTTCGCGCGGTGTGCAGTGGCCCACGCCGCTGCGCGCCGGGGTGGCGGGGCTGTTCAGAGAACTCGGCGACGACGTGGTGGTGCTGGCCTCCGGTGACCCGCTGTTGTCCGGGGTGGCGACCACCCTGATGGAGGTACTGGGCGCGGAACGCATCCGGGTGCATCCTGCGCTGTCATCGGAGACCCTCGCACGCTCCCGGATGCTGTGGCCCGCGGAGACGACCAGCTGGGTTTCGCTGGTCGAACGCGATTATCAGCGCGTGCTGACGCTGGCCGCGCCCGGCGAACGGGTCATAGCCCTGTCCGCGGATCAGACCACCCCGGGGGAGCTGGCCCGGACCTTGGTGACGGCGGGCTGGGGGAACTCGGCCATGACGGTGTTCGGCAACCTCGGCACGCCGAAGGAGTCCCGGCAGGACTTCACGGCGGAAACCCTCGCCACGCACCGAGAGGAACTGCCACGCCTGAACGTGGTGGCCATCGAGTTCGACACCGGCACGTGTCCGGTGGTCGTCGGGCCCCTGCTGCCCGACGAGGCCTTCGCCAACGACGGGCAGCTGACGAAACAACCGATTCGGCTTCCGGCACTGGCGGCCTTGGCGCCGGCACGGAATCAAGTGCTGTGGGACGTCGGGACGGGATCGGGAAGCGTCGGCATCTCTTGGTGTCGCAGCGCCCCCGGCACCCGCACCGTCGCTTTTGAGAAACGCGGCGATCGCGCTGCCCGGGCCCGCGACAACGCAGCTCGCCTCGGGGTGGCGGATCGTTTCGAGGTGCGGGTGGGAGACGCCCTGACCCTGATGTCCGATCCGTCGCTGCCCATCCCGGATGCCGTCTTCTTCGGTGGGGGCGCCAACGCGGAAACCTGCGAGACCGCACTGGCCGCGCTTCCCGCCGGGGGACGGCTGGTGATTCATTCCGTCACTTTGGAAACCGATGTCCTGCTCGCCGGTTTGCATGCCCGACTCGGCGGCGAATTGATGAAGGTCTCGTTCGAGACCGCGAAACCCCTCGGGTCGTTCCGCGGCTGGCAACCGGCACGCACCGTCACCTGCTACTCGCTGGTAAAGGAGACCTCATGACCGTGCATTCGCTCGGGATTGAGATCCGGGATCGTGCCATGAGAAGCGTTCGGGACCGCAGCGAGCGCGGCGCCATCACGGTGTGGACGGCAGTGGCGCTTATCGGTTTCATCCTGATCGTCGGGATCGGGGTGGACTTCGCGGGGCAGGTCAGGGCCACGCAGGAGGCCCGTGGCGTCGCTGCGGAAGCTGCCCGGGCCGGAAACCAACACCTGAGGATGACGGACGGGCGCCTGAGCCCCGAACCCGATGTCGCAAAAAAGGCGGCCGAGAACTACGTGGCGGCGTCCCGATTCCACGGCACGGCCCGGGTGATCGGCAATAACATTGTCGAGGTGGAGGTGACGGGAGAGTACACCTGCGTGTTCCTGAACATCATTGGGATCACCACTCTTCCGGTCCGGGCGAAAGGCACATCTGAACTACACCATTCCTCCTAGAAATCCCGAGAGGACGCCACTGGCCCTGCCGCACCTCATGTGACCGCATCACGGGTCTCCACGAGCCGACTTGTTCTCTGAAAACCACACCGATCGACACTCCTTCATGGTGATCTTCCAGAGGACACGCCGAGCCCTGTTCACAACCGCCCTCAACCGCGTTCCCACCAGGAGCTCCGCCGGCTGCTGCAGAACACCTGAACAAACCTCAGCAATGTTGCCATTACCATCAAACCCGCGGCTTTCTCACAGACCCATTTCCGCGATGACCCTTACCACGCCATTACCCATTCTCGGGTTTTCCAGGTCGTCTCGCGTAATTGGTGCGACAGGTCGTCAGCAGCCGTGTTTGTTGTGGTTGGTGGGGCAGGGGGCTTCTCTGGTGGGGGTGCTGGTCGGAACCGGTAGTGTCGGGGTGGTGGGGTTGTGGTGCCTGTCGTTGGGGATGTTGACTGCGGATACCTCGACCACTTTGGTGTGGGCTTGGGTGGTGAGGTTCATTTCGATGGTTCCCTGTTGTCCGAGACCGGTCCAGACGATCACCCAGTGCGCGGTGGCTGTGATGGTGTAGTTGCCGGTTTGGTGGTAGATGTAGCCGCAGCTGGGGGATTTTTCGTTGCGGGTGTTGTGTTCGGGGTGTTCGATGCCTTTGTCGCATGTTTTGGTGTCGCCGTTGCCCATTTCCCAGGTGAGGTGGGTGACGGCTGCGGTGGCGGTGATCGAGTGTCCGGATTGGGTGACGGTTTTGGTGATGGGTCCCCAGGTGTTGGGGGTGGGGTTTTTGATCCACATCCAGTTGTTCCAGCCGACGTAGTTGTATCCGTTGGGTAGTTCTTCGAGGGGGTGGGGCCATAGTCCGATGTTGGGGGCGTGGAGGTCCATGCGTTCCATGGCGATCCGGGCCAGGGTCGCGGGTGCTGGGGTGTTGCCGGGGCCGGTGGGGTCGTCGGTTGGTGTGGGTAGGCCGGGTAGGTAGCTGGCGCAGGAACCGTTGGTGGTGTAGCTGATGCAGGGGTCCGGGGGGTGTTGCTGGTCGAGGGGTAGGCAGGGTATCCCGACACATGGGGTGTATCCGGGGTATGTGGGTGCTGTGGTGGGTCGGGTGATCGGGTCCTGTCTGGGTCTGCCGGGTCGGCCGGGTTTCCCGGGTTGCCCACCAGATCCCGGAGCCCTGATCTCAAGCTTGCAGAAGCCATCGGTTTGCCTTTGCGCGCAGCGAACATTGCCCTCGGCGCGGGCCGATTGCGGGGACAGGCCGGCCGCGGCCAAGAAACATGCAATGAGGAAAACAGCAATGATGGTCAAGCGTTTCATGCCGGGCACCTCAAGGCGTTTTCGTTCGTGGCATCCCCGACCTTCCAGCCTTCTCCTGTTTTTACCACGTCAATGTTCCACGCGAGGTAAATCGGACGTTCCCCAGGTTTCATGATGGGCTTACCGGTTTTCGAGTCCACAACATTATAATTGGTGGTGTCCGTGCAAGTCTGAACCGTGATGACTTTCATGTCATCTTCCTGCCTTGCCTCTGATGCGCCAGTGATATGAACACCGACGGTTCCAGTTTGAACTCTGCCTTGTTCTCGGTACTCGGAAACTCGTTCTAGCTGTATAGTTTGGGTTTGTCCAATGGTGATGTTCATCAGAGATTGGGTTTCCGCTTCGGGGTCGCTCAGCACTCCGTCCAAGATATGGAAAAACTCGATCACGGTGTTTGCTGCTTCGAGTTGCTCCGGGGTGAAGGTTTCCGATGGCTGCGGTTTTGAGGGCGAGGGAACCGGCGGCGAGGAGGAGGGGGTTGTGGTGGTTCGGGGAGGCTGTTGTGGGGCGGTCCCCCAGGATTCCGAATCGCTGCTCCCCGGACGGGGCGACTGCCCGCCACACGAGGACAGCAACAAAACCACGGCCACAGCAACCGCAGCGGCTCCTCCGAAGTGATGTTTCATTGTTCAACACCTCCATTGGTGTCACAAACCCGGCAGGTGTCTCCAACCCGGGATCACACGACTCTAGAATCAACATCCGGACCCTGTGAGGCAATGCGGAAACTCTGGCCAAAAGTTAAGGGCCCTGCAGCAGGAAGTGAAGCAGGTGGTTTCGGCTCAGCGGCTCCGCCAGGTTTCTTCCTTGGACGCGATCCCGCAGGGACACCTCACCGCAGGATCTCTCAGGGGCTCCACAGGGGTGAACCGGGGCTGACCCCAATGGTGTCACCGCCGCGGCGGTGTGACACTGGGTTGCATGACCACAAGTATCAGCGACACCATCCGGGAGAAAGCCATCGACATCGTTCAGCGCGCCTACGCAGAGGGGCGCATCAACGAACCGGAGCTGGAGCACCGATTGGGCCTGATCCTTGAGGCCAACTCACCCCAGCAGCTGCGCATGGCGATCGCGGACCTGCCCACACCTCCCCGGGCACTGACGCCCACGCAACCCGGCGCCGTCGCCACCGGGCTCGCGAGCTCTTCCACCGACACGGCCGCGCTGATCCATTTCACCGGGCTGTTCTCAGGGCCGATCGGACCCGGCCTGGCCTGGCTGGCAACCAAGAACGGATCGGTGGTCAATCGCGAAGCGGCCAAAGCGCTGAACTACCAGATCCTCGCCGCCGCCGGTTTCATCGCGGGAGGGATGCTGAGCTTCCTGGGCCTCGGTTTTCCCCTCTTCCTGTGGACCATCGGATGGATGGCACTCACCATCATCAGCGTGGTCAAGGCCAATCGGGGCGAGGACTGGGAGAATCCGCTGACCCAAATCACCGGGTTCCGGCCCATAACATATTGAGCCCTGCCCCTCGACCGAAGCTCCTCAGAGGAGTTGACGGCAATCGTCCTGCACAGGCACCCACCGGAATTGGTGACCCGTGGCGCAGGACGATTTCACTGTCAGCTCTCGATCGCGCTGGGCATCCGGGTTTCCGGACCCCCGGCCTCGCCGAAAAGGTGCCCCGGCAACCACATCGGGTTTGCCAGATACCCCCCGGGGCATTCATCAACCTGCCCGAGCCCGGTTTCCACCCCACCCCGGACCGTCTCCGACGTCGCTTCTCCCCTCAGCACCTTGAACCTGGTGGTCTTCCAGGGCAGTCCCGAGGATGTTGAACTACACTCCTTCGCTTTTCTCATGAGAACAACCACTTCTTGTGAAATCCTTTTCAGTTCGTATTCGGGTCCGTGCTGCCGGAGGCCGCGACGGCCCGTGAACCCGGCGACGGGCTCGTTTCAGCCGATGGGCCAGCGCTGCCTGACCTGCTCGACACTGGTCGCGGGGGTTTCCCACCCCAGCGCCGCGGACAACTGCAGCAGGATCGGTTGACGCAGGCGGGCGGCCGCCAAGAGCTCGGCATCGCTGAGCAGCTCCACGAGCCCGCCCTGCCGCAGCCTCCCTTCGGTCATCACCGCGGCATGGGTGGCGAAGGCCAGGGCGTTGTCCACCTCGTGGGTCGAGAACACCAGCGTGGTGCCCCGAGCGTTGATCTCCCCCAGCGTCTGCAGCAGGGCCTCGACCCCGGCGGGATCCAGCCCGGCTGTCGGTTCGTCGAGCAGCAACACGTCCACGTTCATCGCCAATGCACCGGCGATTACCACGCGTTTCCGCTCCCCGTAGCTGAGTTGATGGGTGGGCCGGTCGGCCAGGTGTTCGATGCCCATGGCGGATATCGCCGAATCCGTGGCCTCAGCGGCCTCGGTTTCGGACAGCCCCAGGTTCAGCGGACCAAAGCTAACATCCTGCCGCACGTCCGCGGAGAACAACTGATCGTCCGGGTCCTGCAGCACCAGTTGCACACGACGCCGATGCTCCCTCAGCCCGGCACGGTCGAAACGCACCGGATCCCCGTCGAGGAGAACCTGCCCGGCCGATGGCCGGTGCGCACCTGCGATGGTGCGCAGCAGGGTGGTTTTACCCGAGCCATTGGCACCGAGCAGCGCCAACCGGGCCCCTGCGGGGACCTCCAGGTCGAGGCCCCGCAGCACCTCGCGCCCCTCGAAACCCGCGACAATTCCCGTCGCAACCAGTCTCATCGCGTCCACAACGCAACTCCCCACGTGAGGATCATTCCCACCAACACCCAGACCGGGAGATGCCGGTTTCCGCGCCGGGACGGCAGGGTTGTCAAGGTTGATTCGTGCCCCCGGATGGCAAGGCCGTCGGCCAGGCGGGCGGATGCCAACCAGGTACGCACGGCAACCGCACCGACCAACTGCCCCGCCTCGGCGAACCGCCGCTTCAGGGGGCCGGTGCCGCCGAGACGTTGCTGCTGGGCCTGGCGCACCAGGACCAGCGAGTTCCAGGCGGTGAAGATCATCCGGTACATCAGCGAGGCGATCTCGATCAGGGGGGCCGGGACGTGCAGTTTTCTCAGCCAGCTGAGCAGATCCACCATGGGGGTGGTCATGGCCAGCACCAGCACCCCCAGGGTTCCGGCCGTTGCACGCAGCAGCAGACCGACCCCCAGGGCGATGTCGGTTTCCCGGATCCCCAGCCAGCCCCAACGCCAGCCGGGTCCCTCGAAAGCACCGATCGTCAGCGTCGCCGAGACCGCTCCCAGGATGATGAACACCGCAGGAGCGGTCATGGCGGCGGTCACCATGCGGGCCGGAATCCTGGCGACAGTCAGGGCGGCGACGGCCATTGCCGCGACGAGAACCGCGGTTGGCCAAGGACGGGCCAGCAGCGCCGTCAACACGAGCAGCAGCGACAGACCCACCTTCTGACCGACCGGGATGGCCCGCCAGGGACTGCCCCAGGCGGAATCGTCCAGGCCGCTAATCCTCAACGGAAGCGGACCCCCCGGCTTCCTTCTCGGCCTTGCGCCTGCCGGCCATGCGGCCGAGGCAGTAGAACATGATCCCGGAGCCGAGAGCGGCCTGCATGGCGAACAGACCCGATTCGACCTCATCACCCGCGGGTGGGGCGATGGGCTTGAACCAGGGCTCGGCGCCGTTCTCCTCCAGGATGTCGGTCACGGCCGAGTCGGTGCCACCGAACTCGGATTCGGCGGGAGCGGTGTAGAACGGGATGCAGAACAGCAGCACCAAGGCGACGAGTCCCGCGATGACTCCCCACTTGTTCAGTTTCATGACGCCGCCTCCACGTCCTTGCGGGAGAGCACACCGAGCTTCGACAGCTCGGACGATGCGACCCTGGTCAGGAAGGAGAACAGGAAGACGCCGAGAACGCCCTCGGCGAGAGCCAGCGGAATCTGGGTCAGGGCGAAGATGGACATGAACTTCACCAGGGTGGCCCCGAAGCTGCCCTCGGTGCCCGGGTATGCAATGGCCAGCTGGAAGCTCGTGACGACATAGGTGCTGAGGTCTGCGACGGCCATGGCGAGGAACACCGCCACCATCTTGTTGACCTTCTTGAACAGCACCCACATCAGGTAGCCACACCACGGGCCCACGATGGCCATGGAGAACACGTTCGCCCCAAGGGTCGTGAGGCCTCCGTGTGCCAGCAGGATCGCCTGGAAAAGCAGCACGATGGTCCCGAGGAAGGCCAGGACCGGAGGTTTGAACAGCACGGCCCCGGCACCTGTTCCGGTCGGGTGCGAGGATGAACCCGTGACCGATGGCAGCTTCACCGCCGACAGGGCGAAGGTGAAGGCGCCGGCTGCTGCCAGCAGGAGTTTGGAGTCAGGATCCTTGCGCACTTGTTTCACGACGGCCATGGCCCCGTGGACCACGAACGGCGTCGCGGCCACGAACCAGGCAGCGGCCTGCAACGGGGGCAGGAAACCCTCTGCGATGTGCATGACGAAACACATCCCTTCTGCGGAATCATGCGTTCCGCGACGGGGCGTGGGACGAGTTCCTGACTTGCCTGGATTGGCTCACAGTGGCGCGACCGTCCCGGATTTTCACCGGGTTCCTCGTGACTAACCCACGCTTCGGACCTCACACTACCGGAACGAGGCGCAGTGTCCACATCCTGCCGGAGGCAGCCACTTGCGCCGGGGAACAGCTGATGATAACGGGAGCCCTCATGTTCTTCTGAGCCGAGCCGAACCCCGCCACCGAAACGGTGGTCCAACGTTCGCTGGCCGCGGGTTCATCGGGAACGTGTCGTCCCCCCCCGTTGGCGTGGCGGTCCCGGCCTGACCTCGCACCGGAAGGCCCACGGGACTTTGGTCACAGCTCGAACTCGCTCGCCAGGGCGTTGATCGCCGAAGCGGCCAGCGCGGATCCCCCGCGATACCCGTGAACCACGAGCCACGGCACCCCGAAGTCGGAATCCGCGAGGGCTTGCTTCGACTCTGCCGAGCCGACGAAACCGACGGGAACACCGATGATGGCTGCGGGGCGCGGCCCGCCATCGGCGATCACTTCCAGGAGGTGGAACAGCGCCGTCGGGGCGTTCCCGATGGCGACCACCGCGCCCTCGAGGTCGTCGCCCCACAACGACACGGCTGCCGCGGAACGGGTGGTTCCCCATTCAGCGGCCAGCACCGCCGCCCGTTGATCGCGCAGGAAGCAGTGCACCTCGTTGTCGGCGGGAAGGCGCCTGCGGGTGATACCGGACTTGACCATGTTCGCGTCGACGAAAATCGGGGCTCCCCCGCGCAGGGCGCCGCGTGCGGCGGATACCAGGCCGGGATGGAAGACGATGTGCCGGGGCAGGTCGAGATCACCGGCGGTGTGGATCATGCGCACCGCCACCTGGGCCTCATCGGGAGTGAAAGCCGTCAAGTCGGCTCCCTCCCGGACAATACGGAAGGATTCCTTGGAAATGGCGGAACCGTTGGTTTCGTAGGAATAGCGTCTCTCGGGTCGCTTCACCACCGAGGTCACCTGCCGACCGCGGCCAGGACGGTCCCGGCATCCACCGAGGTGATGAACCCCACACACTCCCCGCCGGATTCACCGCAGTTCTCGTCCATGGTGTATCGGGAGCGCGGGAGGCCGGGGCAACAGCCATGTTCAACGTTTCGAATCATGTCTGCCATTCTGTTCTACCCGCTTGCCCACTGCCGGAGACGACATCCGGGAATGCCGTCCGGGCTACGATGTTCGCGATGTTGACCTTCGAGTACCGCGGCCTGGGCACTGAGCATTTCCGCAGCGACTACCGGGAATCGTGGGATTACCAGCGCCGGGTGCACGCCGAGGTCGCGGCCGGGAAGCGACCCGGGCACGTGATCCTGCTGGAACACGAACCCGTCTACACGGCGGGACGGGCCACCCTGCCAGAGGAGCGTCCCTTCGACGGCACCCCGGTGGTGGACGTGGACCGGGGCGGGAAGATCACCTGGCACGGCCCCGGCCAGCTCACTGGTTATCCGATCCTGCCTCTGCCCGATGGCGTCGGGGTGGTGGATCCGATCCGGCGTTTCGAGGACGCCGTCGTCGATCTGCTGACCGATTACGGCTTGGACGGGCGACGCGTGACCGGCAGGACGGGGGTCTGGTTGCCCGCTTCCGGGGGCCGGCCGGAACGCAAGATCTGTGCCATCGGGATCAGGGTTGCCAGACGAACCACGATGCACGGTTTCGCCCTCAACGTGCTTCCCAACCAGGAGGCGTTCGGAAACATCGTTCCCTGCGGCATCAGCGATGCCGGGGTGACCTCCCTGGCGGAGGAACTGCCCGGGAACTGGGATGTCGCCACGGTTGCTCACGACCTGGAGCCCCATCTCCGAGGACACCTGGTGGCCTTCGAACACTGGTGAACCGGTGCGCACGAACCCACGAGGTGGCTCGGTGAACCACGCGACCAATCGTTTCAGCAGGTATCATCCCCCGGGTGACCGCTGTACATCCGGATGGACGTCGACTGCTCCGCATCGAGGCCAAGAACGCCGAGACCCCGATCGAACGCAAACCCGGCTGGATCCGTACCACCGCCCGTACCGGCCCGAACTACAAGGATCTGCAGCAGATAGTCCAGAAAGCCGAACTGCACACCGTCTGTCGTGAGGCGAACTGCCCCAACATCTTCGAGTGTTGGGAGGATCGCGAGTCCACCTTCCTGATCGGCGGTGACCAGTGCACCCGGCGCTGCGATTTCTGCCAGATCACCTCCGCGAAACCCGAGGGCTACGACCCGGCCGAACCGATGCGCGTCGCCGCGTCGGTGAGGAAGATGGGGTTGCGTTACGCCACCGTCACCGGGGTCTGCCGTGACGACCTGCCCGACCAGGGTGCCTGGCTGTACGCCGAGACCATCCGCCAGATCCACGCGGTAAATCCGGGGGTCGGGGTGGAGATGCTCGCCCCCGACTTCTCCGCGAAACCGGAGCTGGTGGGCCAGGTCCTGGACACCCGGCCCGAGGTGTTCGCCCACAACGTGGAGACAGTGCCGCGGATCTTCAAGCGCATCCGCCCGGCCTTCCGCTACGACCGTTCCCTCGACGTGCTGAGGATGAGCCGCGACGCGGGACTGGTGACGAAGTCGAACCTGATCCTGGGGATGGGTGAGACCCGTGAGGAGGTCTCCCAGGCCCTGGTGGACCTGTACGAGGCGGGAACCGAGTTGATCACCATCACCCAGTACCTGCGCCCGAACGCAACCCTGCACCCGATCTCCCGCTGGGTGCCTCCCGAGGAGTTCGACGAGCTCGCCGAGGAGGCGAAACAGATAGGTTATTCTGGCGTGCTCTCCGGACCTCTCGTACGCTCGTCCTATCGGGCGGGCAGGCTTTACAGGACTGCCATGGAAGAACGGAAGAAAGCCGCGCGGAAGGCTGGTGGCAAGTGATGGCACGCAGTGAAAGGGCCCAGGAACTGGCCCAGCGACAGAAAGAACAGAAACAGCGGCAGAAGGAGAAGGCCCGCGCCGAGAAACTGCGCCGCAAGAACTCCAACAACCCGGCCGACTGGGGTCAGATCCGCCAGATCAAGGAGTCCTACAAACTCACGAAACAGCAGGACCCGATGCTGCCGTGGATCCTGCTCACCGCTGGCCTCGTCCCATTCGTCCTCATCCTGGTCCTCGGGTTCGTGCTGCATTCGCCCATCATGTGGGGTGTGCTGGGTCTCGCCACCGGTCTGCTGGTGGCGCTGCTGGTGTTCACACGGCGTGTCAAACGCGCGGCCTTCAGCCGCTACGAGGGGCAGGCGGGCTCCGCCGAACTGGCGTTGAACATGCTCGGGAAGAAGTGGAAGCACACCATCGCGGTGGCGGTCACCCGCAATCGTGATTCCGCGAACGTGGTGCACCGCGCTGTCGGTCCCGGTGGCCTCGTACTGATCGGTGAAGGGGACCCCAAGGGCCTCAAGACCCTGCTCGCCTCCGAGAAGAAGAAACACGAACAGGTCGCCTACGGTGTGAACGTGGTCACCTTCGTGGTCGGCAGGGGCGGCGGGCAGGTTCCCCTCGACCGGCTGGCCGACGAAATCAAGAAACTCCCCAAGGCCCTCAGCGCCTCGAAGATCACCGAGGTGGAGGACCGGCTCCGGGCGCTCGACGCGATGCGTCCGAAGCTGCCCATGCCGAAGGGCCCCATGCCCACCGGAAAGGGCGGCATGAAAGGAGCCCGGCAGGCGCTCCGCGGGCGTTGACGCAACCACTCGGATGCTGGTTCGCCGGTCGCCAGTGAAGCGCCCGGTTCCCGCGCACGGAGGTTCCGCGAACGGATTCCTTTGTGGCGGGAACCCTCACGACGGCGGGATGGCCGCGGCCGAGAACACCCGTTGACGCGATCCCCCGGTTTTCACTGGTAGCTTTCCGGACGTGGCAAATCTGGTCAATCTGGAATCCGTCTCTCACGCCTTCGGCACTCGTGTGCTGCTGGACGGGGTGAGCCTCGGGGTCGGGGCGGGTGAGGTGATCGGCGTGGTCGGCCGCAACGGGGATGGGAAGACCACCCTGCTGCGCGTCCTGACGGGCGATCTGGTCCCCGATTCCGGGCGAGTGACGATCTCGAACTCCGCTTCCATCGGGGTGCTGACCCAGCATCAGGCCGGCTCCCCCGGTGAAACGATCCGGCAGGTGGTCCTGGACGGCGCCGCCGATCACGTCTATGCGGCCCGGGCGGATCGGCGGGAGATCGTCGAGGCACTGCTGGCCGGTGTGGACCTGGACCGCCCCGTCGAAACCCTGTCCGGTGGCGAACGGAGGCGGGTCGGGCTGGTTGAGGTGTTGCTGGGCGACCACGACCTGATCGTGCTGGACGAGCCCACCAACCATCTCGACGTGGAGGCGATCGCCTTCCTCGCCTCCCATCTGCGTTCCCGCACCGCGGCAGGGCTCGCGATGCTGGTGGTCAGCCACGACCGCTGGTTCCTGGATGCGGTTTGCACCCGCATCTGGGAGGTTCACGACGGTGTGGTGGACGCCTACGACGGCGGCTACGCGGCGTACGTGCTGGCGCGGGTGGAACGGCAGCGGCAGGCCGCGGCCACGGAGGCTCGCCGCAAGAACCTGGCGCGCAAGGAGCTGGCGTGGCTGCGGCGAGGGGCCCCGGCCCGCACCTCGAAACCGAAGTTCCGCATCGAAGCGGCCGAGGCCCTCATCAGCGACGTGCCCCCGCCACGCGACCGGCTGGCGTTGGAGAAGTTCGCGACCTCACGACTCGGCAAGGACGTCTTCGACCTGATCAACGTCGACTACGCCGTCGAGGACCGCACGCTGCTGAGCCGGCTCACCTGGTCCATCGGCCCCGGTGACCGTATCGGACTGGTGGGGGTCAACGGCGCGGGCAAGACCACTCTGCTGGATCTGCTGGCCGGCCTGAGATCCCCTCAGAGCGGGAAGATCAAGCGCGGCGTCACACTCAGGATCGGATATCTGTCGCAGAGCGTCGGGGAACTGGACGACGAGGACCGTGTGCTCCAGTCCGTCACCCGCCTGAAACAGGCGACGAGATTGGCGACCGGCCGGGAGGTATCGGCAGGCAACCTCCTCGAGGAGTTCGGTTTCACCGGCGACAAACTGGTCGCCCGCATCGGCGACCTGTCCGGCGGGGAACGCCGCCGTCTCCAGTTCCTCCGGCTGCTGCTCGAGGAACCGAACGTCCTGCTCCTCGACGAACCGACCAATGACCTCGACATCGACACCCTCACGGTGATCGAGGACTACCTGGACACCTGGCCGGGCACCCTGATAGTCGTCTCCCACGACCGCTACTTCCTGGAGCGCGTCACCGACGCCTCGTGGGCGTTGCTGGGTGACGGCTCATGCGTGTTGCTGCCCGGCGGGGTGGAGGAATATCTGGAACGTCGCCGCGGGACGAAGAACACCTCCCCCACACCCGCTCCCCCGGCCGAGGACAGGCCCCGATCCGGTGCCGCGGTCGAACGCGCCCGGAAGAAGGAACTGGCACGCCTGGAGTCACAGCTTTCCAAGGTGGAATCCGAGATCGAACGCATCCACGACGCCATGGCCGCCTCGGCGACCGATTTCGAGCGGCTCGCCGTGCTGGACACAGACCTGCGGGCCGCCCGGGCACGCAAGGACGAACTGGAGGATGCCTGGCTGCTGGCGGCCGAATGAGAGTCTGCTTCAGCGGGGCCCGGCACTAGAATCCCCGACGTGCCCACCGAGCCGAGTCCCAAGTACCTGACTATGCGAGAAAGACTCCGCAGGAGAATCCTGGAGCTGCCGATCGGTGCCCCGATAAGTTCCGAACGGGACCTGGCCCAGGAATACGGGGTTTCCCGCATGACGGCCCGCCGTGCCGTCATCGACCTGACCCGGGAGGGCCTGTTGGATCGGCACGTCGGACGTGGCACCTTTGTGGCTCAGCCGAGGATCGAATTGCGGCTCTCCCTGAGCTCTTTCACCGATGACATGCGGGCGAAAGGAAAAAAGCCGGGTGCGATTGTGCTCGAGTTCGGCAGGGAACAGGCCAATGACAAGAGCTTCTTCCCGGTGGGGACACCGTTGGTTACGATGACCCGGGTCCGCACCGGAGACGGCGTGCCCCTCGCGATCGAGGAGACTCACCTGGATTCCTCGCTCGTTCCCGGCTACTCCGTCGACGACGCCGAGCAGTCCCTCTACGAAACCCTTGGCAGACGTTACGGCCTGCGCCTCGACTCGGGTGAGCAGCGGATCGTCGCCGTGGAATGCCCGAAGGACATCGCCAATTCACTTCACATCAGGCCTGGGGCACCGGTTATCCGCATGGATCGCAAAACCCTCATCCGGGAACGTCCCGCGGAACACACGATTTCCTGGTACCGGGCGGATGCCTATGAATTCACCGCAAAGCTGCTGCCCTCCTCGTGACGGCCTGTTCAAAGTTCGGGTATCCGGTCCCGCAGCTGTCCGGCCAGAGCGGTGTTGAAGCCGTCGTTTCCGTCCTGGTTGGCGCTCCGCCACAAGCGCACCCCGGGGTCAAGTTCCACGGTGTCCGCGAGGATCTCGGTCCAGAGCGCACAACAGGCCAGCGTGGAGAGCGGACTGGTCACCGGGTTCCCCGCCGGGGATGACACATCTCCCGGTGGAACCATGGTGTCGAGGACGACATCAGCCACCTCATAGAGGCGGTGAGCCCCCCGGGGCGGGTTCGCTTGGCTCGCCCCGACGCTGGTCAAGGCTACGACGACCGCCCCGCGTGCTCTCGCCCCCTCTGCTATCTCCACCGGGTATGGGTTGCGCCCCGAGTTTGAGAAGATCGCGACGAGATCTCTCGGGCCCGGATCGACTGCGGCCACCACTTCAGTTCCCACACCGGTTTCCCGTTCGGCCATCGTCGATCTCAGGGCACCGTTCAGGGGCAGCATGTCCGCGCGGAACAACGGACGAACGATGGCCAGTCCTCCCGCGCGAAAAAAGGTTTCCATCACCATTGCCAAGGAATGCCCGGAACCAGCCGTGAACACGAGGCCTCCCGCGCGATGGGTCCTGGCAATGCACGTCGCTGCGACGGAAATCTGTTTCCTGTTGTGAGCGACCACCTCGTCGATCCAGTTTCCCAGCGAACTCATGCGGCTGATGCCTCCGCCAGCAGGCCGGCCAGTTCGTCAGGGGCAGCGCCGCGGAGTCTTTCCGCTAGATCACCGGACATTGCGAGGGCGAAGGCCCGAAGACCCGCCATGTGGGTTTCGTTGTCCGGAGATGCCAGGCAGAACACCAGATCGACGGGATCGTTCACCTCGTGGCCGAACTCAACCGGCTCATCCAGTCGGAGCAGCGACAATCCCGGGCGCAGGCAGGTGCCCTCGGCTCGGGCGTGAGCCAGCGCTACCCCGGGGCTCAACACGAAGTAAGGGCCCAGTTCCTCGGCTGATCCGATGCAACGCTCCCCGTACTCCGGGGTGGTGGCGCCGACCTCCACGAGGAGCGCTGCGGCGGCGCGCACGGCATTTCTCCAACCGGTGGCGGCTCCCACCGCCGCCGCGGTCAGCATGCGTCCCATCCCGCTGCCGTGAATGCGGCCCGGAGCTTTTCCTCGACCGCGGCATCGTCGAGGAAGTCATCCACCGACACGATGACGGGGGCGACTCCTTCCAGTTCATCGGTGTGCATGCCCTGCCCAACCACCACGTCCGGTTCCATGCTCCGGGCCGATGAGAGATCGGTGTGATCGATCTCGGCGTTCAATCCCATCCTGTTCACGGCGGTTTCCACGGTCATGCGAAGGATCAGAGAACTTCCCATCCCCAAGCCACAGACACAGAGCACCTTCACCGGGTTCGGCATCGTCATTTCGTCTTCTCCTCCGTTTCTGCACCTTCCGCGTTCAATACGCTGCGTTTCCGAACGAACAGCAGGGCCGCCATGGTGACGACCAGGGCCGCCGCGCCGACGATCCACAGCCCAACGCCCCCAAGTCCTTCGAACATTTTCCCGAGGCCGAGGAACAACCAGCCGATCGCATACCAGTCGGGATCCGCGAGGGTGGCCAGCTCGGGGGCAGTGGAGCTGTACCAACCCCAGCCGATCCACTGCCCGAAGGCGAGGATCAATCCGTTGAGCACGCCGCCGAAAACGGCGCCGCGCCAGCCCGCCGTGGCATTGCCGAAAACTCCGGCGGCACCGCCACCGAAGAACAGCATGATCATGGGTGGGACGAGCGCGAACCAACCGGCGGTGGCGAAGACACCCATGCAGACCAGGAAAGTCACCATCGAGGCCAGGAAACCGATCATGACGGCCGTGGGGGATTTCGGGAAGACCGTGGGAATGTCCAGTGCGGGCCGGGAACCCGGCAGGAGTTTCTGGGAGATACCACGGAAAGCAGGAACTATCTCTGCCAAGAACATCCGGACCCCGTAGAGAAGGACGGCGATTCCCGCCGCGAATCGCAACGCCTGCACGAATCCCCACATCACCGGGGCCATCGTGCTGTCGCCCATCTGTTTCGTGACGACGCCGCCATCGGCGAAGAAGATGGAGACGATCATGATGATGCCGATGACGAACACGGTTGAGACGTTGATGTCCTTCAGGAAGGAGATCGCCTTCGGCATCCGGATCTTCTCGGTGTCGTGTTTCACCGGATCGCCCAAGCGGAGGGCCTTGGCGCCGTATCCCGACAGCAATGCCAAGCAAGACGTGGTGTGCCCGAGACCGAAGTTGTCTCCGCCGACGGCACGTTTCATGAGTGGTTCCATCCACATCGGCTGCAGCGTCCAGTAGCAGGCGACGACAACGGAGGAGACCACCGTGAGGGCGACGGGGTCCGCCCCGGGAATCGCCTCCACGAACGTGGCCACCAGCACCAGAGACATCCAGTACATCAGGTGCCCGGTCAGATAAACATAACGCGCCGATTTGAACAGGGCGACCAGGACGAGGTGGATCAGGAAACCAAACGCAATCACCAAGGGAACCACCGTTCCCCTGCCCACAAGGAAGGTCGCCATGTTGCTGGTGCTGGTCGGCGGCGTGATCCCGAAAGCGCTGGATACGATCGCCTGGAAGGCGACCAGGCCCGCCACGAAAATGTCCACGCCGATGTTCAGGATCACGACCCCGAGGGTGGCCCTGACCGCACCACCCACCACCTGTTCGAGGGGTTTGCGTTGAAGCAGGAGACCGATTAAGGCGATGAGCCCGATGAGAACGGCAACCTGCGAGAAAAGATTGTTCGCCAGCGCAGAAGCGATATTGGCAATGAGATCCACTGATACCTCCAAATTTGATGCCGGAGCGAATCCCTCCGGCAAAAACAGTCTTAGCATCCCGGGAATGGATTCATTTCCCCGGATCTGTTGTGGGCTACCCAGCGATGACAGCCATCACGGATTGTAAAGATGCACGTCCTCGCTGCTCTCCGTTCCTTCGTAGAAGTTCATGCGGGGAATACCGATCATAAAGTAGTCGGGATAGGACGAACCGGCGGGCCAGATGTTGGGATCCACGAAGATCTTGCCACCCGCGGACTAGTCCCAGTCCATGTTGTACTCGGCGTTCTTCTCGTCCTTGCCCGGAAACCGACCGGCGCCTCCCCGGGCCTTCAGCGGCCGGTTGAAGTTCTTGGCACAGACGAGTCTCCATGCCTCCCGACCCCGTTCTCGCGCCCGGGATACCCCGAAACCGATGAACTGATCGGTGAACCAGCAGCCACCCCGGAACCGAGGATCATGACGGTCGGCACCGCAACAACCATCGCGGGCCCCGCACGGTTCATTCATTTCTCCTCCCCGCTCCTCCTTGAGCGATCTTCAAATGGTATAGACCATCCTAGGCGGAGGCACCTCGCGGGTCAACAGGTGGCGAGGTCTCGGACCCGGACATCCCGGCCGACCCGGCGACCACTGCGCCGACCTGTGCCCGACGGGTGACGCCTGGCTGGCCCCGGCCGATGTTTCGGGAAACCTCAGCCGATGCCGCGTCTACTCACTGTTCGGAACAGCAGTGATCGGCAACGGTTCGGTTCGCGGGGTGGGGTCGCTCGCCAGGCGTCCGTAGGTCGCGACGTCGATTCGCTGCCCGCCGATCAGGAATTTCTCCCGTTCGATGCCTTCCTGGATGAACCCGGCGGCGAGCGCCACTCCTCGGGATGCGGGGTTGTTGACCCGGTGGCCGAGTTCCAGGCGATGCAGCCCACCCGATGTCAGGGCCCAGTTCGCGACGGTGGCCGCCGCACGGCCCGTCCAGCCACGCCCCCGCGCCGCGGGATAGGTCCAGTACCAGAACCAAGCGTTGCGGTTCCCGGAATCGACACTCAGGGCAACAAGCCCGAACAACAAATCACTTTCCCCGGCCATCGCGAATGGCAGATGTGAGGCATCAGGATCGAGCAGCCGCGCCACATAGGCTTCCGCCTCCAACGGATCGGTGACCCGTCCCTGCCGGGCCATGTCACCGGCCGACGTGAACGCCTCCAGAACTCGGGACGTGTCGCTGATCCGCAGTGGGCGAAGCCTCATCCCAGTCATCGGTTGCCCTCCGGGTAGTTCCACATCTTCTCGGTGCAGCAGACACCTCGGAGAAACTGAGAGTCCCGGGCGCGAACAACGACATCCCGGTAATCGGGTCTCATGGTATGCCCAGTTTCCCGAAAGCCGGGTCAGCCGATGCTGGCGCAGCGACCTACCGCCGCACCTCCCCGTGGCCACGCGCCGGGGCGTCCCGCATCGAAGGTGATGAGGGTCGCGAGCAGGAGATTGTTTTCATGACGGTCTGCCACGGACCGAGGCCGACCCCCTGCCCGACCGACCTTCCCTTCCCCTTTGTCACCCAGACAGGTACCATTCATCACATGATGAACTCATCACTTGATGAATCAGCTGTCTCCGCGTCCGGCCTCGTCGTCAGGCGCGGCCACAACGAGATCCTTCACGGGGTCTCCCTCTCCCTGCCCCGCGGTTCCGTCACGGGATTGCTGGGCCCCTCGGGCTGCGGGAAGACAACCCTGATGCGCACCCTCATGGGAGTGCAGCACATCACCGCGGGCTCGGCGACGCTGCTGGGCCTGCCGGCCGGACATCCGGGACTGCGCCGACGGGTGGCCTACACCTCACAGGCCGTGAGCATCTACACCGATGCGTCCCTGCTGGCCAACACCACTTACTTCGCACGCCTGCTGGGTGCCGGGCGCAACTCGGCGCGCCGGGCCATCGAAAAAGTGCATCTGGACGGCCTGGAACACCGCCGCATCGACCAGCTGTCCGGGGGTCAGGCCAGCAGGGCCTCCCTGGCCTGTGCGCTGGTGGGTGATCCGGAGGTGTTGATCCTCGACGAACCGACGGTGGGTCTGGATCCCCTGACCAGGCAGGCCTTGTGGGAATTGTTCCGCGACCTGGCCGGCCGGGGAACCACACTGCTGGTTTCCAGTCACGTCATGGACGAGGCGACCCGCTGCGATTCCGTGTTGTTCATGCGGGACGGACGGTTCCTGGCCCACGAACCCGTGGCAGCTCTCCAGCGCAGAACGGAAACCAGCACCCCCGAGGATGCTTTCATGGCCCTGATCGAGGAAGCGGCATGATGAGCACCAACGCCGTCGCACGATCGGTACCGTTCGCCACGGTGGCCCGGATCGCCGCGCAGTTGAAGGGCGACCCGCGTGCCATAGCCCTGATCCTCCTGATCCCGCCCCTGCTGTTGACCCTGCTCTACTACGTCTTCCACGATTTGCCGACACCACCCGGGCAATCCCGCGTCTTCGACACGACCGGCCCGATCATGCTGGCCGTGTTGCCGATGTTCATGATGTTCATCGTCACCTCGGTGATCATGCTCCGGGAGCGCGCCTCCGGGACCTTGGAGCGGATCTTCACCACTCCCCTGACGCGCTTGAACCTGCTGGTCTCCTACGCCTGCGTGTTCGGCCTGCTCGCGGTGCTGCAGAGCAGCATCCTGGTGGTCCTGCTGCTGGGTCCACTGGGAATCGAGCTGACCGGCCCGGCCTGGGCCCTGCTTCTGCTGTCCTTCCTGGGCGCAGTGATCGGGGTGGCCTTCGGCCTGCTGGCATCGGCCTTCGCCCGGACCGAGTTCCAGGCGGTGCAGTTCATGCCGGTCTTCATCGCCCCGCAGCTGTTTCTCTGTGGCCTGCTCGTCCCGAAGGAGCAGCTCCCGGACGTGCTGGAGGCCATCGCGAACTGGCTGCCGATGACATGGGCGGTCGATGTCGTGCGCGACGTGCTGGCCAATCCGGAGCTAGGCTCGGACAGCTGGTGGCGGTTCGCCGCCCTGGCCGGGGTGATCTTCGCCTCCCTGCTCATCGCCGCGGCCTCCATGCCGAGAAAGACGAGGTGATCGCTTGCCCGGGGGTTCGAAGTCGGAACGCACCAAACTGCGCATCCAGCAGGCGGCCGCGAAGCTGTTCGCATCCCGGTCCTTCGAGACGGTCAGCACCCGCGCCATCGCCAAGGAGGCCGGGGTCGACGCCGCCCTGATCCACCACTACTTCGGTTCGAAGGAGGGCCTGTTCCAGGCGGTGCTGAACGCCGCCATCCGCCCGGAACAGTTGGAGGCATTGGTCGTATCGGAATCACCCGATGACTGGGGACGGCAGCTGGTGCGCGCCGCCGACAAGGTCTGGACCTCACCCGCCGCCCCCGCCCTGAAGGCGGTGGTGCGGCGGGTCCTGGTGGGCCACGAGGGCGTGCTGCGAGAATTCGTCACACGCTCCCTGTTCAACAGATTCCTCTCCCACATCGAAGGCCCCGAACCGGAACGACGACTCCGGGCCTCCCTGATCGGATCCCAGATGTCAGGACTGGTGATCGCACGCCACATCGTCGGCATAGAACCGCTGGCAAGCCTTTCCACCGACGAAGTCGCCAACCTGATCGGGCCCGTGCTCCAGCACTACATCACGGGATCACTGCAACCTGGGAAAATCGTCGAGGGAGAAAACTGACTCCACGGGAACCTCGAAGAACCTGGCGATCCTGAGCGCCAGATGCAATGACGGCGAGTACTCGCCCCGTTCCAGGTAGCCGACGGTCTGGTAGTGGACGCCGAGCGCCTCGGCCAGCTCCCGGCGGCTCACCTTGCGATCTGCCCTCATGACGGCAATGCGATTGAAGACCCGCTCCTCCACCAAGTCATCCTCCCGCCAGGGAACGAATGTTGGTTTGCATGCGTGAAAGCCTACCGATGCTCTCCTTGCGGAAACCGCGACGCACCAGGGCCGCGGCAACCGGGAAGCCCACGAGAACCCAAGCGGTCAACACGCAGAAGGCCAGAAGCGGCTGGAACGAACCGCCCACCTCCCAGGCCGGATCGCCGACGAGTGCCCAGCGGGTCAGGTGCCCGGACCAGTAGAACGGGAGCGCCTGCTGGATGACCTGTACCCAGCCGGGAAGCGTCACCAGCGGTATGGCCGCCCCGCTGGTCCCGAGCAGCGCGAACACCAGCACGTAGGAGAGCATCTGCAGATTGGAACCGCGCGCCACCGCTCCGGACAGGAAACCGATGGGCGCCGCCGCCAGGGAGGCGACGATCGCCAGGCCGACGACGGGGATCAATTGCCCCCACCCGAGCGGGAAGCCGTTCAGCAGGAACATCCCGAGCACCAGGAGGATCACCTGGCTCACGACGAGTATCGCCGCGGTCGAGATGGTCTTGCCGATGGCCCACACCATCGGGCCGTGCGGCAGGACCCGGACGCGCAGCAGGGCACCCCCGACGCGGTCCATGTAGGTTTCCGCCCCCACCTGTATGACGATCATGCAGCTCCACGAGCCGACGAAACCAGCCACCGTGAGCGAGTCCGTTCCCGGGCCCCCGATCAGATTCAGCCGGGACAGCCAGAGGATCAACAGCGCCGGCAGGAACGCAGTGAAAATCCCCGCGCCGACGAATGCCGGTCGCAGGTCCCCACGGACCTGGACCAGAGCGGCGCGGAGAATCGCGAGGAACGTGGGATGGGTTGCGCGGGTCATTTCCCCTCCTTGGTCAGGGCCAGGTAGGCATCCTCGAGGTTGGGGCGGGTGATGGTGAGACCCGAGATGGCGTCGAGATCGAGGGTTTTGACGAACTCCTCGGGGGAGCTGGTCGCGTGGACGTGACGTTCACCCGCCTCGTGCCAGGTCACCTGGGCCGTGCCGGAGAACTGCTCACGCAGTTCGGTGACGGTGCCGTCCGCGAAGACCCGGCCCCGACCCATGATCACCACCCTCGACGCGAGCCTTTCGACCTCCGCCAGGTCGTGGCTGGTCATCAGCACGGTGGCGGCGTCATCGACACGCTCTAGGATGAGATCGTGCACCCGCGCCCTGGAGGCCGGGTCCAGACCCGCGGTCGGTTCATCGAGGATCAGCAGCTCCGGTTTCCCCAGGAGAACAGCGGCTAGGTCGATGGTCCGGCGCTGGCCTCCCGAGAGCCGTCCGAGCCGAACCTTGGCCTTGTCCTCCAGACCGACCATGCGCAGCACTTCAGCCACGGTTGAGCCGGACCGCCCTGATGTGGCCTGAATGGCGCGCACCCATTCGAGCTGGTCACACACCCGCCACCTGGTGTGATCGGACCAGCTCTGCTGGACGAGACCGATCCTGCCCCAGAACCCGGCATCCGCTTTCCCGGGATCCACGCCGAGCACCCGGATCGTTCCGGAATCGGGCGACAGGAAACCGAGCAGCAACTCGACGAGGGTGGTCTTACCCACCCCGTTGGGTCCCAGGAGGAACACGACCTCACCCGGCCGGATCCTGAGATCCACTCCCCGAAGCACCGGTAGGTTGCCGTAGGCGAACTCGACCTGTTCGACCACAATCACTTCAATCGCACCCTCTCTCAGTAGCGAAGACACCAGCTTTCATAGCAGGAATGCTACATATCATACTATGCCCATTCTGCCTTGGGTTCGCCCCTGACGCGACAGCCACCACGAGGACCATCCGGCACTGACCCCGGAAACCGGCAGAGCCTGCCCTCCGCGCTGTAACACCGCCGTTACGATGGCGGAAGATCTGGGCAATCTGGGCCCCGTAGGGTGGTCCCAGTTCACAAGACAACTGGAGGGTTCATGTTCACAAGCGCCGAGGAGCTCCTGGCCTTCGTCAAGGAGGAGGGCATCGAGACCATCGACTGCCGCTTCTGCGACCTGCCGGGCGTGATGCAGCACTTCACCGTCCCGGCCGGCTCCTTCGGCCCCGAGGTCTTCACCGAGGGCCTGAGTTTCGACGGTTCCTCGATCGCTGGTTTCCAGAAGATCCACGAATCGGACATGGCACTGCTCCCGGACCCGACCAGCGCCTTCGTCGACCCGTTCCGCAGGTCGAAGACCCTGAACGTCAACTTCTTCGTCCACGATCCCCTCACGAAGGAGCCCTACTCCCGCGACCCGCGCAACATCGCCCGCAAGGCCGAGGCCTACCTGATCTCCACGGGCATCGCGGAAACCGCCTTCTTCGCCCCCGAGGCCGAGTTCTACGTCTTCGACGACATCCGCTTCGACTCCACCCCCAACGCCTCCTACTACCACATCGATTCCGAGGCGGGGGCCTGGAACTCCGGTCGCGTGCAGGACGGCGGCAACCGGGGCTACAAGGTCAAGTACAAGGGCGGCTACTTCCCCGTAGCCCCCGTCGATCACTTCGGTGACCTGCGCGACGACATCGTCCGCCACATGGAGAACGCGGGCCTGGTGGTCGAACGCGCCCACCACGAGTGCGGCACCGCCGGTCAGGCCGAGATCAACTGGCGGTTCGACACCATGCTGAAATCCGCCGACGACGTGATGAAGTTCAAGTACCTCGTCAAGAACACCGCCTGGGAGGCCGGCAAGACCGCCACCTTCATGCCGAAACCGATCTTCGGGGACAACGGCTCCGGGATGCACGTCCACTCCTCGTTGTGGAGCGACGGGAAACCGTTGTTCTACGACGAGAACGGCTATGCGGGTCTGTCGGACATGGCCCGCTGGTACATCGGCGGCATCCTCAAGCACGCGCCCGCGTTGCTGGCCTTCACCAACCCGAGCGTCAACTCCTTTCACCGCTTGGTTCCCGGTTTCGAGGCCCCCGTCAACCTGGTGTACTCACAGCGCAACCGTTCCGCCTGCATCCGCATCCCGATCACCGGTTCCAACCCGAAGGCCAAGCGCATCGAGTTCCGCTGCCCGGATCCGTCGAGCAACCCCTACTTGGCCTTCGCCGCCATCCTGCTGGCAGGGCTCGACGGCGTCCAGAACCGCATCGAGCCCCCCGCCCCCATCGACAAGGACCTCTACGAGCTGCCCCCCGAGGAGCACGCCGAGGTCTCCACCGTGCCCGCCAGTCTGAGCGCGGTGCTGGATGCCCTGGAGGCGGATCACGAGTTCCTGCTGGCGGGAGACGTCTTCACCCCCGACCTGATCGCAACCTGGGTGGGGCTCAAGCGCGCGGAGATCCAGGCCATTGCCATTCGGCCGCATCCGCACGAATTCGAGCTCTACTACGCCCTTTGATCCCCCGAGAGCCGTAGGCTCATCGCCCATGAGAACCCGAACGTTTCGTCTCGTCACTCCAATCGCCCTGATCCTGTGCTGGCTGCTGGCAGGTGGGATCGGCGGGCCGTTCTTCGGGAAGGTCAGCGAGGTCGCGCGCAACGACCAGGCGAGTTTCCTTCCGACCAGCGCGGAGGCAACCGTCGTCGGGCAGAGGTATCGCGATTTCGTGGGCAACGATCAGATCCCCGCCATCGCCGTGTTCACCGGGGAGAATCCTCTGACAGAGCCCCAGAAACAGGCCGTGGCGGCCCTCGGGCAGGACCTGGGATCCGTGGAGGGCGTGGCCGCGGTTTCGCCGCCGATCACATCCGAGGATTCCTTGGCAGTCCAAGTTTTCGTAGGGGTGGACGCGACGGCGAACGTCTCCAGGACCGTCAACTCCGTCCGGGATGTGATCGCGGCACACGACCTCGCGGGATTGGACTTCCACGTCACGGGTCCGGCGGGCTTCACCAGCGACCTCTCGCGGGCCTTCAGCGGGATCGACGGCCTGCTGCTACTCGTGGCCCTCGGCCTGGTGCTGGTGATCCTGGTGGTCGTGTACCGCGCAGTACTCCTTCCGTTGGTGGTGTTGTTGACGAGCGTGTTCGCCCTTGCCGTCGCGCTCCTGACCAACTGGTGGCTGGCGAAATGGGAGGTGCTGACCCTCACGGGACAGACCCAGGGAATCCTCTTCATCCTGGTGATAGGCGCAGCCACGGACTACTCCCTGCTGTACACCGCACGCTACCTCGAGGAGCTGCGGCGCCACGAATCGAGGATGGAGGCCACCCGGGCCGCGCTGCGCGGTGTCCTGGAGCCGATCCTCGCCTCCGGCGGCACCGTGATCGCCGGGCTGCTGTGCCTGCTGTTCAGCGATCTGGGTTCCAATCGTTCCCTGGGGCCGGTGACCGCCATAGGCGTGGCCTTCGCGGTGCTCGCCTCCCTGACCCTGCTCCCGAGCCTCACCTACCTGCTGGGCCGGGCCTCCTACTGGCCCCGGGTGCCGCGTTTCGATCCCGACCGCACCGATGAGGAACAGACCCACACCGGCGTGTACGCGAGAACCGGCCGGTTCGTCTCGAGGCGTCCCCGTGCGGTGTGGATCGCCTGCGTCATCCTGTTGGGCATCGGCGCCGCTTTCGTTCCTGCCCTCAAGGCGGATGGAGTTCCCGTCAGCAGCTTCGTGCTGGGGGCCTCCGACGCCCGGACCGGCCAGGAGGCGTTGTCGCGTCACTTCCCGGGTGGGGCCGGTTCGCCCGTCTATGTCCTGGCGGCCGAGAACAACCTGCAATCGGTGGCGAACCAGTTGCTGGGCAACGACGGTGTGGCCTCCGTCAGCGTCGTCTCGAAGGCCTCACCTTCGGGCTCCGCGCCCGTCACGACGGCGGGAATCCAGCCCGTCGGACGACCGGGAACGCCGCCCCCGGCTCCCACTGTGGACGACGGCGAGGTCATGCTGCTGGCCACTCTGACCGCCGCCGCCGACAGCGACGAGGCAATCGAGACCGTGCGCGAGCTGCGGGCGGATCTGTCCGGGACCGCGCGCATCGGAGGTACCACCGCCACCGATCTGGACACCCGGACCACCACACAACACGACAGGGCCCTGATCATTCCGTTGGTGCTCGCGGTGATCCTGATCATCCTCGTCCTGCTGTTGCGCAGCCTGCTGGCCCCCGTGCTGCTGGTGGCGACCACGGCCCTCAGCTTCGAGACCGCAATGGGGGTGGCTGCCGTCGTGTTCAACCATGTCCTGAACCTTCCGGGAGCCGATCCGTCGGTACCGCTGTACGGGTTCGTCTTCCTGGTGGCCCTGGGTATCGACTACAACATCTTCCTCATGACCCGGGTGCGTGAGGAGGCACTGGAGCACGGAACACGCGAGGGCATGTTGCGTGGGCTGGCGGTCACGGGCGGGGTCATCACCTCGGCCGGCCTGGTGCTGGCGGCGACCTTCGCCGCTCTGGCCGTCCTCCCGATCCTGTTCCTGTTGCAGATCGCTTTCATCGTCTCCTTCGGGGTGCTGCTGGACACCTTCGTCGTGCGTACCCTGCTGGTCCCCGCCCTGATCCAGGACATCGGCCCCATGGTGTGGTGGCCGTCCCGGGTGCTCAGGAACCGGCCCTGACCAGCCCCTTCACAGAATCTGCCCGTTTCAGTCCGATACGACCCACGGATCATTTCTGTTTCCACCCGTTTACAGCTTGACTCTTCCCGTTTCTGCCCGTATTCTTCCGATATCGGCTTTGAAACCCACTCGAAGCCACACATTCAGACATCGGAGTCAGAAAGGGTGATTCGCATGTCCCTACCGGATGCGCGTGTCAACAAGAACCTCGAAGGCAGTGGCTTCCGTGCCCGCATCCAGCGCTTCGGAGGCCACCTGGCGGGGATGATCATGCCCAACATCGGTGCATTCATAGCCTGGGGTCTGCTCACCGCCCTCTTCATACCGAAGGGGTGGGCACCCAACGAGACCTTGGCCACCATGGTGACCCCGATCATCACCTACCTGCTTCCTATCCTCATCGGCTACACGGGCGGCCGGATGGTCCACGGGCAACGCGGCGCGGTCATCGGGGCCTTGGCGACGATGGGCGTGATCGTCGGCAGCGACACCCCCATGTTCCTGGGCGCCATGGTCATGGGGCCGCTCGCCGCTTGGGTCCTCAAGCAGTTCGACCGGGCGGTCCACGGCCGGGTGGCGAGCGGATTCGAGATGCTCGTGGACAACTTCTCCCTCGGCATCATCGGCATGATCATGGCCATTCTGGCCCGCCTCGGGATCGGTCCCGTCGTCGGTTTCCTGGTCAACCTGCTCGGTCAGGGGGTCCAGATCCTGGTGGACAACGGCCTGCTGCCGCTGGCCTCCATCGTCGTGGAACCCGCGAAAGTGCTGTTCCTGAACAACGCCATCAACCACGGTGTCCTGTCCCCGCTGGGTGCGGCGCAGGCGCAGGAAGTGGGACAGTCCATCCTGTTCATGGTGGAATCGAACCCTGGACCCGGCCTGGGAGTCTTGCTGGCGGTGTGGTTCTTCGGCCAGAAAGCGTTGCGCAGCACCGCTCCCGGCGCCGTCATCATCCACTTCTTCGGTGGCATCCACGAGATCTACTTCCCCTACGTTCTCGCCAAGCCGGTTCTCATCGTCGCCTCGATCGCGGGTGGTGTGAGCGGGCTGCTCGTCGGCAGCATCGCGGGCGCCGGTCTCGTCGGCCCGGCCTCTCCCGGCAGCATCATCGCCTACCTGGCGGTCACGCCCCGCGGCGGATACGTTGCGGTGCTGTCCGCGGTGATCGCCGCCACGGTGGTCAGTTTCCTGGTCGCTTCCCTGCTGCTCGGTTTCGGGCGGGGCAGGAAGGCCGAGGCGCCCGGGACCTCGGCCGATGCCGGGGAATCCGCGCCAGAGCATGCGGCCGAACCCCGAATCCCGTCCGATGCCACAAAATCCCCTGCCGAGGAAACCGGGGCCCCGGCCACCGGCACCCGCGTGCTCAACGGCCGCGACGTGAAAAAGCTGGTCATCGCCTGTGACGCAGGGATGGGCTCCAGCGTCATGGTGGCCAGTTCCATGAAGAAACGCCTGGCACCCCACGGTGTCGAGGTGTCCCACTCCCCCGTCAACGAGGTCAGCCCGGATACCGAATTGATCATGTGCCAGTCGGGCCTGGCCGATCGGGCCCGCAACATCGCCCCCAACGCCGTCATCATCACCTTCGAACAGTTCCTCGGCGACCCGGCCTTCGCCCGCGTCGAGAACGCCATCAAATCAGGAGAGAACCTTGTCTGAAATCCTGTCCCGCGAAACCATCCGCCTCGGATTGACCGCCACCGACAAAACCGATGCCATCACGCAGTGCGGTTCCCTGCTTGTCGCCGTCGGCGCCGTGACCCAGCCTTACGCCGATGCCATGTTCGAACGCGAACACCAGGTGCCCACCTACCTCGGGGAGGGGGTCGCGATCCCCCACGGCACCAACGAATCACGGGAGCACATCCAGCGCACCTGCCTCGGCTTCCTGCAATTCCCGGGTGGGGTGGACTGGGACGGCGAACGGGTGTTCGTCTGCATCCCGATCGCGAGCCGCGGTGAGGAACACGTCGAGATCCTCGGCGAACTCGCCGAGGTGCTGATGGATCCCGACGCCGCCGCCCAGCTGCGCACCACCACCGACCCTGACGACGTCCTGCGCCTGCTCGGCGCCTTCGGAAAGGAGAACTGAATGCTCGCCCTGCGTTTCTACGCCCCCGAGGACCTGCGCCTGGAGGACGTGCCGGAACCCACCTGCGGAACCGATGAGGTGAAGATCCGGGTGAAGAACTGCTCGACCTGTGGAACCGACGTGAAGATCCGCAAGAACGGGCACCAGAACCTGACCCCGCCCCGCATCATCGGGCACGAGATCGCGGGCGAGGTGGTGGAGGTCGGTTCTGGGGTCGCCGGCGACTGGAAACCCGGCGACCGGGTCCAGGTCATAGCCGCAGTTCCCTGCGGGAAGTGCCACGAGTGCCGGAAGGGTTGGATGGCCGTCTGCCAGAACCAGACCTCCGTGGGCTACCAGTACGACGGGGGTTTCGCCGAGTACATGATCGTTCCCCGCGAGGTGTTGGCGGTCGACGGCATGAACCGCATCCCCGACGGGGTCGGTTTCGCAGAGGCCTCCGCGGCCGAGCCCTTCGCCTGCGCCATCAATGCCCAGGAGCAGCTCAGAATCGAACCGGGCGACGACGTGGTGATCTTCGGTGCCGGCCCCATCGGCTGCCTGCACGTGCGCATCGCCCGCGGAGTCCACCGGGCCGGGCGCGTCATCCTGGTCGACATCAATTCCGAACGGTTGAAGATGTCGGCCGACGCGGTGCAGCCGGATGTCGTGATCAACGCCTCCGAGGTGAACATCGTCGAGGAGATCCTGAAACTCACCGACGGTCGGGGCGCGGACGTGGTCATCACCGCCACCCCCGCGAACATCACCCAGGAGCAGGCGGTCTCGATGGCGGCCCGCAACGGGAGGATCAGTTTCTTCGGCGGGCTTCCCAAGACGAACCCGACCATCACGCTGGATTCCAACCTCGTCCACTACCGGCAGCTGCACATTCACGGCGCCAACGGTTCGGCACCTGAGCACAACCGCCGGGCCTTGGATTACATTGCCAGTGGTGAGGTGCCCGTGGCCGACCTCATTACCCGCCGCATCAGGCTCCGCGACGTGATGGACGCATTCGGGATCGTCGAGCGCGGTGAGGCCATCAAGGTCACCGTGGAACCCTGACAGGAGATCTGATGAACGCCACCGCCCCGACCTCCCGGATCCGGTACGCCGCCGAAAGGCAGGAAGCCATCGTCGACGCAGCCCATGCCCAGGGGCGCGTGGACGTCACGGAGATCTCGGAGCGGCTCGGCGTCACCCCCGAAACCGTGAGGCGTGATCTCACCGTTCTCGAACAGCGGGGGCTGGTGAGGCGCGTCCACGGCGGGGCCCTGCCCGTGGCCCAGACCGACCGCGAGCCAAGCATTCTGCAGCGCCTCGGGGTCGGGGCGGGTGAGAAGCAACGCATCGCCGAACGGGCGTTGGCGGAGCTGCCCGGCCAGGGCACCATCCTGCTGGATTCCGGCACCACCACCCTGGCGCTGGCCCGGCTGCTGACAAATGACCTGGGGTTGGCGGTGGTAACCAACTCGGTGGCCATAGCGGCCGTGCTCTCGGACCACTCCGATCTCCAGTTGCACCTGCTGGGGGGGCAGGTCAGAACCCGCACCGGGGCCGCGGTGGGGTCCTGGGTGGAACGGGCTCTGAGCGGAACGTGCATAGACGTTGCTTTTCTGGGCACCAACGGTTTCAGTCTGGACCGGGGCATGACCACCCCGGACCTGGCAGAGGCCGATGCGAAGCGGGCCATGGTCGCGGCCTCCCGGCGCCGAATCGTGCTGGCGGACGCCAGCAAGGCCGGTCTGAGCCATTTCCAGCGCTTCGCCGACGTCGAGGAGGTCTCGCTCCTCATCACTGATTCCCGCCTCGACGACGAAACCACCGAGGCATTCGACAACGCAGGCATGGAGGTGGCCCGCGCATGATCGTTACCCTGACACCGAACCCGAGCATCGACCGCACCGTGCTTGTGGAGAACCTGCTGCCGGGCGAGGTGAACCGAGCCGTCAGCAGCCGCATTGACCCGGGGGGCAAGGGAGTGAACGTGGCCCACGCCTTGATCCGCAACGGCCATCCCGCCCGTGCCGTGCTGCCGTTGGGCGGCCCGGACGGTGAACTGCTGGCCCGCCTGCTACAGAACGCCGGGGTTCCCTTCGACGCCGTCCCCATCGCGGGGACCACACGGACGAACATAGCCATCGTCGATCCCGCGGGGGTCACCACCAAGGTGAACGAACCCGGGCCCGAGTTGTCCCCCGACGAGGTGGAACGGCTCGGGAAAGCCGTGGACGGGGCAACCGGCCCCGTGGTTCTGTGCGGCAGCCTGCCGCCGGGCACGGATGACTCGTTCCTCGCGGGGATGATCGCCCGGCACCCCGGCAGGGTCGCCGTCGACACGTCGGGAGCCCCGCTGGCTGCCGCCGTGGCGGCCAAACCCTGGCTGATCAAACCCAACCGGGAGGAACTCTCCGAACTGACCGGCCGAGAACTTCCCACCCTGCGGGCCGTGGTCGATTCCGCCCGCGAACTGATAGCGGGCGGAATCGGAGTGGTCGTGGTGAGCCTGGGATCCGACGGTGCCCTATGGGTAGACTCCGACGACATCCACCACGCCAGGGCCACCGTCACCGGACCACGTTCCACGGTGGGTGCCGGTGACTGCCTGCTGGCCGGGGTTCTCAGTGCCCTCACCGCGGGGGGCGACCCGGCAACCGCTCTGAACCGGGGAGTCGCGTGGGGGGCGGCCGCGGTTGCCCTGCCCGGCAGCGCCGTGCCGGGCCCCGAGGACATCGCGGCCGTGGCGGTCACGAGCACTCCCGAACCAGACCTGAACACCGTGCTCACCGGCTGAGTACGGGCAACCCGAACACAGACAAGGAAAAACCATGACCAACCGCACCGCAATCATCGCCTCCTCCGTCGGCCTTCACGCCCGCCCGGCGAGCCTGTTCGTCCAGAAGGTCACCCGCTCCGGGTTGCCCGTGACCATTTCCCGCCCCGGCGGGAAACCCGTCAACGCGGCATCGATGCTGGCGGTGATGTCCCTGGGCGTCAAGTGTGGGGAGGAGGTCGAGCTCTCCTGCGACGCGGAGAACGGCGACGCCTTCCTCGACGAGCTCGTGGCCTTCCTCGCCGTCGATCACGACGCGAAGGGATGACCAGCACCATGCGCACCCTGACCGGAATCGGAGTCTCCCCCGGCAGCGCCATCGGCCCGGTGGCCGTCGTCCGGCCGCCCCAGCCCCTGCCCGCGACCGAACCCTGCTCGGCGGATCCACAACAGGACCTGACGAGGGTTGCGGATAGCCTGTCCGTCGTCGCGGATGATCTCGACGCCAAGGCGGCAAAACTGGAAGGGGATGCCGCGGAAATGGTTGCCGCCGCCGCCATGATCGCCCGCGACCCTGGGCTGATCGAGGCCGTCGAACAGAACCTCGACGGCCACACCGGCCCCGCTCATGCGCTGCAGGCCGCGGTCGCCGGCTATGCGGAGCAGTTCGAGGCCCTCGGCGGATATTTCGCCGAGCGGGTCGCTGACCTGCGCGATGTCGGGATGCGGGCGGAGGCCGTTCTCCTGGGCCGCCCGGTTCCGGGGGTTCCCGAACTCACGGAACCGAGCATCGTGGTGGCCGAGGACCTGGCTCCCGCGGAAACCGCCATGCTTTCCCCGGACCTGGTGCTGGGCATCATCACTTCTGGGGGAGGCAGGACGAGTCACACCGCGATCCTCGCGGCGCAGCGCGGCCTGCCTGCTGCCGTCCAAGTGGCCGGGGCGCTCGAGATCCCCGATGGAACCACCGTTGCCCTCGACGGCGAGTCCGGGGCCGTGGTGCTGGATCCCGACGAGACCGTGAAGACGAAACTACGGGCCCGGAGCGAACGCCTGGCGCAGCTCAACGAACTGACCTCGCCGGGCAGCACCTCCGACGGGCACCCGGTGGCGCTGCTGGCAAACATAGGGGACGTCAACGACGCCCGTGCCGCCGCGCTCACGGCCGCCGAAGGGGTTGGCCTGTTCCGCACCGAGTTCGTGTTCCTGGACGCCCAGAACGCGCCCGGCGTGGCGGAGCAGGCGGACCTGTACGAAGCGGTACTGGCGCCCTTCGGGACCCGCCCCGTCACGGTACGCACCCTCGATGCCGGGGCCGACAAACCACTCGCGTTCGCGGATCTGGGGCCGGAACCCAACCCCGCGTTGGGCCGCCGGGGCTACCGCCTGATGGAGGAACGCCCCGACCTGTTGCGGGACCAGCTCGCCGCCCTGGCGGAGGCGCAGCGCCGCACCGGGGCGAGCGTGAAGGTGATGGCCCCCATGATCGCCACGGCGGATCAGGCAAGGGCCTTCGCGGAAACCGCCCATGAAGCGGGGCTGCCCGTGGCGGGCATCATGATCGAGGTGCCGTCCGCCGCGCTGCGCTCCCGTCACCTCCTTGCTGCCTGTGATTTCGCGAGCATCGGCACCAATGACCTGTCGCAGTACACCATGGCCGCTGACCGGATGGTCGGGGAACTCGCGGACCTCCTGGACCCGTTCCAGCCCGCGGTGATCGACCTGGTGGCGGCGGCCTGCGAGGGTGGCCGGATCAATGAGCGGCCCGTGGGGGTCTGCGGCGAGTCGGCGGGTGACCCGCTGATGGCCCTGGTGCTGACTGGCCTGGGGGTCTCCTCGCTCTCCATGTCGCCAAAACGGATGCCCTTGGTCCGGTTCGCCCTCGGCCTGCACGAGCTGGCCACCTGCCGCGCCATGGCGGAGGCCGCCAGGGCCTGCGCGGACGCCGCCGAGGCGCGGGCGGGCGTCGCCGATCTGGCCCACCCGGATCTGCGCGAGCTGCTCGGCGTCTGAGGGGCCACGTCAGCGGGACCGTCCCGGTACCGCAAAACCCCACGGACCTCGCACACGAGTCGCCGTGAAGCCTGGTTTCACGGCGACTCGTGTGCGGCACTGGTCCGGTTGATTTCGTCGTTCCTTCTCCAGGGAGCCCCTCAGCCCACTTCCAGGACCGTGTTCTCGGGGGCGGCCTCGATGATCCCGACTCGGGCGAGGAACTCCCCCATCCGGGTGAAGTCGTCCCGCTCGACCTTCACCGAGGCCTTTCCGTCCGTCCCCAACCAGAATTTGCTGGTGGCCTCGAGGACCGCTTCCGCTTGTTTCCGCTGGGCTTCCTCCGCGAGGGCGGGGACCTTCGCCTCGGTGGCCCTGAGAGCCAGTTCGGGGTTGTTCAGGATCCGGTTCTCCGCCTCGAGAACGGCCTCCGCGATAAGTTTGAGCTGTTCGGCGGGAAGGACACCCTCCCGGGTGACCAGCCCGGGACCGACCAGGTTCGGTTTCTCCTTGTCGACCACGTCGAGCTGGTTGTAGGGGAACCCCGCGGCCTTCAACTGAACGGCCTCATTGTTGCTGAACCCCACGACGGCATCCGTCTTGCCGGTGGTAAGGGCTGCTACCTGTGTCCACCCGATCTCGGTGATGCCCACCTTGTCCTCGCTGAGACCTGCACGGTCCAGCGCGACGAGGGTTGTGTACCAACCTGCTCCGTACCGCCCCTGCACCCCCAGGGTTTTCCCAGCGAGACCGGAAAGATCCGTGATGTCACCGGAGCCGAGGATCACCCCCGGGTACTGCCGGTAGCAGGTGGCAAAGGTACGCAGCTCAGGCATTCCCCCTGCAGCCGAGACCACGGCTTCGTCGCTGGATGCGAACACCACCTGTTCTTCTCCCGCCGCCAGTGCGGTGAACAGGCCCTCCTGGGTTCCGTGGTGCCTGAGAGTCAGGCTGATTCCGGCGTCCTTGAAGAGTCCCTCGGATTCGGCTACGTAGAAGGGGCTGAACTGGATGTTCGGAATGTAGGTGAGCCCCACCGTGATGGTCGTCCCGTTCGTGGTGGTGTTCTGTTGCCCCGCCTGCCCGCCACAGGCGGCCAGGGTCGTCCCGCCGAGGGCGGCGACACCGAGGAGGAAAGAGCGACGGTTCGGTTTCATAGGTGTTCTCCTTGCAGGTTTCGGTTGGCGACGCGTTCGACGAGACCCATCAGGGACACGAGAACGGCTGCGATGATCGCCAGTAGGGCCAGGACAGTGAAAACCCCGACGGTGTCCACTGCCTGCTGGGACTGGGTGAGCAGGACTCCGAGCCCCTGTCCGCCCATGACGAATTCACCGACGATCGCGCCGGTCATGGACAGCACCACTCCCCCACGCACCCCGGCCAGGACGGCAGGAGCGGCCATCGGAGCCTCGACGTGGACGAGGCGCCGCCAAGCTCCCGCCCCGTCGAGCCAAGCGGTCTCGATCACGCGCATGTCCAGGCCACGCAATCCCACGACGGTGGTGGTGACCATGGGGAAGAACGCGATCACCGAGCAGAGGACTGCGACGGGAATGGTTCCGTACCCGATCCACAGCACCAGCAGCGGTGCGATGGCCACGAGCGGAACCGTCTGGGAAAAGGCTATGAAGGGTTCGGCGACGGCCGCGAGCAGCCGTGAGTGGGCGATCGTGAATCCCAGCGGCAGGGCGACGGCAATGGACAGGGCGGATCCGAGAAGCGCCGCCACCAGGGTTGGTTCGACGTAGCGCCATGCGATTCCGGAACCCATCCAGCGGGCGGCACGAGAGACCACGGCCACCGGGTCCGGGAGCAATACCGCAGGGGTGACCCGGGTGAGCAGCCACCAGGTGAGCAGCGCCACCAGCACGGCCACGAGTGGGGGCAGGACACGCGCTACGAGTGAAACCGGCCGGGTGCGGGCGGGATAGGCGGACCACAACCCGGCCCGGGCGACGAGCCGGCCACGTCGCGTTTGCTGCTCGGTCAAGAAAACCCCGGTCCTTCCTCGGCCCGGGGTGCACGCACAGCGCCCACATCCCTGCCGGTGTGGACCGTCGACGCGCTCCTCCCATCCAGACTTTCACTGTCGGTCCCGGAGTTTCACCGGATCAACCTGTTGGCCCGTTCAAACTGGGCCGCGAGGGTCGCGGACTGTCACCGCCGGTTCGGACTTTCACCGACCCCGGATGCGTCGGCAACACCCTATCCCATCCCGGACAGGGCCGCGAGCTCACTCCTCGGGCATCTCGTCCCAGAACACCCGGTTGACCACCCTTGACGCGCGTCGCATGACCCGGATCGTGTCGTCGACGAGCCTGGAGCGCTGACCCGGGCCGTATCCAGCCAGTTCGGCGACGGCCGACTGCTCCCGGTAGTCGACGGGCAGGGCATCGCCGGGCCGGCCACGCACCAGCATGATGGCGTTGCGCACCCGGCTGACGTGCAACCATCCCTCTCTCAGGTCGGTGGCCTGTTTGGCGGTCAGCAACTCGAGTCCCTCCGCCGCGTCAATGGCTTGGAGAGTGGAGGACGTGCGCAACGCAGGCCGGGCCCCGGCGTGCTGCAGCTGGAGCAGTTGCACGGCCCACTCCACATCCGACAGACCACCTGATCCGAGCTTGAGGTGACGCTCTTTGTCCATGCCGCGGGGAATGCGTTCGGTCTCCATCCGCGACTTCAACCGGCGGATCTCCGCCACCTGTGCGGTGGTGAGGCCCCCGTCCGGGTATCGCAGCCCGTCCAACTCCCCGAGTACGGCGGATGCCAGTTCCTGTTCCCCCGCCGCGGGGCGGGCCCGCAACAGGGCCTGCGCCTCCCAGACGGAGGACCACTTCGCGTAGTAGGTGAGGTAGGAGGAAACGGTTCGCACGAGCGGTCCGCCCTTCCCCTCGGGACGCAGACCGGTGTCCACCACCATCGCCGGATCGGGTCCGGGATTTCCGACGAGATCGCACGCCAGGCGAACGAGCCTGGTGGCTGCCGCCTGCTCCTCAGGTCCGGAACCGTCGGGAATGACGAACATCGCGTCGGTGTCGGAGGCGTAACCGAGTTCGTATCCGCTCCAACGCCCCATGCCGATCACCCCGACGGGCGGTGCCTCCACCTCCCGACGGGCGAGTTCGAGCGCCGCATCCAGGGTTGCTCCCGCAAGATCGCTGAGCGCCAGCCCCACCGTGGTGACGTCCGCGGCTCCCAGCACGTCGGCCAGCGCTATCCGGCACAGCTCGGAGCGGCGCAGCGCCCGGACCGACGCCACCGCGGCGGCTTTGTCCGAGGCACGCCCGATGTCCCGGCTCATGGACCGGGAGAGCAGTTCACGCGGCCGGAGTTCCAGATTCTCACTGCTGGCGAGCATCTGCACCATCTCAGGAGCCCGCATCAGCAGATTGACCACGTAGCGGCTGGAGGACGCGATGCGTGCCAGTCGCTGAGCCATCCATCCCTCGTCACGCAGCGCCCGCAGGTACCAGGAGCTGGTTCCCAGCGCCTCGGAGAGCTGCCGGAAGGCGAGCAGGCCGTAATCGGGATTCGGGCCCTCCGCGAACCAGCCCAGCATGGCGGGCATGAGCTGCCGCTGGATCTCGACCGCCCTGGTCGAGCCGTTCGTCAGGGCCTGGATGTGTCCCAGAGCGGCGTGGGCGTCCTCGAAACCGAGCACCCGCAGGCGTTCCTGGGCCGCATCCGTCGAAAGCCGCAGCTCCGCCGTGGGAATGGCGGAGACCGCGTCGAGCAGTGGGGAGAAGAAAATGCGTTGCTGCAGTTTCTCCACCGCACGGGTGCTGCCACGCCACATGTCCCTGACCTCGTCGGGAGTTCTACCAGTGGTGCGGGCCAGATGAACCCAACCCGGTTCGTCATCCGGCACCAGGTGGGTGCGACGCAATCTGCGGAGCTGAACACGGTGTTCCAGCACCCGCTGGACCCGGTAGGCCCTGGCCATGTCAGCGCCATCATCTCGGCCGATGTAGCCGAAGGCGACCAGGGCACGCAGCGCCTCGAAGGTGCCGCGGGCACGCACCCGTTCGTCTCCCCTGCCGTGGACGAGTTGCAGAAGCTGCACGGTGAACTCGGTGTCCCGCAGCCCCCCGACACCGAGTTTGATTTCCCGGTCAGCCTCCTTGGCGGGGATCAGGGAGATGACCCGGTTCCTCATGGCACGCACGTCCGGCAGGAATCCCGGACGCTGCGCCGCCTCCCACACAAGCGGGGACACCATGTCGCAGAAGGCCTGCCCCAGCTCCCGGTCCCCCGCCGCGGGACGCGCCTTCAGGAGGGCCTGGAACTCCCAGTTCTTCGCCCACTTTCCGTAGTAGGTGGCGCAGGAAGCGAGGCTGCGCACCAGGGGACCGGCATTGCCCTCGGGGCGCAGGGCGGCGTCGACCGGCCATATGGTGCCCTCAGATGTGTGTGCCGAACAGATCCGGGCCATGGCGGCAACGACCCTCGCCCCCACCCTCATGGCCTCCTCGTGATCAACCCCCTCGGCGGGTTCGGCGATGTGGATCACGTCGACGTCCGAGATGTAGTTGAGTTCCTCGGCCCCGGCTTTCCCCATTGTCACCACTGCGATCCGCACCGAGGAGGATCCGGGCACTTCGGCCCGCGCGCACTCGAGGGCGCATTCGAGGATCGCATCGGCCAGGTGACTCAGTTCGGAGGCGATGTCATCGACCAGGGCCATGGGGTCCTCGCTGGCCAGGTCCCTGGCCGCCACCTGCACCAGGGCGGCGTGGTTCGCCCGGCGAAGCAGGTTCGTGTCAATCTGTCCGGAGTCGTTCACGGCACGCGCCCGGATGTAGTCCCGCCAGCCTGCTCTCCGCGGCCCGGGTTCGGATGCGAGTACCTCGAGCTCCATGGGATTCTTCACCAGGAACCGCGCGAGCACGGAGGACCCCCCAAGCACGAGCAACACCCGGGCCAGCCATCCCGGGTCAGCCGCTATTCGTGGGAGCAGGGTGGGCTCCCGTTCCCCGATGCCCGCCATGCACTCCAGAGCCTGGTCCCGGTCGGCGGCCCGGGTGAACGCCTGCAGGGGCACCGGCGGTTCGGTTCCCAGCCGTGCACACCAGTCCTGCCACACCCGCGCTGCGTTGCTGGGGGACTCGAAACCTCGCCGCGCGAACTCACCCACCTTGGTGCTGACCCTGTTCACGTTTCCACCCTAACGGCCCGCGCCACACCGGTTTCCGTTGACGTGGCATTTAGGATTGCCGCATGTTCAGCGCTGACGAGAAGACCATCGCAGAGTTGCGGGATCTCCGCGAATGCCTGGCCGCCATTGACCCCGCCGAGGCCACCGTCCTGGGCCTGGCGCTCGAGGGCGAACTGAGCCGACGCACCCCGGACCTGACACGGGTGCTGCTGCGCGCCGCGGATTCCGCGGGGAAACACGGCCTGGCCCTGGGCCGGACCTTGACGGCCGCATGTTGCCGTGCTTTCTGCGCACGGCTGGGCGATCTCCATCCGGGTGCCGCAATCGAGGTGCGGGTCCCGCCCTGGGCCGCGGTTCAGGTGAGTTTCGGGAACGGCCCGAAACACACCCGGGGGACGCCCCCGAACGTAGTGGAGATGGAACCCTCCACCCTCCTGGGCCTGGCCACCGGGCAGCTCTGCTGGGCAGAGGCCGAAGTGAAGGTGTCAGGTTCCCAAGCGGAGCGGGTGGCTGCGGCGTTTCCCCTCACAGCACCCTGATGTGCCGTGCGATCTCCCACGGGGTTACCTGCCTGCGGTAGGCCTCGAACTCGGCGCGTTTGTTCCGCATGAAGTAGTCGAAGACGTGCTCCCCGAGCGTTTCCGCCGCGAGCTCCGAGCCCTCCATCACCCGCAGCGCCCCGTCGAGGCTGCGCGGCAGGGATTTGATCCCCATCGACCGGCGTTCTTTCTCGGTCAGTCGCCAGACGGCGTCCTCGGTTTCCTCCGGCAACGGGTATTCGTTCTCGATCCCCGCCAGCCCGGCGTTCAGCATGAGCGCGAAGGCCAGATAGGGATTGCAGGCCGGATCCGGGGCGCGGTACTCGATGCGGGCCGAACTCGCTTTGCCCGGCGAGAACTGAGGCACCCGGATCAGCGCGGATCGGTTGGCCCGGCCCCAGCAGGCGCAGGTGGGTGCCTCCGAACCTCCCATGAGGCGTTTGTAGGAGTTGACCCACTGGTTGGTCACGGCGGTGATCTCCGGAGCGTGTCTCAGCAGCCCCGCGACGAACTGCCGGGCCGTCTTCGACAACCGGTACTCGTCGGCGCCGTCGTGGAAGATGTTGGTGTCCCCCTCGAACAGCGACATGTGGGTGTGCATGCCGGATCCGGCGTGTTCCGTGAAGGGTTTCGGCATGAACGTCGCGTGGATGCCCTGGGAGACAGCCACCTCCCGGATGACGACCCGGAAGGTCATGATGTTGTCCGCCATGGTCAGGGCATCCGCGTAGCGGAGGTCGATCTCGTGCTGCCCGGGTGATCCCTCGTGGTGGCTGAACTCCACGGAGATCCCCATCTGCTCCAGCATAGTGATGGCGTCGCGCCTGAAATCGGTTCCGTCGCCGAGGGTGGTGTGGTCGAAGTAGCCGCCGTCGTCGAGAGGGACCGGCGGGTTGAGCTGACCGAGCAGGAAGAACTCGATCTCCGGGTGGATGTAGAAGGTGAACCCCATGTCGGCGGCCTTCTTCAGCGCTCGTTTCAGCACGTGCCGGGGATCCGCGAAACTCGGGGTTCCGTCAGGCAGCTGGATGTCGCACAGCATCCTGGCCGTGCCGCGTTCCGTCTGCCGCCACGGCAGCACCTGGAAGGTCGACGGGTCCGGATGGACGACCATGTCGGATTCGTAGACCCGGGCAAATCCCTCGATGGCCGAGCCGTCGAAACCGACCCCCTCCGCTATGGCACCCTCGACCTCGGCAGGGGCGATGGCCACCGACTTCAACGACCCCAGCACGTCGGTGAACCAGAGACGTACGAAACGAATGTCCCGTTCTTCCATCGAGCGCAGCACGAACTCTGTCTGCCTGTCCATGGCACTAGTGTGCCGTAGTCCGAGCCGGTTCAGGCGCTGAACCCGGCCGGAAACCCCGAAAGGTCATGTTCAGGTGAGCCCCCATAATGGGTTTCATGGCAACGCCCGGCTGGTACCCCGACCCTGATGGTTCCGACACCCCCCGCTACTGGAACGGCGAGGACTGGGAGGAATCCTCCCGGGGAAGGACCAACACTCGTTCCGCGACCCGGAGCAACGCCTGGATTCTCGGTGTGGGTGCGCTCACGCTGCTGATCGTGGTTTCCGTGATCCTCTGGCAACCCTGGAAGAGCAACCCCTGGAGCTCCCCCACGGACAACAACTCGTCCCGCCCAACCGGCCGTCAGTGGGATGAGACCGCACCTTCCGAGTCCCCGACCTCCCCCCAACCATCCGATGGCCGAGGCCGCCCCACAGCGTGCCCGATAGCCCAAAACCCCTCCCCTCCGGCCCCAAAGGACAACTGGTTCTCCTCCGGAGGCATCAGGTACCAAGGGGTTCCCGGCTGGAGGACCAACAAGGCAAGCTACATCGACTTCGCCTCGGAACGCTCCGGCCAAGACGACCATGTGACGGAATCCTGGGTGTCCGTGACCGCGATCGGGCAGCTGTCGAAGACGGACTACAGCGCCGACACCAGGATCGCGGCCAAACAACTGATCAGCTGCCTGTCGACCTCCTACTACTACAAATACCTGGATCGGGTCGAGTCACTGGAGGACAAGTCCTTCCGCACCGCCGACGGAGTAGAAGGATGGCTGATCAGAGCAAACTTCTGGAACAAACCCGGCCACTACACCGTACTCGGCGACGAAGTGGTGGTGGTCATCCTCGACCAGGGAGCCCCCAACACCATCACCCTCTTCCACACTCAGGCGCCCATCGGCGACTCCGCCCGACAGGAGATGGTCAAGAAGAGCCTGGATTCCCTGGGCCGAGGCTGAAACGCTGATGATGGAACTCCCCCCTCGCCGACTTTCCACGCAGTAGTCCGAGCCGGTTCAGGCGCTGAACCCGGCCGGAAACCCCGAAAGGTCATGTTCAGGTGAGCCCCCATAATGGGTTTCATGGCAACGCCCGGCTGGTACCCCGACCCTGATGGTTCCAGCACCCCCCGCTACTGGAACGGCGAGGACTGGGAGGAATCCTCCCGGGGAAGGACCAACACTCGTTCCGCGACCCGGAGCAACGCCTGGATTCTCGGTGTGGGTGCGCTCACGCTGCTGATCGTGGTTTCCGTGATCCTCTGGCAACCCTGGAAGAGCAACCCCTGGAGCTCCCCCACGGACAACAACTCGTCCCGCCCAACCGGCCGTCAGTGGGATGAGACCGCACCTTCCGAGTCCCCGACCTCCCCCCAACCATCCGATGGCCGAGGCCGCCCCACAGCGTGCCCGATAGCCCAAAACCCCTCCCCTCCGGCCCCAAAGGACAACTGGTTCTCCTCCGGAGGCATCAGGTACCAAGGGGTTCCCGGCTGGAGGACCAACAAGGGAAACTACATCGACTTCGCCTCGGAACGCTCCGGCCAAGACGACCATGTGACGGAATCCTGGGTGTCCGTGACCGCGATCGGGCAGCTGTCGAAGACGGACTACAGCGCCGACACCAGGATCGCGGCCAAACAACTGATCAGCTGCCTGTCGACCTCCTACTACTACAAATACCTGGATCGGGTCGAGTCACTGGAGGACAAGTCCTTCCGCACCGCCGACGGAGTAGAAGGATGGCTGATCAGAGCAAACTTCTGGAACAAACCCGGCTACCACACCGTACTCGGCGACGAAGTGGTGGTGGTCATCCTCGACCAGGGAGCCCCCAACACCATCACCCTCTTCAGCACCCAGGCGCCCATAGGCGACTCCGCCCGACAGGAGATGGTCAAGAAGAGCCTGGATTCCCTGGGCCGAGGCTGAAACGCTGATGATGGAACTCCCCCCTCGCCGACTTCCCGCGCAGTATCTAACATGGACCCCATGGCTGCTCCCCCCGGCTGGTATCCGGATCCCCAGAACCCCCATCGCAAACGCTACTGGGACGGCATCCGCTGGACGGTGCACGTGCAGAATCCGCCCACCCACCAGACGGCATCATCGGCCACACCACCCGACCCACAGCCCGTTCAGCCGCAGGTGCGATCCGAACAGTCCGGCTACCCGCAGCCCCAGGCCCGACCGGTTTCGGCATCCTTCCCCCCCAAGAAGTCCCGGAACGTCGTGCTGTGGATGGCGACGGGGATGGTCATCACCCTGTTCATCGTGGGCGGGCTGCTGTTCCTGTTGAACAACCGGTCACAGCCCACGAGCCAGCCGAGCCCCTCCGCCTCGCAGGACGGAGCGTCCCCGACCGCGAGTGCCTCGGGAAGTTCCGATGCGGGAATCAAGGTGGGTTATGCGGTGCGTGGGGAGAGCAACTGCCCGACAACGGCAAATGATGCCCAGGGGGTACTGACCGATGGGCGCATCACGTCCCCGGGAGGCCTCAGCTACCCGGAGATCCAGGGTTTCTCTCCCTCGCCGATCAACTACGGCTTCATCCACCAGTCAAACACAATGACGAAAACCTATTCGGGTCAAGAGGGGCAGGCCGTGGTTACCGTCGGCACCCTGAAGACCGAGGATGGCTTCGGCGAGGCCACCAGCAGCGCACTCCGGGTCGTTCGATGTGTGATAAGCAACCCGAAGTTCTACAGCAACAACCCGACGGCCGAGGTGACCCAGATCACGGAGAACAAGGATGACGGGACCGTAGTGCTCCAGGTCCACATCCCCACCGAGGGCAGAACCGGAAACGCGGGAGACAGACTTGCCGTGGCGATCTACCCGGAGAAGTCGCGCAAACAGGTGGTTCTTTCGCTCGTCCCCCAGGACGATTCCTCGGCCCTGGAAGCCGTCAACACCGCTCTGGCCGGGCTCAGCCTGAATTCGTAACACACCTAGTCACCCCAGAAACGGCGACTGCTCGAGACCTACGATGAAGAACATGTCAACACCAGGTTGGTACCCGGATCCGCGTGACGATGGTCAGGAGCGGTTCTGGAGCGGCACCGAGTGGACGGCGCAGGTGAGACCGACGGAGACCCTGTCAGGTGCCAGAGTGCATTCCGTGATGGTTCCGCCACCGTCCCCCAGGCGGAGCAACACGGTTCTGTGGGGCGTGTTGACGCTGGTTCTGGCTTTGCTGGGCGGGGGCAGCTGGTGGTTGTCGACGGCCGTCGGCCCGGCTCCCGCCACGAGTCCTTCAGCAACCGGGCCGGTCCCGCACCCGCCCGCCAGCCGTTTCCCCACAGGACACGGACACGATCACGAGTCCTCTGCCGCCCCGTCTTCCCCAGCCGCGACACAGGATCCGGGATCCCTGAAGGTCGGCGACGTTCTCCGCGGCACCCCGGACTGCCCGAACACGGCCACGGATTCAACCGGCGCGCTCGGCGAGGACGGACGCATCACGTCCGCGGGCGGGTTGAGTTTTCCCGCCATAGCAGGATTCACCCCAACCAAGCTGGACTACGGGTTCATCCACCAGGCCAACACCGTCGTGAAACGCTACCCGGAGAGCAACAACCTGATGGCTGCGGTGGCCGTTGGAACCCTCGAGACCTCCGAAGGATTCGCGGAGGTCATTCCCGCCGCTGCGCGCGTCGTCAGCTGCCTGCTGGGACGTAGTGTCTTCCACCAGCCCGGCACCATGGCCGAGATCGTCGAAATCAACCACGACCCCAGGGCCGCAGCCGTGTGGCTGAACACGAGGATCCAGATAAGCGGGATCGCAGGGGTGAACACCAACAACATCTCGGTGTTCACCCATCTCGCAGACAACGGGATCATGCATGTGGCGCTGGTCGTCGAACCGGATCACGACCCGGAGGGTGATACCGCGATCTGGACGGCCATCGAGGACCTGCGGCTGCCCTGACGACCGGTCTGCTGAATCCACGATTTGGTCGCTACACTGTGGCCGCGTGAGTCCAGTAACCCCATTCCAGGTCACCCCCCGCCTGGAGGTTCCGGCAGCAATCAACCGGCCTCCGTACGTCGGAAAACGAGCCCCAAAACGCTACGAGGGCGATGATGTCCAGCCGCCGGAGATCATCGAGGCGATGCGGGAGGCCGGGGCCATCGCATGCGAGGCCATGCACGAGGCCGGCAAAGCAGTACGACCCGGGGTCACCACCGATGAACTGGATCGCATAGTCCACACCTACATCCTGGATCACGGCGCCTACCCGTCGACCCTCGGTTATCGGGGTTTCCCGAAATCCTGCTGCACATCGGTGAACGAGGTGATCTGCCACGGCATCCCCGATCTGCGCCCCCTCGAGGACGGCGACATCGTGAAGATCGACGTGACCGCCTTCAAGAACGGGGTTCACGGCGACAACTGCTACACCTTCCTCTGCGGCGACGTGGACGAGGAGTCACGGCTTCTCACGCAACGCACCCAGGAGGCCATGAACCGCGCCATCAAAGCGGTCAAACCGGGACGTCCCACCTCGGTGATCGGGCGCGTGATCGAGTCCTACGCGAAACGATTCGGCTACGGAGTGGTGCGCGAGTACACCGGGCACGGCGTCCACACCGCCTTCCACTCTGGGCTGGTGATCCTCCACTACGACGAGCCCCGCTATTCCACCAGGATCCGTCCCGGGATGACCTTCACCATCGAGCCGATGCTGACCCTGGGTTCCCCCGAATCCGAGGTCTGGAAGGACGACTGGACTGTCGTCACCCTCGACGGCTCCCGCTGCGCCCAGTTCGAGCAGACCCTGGTGGTGACCGAGACCGGGGCTGAGATCATCACGGTTCCCCGCAGCTGACCACCCGGGTCAGTCGTCCTGGCCTCTCCGGAAGGTGTGCACGAGCTGAGCCACTCCCGCCAGTCCCAGAAGAATCCCGGTCGCGATCAGGAGGAGAGGCGGGGCGTCCTTGAGCAAGGAGGGCGTCTTGGTGCCGTATTCGCTCTGCACCTTGCCCGCGCTGATTCCCATGAGGGTCAGCAGAATCCCGGCACAGACCTGAGCAGCGCCCACCAGCGCTCGATAAGCCCTGCCGGCATCCCATCTGCCGGGGTCCCCGCGCTCCCTCCTGTAATCTTCCGCCTCGAATCCAAACGATCCGGAAGGCTGGCTGGGGGGTATGGGTGGCAACAGGGTCATGTTCTCTCCAAGGCCAGCGCCCAGGGCGACGGTCACACAGCTTCCAGTAACGCTAGTGCACGCATCCCGGCGAAACCAAGGTGTTCACGCTCCTCGAAAACAGGCTGCCCGCCACGACGACGAGTGCGAAAAAGACGGTTCCGTAAACCTGACGTGCCCCATAGCCCGACCTTTCGGGGACGAGCCGGCCTGTAAGCCGAGGACTGACAACGACTCAGCGAGCCCCTGGTCGGCCCCGGTTTCGCCCCGTTCCCGGGGCCTGATAGGGCCTCGGAATCCGTAAGAACCGTCAAAGCGACGACCGCGGGATGCGGCGACCATGCGAGGGCATCCCCCAAGGCGTCGAGGGAAAACCGACAGGCCACATCCGCGTCGATGGCGGCCTTCTCTCGTGCAGTTAGCCAGCGTGGGAGCGAGTCACGCTCGGTATACACGATCTCGTGCCCGAGCGTGCAACGTTCCTCAACTCTGCCCAGCCTGATGTCGAGCAGGATAGTCCTGCGATCCCACCGGCACATTCCCCGCACCGGCATCACCACCAGGTTCACCGACCATCCGGCCGAGCCCCACGGGTCGTAAGCCATGGAGGAAGCGTGCCGGCCAGGGGCGACAAATCCCGGGTGGCTGGTTACCCCACCCGCCAGGCTGCCGATTCGCCCATGTCGTTCCGGTAGTGGACCTCGGTAACGGTCGCGTCACCCACCAGGAAAACCATCCAGCCTTGCAGGCATTCGCCGCTGCGGATTGGCTCGTCGAATGGGTAGGAGGGCAAAATGTCCTCGGCGGAGCCACCTATCGTCGCCCGGTAGACGCCACCATTCGAGGCTCGGACGCTCCAGGTGGTCGGAGAAATCGTCAACTCCTTGGCGGGTTCCACATCATTTCGGCAGACCTTGGCGTTTAGCGCCCACTCCGTCTTCCCGAATCCGTCGTCGCGACTTCTGCCCTCTTTCGCCGTAAAGGTCGCATACTTCCCAACCAAAGAATCTCCCATCTTCACCCCGGCGGTCGAAGGGGTCTCGGCCGGGGTGGGAGGGCTCGAGGAACCTGGCTCAGCGCTCGCCGCTTCCCGAGAGATCACGGTTACCGTCGCAGTTGGGGTTGGGCTAGCCCCGCAGGCCGCGAGCACCATCGGGGCGACGAGCGCGAAGGCGAAAGCGGTACGACGCATAATGAACTCCTGAAATTCTCCTCATTGGGGCGACTGCTATGTCATCCTTATGATCGACAGGATACCGCCGCGAAAGCTGGGCGGCTACTCGGCCAGCCATTCAATCACCAAGGCGATCAGCATACCAGTGGCGCCTGCCCGCAAGACTCTGCGCCGTCATCATCGAAATTACTCTCCGGGTTTGATCGCCTCGGCCGTCAGTACGAATTGTATGTACGCGACCACACGCCAGGTTGCCAACGACGCAACCCCCAATGCGCCTAAGGTCAGGGCCCAAGCCAGGGTTGGATTCAGTGAGGCCACGGCAACACCGCCCAACGACACCATGGCACAGAGCAGCACGATCGAGATGACCCATATCCATGCCCGCTGGATCTGCCTACCGAACCTTCCTCGTGCACGCCGAATGACCGGAGCGGAGGACTGGTAGATCATGCCGCACCCGAAGGTACCGAGCGCGGCCATGATCGCGATGACAGCCGACGCCGCGGATGCGAAAGGACCAGCCTGCTCCAGGACCGCTTCGGGAAGCCGAAAGGCCGCCAGAGCGATGAGTGCCCCTGCGAGGTCCATGGTGTTGTGGTTCAGCCACCAAGCCTTGGTCTTGCGCATGCCGCCTCCTCTATGTCTCAGCGACCTTAACCGCCTCTCTGATTCGATCGTGCCACCCGGCGCAGACATTTTCGAACGCAGATACGAGGACCTTCGGGTCGGCTCCATCTTCCGACAGGGGGATCCCGAATCGCTCGATCAGCTTATGCTCGAGCAGGTCCAGCGTTTCACTATCCGCCGTCACTACTTGCATTTTCTTCGCGCCGGGTAGCAGCTTGCGCAGGTTGAGAAAATTTTTCAGCAGGCTCGTGGCATTCCCATTCTGCTTGGGTTTTTTAATCTTGACCTGCATTTCCATTGTGATATTCGCACCAACACAGTTGGCGACTTGAACCATCGCATCGCCGATATTTTCGGCATCTGATCTCTCGTACATTAAATCGGGAGGCGCTACATCCACCCTGATCTGCACACTTTGAATCCGGGGAGCCTTTTCAAATTCCTCAATCTGCCCGGGCGAGGTGATGGCCTGGGCCATCCAGTAAGCCCCATCACTCAAGGGATAGAGCAGATTAGCAAGTCCAGCGCCGGCATTCGACCTCGGGGTTCCCGGCGGCCCGGACATGATGGCGAAAGCGTTTATGTCATTGTAGAAATAGACGTGGTTCACCATAGCGAGATAGGTGTCCACATCCTCCAAACGAACCGGGAGTATCTCGTCGGCGCCGCTGACCTGTCGCACTTGGGCATCGCCCATGGATTTGGCAATTATCGCCGAAGAAGTTCCACGCAGATTAAACGTGTACTTGACTTGGTTCCGATCCTCGAAGTTGAGCACCGGCTCAGCAGCATTGACGACGCTTCTGAGTTTATCCGCCCACGCTACGGGATGACGTCTCATCAGACCTTTTGGACTATGGGCCGCCAAGTGGAAAAATTGCGCTTTCACCCATTTCTCTTTCGAGGCTCTTTCGTCCTCACTCATCGCCTGTCGTATCCTTTCCTGCAAATCAACCAGTCACGTGCACGCCGCCAAGGGTGGCAGCGACGGCCTCCACCTGCTTGGTGTCGATGATCCAGTTCTCCCTGACAGCAAGATACACGCCGTCGGGCGAAATGGATTTGAGTTGTTGGAAAGCCGTCTGGACGGTCTCCGGCCCGGTATAGATGCTCAGGACGTCGGCACCGGCGCGAGATCCCGATTGAAGCGCGAGCTCAACCCTGTCGGTGCGCCGCCGATCCGGGCAGTCGTACCCCGCCGTGGCGATGAAGGTATTCGGAGGTCGGTCACGGACCTGTAGCGGGCGGGGCGCTGGAGGTGGACACCGTCGCGAGGATGGGCTTTCGCCCGCAGCGACTTTTGTATGCCCCTTCGGGACGCTGACGCAGGCCGAAAAGCCCCTCGCTGCAGCGAAGAGAATGAACGACGCGACGCATGGTTCCCCCTTCAGGAACTCGAACCGGTCGGATGAAGGATAAAACCCTGCCACTCCCCCCGGGGTCCGGGACGCCGCGCCTGGGCAACCGTTGCCAAGGCGATGGTTGACGCCTACGGCCAAACAACTCTCCCATCCAATCGATATGGGCGAGTGCGTTCCAGCAAACTAGTTGACCGCGATGCCGTCGTCCTCCATCACCGACCGCAGGTACTGTTCCACGCTCTCCAACCCGCTGCGGAAGTACGAGGCGTGGGTCACCTGAACGGATTCGATGGGAGGCCGAGTTCGGCTGCCTCCAGTTTACGCGACCACAGAAGGGCCCACTTGTGGAACGGTGTGTAATCATCCTGTTTGTGATTCACTCCAAGCCGGGCAGATACCTCTTCCACCATGACCGCCCACCTGTGCATCGCCGAGGTGCGAAGCTGCACACCCACCGGCCTGATCACGCCCTTACCGGAGTACATGCAGATGAGGTGGGCAGCCCGATAGCCACTCTGCCGGGGTTTGGCCACGTAGTCGATTGTCTCGACCCCGTTCCTGCGTCGCCTCGCCACCACCTTCTCCTTGGAGGCGGCGCAGCGCGTCCAGGTCGTCTACGACGACCCTGACCCCACCGATATCGTGCATTCGCGCGAGGTTCATCCTCGATTCCCGCTCAGTCAGTTTCTCGATGATGGTCTGCATCCGTTTGAGACGTTGCGTGGCCTGTGCCTCGATCCCCAGCTCCTGGGCATAACGCCGCACCCCGATGTTGGCGTTCAGCATAAGACGAGCGTAGGTCTGCCGGTGCCGCTCGACGACCTCAAGACAGTGCTCCAGAGCCTCCGTCGGCTTCTCACCCCTGAAGATCTTGCGCAACTGGCTATCGGCCTTCTCCACCTGGCTGTTCGACGGCGGACTGATTCCGGCATTCACCGCAGCTCCCAGCTATCGTCGCTGCCCTGCCGAGCCTGGCGGAGGCGGTCATCTGTGGCTTGATCGATGGTGGGCATCACATCCGCTTGGAGACGCTGCTGTCGGAGCTCCTGTACCTTCGATAGGCCAGTGCGCTCCGCCAGGTCGTCGTGGCTTAGCTGAAGGCGATATCGCTGAACCCGAAGTTCGGTTGCCACGTGCTCCGTGACCGGCCCGTTGTATCGCAGACTTCCCACGCATGAACAGCACCAAAACGCACTCAAAGGGTCGCAAGTACATCGACACCAATCTTCTAATTGCATACAGTACGAATACGTATTCATATCGCTCTTATGAACGCCGCACGGCGTCGGCTTCATCGGCACCAGACAGGCCTATTACTAGCGGACTGCCACGCTGGTTGGTGGCGAGCCGTGTGTTCAGCCAGCATCTTGGTCTCGGACTACTCCCCGGCACCCGGGACTCGTATACCACACATACACGAACCCCACTCGGATCGGGTAAGGGCCTTTTCGCGCCCGGGGTTCTTTTCAGGGCCTCCCAGAGCCTGATTTCCAACACCATCCTGCATCATGATGTTAGCCAAAGTGCAATTCAAAGCCTGACAAGACTCCTATCCGAGCCTTTCGGGGACGAGCCGGCCTGTAAGCCGGATTTTGTCTGACGGTGACCATCCATCTGAGGCCCGCCGTTGCCGGTGGGCTCCTGCAACCTACCCGGAAACCTCGCGCGAGCAGCGCTCAGACGGTTTCCGCGGCCAGCGGACTGGCCTTCTTGGTCTTGCTCCGGGTGGGGTTTACCGAGCTGCGCCGGTCACCCGGCGCACTGGTGGTCTCTTACACCACCGTTTCACCCTTACCCGGCCGTTGGGCCGGGCGGTCTGTTCTCTGTGGCACTGTCCCGCGGGTCACCCCGGGTGGGTGTTACCCACCACCCTGCTCTGCGGAGTCCGGACTTTCCTCAGCCCGGTTACCCGGGCCGCGATCACCCGGCCGACTCGTCCAAGCAGCAAGTCTAGCTTCCCCAACGGCCTCAAACGGCATGGGAGAACACCGTCCTGCCCTCGCTGAGATCCACCTCATCCAACCGCACCCGAACCGCCCGGCCGGGTTCACGGCCCTCCGCGGGCAGTTTCGCCTCCACCGCCGGGTCTGCGATCTGAAAGGTTCCCATCCCGGACCTCGGATTGACATCGATTAGGACCGCGTCGAAAACCTCTCCCACCCGCTTTTGCAGGACCAGCGCCTCAGCCAGATCCACCACCGAGTGTTCCCAGGAACGGGCTCGCCGGTTACTGGCCGCCATCAGCTCCGGCAGCCCGGCGAGGTTCTCACGCACCCACCCGGGAACCGGTTCTCCCTGCCCGATGCTCACGCAGATTTCGGACGCGAAACGATCCACCAGCCGCCGCAGGGGTGCGGTGACGTGGCTGTAGCGGGCCGCCAGGGCGGAATGTCCCAAGTCGTCACCGGGCAGCGAGCCGTCGAAACTTCGGTAACCGGCGCCCCGGAACAGCGATGTGCAGCGGGCCAGCACCGCGAGCTCCGCGGGTTCCCCCGGTTCCAGCCCCCGGACGAAATCCGGGTACGACTGCGCGACCGGCCAGTCGACCCCTAGGGCCCCGGCGCTGAGGCGGAGGCGATCGATCGCCTCAGGACTGGCAGCCGGTAGGGTTCTCAGGATCCCGACCGCTGCGCCCACCATGAGTTCCGCGGCGACCATGCCGGTCAGGAGCGAGACCTGGGCGTTGTGCCTCTCCACCGGTAGCGAGGAGCGAAACCTCGTCAACCAGGTTCCGTTCTCCGCGACGATCTCCTGTCCGGGCAGGTTGAGAGAAACGCCCCCGCGTTCGGCCTCGAGGCGCTGCCGTAGTTCACCGACGACGGACAGCAGCGCGACGCTCGGGTGCGCCCGGCCAGCGTCCGCATCCGCCTGGACCTCCTCGTAGGAGAGTTTCGCGTGCGAACAGACCAGAGCCCGCTCGACACCCACCCTGGTGGGCACCCCGTCAGCGTCCAGGTCGTGGGTCCACAGCACCGCCGGACGGGGTCTGCCGTCGGCCAGCAGCGATCCGATCCCCTCCGAGAAGGAATCGGGATACAGCGGCACCTTGGCCCCGGGCGCGTACAGCGTCTCCCCGCGTCGCATTGCCTCGGCCTCCAGCGCGGATCCCGGTCTCACCCACGCCGCGACATCCGCGATGGCGTAGTGAACCCGGTATCCCGACCCGTTCCGTTCGATCCGGATTGCCTGGTCCAGGTCCTTGGATGCGGCGGGATCAACCGTGACGAGTTCCACGGCGGTCCGGTCGGCGTGCCCCGGGAAACCTGGCGGGTTGTCCCGGAGGCCATCCACCTCCTCGAGCGCCTTCCCGGGAAAATCGGCAGACACGTCCAGCCTGCCTCGCAGCAGAGCGAGTCCCTTTGAAAGAGCGTGGGGAATCCCCGGTGAGACCCTGAGATCGGGGCTCGGCATCAAAGGCCCGAATCAGCTGTCCGGATGAGAATCCGGTCGCACTCGACGCACCGGAGCACCTCGTTCTGCGGGGCCTTGCGGTACGTGTCGAGGTCCGAGACGGTGAGTTCCAGCTGACATCCGCTGCACCGGCCGCGATGCAGTTTGGCTGCCCCTAGGCCGCTGTGCGCGCGGATCTTCTCGTAGAGGGTCAGCAGCGGGGCGGGCACCTTCTTGGCCTCTGAGGCCCTGCTGGAGGCGATGACCTTCGCCTCACCGCTCAACCTGCCCACCTCGGCGTCGCGGGCGGCGACGTCGGCGCGCAGTTCGTCCTCGACGTTCTTCTTGCGGGCGGCCAGCTCGTCGCGTTCCGCGGCTGCCTCCTCGAGCTGTCCCATCAGGTCGAGCTCGGCATCCTCCAGTTCGGTTATCCGCCGTTTGATGCGTTCCACCTCCTCCACGAGTCCGCGTAGCACCTTCGGGTCCGTGACGGAACCGTCATCCACCCTCCGGTTCTCCCTTTCCAGCCGGGCCCGCACCGGCGTCAGGTCGGATTCCGCCCGGTGAACCGAGAGCTCCAGGTCCTGGGCGCGGGTGGTGGCAGCCACCAGATCGTCGGTGATCGCCTGCCGGGTGGTCATCAATTCAGCGATGCGGGCGTGCTGCGGCAGGGTCTTGGCGGTGTGTTGCAAACGCCCGATCTCTGAGTCGAGTTCAGCCAGGGTCAGTAGGTGTTGCTGGTCAGCGGGGTCTGCGAGCATGCGTTTCCTTCCAACGTTCTGGAACGTAAATCTACCGGGAATTAAACTCATGACCCATGAGTGCAGAGCAGGTAGACAGCCACGAGGCGAAAGATCGCGCAGACAACCGGAAGTCCCCGTACTCGGAGGCCTTCAAGAAGTTCATCGTCTCGGGCTGGGCGCCCTACTCTGAGGTTCCGCCCGAGCGACTGGCGGCCGCCGACTGGACCCCCGCCCGCTGGGCCTCCCTGCGCGAAGCCTTCCCCGGCGCGACCCTCGTGATTCCTGCCGGGTCGTACAAGGTGCGTTCCAACGACTGCGACTACCGGTTCCGCCCCCATTCCACCTTCGCCTGGGTGACGGGGCTGGGTGAGGACCGGGAACCCGATGCGGTTGCCGTGGTCTCCCCCACCGGTGTCTGCCTGTACTTCCGGCCCCGCTGTCCCAGGACGGACGAGGAGTTCTACGCCTCCAGCCGGTATGGGGAGATGTGGGTCGGCCAGCGCGACTCACTGGAGGAAATGGCCGCCCGGGTAGGTTTCCCCTGCCGGGACCTGCGTCAGCTGAGGGACGAACTTTCCGGGGTCGTCGGCCTGCGGGTGGTTCGCGAGGCCGATCCGGGAATCACCGCCATGGTCGATGAGCTTCGTGGCGGCCAGGCGCAGGACGCGGACGCGGAGCTGTTCCGCACGCTCTCCGAACTGCGCCTGGTCAAGGACGACTTCGAGGTCGGCGAGTTGCGCCGCGCCTGCGATGCCACCCGGGTGGGTTTCGAGGCGGTTGCCCGCGAACTCCCGAACGCCGTGGCAGGCGGTCGTGGCGAACGCTGGGTGGAGGGGGTCTTCGGCCTGCACGCCCGCCACCTGGGCAACAACGTCGGCTACGACACCATCTCCGCGGGCGGTGATCACGCCAACACCCTCCATTGGATTCGCAACGACGGCGACATCCTGAACGGCGACCTGCTGCTGTTGGATGCCGGGGTCGAGGTCAACTCGCTTTACACGGCGGACGTGACCCGCACGCTGCCGGTCAACGGCCGCTACACCGACGCGCAACGCCGCGTCTACGAGGTGGTGCTGGCGGCCCAGGAGGCCGGTATCGCGGCCTGCCGGGCGGGCAACGGTTTCCTGGATCCGCACCGCGCGGCGATCCGGGTGATCTCGGAGTTCCTGGCAGAGATCGGTGTGCTGCCCTGCTCGGTCGAGGAAACCCTCGCCGACGACGGCGGTTATCACCGACGCTGGATGGTGCACGGAACATCGCACCACCTCGGTCTGGACGTCCACGACTGTGCCGCCGCCCGCAGGGAGAGGTACCGCGACGCGGAGTTGCTGCCGGGCATGGTGATCACGGTGGAACCGGGCCTCTACTTCAAGTCGACCGATCTTCTCGTGCCCGAGGAGTACCGCGGCATCGGGGTGCGCATCGAGGACGACATCCTCATCACCGAGGGCGACCCCGAGAACCTGTCGGCCTCGCTGCCCCGCGCGAGCAGGGACGTGGAGGCCTGGCTGGCCCGTCTGAAGGGCTGACCGCCGACCGCCCCGCCTCGGTGGAACCATCTCCCATCGAGGCGGGCCCTTCTCCTGCTCGGATCCGTTTAGCGTCAGTCGTCCGGGAGTTCCGTCCTTGCCTGACGGGTCACCCGGTCCATGAAAGCGCGCAGCAGATTCGCCGTGGTGTCCGGCGCGGCCACCGTGACCTGGTGGGCCGCCTCCGGGATCACGGACAGCTGGGCGCCGGGCACGCTGGCCGCGACCAGTTCCTGGTTCGCGATCGGCGTGGAGCTGTCGCGTTCCCCGGCGATGAGGAGCAGCGGGCAGCGGATGTCCCTCAGGTCGGCGCGCAGGTCGTGATGCGCCAGGCAGCGGCAGAGCTGCGCGTATGAGTGGTCGTCCGCCGCGGCCAGGCCCTCCATGATGGTGGTCGTGACGCGGGGATTGGCCGCCTTGAAGGCCGGGGTGAACCAGCGTTTCGAGGTTTCCTCCAGCAGCTGCTGGGTGCCGGAGGTCTCAACAAGTTCGGCGCGCTCGAACCATCGGTCGGGTTCCCCCACGGTGGCCGCCGAGCACAGCACCGCGACCCCGGCCAGTTCATCGGCGTGATCACGTGCTAGGTGCAGGCCGGTGGCACCTCCTATGGAGAGCCCCGCGAAGAACACGGGAAGCTCGCCGACCTGCTCCCGGACCTCGTGGACAACGTCCATGATGGCCGAGGCAACCACGTCCAGGGTTGGTTCGTCCTCGTCATTCCAGACCTCGCTCAGCGCATGGCCGGGGTAGTCGACGAACACCACCAGGGCGTCGCTCGTCAAAAGCTCCGCCACCTTCGCCCACTGGTGTGAGCAGTTCCCGCCGATGCTGGGGGCCACCACGAGGATGCGGCCGGCGCGGCTGGCGGGGTTGTACAGATCCCAGGTCAAGTCCATACCAGAAACCCTACTCAGTTGATCCCTGTCGCCCTGTGCCCGGGCCACTTGGCGAGCAGTTCGCGCGCCTCGGCCGCCGCCTTGTGCTCACACAGCACCTCGTAGCCGGTTGCCACCACCTGCCGCATCGACTCGAAGTCTCGTCGCCCGCCGCTCAGTGCATAGGCCAGGGCAGCGGAGAGCATGCCGAAGCTGACACCGAGCCCGAGCCCGGCCAGGATCAGCGACAGGAAGGTGTTTTCGCTCTGCATGAACAGGTAGAACATCAAACCCACGACTATCCCGGTGCCGAAGCCGGAGACGGCTCCCTGGATCAGGACTGAACTCCAGGTGCGTCTGCCCGTCACTCGTTCCACGGATTTCAGGTTGGTTCCCACGATCATCAGGTTCGCCACCGCGAACTTCGAATCGGACAGGAAATCGACCGCCGCCTGCGCCTCCTCGTAGGTGCCGTAGCTTCCGACGCGTTGAGGATAGTCCAGCTCGAACAACCTGCTGGTGGAAACAATCGGGGTGAACCGTCGGGTTGGAACGGCGGGGGTCATCTTGGCTCCTGGTCAGTGTCCGGCAAGCACTTGCGCGTTGTTCAAGTGTAGATTCATGCCCATGAGCGCCAAGGAGTCCGCGGTTTTCATCTCCCGCTTGGTCGGTCTTCCCGTGGTCGACGCGGCGGGCGATCAGGTGGGTCGTGTCAAGGACGTGGTCTTCCACCTGCGAACCGGTACCCTGGCACCCCGGGTGCGTGGCCTGGTGGTCGAATTGTTCGCCCGACAACGGATCTTCGTGCCCATGATCCGGGTGCACAACATAACAGTCAACCAGGTTGCCATCCTCGGTCAGGTCGACACCCGCCGCTTCAAGAAGCGCGAAACGGAATGGCTGGTGGCCACCGACCTGTTCGACCGTCCCGTTCCCCGCGACGTCCCGACCCGGATCTACGACGTCTCGATGATCCAGGTGCGCAACCGCGAGTGGGAACTGTTCCAGATCGCCATCACGAGCCGCACCAGGGTCAGCCGTTTCGGTTTCGGGGGCCGCCGCGTCACCGACATCATTCAGTGGAACCAGGTTCCGGACTTGGTGCTGGCGACGGGTCGTTCCCCGGAACACCTGGTGGCGAAGTTCTCGGACATGAAACCGGCCGACATCGCACAGGAACTCCACGACCTCGACCCGGACAGACTGGTGGAAGTCATCAAGGCCCTTGACGACGAGACCCTGGCGGAGGCCCTCGAGGAACTACCCGGGGACGAACAGATCCAGCTGATCTCGAAACTGGAGACCAACCGCGCCGCCGATGTGTTGGCGGAAATGGATCCCGACGACGCCGCGGACCTCATCAAAGACCTCCCCGAGGCGGTCGCGGAGGACCTGCTCGAGCACATGGAACCGGAGGATGCTTCCGACGTGCGCCGGCTGCTGGTCTACGGCGAGTTCACCGCGGGCGGCATGATGACCCCCGAGCCGGTGGTGCTGGGAACGGACGCAACCGTGGCGGAGGCCCTGGCCCGCATCCGCGAGGAACAGCTGACCCCGGCCCTGGCCTCCATGGTGTTCGTCACCCGCCCCCCGCTGGAGACCCCGTCGGGCCGCTACGTGGGAGCGGTCCACTTCCAGCAGCTGCTGCGGGCCGCCCCCACCCTGATGGTGGCAACGATGATGGATCACAACCTGGAGCCCTTGAGTCCCGACTCACCCCTGGCGCAGGTCTCGCGTTTCTTCGCCACCTACAATCTGGTGGTGGCGCCCGTGGTGGATTCCGACGGGGCGCTCGTCGGGGCGGTGACCGTGGATGACGTCCTCGACCACATGCTGCCCGACGACTGGCGCGGAACCCAGATGGACGAGCCCGTGGAGGTGAGCCATGGCTGAGCGCAGTCCCCTGTCAGAACCGCGGTCGAGGCGGCGCCGGCTGCTGCCGAAGGTGACTCTCGACTCGGAGGCCTTCGGCGAATTCGCGGAGGCCGCCGCCCGTTTCATGGGAACCGGCAAGTTCATCGCCTACATGACGGTTTTCGTCGGGGCGTGGGTGATCTTCAACGTGGTCGGCATCTACGGTTTTTCCTGGGATCCCTACCCGTTCATCCTGCTGAACCTGTTCTTCTCGACGCAGGCCTCCTACTCGGCCCCACTGATCCTGCTGGCCCAGAACCGGCAGGAGGTGCGGGACAAGCTGAGTCTCGACGAGGACCGCCGCCTGGCGGCCCAGTCGCGGGCCGACATGGACTTCCTGGCCCGCGAGATCGCCGCCATCCGGATGCACCTGGGGGAACTGGCAACCCGCGACTTCGTCCGTTCCGAGCTGCGTTCCGAACTGCGTGAACTCACGGAACGCCTGGAACAGGCCGTCAACGAGAAAAGGGAGGAACCATGAGCGAACCCCAGCAGATCAGCTGGTATTCCGTGGTGCTGCTCGCGGGGCACCTGGTGATGGCGGGAGTGGCGACCTGGTCACTGTGGGTGCTCGGTTCGGGCCTCTGGGTCGGGGCCGGGGCGGCTCTGCTACTGCTGGTCGCCTACGGTTTCCTGTGGCGGCTCCGGATGGCACCAGCCGCGCAGAACCGCTTCACCTACCGGCAACGACTGACCGTGCACCTGATTCTGGGGCCCGTCGTCGTGGTGCTGGCCGTTCTCACATCCATCTGGTTGCCCGCCCTGGTGGGGGTCAGCTTGGCCCTGCTCGGGGACGCCCTGGCCTCCCGAGCCGACTCGCAGGGGCTGGAAACCGACTGAACTGTGCGGGAGTATGGAGGGGTGACGAATGAGAACCCTCTTCTTCCTCTGGTCCGAGCTGCACTGCACACCGTGGAGGATCCCGAAATTCGCCGCCCGATAACCGAGTTGGGCATGGTCGATGAGTTGATGGCCGACGATGAAGGCCAGCTCTTCATCCGGGTTCTGTTGACCGTTCCCGGGTGTCCGATGCGCGCCGAGATAACCAAGCGTGTGACCGAGGCCGTGGAAACCGTCGAGGGCGTCAAGGGCGTGCACGTCGAACTGGGAGTGATGGACGACGAGCAACGATCCGCGATGCGGCAGGTGCTGCGCGGCGGTCAACCGGAACGCGAGATCCCGTTCGCCAAACCGGGAAATCTGACGAAGGTCATCGCGGTCGCTTCCGGCAAGGGTGGGGTCGGAAAATCTTCGGTGACGGTGAACCTGGCCCTGGCCCTCGCCAAGGCCGGTCGCGATGTCGCAATCCTCGACGCCGACATCTACGGCCATTCCATCCCCGACATGCTGGGTTTGGGTGATTCCCGCCCGACGGTCGTCGACGACATGATCCTGCCGGTCCCGGCCGCGGAGGGCCTGAAGGTGATCTCGGTGGGCATGCTGAAACCGTCCCGTGATCAGGTGGTCGCCTGGCGCGGCCCCATCCTGGACCGGGCCCTCACACAGCTGCTGGCCGATGTCTTCTGGGGTGATGTGGACTTCCTGCTTCTCGATCTCCCCCCGGGCACGGGCGATGTCGCGATGAGCCTGGGCCAGAAGATCCCGAACTCCGAGGTGCTGGTCGTGACCACCCCGCAGCTCGCCGCCTCCGAGGTTTCCGAACGGGCCGGCACCATGGCCCACATCCTCAAACAGAGGGTACTGGGTGTGGTTGAGAACATGAGCTGGCTGGAGTTCACGGCCCCCGACACCGGGAAGTCCTACCGGATTGAGCTGTTCGGATCCGGAGGCGGCACCCTGGTGGCGGAAGCGCTGAGCGAGCGGCTCGGATACGACGTGCCGCTGCTGGCGCAGGTTCCCTTCGACGAGGCGCTCCTGGCGGGCGGGGACAGGGGCGAGCCCCTCGTGCTCAGCGCCCCGGACCATCCGGCCGCACAGGCCCTGTTGAACCTGGGCGAGGACCTGGCAAATCGCAGCAGAAACCTGCTGGGGCGGATGCTGCCCGTCAGCCCGGTGTGATCAGGTTGCCTCCGGGTCGTAGGGGACGGCCAAGGGCTTCGGCGGTGGGGTTTCGGTAACCGCATCCGGCTGGTCGTGCCTCACCGCCGTGGCGGTCGTCACGCCGGTGGCGGCGGCCTTCGCGGCTCTGCCCGTGTCGGAGATCTCACGTTTGGCCTCCTCAATGGCCGCGATCTCCTCGCGCATGTGCTTGGCGACGAACCGTTTGGGGTTGAGGTCCTCGATCTTGAGATCGGAATACTCGGGGCCGAGTTCCTGGCGCAGCTGCGTCTGGGCGTTGTTCGCGATCCCCCGGAGCGCCACGAACACCCGGGCCGCCTTCCGCGCGAACGCGGGAAGCTTCTCGGGACCGAACATGACGACGCCGAGTACCAGAAGAAGAATCAGCTCGGTGGCGTCGATGTTGAACACACGCTCAGGCTACCCGCGGCCGGGCGTTCAACCAATCCCAACCAGCCGTCCCAGGCCACTTCCCATGCGTTCCAGCAGGCCGTACTTGTTCTCCTGCGGCTTCGGCAGAGCCTTGCACGCCTCCGCCATCAGCGCCCGCGGACCGTTGGTCGCCACGGAGACCACGCCGTCGCCCACCTGCCAGGCGGAAACTTGAGGCAGTCCGGGCGAGTCGTCGGAAACCCGGATCCCACCTGCCAGCACACCCGGGGTCCACGAGACGCTCAGGGTACGCACACCGTCGGAGTAGACCAACCGTTGGTAGACGTTCTGTCCCTCGCCAGAACTGGCGTGGGCCACCAGGGGAAGACCTCCCAGTTCCAGCGGACACTCAGGCAGGCCAACGCACCACCCGGAGGTGTTGGCGCTGGAGACGGATTCCATCGGGTAGGGCTGGGTGGAATCCGTGGCCAGCTGCGCAGTCCCGATGTTTATGCTGACGAATCCGAAAACCAGCGTAGGGCGTCCCGTCGTGTCGTAGCGCTCGACCCACAACGGAAGCCCCGTGTCGTCATCGAGCCACCAGCGCGCCACGAGATGCCCGTCGCCGCGGGCCTCGACCACGGATGCGCTGCGTCCGGCCACCGTGTCCGAGCTCTGGTAGGTGTAGAACTGCCAGCCGGTTTCGGCAAGGGATGAGCAGCAACCCATCGTGGGAACGAACCAGGAGAGGAAACGTTCCCCGGTTCCGTCCAGGACCGCCAGAGTGGCTCCTTCTCCCGCGACGACATCGACCTCCACGTCGTTCGGCCGGTGGACACCGTCTCCGTCCATCAACCAGACCCGCTGTCGCCCGGAGTAGGTGATGCTCTGACCGTTGTTGCCGAGCCGGATCATCGCGTTGTTCTCGTCGATCGGGACGGCCTGGCCGAGATCGAAGGTGCGAGGACTGAGCTGCGTTGCTGCACCGGGCCTGGCGCCCCGTTCGCGCGCCCACTGCACGGCGCCGACTCCCTGTCCGACGCTGATGGTGGTCAGCGCCAGCGAGTACTGTTCGCGCGCCGCCCTGACCGGATCACCCACGACCGCGGGTTCCTTCGCAAGCGCCAGGGAGAGCATCATCAACGTCGCCAGCGCCACGGTTGCGGCCATGCCTCCGCGGATCAGGCGTCCACCGCGACTGTGACGACGTGGCCCGTCCCCGGCCAGGTAAAGCGGCTGGTCGCACTCGTTTCCCGCGATGTTCTGGAGCCTTTCGGCCAAGGTTTCGGGCAGGGTGGCGGCGGCCCGGCAGGAGTTCAGCCTGGAACGCACCCGCCGTAGCTCGTCGACGGCGGCGGAGCATTCCGGGCACCGGACCAGGTGCTCACTGACCTGGTTGACGCGGCGTTCGGGCAGGGTCCGATCGACGAACCCGGAAAGGTCGTCCTCGTAGCGGCGGCAGTCGTTTCCCCGCACCTCCTATGACACCCCGAGATATCGGGCATGGTCCTCGCTCGGCGCGCGATGGGCGAGCGCGTCACGCAGCTGGGCACGTCCGCGGGCGATCCGGCTGCGCACGGTACCGAGTTTGATGCCCAGCACCTCCGAGATCTCCTCGTAGCTCATTCCCTCGATGTCGCAGAGCACAACGGCGACGCGCTGCTCGGGCTTCAGGGCCGCCAGGGCATTCGCCACGTCGGCGTCCAGGGCCCCGTCCGCGTGGAGTTCCTCAGGGCTGCGGTCCTGTCCCCAGACGTGTTCCGGTGCCGAGCTCAGGGCATCCATGCGGATCCGTTGTCTGCGTCGCGCGGAGTCCAGGAACAGGTTGGTGGTGATGCGATGCAGCCAGCCCTCGAGGGTGCCGGGTTGGAAGTTGTGGATCGATTTGAACACCCGGACGAACACATCCTGGGTGAGGTCTTCGGCGTCGTGGCGATTGCCGGTGAGCCGGTAGGCCAGGCGGTAGACCTGCGCCGAGTGGTCCCGGACCAGTTCCGCCCAGGTGGGCGCAACCCAGTCCGGCTCGTTTGGCCTCGCTTTGTTGCGGAACACGCCTCGCCTCTCCATGGGAAACAATCTGGCACCTCATCCTGTGAGGAACCTGTGTGTGTGAAGCGTTCCACGCCTCTCACACAACCTTCAACGCACGGTGATGAGGCTTTGTTCCAACGGGTTTCTGCCGCCGGGCGAGGTCTTCAGGTTCCTGTGAGTTTTCCGGGAAAACGCTCAGAGTTGGGTGTCCAGAATCCCCAGGAAACGTTCGAGGACCTCCGGGGCGACCGTTCCCATGGGAGGGCGGCACCTCCCGACGTCGAAACCGCGGCGGTTCAGGGCCGCCTTGACCATCATCGTTCCCTGGGTGGCGAACACCCCCCGGAAGACCGGCAGCAGCTGGGCGTTGAGCTGCCGCGCCTGTTCGAGGTTCCCTGCGACGAACGCGTCGATGAGCGCGCGGACCTGGAGGCCCGAGAAGTGCGTGGACGTCCCAACCACCCCTGCCCCACCAACGGCCAGCAACGGCAGCAGGTAGGCGTCGTCGCCCGCGTAGTAGGTCAGCGTGGTGTTGGCGATCACGACCGAGGACGAGCAGATATCCGCCTTGGCGTCCTTGACCGCCGCGATCCTGGGATGGTCCGCCAGGCGCAGCAGCGACGCCTCTGGAATCGGGATACCCGTGCGATGCGGGATGTCGTAGAGCATGAGGGGGAGTTCGGTGGCGTCGGCAACGGCGAGGAAGTGAGCTTCGAGCGCATCAACGGGAGGGCGCGAGTAGTAGGGGGTCACCACCAGCAGCCCGTCGGCACCGGCCTCCGCGGCCTGTCCCGCGAGTTCGATCGTGTGGCGCGTGTCGAAGGTGCCGACCCCGGCCACCACCGAGGCGCGGTCCCCAACCGCCTCGACCACCGCCTTGAGCAGTTCCTGTTTCTCCTCATCGCTGGTGGTGGGGGACTCCCCGGTGGTTCCGTTGATCACCAGGCCGTCGTGTCCCTGTCCATCCACCAGGTGCCGGGCCAACCGGGCCGCCTCGGCGAGGTTCACGCGCCCGTCCGACCCGAACGGGGTGATCATGGCGGTCAGCAGCCGCCCGAAAATGGGCTGTTCCGGACTTGCAGGCATGGTTCAGGCCTCCTCGAAAGTGACGAGCGATTCCTCGTCGTGGATGTTTTCCTGCCCGGTCATCGCCGACGACGCCAAGCCGGATCCAAGTGATGCGACGGCATCGGCACCCCCCACACGCCGACCGGTCGCGACGACCAACTGCTGCGCGCCGCCCGGGTTGTCGGCGTAGGCCACATGACTCATGCGGTTCAGGATAGAGCCTCCACGGATAAGGGCATCGAACTGGGTAGAGTTGCCGTGTGACTCACATAGCTGATTCTCCCATCCCGGCGCCGACGGCGGAGAGCTGGAGCTTCGCCGAGGCCCACTCCCCCATCGCCGATGGTCTTCAGCAGGCCCGGGTGGAGGCGGTTCAGGCCGGGCTCACCCCGGTCAGTCAGGGTGTGGCCTCCGCCCTCACCGTACTGGCCAAGGCCGTGAATGCGCGAACCGTGGTCGAGATCGGTACCGCGCTGGGCACCTCCGCCCTGCCCCTGCTCGCCGGGATGACCTCCGACGGAGTGCTGACCAGCATTGACTCCGAGGCCGACAATCAGCTGCCTGCACGGTCCTTCCTCAACGCCGCGGGCTATCCGCCGTCCCGTTGCCGGCTGATCGCAGGCGCTCCCCTGGAAATCCTCCCGAAGCTGCGGGACGGCGCCTATGACATCGTATTCATCAACGGCGACAAACTGGAGTACGTCGAGTACGTGGCCGCCGCCCTGCGCCTGCTGCGCCCGGGCGGTCTCCTGATCATCCACGACGTGCTCTGGTACAACACCGTCGCCGATCCCGGCCGGGAGGGCGACGAAACCATCATCATCCGCGAGGCCCTCGACGCGGTGAGGGCCGCCGACAGCTACACCACCACTCTGCTCACGGTGGGCAACGGCCTGCTGGTGGCGGTCAAGGACTGAGAAACCACCAGCGGGCGAACGATGGCCGCCTGGGTGGATGGAGTCCACCAGCAGGCGGCCATCGTTGTTTTTCTCTCAGTCCCGCGGGACGACGGTGTCCTTGCCGACGACGACCACACCGTTGGGTGAGACGTGGAAACCGCGCTCCCGGTCGTGGTCGTGATCGACACCGATCTGCGCCCCGTCGGTGACGATCACGTGCTTGTCGAGGATGGCGCGGCGCACGACGGCGTCACGGCCCACGTTCGCGCCGTCCATCAACACGGAGTCCGAGACCTGCGACCACTTGTCGATGCGCACATTCGGGCCGAGCACGGTGCGATCCACCTCGCCGCCGGAAATGATGCATCCGGGATTGACGATGGAATCCTCCGCCTTCCCGCGGATGACGAACTTCGCCCCGGGCGCCTGGGACTGGTTCGTCAGCAACGGCCAGTCGCTGTTGTAGAGATTGAATTCCGGCTCGACGGACACCAGGTCCATGTGGGCCTCGTGGTAGGCGTCGATGGTGCCGACGTCCCGCCAGTAGTTGAGGTCCTTCTCCGTCGCACCGGGAACCACGTTGTCCTTGAAGTCGTAGACCTGTGACTGGCCCTGGGCGGTGAACCACGGGACGATGTCACCGCCCATGTCGTGTTTGGCCGTCGGGTTCTCCGCATCGGCCCTGAGCGCCTCCACCAACGCGTGACGGGAGAAGATGTAGTTACCCATCGAGGCGAACGACTCTTCCGGCGAGTCGGGCAGCCCCGGCGGTTCGGTGGGTTTCTCCAGGAAACTCTTGATGCGTTTGTCCTCCCCCGCATCGATGATGCCGAACGCGCTGGCCTCGCTGCGGGGCACACGAATGCCCGCGACGGTGCAGCCAAGACCGGAATCGATGTGGGCATCCACCATCTGCTCGATGTCCATCCGGTAGATGTTGTCCGCGCCGAACACGACGACGTAGTCGGGATTGGCGTCGCGGATCAGGTTGAGCGACTGGTAGATGGCGTCGGCGGACCCCTGGTACCAGCGGGGCCCAAGACGCTGCTGAGCGGGGACGGGCGTCACGTAGGCGCCCATCAGGGTCGAGAACCGCCACGTCATGGAAATGTGTCGGTCCAGGGAGTGGGATTTGTACTGGGTCAGGACCGCGACCTGGGTCAACCCAGAGTTCGCGAGATTGGACAGGACGAAGTCGATCAGCCGATAGCTGCCTCCAAACGGCACCGCTGGTTTGGCGCGATCGGAGGTCAGCGGCATCAACCTCTTCCCCTCGCCACCGGCGAGGACGATTGACAGGATCTTCGGGCGTGCCACCATGTCTGAAACCTAGCGCTTCGCCGGTTCCCTCACAACAGGTTTGGAAAGATATCATTGCGAAGTATGAAACTGTCGCTGCTGACTCGTGAGTACCCACCATCGATCTACGGCGGGGCTGGGGTCCATGTGGCCCAGCTCGTCCCACAGCTCAGGAAGTTCATCGAAGTCGATGTTCACTGCATGGGCGAGCCCCGCGACGGCGCCGTCGCGCATCCCGAGTCCTGGCCGGCCGGGGCGAACGCGGCCCTGCGGGTGTTGGGAGCCGACCTGTCCATGGCGGCCGCGGTCGCCGATGACACCGATGTGCTGCACTCCCACACCTGGTACGCAAACATGGGCGGTCACCTGGCCGGGCTGATGCTGGACCGCGCCCACGTGGTCACCTCGCACTCCCTCGAGCCGCACCGTCCCTGGAAGGCGGAACAGCTGGGAGGTGGCTACCGGGTCTCATCCTGGGCGGAGAAGACCGCCTTCGAGGCCGCCGACGCCGTCATCTCCGTCTCCGCGGGGATGCGCAAGGACGTTCTCGCCTCCTACCCGGACCTGGATCCCGACAGGGTGTTCGTGGTCAAGAACGGAATCGACCCCGACGAGTTCAAACCGGACAACGGCACCGACGTGGTGCAAGGCCTGGGCATCGACCTGGACCGCCCGACGGTGGTTTTCGTGGGCCGCATAACCCGCCAGAAGGGGCTGATCCACCTGGTCCGGGCAGCCCAGCAGTTCGATCCCGAAACCCAGGTGGTGCTGCTCGCGGGCGCCCCCGACACCCCGGAGATCGCCGCCGAGTTCGACGGGGCGTTCGCGGAACTCCAGGCCAAGCGCAGCGCACCTGTGATCTGGGTGCCGGAAATGCTGCCCCGGGCCTCCGTTCGGCAGGTCATGACCCATGCGACGGTTTTCGCCTGCCCGAGTGTCTACGAGCCCCTGGGCATCGTGAACCTGGAGGCCATGGCCTGCGAGACCGCGGTCGTCGCCTCCGCGGTGGGTGGAATCCCGGAGGTGGTCGTCGACGGCACAACGGGCCTGCTCGTTCCTTACGATCCGGCCCAGGCATCCGATCCTAAGTTCATCTCCGCCTTCGAGGCCGATTTCGCGACCAAGGTGAACCGCCTCACTGGCGATCCTGCGCTCGCCGAAAAGTTCGGGAAGGCAGGGAGGCAACGCTGCATCGACGAGTTCTCGTGGGAGCAGATCGCGAAGGAGACCATCACGGTCTACGAGAAGGCCATCGCCTTCCACGGATCCCGTTGACCACGAGGGTCGCCCGGGAGAACACTCCCGGGCGACCCCATCATCAACGCGGATTCAGCTGCTCAGCCAACGACGCCCCTCAAGGCGTTGAGCAGGTCGGTTGCCTCCGTTGCATTCATCTCGACCACCAGTCGCCCACCGCCATCAACGGGAACACGCATCACGATGCCGCGTCCCTCCTTCGCGACCTCCATGGGTCCGTCTCCCGTGCGGGGTTTCATCGCTGCCATGTGCCAAACCTCAATCCTTGGAGTCCAAGTGAACTCCTCCATTATTCCGCATCCGGAGAGTCCCTGACGCATCAGCCGGGTCCGGAGCGACCGGAGGCAGCGCCCCGGGGTCGGCAGCGGCCTCGGAAGCTGGCGGCCCGGAACGCAGCCCGAGGTCCTCGACGATCTTGTTGATCACCACATCGACCGCCTGCATGTCGTAGCCCCCGACCACCACGTCGAACCGGGGAGGCTCCGGTGGCAGCCGGTGCCGGGTCTCCTCCAGGAAGCCGTCCACCTGACTCTTCTCGTACCCGACGGAGACGACCGGCAGGCGCAGCCGCTCCATGAACTCGTCCCCGAAGGGCAGGTCCGGGATGAAAGCCTTCGGACGGTCGTCCACCGGTTCCGGCATCTCACCGAGCCGCCCCGTACCCGCCCAGGCAGCCAAGGCGAGCACCACCATGAAAACGACCCCGAAAACCCAAACCATGTCCCAAGCCTACCGATTCAGCCCTGAACGGGAGAGCCCATGGCGGCAACCGCTTCGCCGACGTCATCGGTGAGGGTGATCAAGCCCAGATCGCCAGGGCTGATGAAACCGCAGGCCTCGACCTCCCGCTCGATCCAGTCAAGCAGCGGCCCCCAGAAGCGGCTGCCGAAAAGCACCACCGGGAAATGGGTCACCTTGCCGGTCTGGATCAGGGTCAACGACTCGAACAGCTCGTCCAGGGTGCCGAAACCGCCGGGCATCGCGATGAATCCGCGCGAGTACTTGAGAAACATCGTCTTGCGGGCGAAGAAATAGCGGAAGTTGATGCCGAGCCCGACGTACGGGTTGAGCCCTTGCTCGTGGGGAAGTTCGATGCCGAGCCCCACGGATGTGCCACCCGCCTCGCTGGCCCCCTTGTTGCCGGCCTCCATGATGCCGGGCCCGCCGCCGGTGATGACGGCGAACCCACGCTCCGCGAGGTCCCGGGCGATCCGTTCCGCGGCCCGGTACATCGGGTCGGTTGATGCGGTTCGCGCGGAACCGAAGATGCTGACTGCGGCGGGCAGTCCGTGGAGGGTGTCGAATCCCTCCACGAACTCGGCCTGGATGCGAAGCACCCGCCACGGATCCTTGCTGGCCCATTCGTCCCCGTCGGAGCCGAGCAGCGCCTCGTCGGCGGTCGGCACCTCCTCGCGGGCCTGGCCGCGAAGCACCACGGCTCCCTGGCGGCGTTCGGTCATCGGTTCCTCCTTCAGGCGAGCCAGCGGCGGAGGCCGTCAGCGCAGATTCTCAGGTGTTCAGCGGGGCAGCGTTCGTCGTCGCGGTGGGCCAACGACGAATCCCCGGGACCGTAGTTGACCGCGGGAATCCCAAGCGCGGAGAAACGGGACACGTCGGTCCAACCGTACTTGGGGAACGCCTTCCCGCCGACCGCGTCGACGAACTCCTGCGCGAGCGGCCTGTCCAACCCGGGCCGGGCCGCCGGGGAGAGGTCGGTCACCTCGAACGTGTACCCGTCGAAGACCTCCTCCAGATACCCCAGGGCCTCGTCGAGGCTTTTGTCGGGCGCGAACCGGTAGTTGATCTCCACCCACGCCTCGGGGGGATGATGTTGCCCGCCACTCCCCCACCGATGCGAACAGCATTCAGCCCTTCCCGGTACTCCAGGCCATCCACCTCGATCCGTTTCGGTTCGTGGGCCGCGAGCCGCGCGAGCACATCCGCCAGGCCGTGAATGGCGTTGTCGCCCATCCAGGCGCGGGCGCTGTGGGCGGCCCTGCCCTCGGCTGTGATCCTGATGCGGATGGTTCCCTGGCAGCCCCCTTCGACCCGGGCCCCCGTCGGCTCCATGAGGACCGCGAAATCCCCCTCGAGCAGGTCGGGGCGGTTGCCCGCCAGCCGTCCGAGGCCGTTCAGGGAAGCGTCCACCTCCTCGTGGTCGTAGAACACCCAAGTGATGTCGAAACGGGGTCGGTCGAGTTCGCAGGCTAGCTTCAACGCGACCGCCACCCCGCCCTTCATGTCCACGGTGCCCCTGCCGTGGATCACGATCCCCTCGGGGGTCTCCTCCACCGTGCTCGGTAGGTTTCCGGCCACCGGAACGGTGTCCAGGTGACCGGCGATCAGCACCCGCTGGGCGCGGCCGAGCCGGGTCCTGGCAACCACGCAGTCGCCGTCGCGCGCCACCTCGAGATGGGGCTGGGTGCGAAGCACCTCCTCCACCAGATCCGCGAGCCGTTTCTCGTTGCCGGAAACGCTCTCGATGTCGACGACGGCGCGCAGCAGGGTCACGAGATCAGTACCGGGATCGAGAAGCATGGCTGCGAGCCTACTGCCACGAACAACCATCGGTGCTCGTGGCCGGGGCTCTCACCGTCACACCGGAGATGGCCGGACCAGCCATCCGGTCTCCCTCGGGTGAAGGCCCGGGCAGGGTGTCGTTGTCGGGTACGTTCACTACACTGACCCGCATGACTGACGTGCTTCGCCAGGGCTGGGGCTGGGGCCTCGCCACCGTTCACAACTCCGGTTCCGTCCTCGACGTGTTCTACCCGGAGCCGCGGATCGGCGGCGATGTCACCGAGGAGGCCCCCGCCTCGTTGCTGGCGGCACAGCTCACCGACGACCTGCGCCAGGTGAGAACCAAGGTGGTGCGCGTGGTCATTGATCTCGACGCGGCTCCCGGAAACACCGAGGACGCCTACCTGCGCCTGCACCTGCTCAGCCACCGCCTGGTCCGTCCCCACGGGATCAACCTCGACGGCATTTTCGGCCAGCTACCGAACAACGCCTGGACCAGCCGCGGCCCGGTCCGCGTGGAGGACGTCACCCACATCCGCACCGCTCTGCGCGGAAAGGGCGAGATATTGCAGGTCTTCAGCGTGGACAAGTTCCCGCGCATGACCGACTACGTCACCCCAGCCGGGGTGCGGATAGGGGACGCGGACCGGGTAAGGCTGGGCGCACACCTGGCATCCGGCACCACCGTGATGCACGAGGGTTTCGTCAACTTCAATGCGGGCACCCTGGGGGCCTCCATGGTCGAAGGGCGCGTCTCCGCGGGGGTGGTAGTCGGTGACGGTTCCGACATCGGCGGCGGAGCCTCCATCATGGGTACCCTCTCCGGGGGTGGCCGGGAGGTGATCAGCATCGGCGAACGCTGCCTGCTGGGCGCGGAATCCGGTATCGGGATCTCGCTGGGCGACGACTGCGTCGTGGAGGCGGGGCTATACGTGACGGCTGGCACGAAGGTGGAGCTTCCCGGCGGTCGCGTGGTCAAGGCGCGAGAACTCTCCGGTGTCCCTGGCCTGCTGTTCCTGCGCGACTCGCAGTCGGGGAGGGTGGTGGCAAGGCCACGCCGGGGCGGAACTGTTGAACTGAACGACGAACTGCACACCAACTGACATGCGCAAGAAGACAGCAATCATCCTGGTCGTGGCGCTCGTGGTGGTGGGCGCCCTCGGTTTCGGGGCCTGGAAAGGCTACGAGTGGCTCGTCACCCGCATGACCCCGAACGCCTGCTACCTGCAGGTGGACGGGGCGGAGGAGCCGCTCCGGCTCACCAACGAGCAAGCGAGGAACGCATCCATCATCGTCGCCGAGTCCTACAACCGTGGCCTGTCCGAGCAGGCGGCGGTGATCGCGCTCGCGACGGCCTGGCAGGAATCGGGGCTGCGGAACCTCAACTACGGCGACCGCGACTCCCTCGGCCTGTTCCAGCAGCGCCCCTCCTACGACTGGGGCACCAAGGAGCAGATCATGGACCCCTGGTACAGCTCCGGGCGGTTCTACGAGGAACTGGTCAAGTTCGACGGCTGGGAAAACACCGACGTAAACGACATAGCCCAGAAGGTGCAGCGTTCCGGGCATCCCGAGGCCTACAGAAAACACGAAACCAACGCACGCGCCCTGGCCGGAGCCTTCCGGGGATCCAAGGAGGGCGTCTTCACCTGCATCAACCGGGACGCCACCGGAACCGATCACAGCGACCTGGACAAGGTGGTGGCCACCGTTCCCGGGGGCAGCTTCCAGGACAATGGTTCCGAACTGACCATGACTGCGAGCAACGCTGGCACCGCCTGGTCGGCCACCCAGCTGGCCCTGGCAAACGCGTCCGAACTCGGAATCGAGAAGGTCAGCGTCGGCGGAAACGAGTGGAAACAGGGGGAACGAACCTGGAAGGATGTCCAACCGGTTTCCGGCGGCTCCGTGACGGTGACCATCAAACTCAGGTCATGACCCTCACAGGGGTAAGAATGGACTGATGCCTCACGCCCCAGGGAGGAAGCCCATGTTGTTGAACCGACGAACCCTGATCCTCGCGGGTCTGGCAGCCGCTGCGGTGAGCGGGTGCTCAGCCGAACCGAAGGTGGAGACGCTGACGGGAAACTCCGCATACGTGGCACAGAATCCGAAACACCCCTTGGCCGGGGTCGTCGCCGCCGCCTCGCAGCAGATCGGTTGGCGGCTGCTCGTTCAGGGAGACCGCACAGGAAACCAGCTGGTCTCCCCCGCCTCGTTGTGTGCCGCCCTGGCCCTGGTCGGTCTCGGCGCCACGGGAGCCTCCGCGACGAGCCTGGACGAACTGTTCGGGATGAACTCCGAGGACCGGGCAGCCGGCATCGGTGCCCTGCGAGCAGGACTGGCGGACTACGCCTCCCTGCCGGAGAGCATCGATGCGAAGAACCCGCCCGAGAAGCCAATCATCAATCTGGCATCGCGTCTCCTGATCTGCAGTGACGTCCAGCCCAAGTCTCCTTTCCTGGACGCCATCCGGAAACATTTCGACGCCTCGGTGGAGAAGGTGAAGAACTCCGAGGCCCAGGCCAGTCTGGATGCCTGGGCCAAGAAGAACACCGCTGGGCTGATCGAGCAGTCAGGAATAGCGGTGACACACGATACGGCGCTGGTGGTGCAGGATGCCCTGCTGTTCGCATCCCGCTGGGAAACACAGTTCAAATCCGACGACGCCCCCCTCGCCTTCATCACCGGGGGCGGGGAGACCGTGGAGATCAAGGCCCTGTCGGACAGCTTCTCCGTCCGGACGGCCTCCGGACAGGGCTGGCAGGCCGTCCGGCTGCCCTACGACGAAAACCTCGCCATGGACGTCATTCTCCCGGACCAGGGAATCCATCCGTTGACGTGGGACGCTAACGTGCTGCAGGAAACCCACGAAAAGTTGAGTGCGGCCCCCAAGGACAGAGTTGAGGTCACCATGCCCCCCGCCGACCTGGCCGTGAAACGCAACCTCAAGGAGGAACTCACCCGCCTGGGGGTGGACCTCGATCATCTCGACGGCATCTTCGACGGCGCTGGAGCAAACCAGGCCGCCCAACAGGTGCGCCTCCAGGTGAATGCCAAGGGCACCGTCGGCGCAGCCCTGACGGAGGTCGAAATCCCTGTGAGCGCCCCCGCGAACCCGCCGACCACGCTCGTGGTGGACCATCCCTACGTGATGCGGGTGCTGGATGTCCGCAAGGGCTGGCCGCTGTTCCTGGCCGTGATCTCGAATCCCGAGGCGAAATGACCCGGTACCGGAACCGTCTGAACCACCCGGCGAACCGGATTCCAGCCGGAACCCGCCTCTGCCGTGATCAGTTGCCCTGAGGTTGCTCCCCCAACCGGGCGGCGGCAGAGGCGATTCGCTCATCCGTGGCGGTGAGGGCGACGCGAACGTGGGAGGCTCCGGAGGTTCCGTAGAAATCCCCCGGGGCGGCGAGAATCCCGCGCCGCGCTAGCCACGCGATGGTGTCCCGGCACGGTTCGCCGCGGGTGACCCACAGGTACAGCGACCCCTCGGAATCGTCCACCCGGAAGCCCGCAGCCTCCAAGGCGGGGCGGAGCACGGCCCGCCTGGCCAGGTAACGCCGCCGCTGCTCCTCCACGTGTTCTTGATCGGCCAGCACGGCCGTCAGGGCGGCTTGGATCGGGCCGGGAACCATCATGCCGAGGTGTTTACGGGCCTGCACCAGGTCCTGCACCACCACCGGATCGCCTGCGACGAACCCGGCGCGGTATCCGGCGGCATTCGAGCGTTTCGAAACGGAGTGCACCGCCAGCAACCCGGAGAGGTCGCCGTCGTTGACGCGCGGATCGAGGACACTGATGGCCTCTTTCTCCCAAGCGAACTCCCCGTAGCATTCGTCGCTGGCCAGCACGGCCCCCTCGCGGCGGGCAACCGCCACCCAGGAGCGCAGCTGCTCCGGGGCAAGGATGCGACCCGAGGGGTTGGCGGGCGAGTTCAACCAGACCAGCCTGGTTCCGGCCGGGATGGCGTCGGGATCGTCGCAGGCCACGGGCATGGCACCGGCAGCCCGGGCCCCCACCTCATAGGTCGGGTAGGCGATCCCGGGATGGACCACGACATCGCCTGCCCCCAGACCGAGGAAGGTGGGCAGCCAACCAACCAGTTCCTTCGTTCCGATCACGGGCAGCACGGACTCGTGCCGCAGGCCGCACGCGTTCCATCGGCGTTCCAGGTAACCGACTATGCCGTCACGCAGCTCCGGGGTGCCCCACACCGTCGGGTACCCGTGGGCATCCGACGCGGCGGCCAGTGCCTCCTTGGCGATTTCCGGGGTGGGGTCCACCGGGGTTCCGACAGACAGGTCCACGATCCCACCCGGATGCTCACCGGCCACACGCCGGGCCTCCGCCAAGGAGTCCCAAGGGAAATCTGGCAATTGCTTTGCCAGAGACATCATTCGCCCTGCGGGGGAAGCTGTTCCACCGTCGGGTGGTCGTGGTCAACGGGACCCAGACGCGCGGCCCCGCCGGGTGAGCCGAGGTCTTCGAAGAACTGAGCGTTGATGTCGAGGTATTCCTCCTGATCCTCAGGCAGGTCGTCCTCGTAGTAGATGGCCTCCACCGGGCACACGGGTTCGCATGCCCCACAGTCCACACACTCCTCGGGGTGGATGTAGAGCATCCGGTTGCCCTCGTAGATGCAATCGACGGGACATTCCTCCACACAGGCCCTGTCCTTGACGTCGACACACGGCAGGGCAATGATGTAGGTCACTTCACTCCTTCTGGTTCTTCCGCGAGAAGCTTAGCGCGCAGCGCCGGAATCGGCTTCCGCCCGAAGAACCTCAGGGGGAGCATGTGACCTTGTCTCCCGCGGCGTAGGTCCACGAGTAGTCCTCGGTTTTGGCCACTTCCCCGTTCTTGTAGAACAGCCGTTTCCAGGTGGCCGTGAAGCCCTGAATAGGGGCCTGGGGCTCACAGTTGGGAGTGGACACGACGCGCTCCTTGCCCGAGTAGTAGTTGGACTTCACCGGCTCCGTCGACTCCACCTTGTCCCATGTCGGGCGAGACCAGATCCGGAAGGTGAGGCTTCCCTTGCTGTTGGCTGTGGAGGGGGTGTTCAGGCCCTGGATGTAGGCCGGGTAGTCGGTGTTGTTCTTGAACTTCATGTCGAAGCTGCCGTAATAGATGGTGGCCTCGCGCCCCGCAGGGTAGCGGTCGAAGTACAGCGTGTGGGGCCGGTGTTCGACGTCCTCGTAGCCGGCGAAGAAACCTGCGTTGTACATGGTGGTCGCCGCCTGGGAGATGCCGCCACCGGATTCCTTGACCAGCAGACCGCCGTTGATGACGTAGCCATCGGTGAAACCGTTGGCCGGGGTGCGGGGCCCCAGGGTGTCGTTCAGGCTGAACGTCTCGCCTGGCAGGAGAACCTTGCCGTTGATGAGTTCGGCCGCCCGCCCCAGGTTCTTGTTCCGGTAGTCGGCGTGCGGGTAGTAGGTGGTGAACTCCCCGATCACCTGGGTGGGTTTGAGGGATTCCGCCCGTTCGGTGGAAAACTCCGCGGACCCGTCGATCACCTCGACGGTGGTGGTCCGGGCCTCACCACTCTGGGTCGCGGCCTTGGCAACGCCCTCTGCCAAGCCTTTCATGTCGAGCTGCTGACCGCCCTCGGCGGGCACCACCTCGATGGTGTCACCTTTGAGGGTGTAGCCGGCGTTCTTGCCCGTCACCAGGCCGAGACCGGCACGGGCCTTGGCGGTCACCTTCAGCAGCTGCTCCGGGTTGATGTGCGGAACCAGTTTGCCGTCCTCGGCCGCGAAGGTGGTGACCGAGGCGATCTGTTCCGGACTGACCTGGAAGCTCTTGTCGCGAACCTTCACCGTGACGGGACCGGAAAGCGCCGGGGTCGCGAAATTCGCGACCGCCTCGTCCACCATCGCCGATGTGACTGCGGGGGCCTGCGCCTTCGTGACGGCCGCAACCTCGCGGGTACTCGATTTCATGGCCTCGGTGACCGACGCGCTGGTGGCGTCCACGTCCAGGACCGTCGAGTCAGTGGACTCGGTGCGACTGATCGCGCCGTCCACGAAGGCGAGGGTGGCGTCGGTGCCTTCCACCTGGAAAACCGGGGCGTGGGTGGTCAGCGTCTCCTTGAGTTTCTCGGAGTCGACGTTCTTCGGCAGCTCAGTCGGGCCACCACCCAGCAGGGTCTTGAACACGTCAACCGGATTCAGGCTCGCTCCCCCGGCCGCTTTCACGGCACCTGCGTAGTCAACGCTCAAACCGCTCTCCAAGGGCGCCAGTTCAACGGAGTGCCCCTTGCCGTCGGTCACGGTCAACGCCGCCTCGTACCGAGCCCCCAACTCGGTGCGCAGGCGCTGCTCGGCATCGGCGGGATGCAGTCCGCCGATCGCCACCCCTTCAACCGTGGTGTTGGCGGGCACCTTGTCGCCAGCCAGCAAATAGGCTGCCGCGTAGGCACCACCCAACAGCACGACGAGTCCGATGCCGCCTCCTATCAACCATTTCCTGCGTAGCGATGGGGGTTTCTTGCTGGTCAATTCCGGTCCTTCTCTTGTCACCGATTGCGGGAAACGAGCCCGCCCCATGGTACGCGAGTAGGCTGGCACGTTGGCCGGGGGCCGCAGGAGGGAGACGACGTGGGAATCGGAGCACGACTTAGAGCAACCGGATTGCCCCGTACCGCATGGGTGCTGGCGACCACGACCTTCCTGATCGCCGTCGGCTTCGGGGTCGTGATCCCAGTGCTGAGCCCCTTCGCACGCACCTTCGGAGCCGACAACTTCCAGCTCGGGTTGGTGGTCTCCATGTTCGCCCTGATGCGGCTCGTCAGCAGCCCGTTCGTAACCCGGATCGGGCAGGCCGTGGGGGAACGCAACGCGATCACCCTGGGAATGGTCATCGTGGCCACCACCACCTTCGGGGTGGCGTTGTCCCCCAACCTGGCGTGGATGATAACGGTGCGGGCCCTCGGTGGAATCGGGTCCGCGATGTTCACCATCGCGGCCATGAACCTGCTGATCTCCACCACCCCACAGCACCTGAGAGGTCGCGCCTCGGGCCTGAACCAGGGCGGTTTCCTGCTCGGCAACATGGCCGGGCCCGCCATCGGGGGGTTGCTGGGTTCGATCTCCCTGCACGCGCCTTTCTATTTCTATTCGGGGATGCTGTTGGTGGCCGGATTGTTCGCCCTGCTACTGCTCCCGGCCAGGTGCGACCCTCTGCCTACTGCCGCGAAGGAGCCGCTGACGTTCTGGGAGACGTCGAGGGACATCCGTTACCGGGCCGCCTGCCTTCTCGGATTCGCCCAGGGCTGGCAGTCGATCGGGGTGCGTGCCACCTTGATCCCGGTGATCATCACCGAGGTGTACGCCCTGGAAACCGGCTGGACCGGGATGGCCTTCGCAATCGCGGCTGTGTTCCAGGCCGCGGCGCTGACCCCGGCCGGGCTGGCCACCGACCGGATCGGTCGCAAACCCGTCATGGTGACCAGCGGATTGGTATGCGGCCTGTCGGCCATCGCCATGCCCTTCGCCCCCGGGATCTGGGTGCTCATCCCGCTGCTGTGTCTCTACGGAATCGGCGCGGCCATGCAGGGCACCGCCCCCGCCGCCGCTGTGGGCGACGCCTCGGGTGGGCGTGGCGGCACCCCGGTCGCGGCCTACTCCATGATCATCGATCTGGGGGCGATCATCGGGCCCGTCGTCGTCGGCCGCCTGGTGGATGTCACCAACTACCAGGTGGGTTTCGCCGTCGGCGGTGCGCTTCTGCTGCTGGGCAGTTTCACCGCATCCCTGATCCCGCAGAAACTGGACCGGTCTTTCTTGAACCCACCGGTTCCCGAGGGCGACGACAGCTGAGAGGTCAGTGCTCGAACTCGATCCCCAGGGCTTTCAGGAGGGGCCAGGACTCTGCCGGGCTCAGCTTCAGTCCCTTCGTCCGGTTCTCCCTGGGATCGAACACGTAGCCGAAGGAACCGACGAGACTGGCCCTTTCGAGATCGGTCTGGTGGAATCTGGTCCCCTGTAGATCGCAATCGTTCATCCCGGCGTTCGCCAGCCGGGCCTCGGAGAAATCCGCCTCGCGGATCGAGCAGTCGGTGAAACGGCACCGCGCCAGATCCACCCCAACGAACCAGCAGAAGTCCATTTTGCAGCGCAGAAAATCCAACGGACGAGCAGCGAACCTGTTGATGTGTGACAGCGCCCAGTTGATCCCGGAGAGCTTCGTGCCGGTGAACCTGCACTCCCCCAGGCTGGCGTCCGTCAGGTCCGCACCGGAGAAGTTGCAGTCCTCGAAGCGACACTCGGTGAAGGACGAACCAACCAGGACCGCCCTTTCCAGGTTCACGCCCTTGAAAACGCAGTTCTCGAACTCGAAACCCCGCAGCCCGGCCCCGGGCAGGTTTCCCTCGATCACGGCGTCGGTCACCGGGCCCGGAGGGGCGCCTGCCAGTTCCGCCAGGGACAGCGCGGGCACCGGGTCAGCGCACCTTGATGTGGAAGGGCAGGCTCAGCACGCCGTGGATCGGGAGCCCGACCAGCTCGGCAGCCCGCGTCAACAGGTCGTCGGCCGTCGGGAGGGAAATCCGAGCGGACTCGGCGCGGTGTTCGCTGGAGCGTGCGGGGATGATCCTCTCCAGCACGGAACCGACCCCGATCCTGACCGGGGTGGCCTCCTCAGGATCGATGTCCGCCAGCGCGCAGACGCGCCGCCAGGCCAGGCGCCAGTCCCCGACGTGATCCACCAAACCCCGTTCGCAGGCGTCGGCTCCGCTCCACACCCTGCCCCGGGCCAGCGATTCCAGGTGTTCGTGATCCATGGCGCGGTCCTGCGCGGCCAAGGTCGTGAACTGCCGGTAGACGCGGTCGAGTTCCGCGTTGAGGCGATCCCAGTCCTCGGGGGAGAACTCCGTGGCCGTACTGAGCATCCCCGACGCCGCTCCGATCCGGATCGATTCCCGCTTCAACCCCAGCTTCTCGTAAAGCCCACGGGTCACGAACTTGCCGGCCAGAACACCGATGGAACCCGTCAACGTGGTCGCATGGGCGACGATCTCGTCGCAGGGCATCGACACGTAGTAACCGCCCGAGGCGGCCATGGCGCCCATCCGAGCCACCACGGGACGACCGGATTCACGGAGCCGCAGGATGCTCCGGCGGACGAAATCGGACGCGACGGCCGAACCGCCAGGGCTATCGACCTCGAACAGCACAGCTTTGATCTGATCGTCGCGCAAGGCCACCCGGAGGTGTTCGTCCACCACATCGGCGCCGGCGCTGGGGCCCGTGAAAGTTCCGGGACGTCCCCGGCCGGTCTCGATGGGACCGCGCAGGCTGACGACCGCGACCTTCGGCCGGTCCCTCCGGAACGCCCCCACGAGGTTGGGACGCGGCTGGTACCGGGACGCGTAGAGCAGGTCCCCGGGTTTCGCGGCCCATTCGGCGAGCACCTTTGCGTAGGCCTCGTCGCGGTAGCCGATCTCGTCGATGAGACCCAGTTCCTTGGCGCGTTCAGGCACAACCGGGGAGCTGTTGACGGCCTCCCACACGGTTTCCAGCGCCACTCCCCGTCGCCTGGCGATGACCGCCACGGTGTCGTCCACTGCGGACTGGGCCAGACGGTGGGTCATCTCCCGGTTGGCCTCGGTGACCTCGGGCGCCACGAACTGGTCCGCTGCGGTCTTGTACTCGTGGCGTTGCCCGAACTGCGGGGTGACCCCCGCCTTCTCCAGCAACCCGCGGAAGAGGGTGATGTCGACCTCGACACCGCCGATGCCGAGCGCTCCGGTCGGTTGGAGCCAGACCGTGCGGCAGGCTGTGGCGAGCTTGTAGGCGGCCAAGGAGTTGCTGAGTTCCCCGAACGACTCGGCCCACGCCATGGTCGGCCGTCTCGTCCCGAAGGCCTCGATCAGGTGGGCTATCTCATCCATCACCGTCATCGGCTGGCCGCAGTCCACGGCGTGGACGATCAGCCCTGCGACGCGCTCATCCTTGACCGCTTCCGTGAGGTGTTCGCGAAGGTCGCTGACGGCTGTTGCGCCCACCACCTGGAGCATCTGCAGGGGGTTTCGCGGGAAGGTCTCCAACACGCCCCGGGCCAGGTCGAGTTCGAGCACAATGCGCCGGGTGGGGCGGGGCAACTTGTCGAGGAAGGACTTGAGCACCATGCAGCAAGCCTACCGACAGCCACCAACGCCCCACCCGGGAAGCGGGTTCGCGGCAGTTCTCAGAGCACGGAACGGGCCGTCTTGATCACGTTGTCGACCGTGAACCCGTACTCCTCGAAGCACTTCGACCCGGCGGCCGACGCGCCGAAACACTCGATGCTGATGCTGGCCCCGGCATCTCCGACGTACCTGCCCCAGCCCATGGCGATACCGGCCTCGATGGAAACCCTGGCCTTCACGTCCTTGGGCAGCACCGACTCGCGGTATTCGGGGTCCTGCTCGTCGAACCATTCCGTGCAGGGCATGGACACCACACGGGTGGGGACGTTGTCCTCCTCCAGTTTCGCGGCGGCCTCGAGGGCCAGGGCAACCTCGGAGCCGGAAGCGATCAGGATCAGCCTCGGCTTGTCGGAGGCCTCCTTCAGCACGTAGCCCCCACGGGCGACCCCCTCCGCGGAGGAGTACTCGTCGCCGCGCGCCACGATGCGCAGGTCCTGGCGGGACAGGATGATCCCCGCGGGACGATCGGTGCGGCGCAGGATCTCACCCCACGCGACGGAGGTCTCATTGGCGTCCGCGGGACGCACCACGTCCAGGTTGGGGATGGCGCGCAGCGACGCGAGGTGCTCCACGGGCTGATGGGTGGGGCCGTCCTCACCGACCCCGATTGAATCGTGGCTCCACACGAAAATGGAGGGCAGGTTCATCAGGGCCGCCAGCCGGACCGCGGGACGCATGTAATCGGCGAACACCATGAACGTGCCACCGTAGGCGCGGGTCAGGCCCGACAGCACGATGCCGTTGATGATGCCACCCATCGCATGCTCGCGGATTCCGAAGTGGATGGTGCGCCCATAGGGATTCCCGGGCCAGTCCTCGGCCTGCCGCGCATCGGGCAGGAAGCTCGGTTCACCCTTCATGGTGGTGTTGTTGGAACCCGCAAGGTCGGCGGAACCACCCCACAGTTCCGGCAGCTGGGGGGCCAGCGCGGACAGCACCTCCCCGGACGCCTTGCGGGTGGACATCTTGCCCTCCTCGAAGACCGGGAGCTTCAGGTCGGCGGGAAGCTTGCGGGCACGGACCCGCGCCAGCAAGGAGGCCCGCTTCGGGTTCGCCGCCTTCCAGGCCTCGAATTTCTCGTCCCACTCGGCACGATCCGCCTTGCCCCGGGACGCGGCGTTGGCCCGGGCGTGGGCGACGGCCTCCTCGTCAATTGCGAAGGGCTCCGCCGGGAAACCGAGCTTCTCCTTGAGGGCCGCGATCTCCTCGGCCCCGATCTTGGCGCCATGGATGGCGTGATGCCCGGCCTTGTTCGGCAGCGGCCAGCCGATGATGGTGTCGAGTTTGATGATCGAGGGTTTGTCCCTGACGGCCTTGGCCGCCCGGATGGCCGAGAGCAGCGCATCGAGGTCCTCCTCGTACCCGGTGCCACCGTTGGTCCAGTCGACCTCCTGGGTATGCCAGCCGAGCGCGTCGTAGCGGCCCAGGACATCCTCGGTGAAGGCGATGTTGGTGTCTCCCTCAATGGTGATCCGGTTGGCGTCGTAGATCACGATGAGGTTGCCGAGGTCCTGGGTGGCCGCCAGCGACGAGGCTTCCGCGGCCACGCCCTCCTGGAGGCAGCCGTCCCCGACGAGGCAGTAGACGAAGTGGTCGAAGACAGACTTGCCCTCGGGGGCGTCCGGATCGAACAGGCCACGTTCCCTGCGTGCGGCCATGGCCATGCCGACCGCGTTGCTGATGCCCGCGCCGAGGGGCCCGGTGGTGCACTCGACGAACCGGGTGTGGCCGTACTCGGGGTGTCCCGCGCACTTGGATCCCCAGGTCCGCAGCGACTTCAGGTCGTCGAGTTCGAGATCCGCACCTGCGAGGTAGAGCTGGCAGTACTGGGCCAGGGAAGCATGCCCGATCGACAGGACGAAGCGGTCACGACCGAGCCACTTGTCATCGGTCGGGTCCACCTTCATGACCTTCTGGTAGAGCAGGTAGACCACGGGGGCCAGTGATATCGGGGTTCCGGGGTGGCCGTTGCCGACCTTCTCCACGGCGTCGGCGGCGAGAATCCTCGCCGTGTCAACGGCTCGGGTGTCCAGTTCGGTCCAGTCGAGGGTCATGTTCCGTCCTTTGAGCTCCTGAGAGATGGGGCAACTGCGCCCGCAGCCCCACACTATCGGATTGTTAACGTAAACACCTGCGTTGTGTCAGATGTCCGTGACGTTGATGGAAAGCCCTGCCCACCGGGGCAGCGCGGTGAGCGAGTCCTCTTCCCCCGCCACGGACTCATCCTCCGGGGAAACCGTCCCGGGAACTGATCCGGGCGTTATGGGGCGGATGGTCTCCCCCAGTGCCTCACGGACAAGACGCCCGAGGTCAGAACCACCTTCGGAATCGTGGGTGCGGATCTCAGCCATGGCCCGGATTTTACTTGGGGCCGCCGACAATCAGCGCAGGGGTGGTCTGGCGGACCACGGGAACACGATCCAGCGATCGGTGTGCCTCCAGCAGAAATCCGGTTTCACGATCGTGGTCGGCTTGGAATAGAGCACCGCGCTGCGAACATCGGCCCCGAACCCGCGCAGCAGTTTCACCACCAGCGAGAGAGTGCGCCCCGAGTCCGCTACGTCGTCCACCACGAGAAGCTGCCTGCCTGCGATGGATTCGGTATCCAGCATGGGGGCCAGCAGAACCGGATCGGGGAGGGTCTGGTGCACGTCGGTGTAGAACTCGACATTGATCGCGTCGGTGAGCTTCACCCCGAGTCGGTAGGTCAACGCCCCGGCCGGAATCATGCCGCCCCGGGCGATCGCGATTATCACCGAGGGGAGGAACCCGGATTCGTGGATCTGGAGCGCGAGGTCGTCGGCGGCCTCCCCAAGCCCTTCCCAGGTGAGCACCTCCCTACCTTCGTGGTCGCTGGTGTCGCCGTGGTAAACCATGGCGGAATGCTACCGAGTCAGTCGAAGCAGTGGGTGACGAACACGATGTCCAGCCAGCGCCCGAATTTCCTGCCGACCTCCGGGAGCACGGCCGACTCGACGAATCCCAGGTTCTTGTGGAAAGCCCGGGAGGCCGCGTTGTCGGCGTCGAGGACACCGATCATGACGTGGACCCCTCGGCCCCGGGCGTGGTCGAGGAGGGCACCCAGCAGCATCCGGCCGGCCCCGTCCGAACGGCTTCCCCCGGCCACGTAGACGGAGTGTTCGACGGTGTGGCGGTAGGCCGCCTTGTCGCGGAACGGCCCGTAGCTGGCGAACCCGACCACCCGGCCGTCCTCCTCGAGGACCAGCACGGGATGTCCTTGGTTCCGCAGCCGCTCGAACCAGGCGGTGCGTTCCTCGAGGGTGGCCGGTTCGACGTCGTAGGAGGCGGTGGTGGCCACCCCACCCTCGTTGTAGATCTCCACGATGGCAGGGAGGTCCTCATGGCTGGCGGAGCGGATCACGGGAGGCATGGATTCATGCTAGGGGCCCCTCGGTGGCGAGGCCTCAGGGCCGGTAGCCGAGAAGCAGCCGGGCCGTCTCCTCGTCCGTGGCCAGGGCCGAGACGAACCCGGTGCGCAGGCTCGCGTGCAGGGCGGGCACCTTGGCAACCCCCCAGGCCACCAGGAGGGCGAGATCGATCCCCTCCAGCCGCTCCGGGGGCATGGAGATGATCCTCTCGCACATCCGGTCCTTCACGTGTTCTCCCCGGGCGTTGAAATAGTGCCCGCACATGTGGGCCACGGCCCCCCTGCAGTGCACGTCCAGGGCGATCTCGGGAGTGATCCACGGTTCCAGGATCGCCCCCGGGTATCCATGGGGCCCGACCGCCCCCACCCCGACCAGCGCGATGTCCGAGCGGGCCGCGAGTTCCAGGGTCGTCAGCACCAGCTCCTCCTGCTTCATCGCCTGGGCCATGGCGGCGGACCCCAGTACCAGGGGCACCGGCATGGGCCGGTAGGTTCCACCCAGCCGCCTGGCCATCCGTCTGCACAGCTCCGGGGAGTCCACGAGGTCGGTTCCCACCTGCCCCAGCGAACCCACCATCTGAACGACGTTGCTGTACTGCCACTGGCGCCTCGGCATGGCGGCCACGACGCTCGCGACCGAGGTGCCGTTCGAGAGGGCGAGAATGGTGTGGGAGTTGCCCGCCTCGGCGATCACCGACGCCGCGACCTCCCCCACCGCCTCCGCCGGGGTTCGTTCGGGGCTCTGGGCGACGGCCACCGTCTTGAGCCGGAACCGCCTGGCCAGCTGCCGTTCCAGCTCGAAGGCCTGTTCGAGGGGGTGCTCGATCCGGATCTTGACCATCCGTCGCTGCCGGGCCTCGGACAGCAACCTGGAAACCGTGGGACGCGAATAGCCGATCTCCTTCGCGATCGCCGCCTGGTTCAGGCCCTGGACGTAGTACAGCCGCGCCACCTCCAACAGCAACTGGATGTGTCCCCGATCCGCTTCCGGCAATTCCCCTGCGCACATATGTGCCTCTTCCTCGACACCCCCTCCAACATCATCGACCTTACCTCCTTGACATTCCGGGATACGACGCCTCGGCAACACTCTCACTGCGCACAAATGTTCACTCTCAGGGTGGCGGTGGAGCGTTCTGCCACCAACGATTGGGGTACGGGCAAAGGAGCCGGAAGGCGGCTCCACCGACATCAGGAGGCCAGGAATGCAACTCGTTCGCACCATCCTCGGAGACATCGCCCCGGAGCGTCTCGGCGTTGTCAACGCCCACGACCACCTCATCCGGGTCGGCGCCGGTGAGGTCTACATCGATCCCGACCACCAGCTCGCGGACGTCGACAAGGCCGTGGAGGAGGCCACCCGCTTCGTCACGGCCTCGAAGAACTGGGCGGCCGCCGGCACGGTCGTCGACATGTGCCCCGCCAACTGCGGGCGCGACCTGAACAAGCTGGCCGAGGTCAACCGCCGAGTCCCCGACCTGCACGTGGTGGCGGCCACCGGTTTCCACCGGGAACACGTCTACCTGGAAACCCAGTCGCACTGGGTGTCCCGCTACACCGTCGACCAGATCGCCGACCTGTTGATCGCCGACATCACCGAGGGCATCGACGCCAACGACTACTCGGGTCCGATCGTCAACCGGACGGGACACAAGGCGGGCGTCATCAAGGTGGCCACCGCATACGGCAAGATCACCGCCTTCGAGCACAAGTGCATGGAGGCCGCAGCTGCCGCGTCCATCGCCACCGGGGCACCCATCAACACCCACACCACCTACGGGACCTGCGGTCTCGAACAGGCCCAGGAGCTAATCAGGCTGGGCGTTGCCCCGGAGAAGATCGCCATCGGCCACATCCAGCGCAACGCCGACATCTACTACCTGACCCAGATCCTGGAGACCGGTGTCTACCTGGAGATCGACGGCACCTACCGCATCAAGTACCAACCCGACTCCAACCGCATCATGGAGCTGCGCGAGCTGGGCGAACGCGGCCACGGCAAGCGCATCCTGCTCGGCACCGACTCCGGCAAACGCTCGTACCAGAAGGCCTACGGTTCCGTCACGGGCGTCGATTTCAACCCCGCCAACGACGGTCCCCGCATGCTCGCCGAGGGGTTCGACCGGGCCTACGTCGAAGACCTTCTCATGCACAACGGCCAGCGGTTCTTCGCTTTCGTCGAGGAGGACTGACATGCGGCCGAGACTGCAGGTCGCGGTGGACAACCCGGATCTCGTCTCCGCCCTCTCGGCCCTCAACAGGGCCGAACCCGCGGTCGATGTCATCGAGTGCGGCACGATCCTGATCATCGCCGAGGGTCTGCGGGCCGTGCGCGAGATCCGGGCCCTGTACCCGGGAAAGACGATCCTGGCCGATGTCCGGATCGCCGAGGCCGGGTCGCTGATCTCCCGTCACTGCTTCGAGGCCGGGGCCACCTGGGTCTCCTGCGTCTCGGGCGCATCCCTGGCCACCATCGGTCAGGTGGTCAAAGTCGCCGCGGAGTTCGGCGGCGAGGTGCAGGTGGAGCTCGGCGAGAGCTACGACGCCGAACGCGCCAGGGCCTGGCGGGAGCTGGGCGTGGGGCACGTCATCGTGAAACGCTCGCGCGACCGGGAGGCCGCCGGGGATCTCAGCTGGGGTCCCGACGACCTGGCGCGGATCTCGGAACTGGCCGGCCTGGGTTTCACGGTGACCATCACGGGCGGCATCAAGGCCGCTGAACTCGGCGCCTTCGCCGGCGCCCCCGTCGGGGTGGTCATCGCCGGGCGCAGCATCATGGGGGCCCGGGATCCCCTCGCGGCCGCGCAGGAACTGCAGGAGGCCATCGGGAGGACCTGGCCATGAGGGGCATCAAACTCGGAATCTACGAGAAGGCGCTCGTCGGGCTGCCCGACTGGGCGGCGTTCTTCGCCCAGGTGCCCGATGCGGGATTCAGTTTCGTCGACCTGTCGATCGATGAGACTCCCGAACGGGCCGCACGCCTGGACTGGGATCGCGCCACGCGCAGGCTGGTCCGCGATGCGGCCGCGGACGCGCAGGTCCAGATCGGTGGTCTGTGCCTCAGCCTGCACCGCTCGGTCATGCCCGGCTCGGCCGACCCGGAGATGCGGCGGCGTGCCGCCGATGTCTACCGGAAGGGCATCCACCTGGCCTCCGATCTCGGCGTCGGGGTGGTGCAGGTGGCGGGATACTACGCCTACTACGAGCCCGCCGATCCCGGGGCGCGACAACGCTACGTCGACACCCTGCTCGATGCGGTTCCCCACGCCGCACGGGAGGGGATCGTGCTCGGGATCGAAAACGTCGACGGAAACGACATCGCGTCCGTACCCGACGTGATGGAACTGGTCGAATTGGCGGATTCCCCCTGGGTGCAGTGCTACCCGGACGTGGGAAACATCGCGGGACACGGCGGGGAATCGGCGGCAGAGCTGCAGGCCGGTGAAGGACACATCGTGGCCCTTCACGTGAAGGACGTCCTGCCGGGCCAGCCCCGGCGGGTTCCCTTCGGAACCGGAATCGCCGATTTCGATTCCGCGTTCAAGGAACTGGCACGCCAGGGCTGGTCGGGCCGGGTCATGCTCGAGATGTGGCATGACGACGCCCCCGATTCCCTGGCCAGCTGCCGGGTGGCGAGGAAATTCATTGAGGAGAAGGCCGCGGCCGCGGGGCTGCGGATCGTCGAGGACAGGAGTCGGCAATGATGCTGGAAGAACTGCGCGAACAGGTGTGGAAGGGAAACCTGGCGTTGCCCGCCAATGGGCTGGTCGCCTGGACGGGAGGCAACCTGTCGGCCATAACGGCCGACCGGGAGCTCATCGTCATCAAACCCTCCGGGATGCTCTACACCGACATGACGCCCGCCGACATGGTGGTGGTGGACTCCACCGGGCGCGTCGTCGACGGCGACCGGGGCCCGTCCTCCGACACGGCCTCCCACCTGGCCATCTACGCGGGCAGGGAGGATGTCGGATCGGTGGTGCACACCCACTCCCGCTACGCCACTGCCTTCGCCGCGGTCGGCAAACCCATCCCGTGCTGCCTGACCGCCATCGCCGACGAGTTCGGCGGTCCCGTGCCGTGCGGCGGCTACGCCCAGATCGGTTCCGACGCCATCGGCCGTGAACTGCTGGCAGCCATCGGGGACTCCCCCGCCGTCCTGATGCGACAGCACGGCGTCTTCACCATCGGATCCACGATCAACAAGGCCCTCCAGGCGGCCGTGATGGTGGAGGACGTGGCACACACGGTCTTCGCCGCCATGCAGCTCGGGCAGATCGAGGAACTGCCCGCCGCGGAGATCGCGGCCAACCATGACAGATACACCAACCGCTACGGAACCATCAACGCTTCCACCGGAGTAAGCAGGTAAAACAGATGTTCGACCTCACAACCATCGGCGAAGGCCAGATCCGCCTGACCGTTCCCCAGGGGGAACGCCTCTCCAACACCCGTCAGCTGCGCATGACCGCGGCCTGCTCCGAGGCCAATGTCGCAGGGCTCCTCTCCCAGCTGGGCCGCCACACGTCCTGGTGCTCGGTACTGCCACACAGCGACCTGGCGGAACGCTGCATCTCCGAGTTCCGCTCGGTCGGGGTGGACATGAGCAACATGATCCGAGTGCCCGAGGGCAGGGTGGCGCTCTACTTCATGGAGCCCGGTGAACCCCCCATGCCATCGCGGGTCACCTACGACCGCTTGAACACCGCCTTCCGTGAGATCCGTGTCGAAGACGTGAACTGGGATTCAATGCTGAACACCCGGTTGGTGTTCGTCACCGGGATCACCACCGCCCTGACCAAGGCGACCGCCAAGGTGATCCGTCACTTCGTGGACGCCGCCCATGAACGGAACATCGACATCGCCCTCGACGTGAACTACCGCGGTCTCCTCTGGAGCCCCGAACGGGCCCGCGAGGTGTTGACGGGAATCGCATCCAGGAGCAGGATCATCTTCTGCTCCCGGAAGGACGCCGGAATCGTCTTCGGGATCGAAGGTGAACGGGCCGAGGTCTCGCGCCAGCTCCGCGAGGCCTTCGGGGCGGAGTACGTCGTCTCCACCGACGGGCACAACGGCGTCTACTACGCCGGACCCGACGGCCTCGACGACCGCCAGGTGGACATCGTTCCCGTCATAGACCGTCCCGGTGCCGGTGACTCCTTCGTCGCCGCCACGCTGCACGGTTTCCTGGGCGGCGACGTGCGTCAGGGAATCAGCTACGGCCTGCGGGTCTCCAAGTACGCCCTCACCCACCACGGTGACCTCACCCACATCACCCCGTCGGAGCTGGCGATTCCCACCACCACCGACATCATCCGTTGACCGGAGGATCCGATGAGCACTCAAAACGTTCCTCCCGCTGCGCAGAACGCAAGCGATCAGATCGACGCGAAACCCCTGACCGGAAACCAGAAGAACCTGATCACCCTGGTGATCGTGGCCAACATCTCCGAATTCTTCGACATGTTCTTGATCGGGTTCGTGGTCTCGCTGCTCACAAAACCCTGGAACCTCACCGGCTGGGAGGCCGGGATCATCCTGGCCTGTTCCGGGCTCGGAACCGTCATCGGCTCCATCATGTGGGGAGCACTGGCCGACCGGATCGGGCGGCGTCGCTGCTTCTTCTGGTGCGTGCTGTTGTTCACCGTGTTCACGGCCATCACCCTCCTGACTCCCGAACGCGGCTGGATCATGCTCGCCGTACTGCGGGTACTGGTCGGCATGGGTGTCGGTGGTCTGAACATCACATCCATTCCCTACGTGCAGGAATTCGTGCCCGCGAAACGCCGCGGCCTGCTGGCGGGCCTGGCCTCCGTGTTCATCCCGCTGGGTCTGCTGCTGGGCGCCCAGGCCCAGCAATGGCTCGCCGGTCCCATCGGCTGGCGTGGACTGATTGCACTCGGGGCGCTGCCCGTCCTGCTGCTGATCTGGCTGCGCCAGATGCCGGAATCACCGCGTTTCCTCCAGATCACCGGGCGCGATGACGAGGCGAGGTCGGCGTATGCCTGGGCCCTGCAGATCCCGACCGAACAGGTTGGCGCCCTGCCGCGGATCGAGGCCACGAGCAAGTCGTCGTTCGGTGTCGTGTTCCGGAAGTATCCGAAGCAACTCGCCATCATCACCCTCGGCTCGTTCAGCTTCATCCTGGGTTCCTTCACGGTCCAGTCCTGGGGGCAGACCCTGCTCAAGGACGGTTTCGGTTTCGAGGCGACCATGGTGGGTGGGTTGTTCACCATCGTATCGGTGGCCGACATGCTCGGGCGCCTCGGATCGGCATGGCTGGCCGACCGGATCGGGCGCCGCTGGGTGATGCTGAGTTTCGGCCTGCTCGGCGCGGTCGGCTGTGTGATCGCCGCACTCGCGCAGGACCCGTGGCTCTTCTTCGCCGGGATCCTGGTCGTCATGACCTTCGGGGACGGCGCGTTCGGGATCCTGAACGCCTTCGGGGCGGAGCAGTTCCCGAACGAGGCGCGATCCACCGGTCTGGGGCTCGGTTACGGCATCGGTGCGATGGCAAAGGTGGTCGGTCCGTTCTTGATGGGTGCCCTCATCGGCGGTGACGCCATCAAGCAGAACGTCACCAGGGACGCCGTGCCACCCGCGTTCTACCTTTTCGCGGTGTTGTTGGTCATCGGCGGTGTGCTCTACATGTTCGCCAAGGAGACCCGCAACGTCTCCTTGGAGAAGATCTGATTCCCACATCCGTGTCGTGGGTCCCGGTCCGTCCGGGATCCACGACACGGGTCCCGAGCCTTCCCTACACCTTCGCGGCTTTTTCCGCGGAGGCCCAGCCCGCCAGGTCGCCCCTGTTGATCGCGAGGGCGATCAACTCCGGGAAGGCGTCGGGGGTGCAGGCGAATGACGGGATTCCCATGGCGGCCAGGCTGCCAGCCACGTCGTGGTTGTAGCCGGGGGTGCCGTCGTCGTCGAGGGCCAGCAGGGTCACCATCGTGACGCCCTGCCGCTGGAACTGGCCCATCCGCCGCAGCATCTGTTCGGGGTTGAAGTCGTAGAGGTCGCTGATGAGGACCATCACTGTCTCGCGGGGGCGCTGCACCAGGTGTTCGCAGTACGCGAGGGCCTTGCTGGTGTCCGTGCCGCCACCGAGTTGGGTGCCGAAGATGACGTCGACGGGGTCGCTGAGCTGATCGGTGAGGTCCACGACCGATGTGTCGTAGACCACGAGGCGAGTTTTCACCGCCTTGATGGAGGCCAGCACGGCCGCGAAGATACTGGCGTAGACCACTGACGTCGCCATGGAACCCGACTGGTCGACCACCAGCACGATCTCCCGCTGGAAACCGGTCTGTTTGCGGCCGTAGCCGACGAGGCGCTCGGGCACTACGGTGTTCAGTTCGGGAAGGTAGTTACCCAGGTTCGCCGCGATCGTTCGTGACCAATTGATGTCGTTCAGGCGGGGCCGGTTGGTGCGGGCGGCCCGGTTCAGCGCGCCCCGGACCGCTTGCTGCACCTTGTCGGCGAGTTTCTCCTCCACCTGCTTGACCACCCGGGCCACGACCTCGCGGGCGCTGGCCCTGGCCTTCTGCGGCATGACCCGTCCCAGGCCGGCCAGGGTGGCCACCAGGTGCACGTCGGCCTCGACGGTCTCAAGCATCTCCGGTTCCAGCAGCAGCTGCTTGAGACCCAGCCGGTCGATGGCATCGGCCTGCATCACCTGCACCACCCGCGACGGGAAATAGGTGCGGATGTCACCGAGCCACCGCGCCACCCTCGGTGCCGAGGCACCGAGCCCGGCATGTCGTTTCTGTCCGTCGCCGCTCTGGTTGTCGTAGAGGGCGGCCAGGGCGGCATCCATGGCGGCATCCTGCCGGGACAGGGTTTCTTCGGTGCCCTCCGGGGCGGTCCCCAGAAGCAGCCGCCAGCGCCGGTTGCGTTCGTCGTTCATCGTGCGCTCTCCAGAATCTCGTCGACGGTTGCGAGCACCGCCGCGAACTCGGTCAGGTCCAGTTCCTCCTCGGCCACCGGACAGGCTCCGTCGAGGTTCGCGACCTTCCCCGCCAGGGCCTGCCGTTCGGGCCGTTCCCAGCCGCCGAAAGCCCGCCGGACCACCGGGAGCACGTCGGTGAACGATTCATCCGACAACCCCATCACCCAGGTGTCAAACACCTTCAGCAGGGCCGGGGAGTGGAGCAGCAGCAACGAGCTGCCCGACAGCACCCCCTCGGCCCAGGCCGCCTGCTCACCCGGCGCGTGGCCTCCCGACAGGGCCAGCGACAGCCGCTGCTGCACCTCGTCGACTCCCAGGTCACCGCCGTCGAACAGCAGCCTGACTAGGCGTCCTGCCAGCAGACCGGGAAGGTCGTGGCGATCGGCTGCGGCCAGCAGCGTGTTCCGCCACAGCTGTTGGGCTTGTTCTCCGAGCAGCCCGACTGCGGCGTTCGCCTTGTCGATCAGCCTCCGGTACCGGTCGGCTGCTTCCGGCGCCAACCCGCCCAGGGCAACGGGAAAACCCGCGCAGGCGCGCCCCAGGAGGGCCGCGACCACATCCCCCAGGCGCCCGGTGTCGGTGCCGCGCACGTCACCGTAGCGATACGCCTGCACGAGATCGGGAAGCGCCTCCAGCAGCCGCGCGACGTCGGTCTCGGCCGCCGCCCGGACGTCCAGGAGCCGCAGCAGTTCGGGCATGGCCGCGGGCAGGTCGGCGGCCAGCGCCCCGTTCACGCCCCGAGTCACCCCGGCCAAGTCGCCGACATCGTCCAGCAGCCGGGCCGCCGCGGCAGCCTCAACGGTGTTGCCCCAGCGCGACGCGTCCACCACGGCGATGGAGAGTTCCGGTTCCCACAGCAGACGCCAGGTTTCCTTGAAGGTGCCGGTGCCGGAACTTCCTGCGGGTGTGCCCCAGTCGATGCCGAGGATCCTCAGGCGCCTGAGGAAACAGGATCTGGCAAGACCGCTCTCCTTGCGCAGGTCGAGGTCGAGCTCCTTCTCAGCGGCCTCCTGTTTTAGCCTGAGCCGCCGCGCGGTCGCCGTTAGGTCCGCGTCGAACGGGGTGCGGGGCACGTCGTCAGGCACCTCCCCGAGCAGTTCACCGACGATCGCCTCCCGGGTGACCAGGTCGAGGGCCAGGTCGCTTCCCTCGCACAGCACCGCCAGGGTGGCCTCCTGTACCTCGGACAGCCCGGGCATGGGACGGCCGCGCAGCACTGCGAGGGCATCGGCCAGCCGGATGCCCTCGATGACGTGTGCGGACGAGGTGGGCAGGTCGTGTTCACGCAGCACGGCGCCGACGTGGGTCAGCCAGCGTTCAACGGGACGGTCGGGGGCGGCGAACAGGTGGTGGTACCAGCCGGGGGAACGAACCCCGGCCCCGTAACCGGAGGAGGCGGCCAGCCTGCCGTGGGACCACGGCACCCAGGTGAGTTGGGTTTTCACCTTCGGCAGCTGTTTCAGCAGCGCGTTGTCGTCGGCCACCTTCACCTTCGCGGTCAGCGCCGGGACGTGATAGGCCCCGCACACCACCGCGATCTTCTCGTGGGCGCGTTTCGCCGTTCGCAGCGCCTTGCGCATGTGTGCCTCGCGCAGCAGGGTCTCCTCGTCGTCGCCACCGTTCTCGCGGACTGCGGCCATGGCCTCTGCGATCACATCGAAGACGTTCTCGTCGCGCTGCTCGACGAGGTCCTCCCACCAACGTTCCGGATCGTCGTACCCGGCGGCCCCGGCCAGCAGGCCCAGCGGATCCGATTCCACCGTGCGTTCCTCCCTGGAGCGGGCGAGGCCGAGCGAGCTGGGAAGGTCGATGAACGACGCGGCCCGGGAGTTGCGGGCGGCCCAGTCGAGGGCCTGCCATTCGGGTGAGAAGGTGGCGAACGGCCAGAACGCGGCCCGGGATGGCTCGCCGATCACCCACGCCAGCAGCGCTACCGGGGGTTTCAGACCGGCCACGTGGGAGACCATCGCGTCGGCGTCCGCGGGTCCCTCGATGAGGATCGCATCGGGGGCGAAGTCGTCGAGGGCGCGCAGCAGCGACCGGGCCGATCCCGGTCCGTGATGACGGATCCCGTAGATCCGGATCTCGCTCATGGACGGTCCTCGATCACCGCGCCACCTGGCGGCAGGCCCGGTAGAAATCCTTCCAGCCGGCGCGTTCCCGCACCACCGTCTGGAGATACTCCTGCCAGATCACCTGGTCGGCCACCGGATCCTTCACAACCGCTCCGACGATGCCCGCCGCGACATCCTCGGCGCGCAGCACACCGTCGCCGAAGTGCGCGGCCAGCGCCAGCCCGTTGGTCACCACCGAGATCGCCTCGGCGGCGCTGAGGGTGGCGGACGGGGTTTTCAGGGAGGTTTTGTTGTCCTCGGTGTGTCCCTGCCGCAGTTCCCGGAAGACCGTCACGACGCGCCGGATCTCGGCGATCGCGTCGGTGGCCTCGGGCAGCTCCAGGGAACGTCCCAGTTCGGCGACACGCTTGGTGACGATCCTGAGTTCCTCCTCGGCGCTCGAGGGCAGCGGCAGCACGACGGTGTTGAAACGGCGCCGCAGCGCGCTGGAGAGGTCGTTGACGCCGCGGTCCCGGTCGTTGGCGGTGGCGATCAGGTTGAACCCGGCGCGGGCCTGCACCTCCATGCCCAGCTCCGGCACGGGCAACGTCTTCTCGCTGAGGGTGGTGATCATGCCGTCCTGGACATCAGATGGCATCCGGGTGAGTTCCTCGACCCGGGCGATGGCGCCACGCCCCATCGCGGTCATGATCGGCGAGGGCACCAGCGCCGCCTCCGAGGGTCCCTCCGCGAGCAGGCGGGCGTAGTTCCAGCCGTAGCGCACGGCCTCCTCGGCGGTGCCCGCGGTGCCCTGCACCAGCAGCGTCGAGTCGCCCGAGACCGCCGCCGCCAGGTGCTCGGAGACCCACGACTTGGCGGTGCCCGGCACGCCCAGCAGCAGCAGCGCCCGGTCGGTGGCGAGCGTGGCCACTGCGACCTCGATCAGCCGCTGGTTGCCCACGTATTTCGGGGTGATCTGTGTGCCGTCGGGCAGGGTTGCGCCCATCAGGTACTGAACCACCGCCCAGGGCGAGAGCCGCCAGTTAGCCGGGCGCGGTTTGTCGTCGATCTTCGCCAGGGCGTCGAGTTCGTGGGCGAAGGCCTGTTCGGCGTGTGGGCGAAGCACGGTCTCGGTCATCTGGGCTCCTTGGTGTGGGCGATGGATTCGTGGATGCTCTGGCGCAGGGTCAGGGCGGCGACGGCGTCGCGTACGGCGCGCCGACCGGGCTGGGGAATGTCGGGGTCCCCGTTGAGTGCTGTGATGCGGGGCAGCAGTGCGGGAATGTCCCGGGGATCGGTCGAGAACGCCAGGAGTTGGGTTGCGGCCTGGTGGACACCGGACTTGGCTTTCACGCAGGCCCGGATGCCGTCCAGAACGGCACCGGCCGCCCCGGGGCCGAGACGCAGCTCGTCCTGTTGCTGCAACCGGTGACACAGATCAGGGAATTGCTTGGGTGCGGTGTTGTGGATCGCATCTGCCAGGAAGGCGTCGCGGGTCGCGGGGGGCAGGAGCAGCGCGAGGGCCGGTTCGGGATGCTCATCGAGCAGCTCACGGGCGGCATCGGCATCACCCCAGCGGAGCACGGCGCTGGTCAGGGCCGGGAAGAGCGGAACCGGCTCGTCGTCCAGCAGCACACCGGGGGCGAGTTCGCGGACGCTGAGCCCCAGCTCCGCCCAGCATTTCGGCGGTACCACCGCGACGAGGTGCTGCACCCGCCCGGCGGGGCCCTTGACGCCGCTGATCGATGCGACAACGGCGTGGAGGTCGGCTGCCAGTTCCTTCTCGGGCGGTGCGACGGCGACGATGGAACGTTTCGGGGTACGCAGTTTCCCGAGCAGCCCCTTCCGGGGTTTCTCCACCCGGGTGAAGCTGGCGCGGGCCAGCCCGACCGCGCGGGCCAGGTAGGCCGAACCCTCGAGCTGGGCCAGCAGCCCCGCCGCGACCCCCGCAACCGTCTTGGAGCGGTCCTTCAGGAACCGCTCCAGCAGTTCCTCGTCTTCCGGTCCCAGACCCACTTCCAGGGCCGCGATGATCTGGGCCCGGTCCGCCGCCTTCTCCTTCCGGGTCTGTTCGACCAGTTCCCGTCCTGCAGCGGAATCGGCGGCGCGCAGGTGTCGCAGCCACGCGAGGCGCTCGGGGAGGTTTCCCTCGTCCCAGTCCGACGGTTCCGGTCCGGCCACGGCCCGGCCCCTCAGCCAGGCGTCGCCGAGCCCCACCAGCCAGCGGCCCCTAGAACCCAGCACCGCGGGAAGCCGGGCCGCGATGTGCCGGTTGCCCTCGGCTATCTCGAGCAGCGGGACGATGAGCCGGGTGGGCAGCACCAGTCCCGCTTCGGCGAGAAGCTCCAACGCCTCGAGCAGGATCGGGTCGCGCATGGCCGGGGGACGGGCGCGAACCGCGTTCATCGTGGTGACGAACGCGCTCGGGGGCTGGTTGGGTTCCTGCGCCGGCGCGGGCGAGCACACCGCCAGCTCTCGGGTGGGAACATGGGCGCGGTGCACGCAGGCCTGCCGGGCTGCGTGGTCGAGAAGATCCGGTTCGGGGCCACCCACCAGGGAAACGGCGATGAGCTGGGCGGGTTTCACAGTGGGTACACCGTCGCTTCCTGCAGATAGGCGATGGGTCGTAGGCCGTCGGCACCGAGTTCACCGAACACGGTGGCAGGGGTGGCGCCCAGCTCGGCGAGCAGGCGCCAGTGGTCGGTGGTGTTGCCGGTCAGGGGCACTGCCCGCCCCGCGACCAGCCACGCCCCGTCGTCCCAGGCCAGCGACCCGTGGATGGCCACCGGCCAGGCCTCGCACCATGGATCGGCGGCCACCGCTTCACGGAACCCGGCGACGGCGGTTGCGACATCATCGCCCACGATGTCCCAGCCGTCCACCCGCCGGGACTCGGCGCGCCGGGCCCCGACTACCGCCCTCAGCCGGGGCCGCCCGGGGTGGAAGTGGAGGTCGGCGTCGATCTCGGAACCCGGATAGAGGCCGGTGTCGAAGCCGTCACCGGCCCGGGCGAAGAAAAGCACGAGAGCACGGGTGCCGGTGTCGCGGCCCCACAGCCAGACGCGCCGCACGCTGACCTGTTCCTCATCGGCATCGCGCATGCCCAGCACCACCCAGCGGTCCTTGATGCCGGGGGTCGCGAGCACGTCCTCGGTGCGGGTGCTCAACCCGATGCGGGATCGCACGGTTGCCACGAGATCACCGGGTAGTTTCTCACGTCCGGCCCATGCCCGGGCCAGGAGGTGCAGGGAACCGTACTCGTCAACGACGCGGGTGGGCCAGTCGCCCGACGACGGCTGGGCGGCGAGTTCCCGGAGCCGGGATGCGACGCCCGGGGCCTGCGCATCGACCATGCGCGCCGCCATGTGTTCCAGGCGCCGCGACCGTTCCCCGGCGTGGGTGGCCAGGCCCTCCCGGAGCTGGTCGGCCAGGAAACGATCGAGCTCGGCCAGGCCGTCGGTGATCCTCCCCTCGCGTTGCGCGGCCCTTTTGGCTGCGGCCGCCCGTTGTTCCTCGGTTCGTTGTCTCGGCTCGGTTTTCCTGGCAGCGCGGGCCTCGCGCGCATCCGCCCACTGGGAAGCGAACTCGGCCACCTCACCGGATTCGGAAACCCGGCCCTGGGCCCACAGGAACAGCAGGGCGAGGGCGTGCTTGCAGGGAAACTTGCGGCTGGGGCAGGAGCACTTGTAAGCGGGTGAGGCCACGTCGACGCTCACCCGGTACGGTGTCCTTCCCGACCCCTGGCAGGCGCCCCACAACAGATCCCCCTGGAATCCGATCTCGGACCACGGGCCCGGGGTGGCGAGTTTGCGGCCCGCCTTGATCGACGAGGCATCGGGGGCGGCTGCTTCGACCCGATCCACTGTCCACGGTTCACCCATGGGTCCAGAGAGTAACGGGCCCCACCGACACGAAACCTCCCGGGAATTGACCGGGATCAACGCTCCTTCGGCGGAAGGAGGAGCAGGAGGGCCCCGTTCCCGTGGGATGTTCGCCTCGTCCCCTCGGGGTCCGGGACAACCGAGGCCTTGGTTCGTCCGGCGTTCACAGGACCACCACCGATCGCAGGACCTCGCCCTGCTCCATCCGGTCGGAGGCCCGCTCCACCTCGTCCAGGGCGATCTTCTCACTGACGAAGGCGTCGGGCAGCGGGATCCGGGGCACCTTCTCGTCCGGGGTGGGCACCCCGACCAGCACGACGTTCTCGCCGCGCCTCATCTCCCCGATGTTGATGGCGGCCCCGAGTCCCGCCGTCACACCGCAACCCAGCAACCCCACCGCGGCCGGGCGCTCCTCGGAATCGACCTTGGTGCACTGCCCGGAGTGGACAAGGGTTTTCTCGGTGAAGGCACCGATCCCGAGCGCCGCGGGAGCACCCTGTGACATTGCATTCAGGCCACGCACTGTTTCCATGTCCTCGAGGCTATGCAGGGATCCGGTACCGTAAACCCCCCTGCGCCGGGTTCACAGGGAACCCACAGCCCGGGGATGCCGGTTCCCGGGAGCGCGAATCGCGGTTCCGGCTTCGGGAAGTAACGCACGACTCCCCTTCTTCGGCTTCGTGGGAGAATCGGAGACGTCATGACGAACCTCAGCGATCTCCTGCCCCGGGATCCCTCCCCCGATGCCCTCCTCGATGTCTTCACCGAGTGGGTGGAGTCCTCGGGCATTTCGCTGTACCCGCACCAGGAGGAGTCGCTGCTGGCGGTTCTCGCGGGAGACAACGTCATCGTCACCACCCCCACGGGCTCCGGGAAGTCATTGATCGCGCTCGGCGCCCACTTCGCGGCCCTGGCGGAGGGTCGCCGCACCTGGTACACCGCCCCCATCAAGGCCCTCGTGAACGAGAAGTTCTTCGCCCTGTGCGAAGCGTTCGGGGCCGAGCGGGTCGGAATGGTCACGGGGGATGCCTCGGTCAACGCCGACGCCCCCATCGTCTGCTGCACCGCCGAGATCCTGGCCAACCTGGCGTTGCGGGAGGGGCGCGGCGCCGATGCCGGGCAGGTGGTGATGGACGAGTTCCACTTCCTCGCCGAACCGGAACGCGGCTGGGCGTGGCAGGTTCCGCTGGTGGAACTCCCCCAGGCGCAGTTCGTGATCATGTCGGCAACCCTCGGGGACGTGACGGCACTTGCCGATGACCTGACCCGGCGCACCGGACGCGAAACGGCCGTGATCGGCGGGGCGACCCGTCCCGTCCCGCTCACCTATCGCTGGTCGCTGGCGCCGCTTCACGAGACCATCGCGGAGATCGTCGAAACCCACCAGGCGCCCGTCTACATCGTCCACCCCACCCAGGGGGCGGCCGTCGAGCAGGCGACGGCCCTGCTCAGCCAGGGAGTGGTGCGCAAGGCCGGTGCCGCTGTTCCGGAGGAGTTGAAGCAGGCCATCTCGGGGTTTCCGTTCGCCGGTGGTTTCGGGGCGACGCTGTCCAAGCTGCTGCGCGGCGGGATCGGGGTTCACCACGCCGGGATGCTGCCGCGTTACCGGCGTCTGGTGGAGCAGCTGGCCCAGCGCGGGTTGCTGGCGGTGATCTGTGGCACCGACACCCTGGGGGTCGGCATCAACGTTCCCATCCGCACCGTGCTGTTCAGTTCCCTGACGAAGTTCGATGGCCGGCGCCAGCGGGTGCTGCGCAGCCGCGAGTTCCACCAGATCGCGGGCCGCGCGGGCCGCGCCGGTTTCGATTCCATCGGTAACGTGGTGGCCCAGGCCCCCGAGCACGAGGTGGAGAACGCCCGGATCCTGGCCAAACACCAGGGAGACGAGAAGAAACTGCGGTCGGTGCGGCGCAAGAAACCACCGGAGGGTTTCGTCAACTACACGCAGGCCACCTTCACCAAACTGATCGATTCGTCCCCGGAGCAGCTGCACGCCCGGATGAGGATCAGCCACGCCCTGCTGCTGAACCTGTTGCAGCGGGACGAGGAGACCGGCGTCGCGGTCGCCCGCCTGATCGACTCCACCAACCCGGAGCCGAAGGCACGCCGCGCCATGCTGCGCCGCGCCGCCGGGCTCGGCCGGTCGTTGCTGCGGGCCGAGGTGATCACCCGACTGCCCGAACCCACCCCCGGCGGTCGCCGCTACCGGTTGAACGTCGACCTGCAGCGTGACTTCGCGCTGAACCAGCCCCTGTCGGCCTTCGCCCTGGCGGTGGTCGAGACCCTCGACCCCGGCTCCCCCGACTACGCCCTCGACGTGGTCTCCGTGATCGAGGCGACCCTGGAGGATCCCCGGGTGGTGTTGCTTGCCCAACAGTTCAGGGCGCGCGGCCAGGCGGTCGCGGAGATGAAGGCCGACGGCTGGGACTACGAGGAACGCATGGAGGCCCTGGAGGAGATCACCTGGCCCCAGCCCCTGGCCGAACTGCTGGAGCAGGCCCACATCGAGTACTCGGTGGCGCATCCCTGGCTGTCGGAGACCCCGGTCAGCCCGAAGTCGGTGGTGCGGGACATGTACGCCCAGGGAATGACCTTCGGCGAGTACGTGGCCCACTACAAGCTGCAGCGCACCGAGGGGTTGTTGCTGCGCTACCTCACCGACGCCTACCGGGCGTTGCGGCAGAGCATTCCCGAGGGGCTGCGCACCGGCGAGCTGGAGGACCTGATCGCCTGGCTCGGTGAGATAACCAGGTTGGTGGACTCGTCGCTGCTGGACGAGTGGAACGAGCTCGCCGCCCTGGCCGGGGTTCCCGTGGAGCAGCGGGCCGAGGTGGCTCCCCCGGCACGGCCCGTCACGGGCAACGAACGCGCCTTCAGGGTGATGGTGCGAAACGCCATGTGGCGGCGTGTGGAGCTGTGTGCCGACGACGACGTGGACGGTTTGACCGCCCTGACCAGCGGAGATCCCATGACCCGGCAGCGTTGGGACGATGCCTTGGGCGACTACTGGGACGAGCACGAGGACATCGGCGTCGGCGCGGATGCGCGCGGCCCCGCGTTCTTCGTCGTCGAACCGAGACGGGGCGGCAGGCTCTGGGAGGTGCGTCAGATCATCGACGACCCCGCGGGCAACCGCGACTGGTCCATCTTCGCCACCGTCGATCTCGACGCCTGCGACGAGGCCGGGGAGCTCGTGCTGCGCACCCTGGACTTCAGCCGACTGGATGGTTGAGCAGGGGCAGGATCCGCTCGGTGAACAGGGGTGCCCATCCGGGTTCCGGGGAGGCCGGGTCCACGAAACGGGCCTCCTCGATCTCGGACCGCGGAGCCGGGAGCCGGTCGAGGGACTCGGGTGCGCGGAAGACGTCGGCGAGAACGACGGTGCCGGTCTCGTTGGCGGCCGCGGCACGATGCCTTCCCAGAGGCAGCAGCCCCTCCGGGTCGAGCTCCAGCCCCAGCTCCTCACGCAACTCGCGGACAGCGCACTGCTCCGGGGTTTCCCCCGGTTCGGGTTTCCCACCCGGGTTGAGGAAGGCGTCGGTGCCGCGTTTGCGGACCATCAGCACCCGGCCCGTCGTGTCCGTGAGGACCACGGCGCTGACCCGGATCTCCCCCGGCCTTCGCATCCTCGTGTGCGGGATGCCCGCCTCCGGGTACTCCGGACCCACCGGCTCGAATCCGAATTCACGGTAGAGCGGAACCACGTGGCTCTGCGAGTGGATCACGATCGGCTGTCCGCCGAAGCGTCCCAGCACGGCCGCAACCAGTGCGCGCGCCAGGCCGTCGCCGCGCCTGTCGGCCCTGACGGCCACCCTTCCGAAGGACCGGGTCGCCTCCAGTTCAGGTTCGCCGAGCAGCACCGTGCGCAGATATCCCGCACAACCGGTTTCGTCGGGGATCCACCAGTGGAGGGTCTCGGGATGCCTGTCGAGGTCGTCGAGGTCGGGAATGTCGATGCGTTGCTCCACGAAGAACACCTCGGATCTCAAGGACACGATCTCGAAGAACTCATCCCGGGTCAGTTCTTCCCAGTTCCTGACCTGTATCGAGGTTTCCACGATGCCACCCGCTCCCTTCATCCCACCATGGGAAACCCGCGGGAACCGCCCGGCCCCCGTTTTGGTGGTGTGACGTAACCTGAGGGTACAGGGCGCTTTCTAGGAGTGATTTGCCGTGAGCCTTGGTGGCTTGATGATCATGATGATTGTGGCCGGGATGATCTTCCTGGCTCTCAGGGGTTCGCGCGCGTTGAACAGGGGTCAGCAGCCGCAGCAACTCGGCGCGGGACCGGTGCGATACGGCGAAACCCCCCTCGGGGACGCGGCACGTGCTTCCCTGGATGCCGACATCACGCGTTTCGGCGACGAGTTGCGCGATCTCGACCTGGACGTGGTCGGCCTCGAATTGAGCGAGGAGGCCCGGGCGAACTACTCGGAGGCCCTCGACGCCTACGAGAACGCCAAGCAGGCCATGAACCAGGCGCGCTACGAATCCGACGCCACCGCCATCGCCCACATCCTCGAGGAAGGGCGCTACGCGATGGCCTGTGTGAAGTCCCGCGCCCAGGGCCAACCGGTGCCGGAACGCCGCCCGCCGTGCTTCTTCGACCCGGCTCACGGACCCTCCACCAGGAACGTCACCTGGGCTCCCCCCGGCGGCGCGCCACGCGAGGTCCCGGCCTGCGCGCTCGACGCGGCCCGCGTAACATCCGGGGCGGACCCGCACATCCGTATGGTCCAGCAGGGCTACCAAGCGGTTCCCTACTGGCAGGATCAGGGGCACGCCGCCTACGCGCGTGGTTACTACGAACCCTACGGGCTGGATCCGGTGGTCCAGGGACTGGCGAAGGGTGCGTTGCTGTTCGGTGGGTTCTCCCTCCTGATGGGGCTCCTCGACGACTGACCCGTTCGGCACCGGTTTTCCGGGGCCGGCAGCCCCATGAACCCGGGGACGCATGGGCCTGCCCGGTGGCGGGAGGCCCGGCCATGCGGAAAAATGAGGCACTCGTCCGATGAGGTAGGCGGTGCACGTGTTCAGGGAACTTCGAGAGGGGATCGGTGGATTCCTGCGATCCGCCGGCCTCATGTTCCGGTATCTGATCGTCACGAGCATCCTCCAGGCCACGGTCCTCTTTCCCCTGTTCTGGTGGGCCGCAAAGTACCTGTTCGCGATGCGGGGCCTGGTGTCCCTGAACAACGCCAACGCGAGCCGGTTCCTGCTCTCCACCCCGGGGGCGCTGTTCATCCTGCTCGCCCTGACGATGGTGTTGTTGACGACCCTGCTGGAGGTCGGCGGGTTCGTGAAGCTGAGCGCCATCGCGATCGGGAGCGACACAAAACCCTCCTACCTCACCGTCATCGGCAGTATCCTCCGTTCCCTGTTCAAGATCGCCGGACCGGGCCTGGTCCTTCTCCTGCCGTTCGCGCTGGTGGTGCTGCCGTTGACGGGTTCGGCACTGAACCCGAGTTTCTTCACCAAGTTTCGCATTCCGAATTTCATCACCGCCGCCATTTTCGCCAATCCCCTGTACGCCGTCGCCTACTGGTGCCTCGTGGCCCTGATGTACGTCGCGGCCCTGATGATCGTCTTTGTCTTCCACTTCATGCTGCTCGGTGATCTCAAGACCCTCGCCGCAATCAGAGCGAGCATTCGCCTGATGAAACCGAACGTGCTGCGTTTCGCAGCCTTCATGTTTCTCGCGATCCTGTTCTTCGCCATCTTCGCCGCGCTCATCATCGGAGCGGTCGCCGGCCTCCATCTCCTGAGCATGATGGCTGTCCCGGAGGGTGCCACCGCCCTCGCGACCTTCGTCGGTTCCGTTTTCGTGATATTGCTGGCCCTGGTGGTCGGCCTGATGGCCAGTTTCGTGGTGCCGCTGGAGTTGTACCTGCTCACCAACCGCTACTACGCCTTCCTGCGGAAATTGCCCGATTCCGATCCGCTCAGGCCGCTGGCCGATGTCGTGCCCACCATGCCCTCCAAGAAACGCCCGAGTCTCCTCGACCGCGCCCTGGGGCACCGGGTCGCACTCAGTTTTCTCGTCGCGGCGTTCGTGGTCGGCATCGCTGGTCTCTTCACCATCACCGCCGACGAATTGACGGCCGCACCCGACATCGCCGTGGTGGGGCACCGTGGCGGACCGGAGGACACCGCGGTGGAGAACAGCATGGAGGCGGTCGAGCAGTCGATCACCGCCGGGGCCGGTTACGTCGAGATGGACATCCAGCGCACCCGGGACGGCCAGTACGTGGTCTTCCATGACGAGAATTTCTCGCGGTTCACCCATGAACGCCGCGCAGTTCACGAAATGACGTTGGCCGAGATCCGGGAGCTGGATCTCGGCGAGAAATCGAATGGTAGGTTCAGCAACGTCAGGGTGCCCACTCTGGAGGAACTTCTGGAGAGAACCCGCGGGCGCATCGGGATCTTCCTCGAGCTCAAGGGCCGCAGCGCCGACCAGCAGATGGTCGACGATGCCGTGGCGGCCGTGAAACGCCACGACATGCTGGACCGCGTGGTGGTGATATCGCTCAAGTACGAGTTGATCACCGGAATTGAGGAACGCCACCCCGAGGTGACGAGCGGTTTCATCTATTTCCTATCTTTCGGGGACACCGCGCACCTGGTCGGCGACTACTTGATCCTTGAGGAGGACGCCGCCACCAGTGACACGATCACGCAGATCCACGAGGCCGGTAAACGCGCTGCAGTCTGGACCGTCAACACTGAGGAATCAATGCAGAAATTCGTCAACTGGCCGGTGGATGCCGTGATCACCGACCGGGTCCGGCAGTGGCAGGCCGTCGCGGCGGAACGCCGACGGGCCGCTCCGCTGGATGTGCTGATGAGTGAGCTCATCGAGTAGGAGGCTCCGGCGCCGTGGCGCCGGAGGATGCCGCGGCGCTGGGGTACGCTTCGGGGCCGTATGACTTCCTCCGCGTTCGAACACCTCTCCCCCGCGTTCCCACAGCGCGCCGCCTGGGGCACCGCGCAGAGTCTCCGGGCCTGGCAGGTGGCCGCCCTCGAGCTGTACGCGACCACCCAGCCCCGCGACTTCCTGTGCGTGGCCACCCCCGGGGCGGGCAAGACGACCTTCGCGTTGCGTGTCGCCCATCAGCTGTTGCACACCCGGACCGTGAAACGCGTCGTGGTGGTGACCCCCACCGAGCACCTCAAGACGCAGTGGGCCGATGCCGCGGCCCGGGTCGGTATTCACCTGGATCCGGGCACCGGAGGGGTGAGGCGGGGACGCTCCAGGCAGTTCGACGGATCGGTGGTGACCTACGCGGGGGTTTCCCTGCGTGCCTACGCCTACGAGGCACTGTGCAACCAGGTTTCCACGCTGGTGATCTTCGACGAGATCCATCACGCGGGCGACACCAAGAGCTGGGGAGACGGCATCCTGCAGGGTTTCTCCGAGGCCACCCGCCGCCTGGCACTAACCGGCACCCCGTTCCGCTCCGATGACAGCCCGATCCCATTCGTGACCTATGAGGAATCCGAGTCGGGGGTCAGGATCTCGCGGGCCGACTACACCTACGGCTACCGGGAGGCTCTGGCGGACCACGTGGTGCGGCCCGTGATCTTCATGAACTACGGCGGGCAGATGCGTTGGCGGATGCGCTCCGGGGAGGTGCTCGACGCCGAACTGGGAACGATGCTCACCAAGGACCTGACCGCCCACGCCTGGCGCACCGCCCTGTCGCCGACGGGCGAGTGGATCCCCGCCGTGCTGCGGGCCGCTGACCAGCGCCTGACGCAGGTGCGTCGCGCCATCCCCGACGCGGGCGGCCTGGTGATAGCCACCAATCAGACCGTGGCGCGCGCCTACGCGAAGATCCTGACCGGGATCACGGGGAAACGCCCCACCGTGATCCTCTCCGACGATGCCAGGGCCGGCGGGAGGATCGAGGAGTTCGCCGCGGGCCAGGATCGCTGGATGGTGGCGGTCCGGATGGTCTCGGAGGGGGTGGACGTGCCACGGTTGGCGGTCGGGGTCTATGCGACGTCCACCTCGACTCCGTTGTTCTTCGCCCAGGCGGTGGGCAGGTTCGTGCGTTCAAGGCGGCGCGGCGAGGTGGCGACGGTGTTCCTGCCCACCGTGCCGATCCTGCTGGCCCACGCCGCGACGCTGGAAAAGCAACGCGACCACGTGCTGGGACGCCCCCGCTCCGGGGAAACCGACATCTGGGCGGAGACGGAGGCCCTCATCGATGCGGCCAACCGCGAAGAAACGGCCTCCGATGACCTCTTGGGCGAGTTCGAGGCCCTCGAATCCCAGGCCACCTTCGACCACGTGCTGTTCGACTCCCAGGCCTTCGGGATGCACGCCGAACCCACCTCGCAGGACGAACTCGACTACCTGGGGCTGCCCGGTCTCCTGGAACCCGACCAGGTGAGCACCCTCCTGGCCGAGCGGCAACGTCGCCAGCTCAGGCGACGCGAACGCAGGGACCCGAAGTCACAACCGGAGGTGCCGCTGCACCGGGCACTCGCGAACCAGCGCAAGGAACTCAACTCCCTGGTGGCCCAGCTGGCCCGCCTGGAACAGCGCCCCCACAGCCATGTCCACGCCGACCTGCGCCGCGAGTGCGGCGGCCCGCCGTTGGCCCAGGCGACGACCGAACAGGTTGCCGAACGCATCGCCCGAGCGAGGGCCTGGCTCAGGCGCTGATCGCCGGCACCGTACCGTACTCCCCGTCCTCGGGGCATCCCCGGGCGCGGCCGGGCCTGCGACCAGTCAGCGGGCCCGGCTGACACGGCCGGGAGTCGCGTCTTTCGGCTCGCCCGCCACTACGCTTGGGGCATGAGCGATGACCCCAAGAAAATGGCGCGCGAAGCAGTCGAGTTCCTCTACTCCCGTTTCGACGTGGACCGCATCGACCTGGCGCTGGTGCTGGGTTCCGGCTGGTCCGCCGGGGCCGATCAGTTGGGTGAAGGACTCGGCGAGATCACGCTCGGCGCGGTGCCGGGTTTCCGCAAACCCGTCGTGAAGGGGCACGGTGGTGTCCTCAAACTGGTCCGAACCGCGGGCGGCAGGACTGCCGCGGTCCTGACGGGCCGCACCCACTACTACGAGGGCCGGGGGGTCGACCCGGTGGTCCACGGGGTGCGCACCGTCGCCGCCTGGGGAGCCTCCACTCTGGTTCTCACCAACGGTTGCGGCGGGTTGAACCCGGCGTGGGCGCCGGGCACCGTCGTCCTGATCCGCGACCACATCAACCTGACCGGGGCCACCCCGTTGCGGGGAGCGACCTTCGTAGACATGACCGAGGCGTACTCGGGTCGGCTGCGCGACCTGGCCTGCACCGTTGCCCCGGAACTGCCCGAGGGCGTCTACGTGCAGTTCCGCGGCCCCCAGTACGAAACCCCCGCTGAGGTGCGAATGGCGGGACTGCTGGGGGGAGATCTGGTCGGGATGTCGACCGCGCTTGAGACCATCGCCGCCCGAGAGGCCGGGCTGGAGGTGCTGGGACTCTCCTTGGTGACCAACGCCGCCGCGGGCCTGGCGGAGGCGGGACTCGACCACGCCGAAGTGCTGCAGGCCGGGCGCGATGCCGGTCCGCGGCTGGCCTCGTTGCTGGCGGGAATAGTGGGTGTGTTGTGACCGCCCGGGATGCAGCCCGCTCCTGGCTGGCCGCCGACCCCGACCCGGACACCCGCGCCGAGCTCGAGGAGCTGCTGGGGGCGGCCGATTCCGGGGATCCGGGAGCCTCGGAGATCATTGAGGATGCCTTCAGCGGCCCGTTGGTCTTCGGCACGGCCGGGCTCAGGGGCCGGATGGGGGCCGGACCGAACCGCATGAACCGCCTGGTGGTTGCCCAGGCCGCGATTGGCTTGGCCGACTGGCTGGAGGAACACGGCCACGCCGGCGGGCAGGTGCTGGTCGGCCACGACGCCCGCCACAAGTCCGAGGAGTTCGCCCGCGACACCGCGGAGATCCTGGCCGGGGCAGGTTTCAAGGTGCTGCTCACGGGAACACCCGTCCCAACCCCCCTGGTTTCCTTCGGTATCCGCCGATACGGCTGCGTCGCGGGGATCGTCGTGACGGCCTCCCACAACCCGGCCGCCGACAACGGCTACAAGGTCTATCTCGGTGACGGGTCGCAGATCATCCCGCCGACGGACACACAGATCGCCGCCCGCATCGCCGCCCACCCCGTCGATTCCCTCGCCCGGCTTCCGCGCAGCGACTCGTACAAGGTGATGTGTGACCAGATCACCCGCGACTACGTGGCCCGGGGCGCCGGTCTCGTCCCGGAGGGGGCCGCCCGCGAGATCACCTGGGTGCACACCGCGATGCACGGTGTGGGGGCCCGCACCCTCCGGGAACTGACCAGAGCGGCGGGGTTCCCTCCCGCCCACGAGGTTCCCGAACAGGCCGAACCGGATCCGGACTTCCCCACTGTCGCCTTCCCGAACCCGGAGGAACCGGGTGCGATCGACATGGCCCTGGCGCTGGCCGGGAGAACCGGGGCCGATCTGGTGGTGGCGAATGACCCCGACGCCGACAGGTGCGCGGTCGCCGCTGTCGTCGACGACCGGTGGCGGATGCTGACGGGCGACGAGCTGGGCCTGCTGCTCGCGGACCACATGATCCGGCGAGGCGCGAAGGGGGTACTGGCCAGTTCGGTGGTCTCCTCCGGCGCCCTCGCCGCACTGGCCGCCGCGAGGGGACGAGATCACGTCACCACCCTCACGGGTTTCAAGTGGATCGGGAGGGTTCCGGATCTCGCCTTCGGCTACGAGGAAGCCATCGGCTACTGCTGTGATCCCGGAGCGGTCCCGGACAAGGACGGCCTGACCGCGGCTCTGATGGTTCTCGAACTGGCCGCCGGGTTGCGGGCCGAGGGTCTCACCCTGGCTGACCGGTTGGACGAGCTGACCGCCGAGCTGGGGCTCCACGCCACGTCCCAGTTGGCGATCCGCGTCAGTGATCTCTCCCTGATCGCCGACGCCATGGCCAGACTGCGCGAGAACCCACCCACGTCCCTCCTGCACGCGCCCGTCTCCTACCGCGACCTGACGGAGGGCACGTCCGGTCTTCCCCCGACCGACGCGGTGGAGCTGTCCGGCGACGAGGTGCACGTGGTGGTGCGCCCGTCCGGAACCGAACCGAAGTTGAAGTGCTACCTGGAGGTGCGGCTCACGCCCGAGAGGTCCCGGGCCGGCGCGGCCGCCAGACTGGCCGCCGAGATCCGGATGATGGCGCTTCGGGGGCAGATGCAGTCCGTTCTCGGTCTGGGCTGAGGGATTCCACGAACCCCGGGGCGCGGTCCGTCTGCACCCGGAGACCTCTACTCTGGGAACCATGCGTAGGTTGTTCAGGGGGTTGTTCCTCGTCATCACGGTGGTTCTCGTGGGACTGACGAACAGCCCACAGGCATGGGCCAAGGAGTCGGCTCCGGTCAACTGGTGGAAAGTGAACGTCAACCTCACCAGCGACGGGGTGGCCCACGTCGAGGCCGAACTGGAAATGGATTTCTCCAAGGTCAATGGACGGGGACCCGTTTTCGCCTTCACCGAGAAACAGCGGACCGGCAACGAGGGTGAATGGTTGAATTTCGGAATCTCCAACATTCAGGTGAGTTCCCCCAGCGGCGCCAACTCCGAGACGCAGATCACCCGCGATAATGGAACGATAGGCGTTCGAGTGGGCGAGAAGAATACCACGTATTCCACCCCGCAGACCTACCGGATCAGCTACGAAGTCACCGGTTTGATTGCCACCAACCACGCGGTGAGCGGACTGGACGAATTCAACTGGAACGTCATTAACGGCTGGGAGTCGGAGATCAAGAATTTCCAGGTCACCGTCACCGGCCCGGCGGCAATCTCAAAGGTCGCCTGCTGGCAGACCAAAAAACTGCACACACCCTGCGAATCAAATTCCAGCGACGCCAGCGCCTCATACACGGTGGATAGGATTCCGGCAGGCGATCCGGTCCAGGTGGTCGCGGGATTCCCTGCCGGCACCTTTCCCGGGGTCACCCAGAAGGTGACGAAGGACCCCACCCTCTCGGAGCTCCTCTCCGAGACGTACTCGCTTACCCCGGCCACGGGGATCACCACCACGCTGCTCGGGGCGGGGGCCGTGGCGGGGTTGTTGTCGATGAGGAACCGGAAAGCCCGCGACGAGGTGTTTCTCGGCCTCACCCCGGGACTGACCCCGGCCGCCGGAGCCGCCTCCGAGGTGGGCAAACGCCGCGGCAAGGTGAACGTCGCCGTCGCCTTCCAGCCGCCCAAGGGCACCCTTCCGGGAGAGATCGGCACCCTTACCGACGCCACCGCGGATTCCGTGGACATCTCCGCGACCATCGTCGATCTGGCCGTCCGCGGCTATCTAGTGATGACCGCCCTCCCCGACGGGGATCACCAGCTGACCCGCAGCAAAAAGAAACTCAAGGACCTCGCGGGCTACGAGAAACAGCTCATGGTCGACATCTTCAAGGCCGGCAAGACGGTCACCCTGGATCAGCTTCGGCACAAACGCTACGCCGGGACGCAGAGCAGGGCGCGAAACAACCTCTACAAGCGGGTGATCTCACGCAAGTGGTTCCGCGACAACCCGCAAAAAGCACGCAAATCCGCGCTCAAACTGGGGATTTCCCTCACCGTCGCGGGGCTGGTGGGCAGCCTGCTCGTCGGAGCGGTGACGGGTTGGGGGCTGATTCTCCTGCCGGTCGCGCTGTTCGGCATCGGGCTGATCTTCTTGGCCCACCGGTTCGGGGCCCGCACGGCCCAGGGTTCCGCGGTGCTCGCCCAGGCGCGAGGTTTCGAACTGTACCTGCGTACCGCGGAGAAGGAGCAACTGCGATTCGAGGAGGGCGTCGACATCTTCAGCCGCTACCTTCCCTATGCCATGATCTTCGGCATCGTCGACCGCTGGACGAAGCTGTTCGCCAAACTCGGGAACGAAGGCAGTTACCAGGTCGACACGTCTTGGTATCAGGGAATGGACCTGTATCACTCGACGGGCATGTTCTACACGAACCTGAACAGTTTCTCCCACGACTTCTCACGTTCCCTGTCGTACGCCACCTTCGCCGAGAAGGCGGCCCAGATGGCTCAATCAGCGCAGTCCTCCTCAAGCGGTTCCTCCGGTGACTCAGGCTTCTCCGGGGGCGGCGGGTTCTCCGGCGGCGGTTTCAGCGGAGGTTCCTGGTGACCGGACGGGGTCAGTTGCGCATGAAACGACACGGATTGCAAGGACTGCTGGTGTTGGCCATTGTCCTGCTGACGGCCTTCCTGGCCGCGCCTCAGGCGTGGGCCGACGAATCGGCCCCCATAAACCACTGGAACGTGGACGTCAACCTGTCGCTGGACGGGGTGGCGCACGTGAACGCCGAACTCGAGATGGACTTCTCCAAAACCTTCGGGCGCGGCCCGGTTTTCGTCCTGCCCACCCGGCAGCCGGGAGGGGAAGACGGCCAGTTCTACCGCTACGAGATCTCCGGCATCCGCGTCAGCTCCCCCACGGCCCCGGACCAGATCCACACCACCACGGATAAAGAAGGCAACATCCAGGTCCGGGTCGGTGACGCGAACCGGTACCTTCACGAAAAGCACACCTACCAGATCAGCTACACCGTGACCGGTTTGATCGCCCCGAACCATCCGAAGAGCCACCTCGACGAGTTCAACTGGAACGTCATCGGCAACTGGCGGGGCAGGATCAACAACTTCAAGGTCAAGGTCACCGGCCCCGAGGACGTGTCGAAGGCCGCCTGCTGGACCGGAAACAACTACAAGCAGTCCTGCACATCCGGCAGCAGCGGGAAAACAGCCACCTACAGCCTTCCCTCGGTCAGTCCCGGAACGCCCGTGCAGGTGGTGGCGGGATTCCCGGCAGGCACCTTCCCCGGGGCGAAGCAGAACGTGGAATACCGAAGGACCCTGAGCAACGCCTTCTCGTTGACGCCGATCACAGGGGCGGCGACTCTTGTGACGACCGCCGGGGCTGCTTTCGCCATCGTCAAGATCCGCAACCGGTACGCGCGGGACGAGGCCTACCTCGGGGTGACTCCCGGTCTGAGCCCACACGCCGATCAGAAGGAGCACATCGGTTTTCTCCCGGACGACCTGAACGTCGCGGTCCAGTTCCATCCCCCGAAGAACGCCACCCCGGGCGAGATCGGTACCCTGATGGACGCGAACGCCGACTTCATCGATGTCTCCTCCTCTATCATCGACCTTGCGGTTCGCGGCTACCTGGTGATCACGGCGCAGAAGGACGGCGATCACCTGCTCACCCGAACCGAGAAGGACCAGAGGGAACTCGCCTACTACGAGAGGAAGCTGCTGTCGAGGCTTTTCCAGTCGGGCGATGAGGTCACCCTGAAGGAACTCGGCGACGAGAAATACGATGGTCTGGATTCCGAGATCCGGGAGCTTCTCTATCAGCGGGTGGCGGAGCTCGGTTGGTTCCGTGAAAACCCGAAATCCATGCGCTGGTCCGGGATAGCCGCCGGGTTTTTCATCATCGCCGCGGGATGCCTGCTCTCCCTGGTCCTCGGTTACGGCATCGGCTGGGGCCTGGTGTGTCTTCCCGTCGCGGCTGTCGGTATCGCGGTGCTCATGATGTCCGGAAAGTTCGGGAAACGCACGGCCAAGGGATCAGCTGCCCTGATCCAGGCGCGTGGTTTCGAACTCTATCTGCGCACCGCCGAGGCGGACAAGTTGCGCTTCGAGGAAGGCGTTGACATCTTCAGCCGCTACCTTCCCTACGCCATGATCTTCGGCGTGGCGAGGCGGTGGACGGCGTTGTTCTCCCAGCTCAAACTGACGAACAGGTTCGAAGCCGACACGTCCTGGTACCAAGGGGTCGATCTACACGCCTCGAACAGCGCCTTCTACACCAGGTTCAACAATTTTTGCTACAACTTCTCCGACGCCATGTTCACGGCCCATGAAGCCGCAAGAGCGAGCAGCTACAGTTCGAGTTCCTTCTCCTCGTCCAGCTACACCTCCTCCGGAACCTCGGGAGGTTCCGGGTTCTCGGGCGGCGGCGGGTTCTCCGGTGGCGGCTTCAGCGGCGGATCGTGGTGACGAAAAGGGTGGGCCCGGGATTCCGGGCCCACCCCACGTCGAAACGCTCCGGAAACCGGCGTTCTCGTCGCGGTTCCCCCGCCGCCGCTACGCCCGGATCGGAGCCCAGCTCGGGCCCTCCGTCGCCAGTTTCTCGTCGAGTTTGCGGAACAACGGGCTGGGTTTTGCCAGCGGGGTGCCGGCGACGACAGGGCGGCGTTCCCACACCGCCTGCTGGGCCGCGTAGTCGCCGGTCAGGATCGGATAGGTGATCTCGCCGTCGGTGACCTCCCTGAGTTCCGGCTGGGCCGCCCACACTCCCTGATTGCCGAGTGCCTCGAAGACGGCCTGGGCGGAGTGCGGCAGGTACGGGGTCAACAGGGTGTTGCAGTCGGAGACCACCTGCAGCGCAACGTGCAGCACGGTGTCGCGGCGGGCTGGGTCGTCCTTCAGCTTCCAGGGTTCCTGATCGGACAGGTACTTGTTCGCCAGGGAAACGATCCGCATCGCCTCGGTGATACCGGCCTTGAAACGGCGGGCCGCGATGTGCTCCCCCACGGTCTCGAAGGCCGCGACGGAGGCGTCGAGCAGTTCACGGTCGGCCTCGGTGAGTTCCCCGGCCCGGGGGATCGCGCCATTGTTCTTGTGGGCCATGGAGATGGAACGGTTGACCAGGTTGCCCCATTCGTTGGCCAACTCGAAGTTCACCCGGCGCACGAACTCCTCCCAGGTGAAATCGGTGTCCTGGTTCTCGGGGCCGGCCACCGCGATGAAATACCTGAGCGCATCGGGTCCGAACTCGTCCAGGAAGTCACCTACGAAGATGGAGGCGCCCCTGGAGCTCGACACCTTCGAGCCACGCATGGTCATGAACTCCGACGAGACCACCTCCGTGGGGAGTTGCAGCTCCCCCAGGGCGGGTTTGATCTCGCCGCCGACGGCTCCCTGCCCGTTGGCCCCCAGCAGGATGCCCGGCCAGATGACGGAGTGGAAGACGATGTTGTCCTTGCCCATGAAGTAGAAGCTCTGAGCGGTCTCCTCGTTCCAGAACCTCCGCCAGGCATCCGGGTCGCCGCTGCGCCTGGCCCATTCAATCGAGGCCGACAGGTAGCCGATGACCGCGTCGAACCACACGTAGATGCGTTTCATGGGCGCATCCACCCATCCCTCGAGGGGAACGGGAACCCCCCAGTCGAGGTCGCGGGTGATGGCCCTGGGGCGGATCTTCTCCAGCAGGTTGTGGCTGAACTTCAAGACGTTGGGCCGCCAGTCCTCGCGGGAGTCGAGCCAGGTCGTCAGCTGCTCCGCGACCTTCGGCAGGTCGAGGAAGAAGTGTTCGGTCTCCACGAACCGCGGGGTTTCGCCGTTGATGCGGGAAACCGGGTTGATCAGGTCCGCCGGGTCGAGTTGGTTCCCGCAGTTGTCGCACTGGTCGCCGCGGGCACCGGTGTAGTCGCAGATGGGGCAGGTGCCCTCGATGAAACGGTCGGGCAGGGTGCGTCCCGTTGACGGGGAGATGGCTCCCATCTGGGTCTGGGCGGTGACATAACCGTTGTCGTACAGTGCCTTGAACACCTCCTGCACCACCCGGTAGTGGTTGGGGGTGGTGGTGCGGGTGTAGAGGTCGTAGGACAACCCCAGCCCCTGCAGGTCGGAGGCGATCACCCGGTGGTACTTGTCGGCGCATTCGCGGGCCGTCAAACCCTCGGAGTCGGCCTTCACCTGGATGGCGGTGCCGTGCTCGTCCGATCCGGAGACCATCAGCACGTTGTGTCCCGCCATGCGCATGTAGCGCGCGAAAACGTCCGAGGGGACGCCGAAACCGGACACATGACCGATGTGGCGGGGGCCGTTCGCGTAGGGCCAGGCAACCGCCGCTAGAACGTCAGAACACATGGCCCGCATCCTATCGGGTGTGGACCGGGGCCCGCCTGCTCGCTCAGGCCCGCGCGATCCGGAAACCTCCCCAGCCTCCCCAGGCGGATCCGACCAGCATCAGGATCACCCAACAGGTCCCGACGATGGAGGAAACCAACTCGAACCCGACGAACAGGGGCCACAGCACCAGGTAGAACAGCGCCACCGCGGCACCCCAACCCAGGATGGCGACCCCCACCCCACGCCAACCGTAACCCAGCCAGAGCGCACACCCCAGCATCAGCAGTGCCACGATCGGCAGGCCGTAGAACAGGAACAGCCCCTCGGAATGGCCTCCGTCCCCCAGCCCGACGATCAGCCGGGAAATGCTGCCGACGACCTGCCAGAGCATCGGTAGCCCGACGCTCAACGCGATGAGCATGGGGAACACCCGCCGCCTGGCGTGCCCCAGGGCGACGGCGAACCGCGCCCCCCACAGCCACAGCAGCGGCACCGTCGCCAAGCAGACCAGGAAAAGCACACCGGCCGGTTCCTGGACGTTCTCCCGCCGGAACGTGGCGACCATCGCAATGTCGGCCAGCCACGGAATCACGGGCCACCAGTAGCGCCACGCGAATCGCCCACCAATGGCGGACAGCACCGCACCGACGTCTCCGTTCATCGTCACTTCCCTCTCTCGACGTCCACCTGAGCGTCACGCCTGGGGCCTATCAGCAGGTCGGCCAGTTCCCGGAGGCTCACAGGCTTGGCAGGCAGGTCACCTTCCGCTCCCTTCCTGACCACCGCGCTGGCCCACGCCCCCTCCCGGTCCAGCCGCCCGAGCCTGGGAAGCGCGTCCACCTCCACCACCGGCCCGCTCACCCTGGTGAACGATGTGACCAGGCCTCTGACGGTGTCGGCGGCCGTGATCCGGCCGCCCTCCATGAGAGCCACGTACTGGAACAGCGGCTCGGCCTCATCGACCAGGTGCGTGGAGATCAGCAGGGTGCGGGGGAACATGTGCAACTCCTCCAGCAGAACCCGGGTGAAACGCTGCCGGGCGGGCACGTCGAGGCCATTGTAGGGCTCGTCCAGCAGGGTCAGCGGGGCGCGGGCCGCCAACGCCAGGCTGAGGAAAGCAGCCGTGCGCTGCCCGCGGCTGAGAGCCATGGGGTGGCGGCTCTCGGGAACGTCGAACCAGGCCAGCAGCTCGATGGCGCGTTCCATGTCGAAGTTCGGATGCACCCGGGCGACGTGGCGCGCGAGGTCACGCAGGCGCTGATCTCCTCCGAAGGGCCAGTGCTCCGCCGTCAGGTAGACCGTCCCGGATGCGGCCTCGGGCAGCTTCCTGCCGAAAACCTGCGCCTCACCGGTGTACCGGGCCTCACGGCCGGCCAGCAGCCTCAGCAGCGTGGACTTGCCGGCCCCGTTCCGTCCGATCAGGCCGGTCACCGAGCCGATGGGTGCCGACAGGTTCACCTGCTGCAGCACCACCCGTGATCCCAGCCCGACCTGAACGTTCCTCAACCCAAAGGCCACTTCACCTGCCACGTCGCGCCTCCTTCATACGTACCGGAAGCTGTTCAGCCCACCAGTCGAGAATCGCTTCGAATCTTTGTCTTCTGTGCCAAGGTGTCCCGGACCGCGACAGTTCGTGGTTCTCCCCGGGGAAGATCAACATCCTGGCGGTCACCCCGTTGCGCCGCAGCTCGGCGAAGTAGCGCTGCGCCTGCTCCAGCGGGCACCGCAGGTCGCGTTCGGAGTGTATGACCAGCGTCGGGGTCCTGACCTGCCCGACCCTGGCCATGGGTGACTGCTGTTCGACCTTTTCCGGGTCGGCACCGACATAGCCGTCGGAAAAGAACCACCCGATGTCGCTGGTCCCGACGAACGCGGCGGGATCCAGGTAGCCCCGTTCGACGACGGCGGCGGCGAACCTGTTGTCGTGGGCGGTGATCCACGCGGTCAGGTAGCCCCCGTAGGAGCCCCCCATGATCCCCACCCGGTCCTCGTCCAGACTCTTGAACTGTCTGCACGCCCCGTCCAGGAAGGCCAGCACGTCAGCCATGTCAACCACGCCCATTCGTTCCTTGACCGCCCGGCCATGGGTCTGCCCGTAGGACGAGGAACCTCTCGGATTGCACTGCACCACGGCATAGCCGGCACGAACATAAACCTGGGCTTCGTCGAAGAAGGCCCAGTTGAAGTTCGAGAACGGGCCGCCGTGAATGTTCAACAGCACCGGATGAGGCCCCCGCCCCTTGGGAACGAACACCCAGCCGTGGATGTCGTTGCCGTCCTCGCCTTGGATGGTCAACTCCCTCGGTTCCACCGGGGTCGCCGCAGCGACGAGGGGCCGCGCGAAATCGGTAAGGCGGACGAGTCTTCCCTCGGCTACCCTGGCGAGTTCCATGGGGCGCGTGGCCTCGCTGACAACCGCCACGCTCACCCCCGAGCGTTCGGCGGCCGCACTGACCACCTTCGGGCCCTTGACGAGAACATGGACCCGGCCCTCGGGGGAGATCACGTGCAGTTCCCCGCAGCCCCGGACCCGGGCTGGGGCCAGGACGGATTCCTCCCCTAAGGGCTCCAGGAAACTCCACGGTGCCTCGTAGTCGCTGGTGACCGGATCCGTGAGGATCCGGGGTTCGGTGCCGGGCTCCGCATCGACGGCCAGGGCGGCGACGGCCTTTGCGCTCCCGACGAAATCGAGCCCGCTCTCACCGAGGTGTTCCGCCAGCAGGAACAGGGTCCTGCCGTCACGGCTGAACCGGGGCCGCGACCATGCCCACGTGGCTTCGGCCCCCCCGGCCACGAGGACCGGTTCCCCGCCGGTGACGGGCACGCGGTGGATCATCGAGCGCAGATCCGAGTCCTCCCCGGCGTGCAGGGCAGCGGTGAAGCAGACCCGTTTCCCGTCGGGTGTGAACTCCGGCTGGCGGCAGTCGGCCTCCAGCGGGGTGAGCAGCCTCGCCTGGGGGATGCCACGCCTCCCCCCGAGCGTCGTGTTGTCCCTGGGTTCCTCCTCGGTTCCCGTTGCCGCACGCCCCCGGGGTTCCAGCCAGGGTTCCTCGTCGAGGGAGGGAACCTCCAGGAGGTAGATCCCCCGAGGACGGTCCCGGATGTATCCGATCCCGTTCGCCTGGTATTTGTTTCCCACGATCAGCCTGGGATCCTCGCGTTCGGCGGGAACGCCTTCGAGGGTTCCGTAACGCCCCTCCTCGGGCATTCTGGCCACAAACGCCAGCTCCCTGGAGTCCCGGGACCACACGAACTCGTCCACCCCCAGCGGGGCGTCGGTGACGATCCTGGGTTCCCCACCCTCGGCGGAGACGATGGCGAGTTGCGGTCTGGCATCGACACCGCCCCGCAGGAAGGCCACGGTATGCCCGTCGGGGCTCAGTTGCGGAGCCAGGTCCGAGGTGCCCCGGGTCAGGGGTCGGGGACGCCCCCTGCCTGCCGTGGCAACGCTCCAGATTCTTCCTACGTGGTCGTCCACGTCGAAGGAGGGACGGCTCGCCGCGAAGACCGCCTGTTCACCATCAGGGCTGAGGGTCGGGGACGACAGGGTGACCAACAGGTCCAGGTGGCGTGGTTTCACACCCCATACCGTAAGGCTTCAGGACTTCCGGGCGCCACGCGGGCCCAGCGGACGGATGGGCCAGGGCAGCTTACGGATCGGAACCGACATGGGGCGCGCCATGGCCGCCCCCGCGGCGACACCCGCGGCCAGGATGATGCCGACGGCGGCCGCGGTCATCAGGTCCTGCTGGCCATCCACGAAGGACGTCTCCCCCGTACCTAGGGCCAGTTTCAAAACCCCGGACCAGGTGACCAAGCCGGGCAGGATCGGCACCACGGCCGATGCCGAGATGGAGTCCAGCTGCACCCGCAACAGGCGTGCCGCAGCCGCGGATGCCGCCCCGACCAGCAGGGCGGCCGCCCCGGTGGCCGCGACCACGGGCCAGCGCTGCGCCAACAACCACAGGAAGAACCACCAGCTGGCCGCGCCGATCAGCCCCGCGCTGACGATTGCCCGCCGCGACGCGCGGGTGCAGAACGCCCACGCCGCGGCCACGATCCCGGACCAGAACACCGAGACGGGACCCAGCAGGCCATCGATGCTGAACTGTGCGTTGATCCACACCGGAATGCCCAACCAGCTGGCGCCCGCCACCACGACACTGGCGCCGATCACCAGCCCGATGGTGACGATCAGCCCGTGGATGGCGTGGGCGGTGCCGGTCACGTAGAGACCAGAGATGGCGTCCTCCGAGGCGCCGAGAATGGCCAGGCCCGCGAGCATCGAGATGATGGCGCCGATTACTATCAGCCCCGGCTCGATCCCGGCCAGCCCCGGGACACCCCACCCCTTGGCCAGGGCCACGCCGACCGCAGCGGCCGCGGCCATCGCCCCGCCGACACACTGCTGGAAGAACACCGAGACCCGTCGCTTCGAAAGCCACACCTGGGTCCGGTGGATGCTCCAGGCGACGATCAGCGCCAGCAGGCCGACGATCCACCGGGCCCCGAACATGAGCGCCGCCGCACTGGAAACCGCCCCGAAACCCAGGGAGACGTCGAGCCCTCCCCAGCGTCCGTGACGCCCGAGGATGGCCTCGATCCGGGCCCGGGAGTCCGGGATGCTGTTGTTCCGGGCCTCGGAGGCCACCTGCTGAAGCATCGTTATGAGCTCGAAGTCCTGATGGCCGATGGGAACCACCCGCATGGCGGTCAAGGGTTCGCCGTCGGTCTCTCCCCTGACCGAGACGATGATCATGTTCCCGGTGACGTCGGTGTGGTATTCCGCCATTCCGAGGTCCCGCATGGCGTGCCGGGAGGCCCGGATCGCCGATGACACGGAGGCGCCGTGGGCTAGCATTCCGCAACCGATCTCCAACCCCAGGTCCAGCACCTCCCGGGGATCGGAGGTCATGCCCGCTCGCCGGGAAGCTCGAACAGCGCGAGCTGTTCGGGTGCATCGTCGCGCAGCGGTTCCGGTCGTGCCGGTTTCTTCCCCGCCCCCGGGAACCCGGGTCCCCGGGCCACGGGGGCACCGTCCCGATGGGCGGTGGCGGCGGCACGTGCCCGTTCGTCGGCGGCCTCGTTCAGGGGATGGCCCGCGTGTCCCTTGACCCATTCGAAACGCACCCGCCTGCCCTGCAGGGCCCGGTCCAGTTGTTTCATCAGGTCGGCGTTCAGGACGGGTTTGCCGTCGCCCTTCTTCCAGCCACGGCGTTTCCAGCCGGGAAGCCACGCGGTCAGGGAATTGATGACGTACTGCGAATCGCACAGGACCAGCAGCTCCTCGTCCGTACCCGCCGTGGAGTTCAACAGATCCAGGACCGCCATCAGCTCCCCCATGTTGTTGGTTCCGTGGGGCCATCCCCCAGCGGCCCATCGGTCGTCGTCGATGTACCAGGCCCACCCGGCCGGGCCGGGATTTGCCAGCGAGGACCCGTCCGCAGCGGCCGTGATCACGCCCGTGCCTCATGGCGGGCGGCGTGGAAGGCGGGACGGATCAGCCCCTCGACGAGGGCTTCTCGTTCGTCGTGGTGCAGGAAGGCCGCGCGCATGGCCGCCACGGTCACGGCCTCCACCTCGGCGAATCCCCATCCGAAGGTCTCGGAGAGTTTCGCGAACTCCTCGGACAGGGAGGTGCCGCTCATCAGGCGGTTGTCGCAGTGGATGGTGACGTTGAAACCGAGCTCGGCCAGCCGTCCGACGGGATGCCGGTCGAGGGACTTGGCCACGCCGGTTTGAAGGTTTGAGGTCGGGCACACCTCGAGCGGAATCTGCTGGTCCCGGACGAAGGCCGCGAACCGCCCGAGCCTGGGTCGGTCTCCCCAGAAATCCTCGATGTCCTCGCAGACGCGCACGCCGTGACCGATGCGCTGGGCACCGCAGAGCTGGACGGCCTCCCACATCGACTTCGGCCCGTCGGCCTCGCCGGCGTGAATCGTGAAGTGTGCGTTGTTGCGTCGCAGCAGGTCGAAGGAGGCCTGGAAACGGGTGGGGCGGAAGCCCATCTCGGCGCCGGCGATGTCGTATCCGACGACGGAGTCGTCGCGATAGGCCAGGGCCAGTTCGGCAATATCGGTGGTGGGTTCGTCGACGTGACGCATCGCCGTGACGATCTGGGTGGCGACGATGGCCCGTCCCGCGGCCTCGGCCTGCGCCATGCCCTCGGCCAGACCGTCGCGGACCGCCTCCACCGCGGCCTCTGGCGTCAAGCCCTTCTCCAGGTGCTGTTCGGGTGCCCAGCGGGCCTCGGCGTAGACAACACCATCGGCGGCCTGGTCCAGCACGAACTCGCGCGCCACCCGCACGAGCTGGTCGCGGGTCTGCATGGCTGCGGTGGTGTGGGCGAAACCCTCCAGGTAGCGCACCAAGGAACCGGAATCGGCGGATTCGAAGAACCACCGGCCCAGCTTCTCCGGGTCAGTGGTGGGCAGTTCGTGCCCGTTCTCAGCGCAGTGCTCGACCACGGTCGCGGGCCGCAGCCCGCCGTCGAGGTGGTCATGGAGGGCGACCTTGGGCAGGGCACGTAGTTCTTCCGGGCTCAGCATGAAAACATCCTAGGAGTTGTGGGCCGGGGTCAGCGGGCATGGTCCAGATCGGCGGGTCCGAAGGCCTGCGGCAGCACCTCCGACATCGGCAGCACCCCGACCGGGGTGTCCATGAGAAGCCCGTTCCCGCCGAACTCGAACAGCAGCTGCCGGCAACGCCCGCAGGGCATGATCCGCTCCCCCAGCTTGTTGCAGCAGGTGAACGCCACCAGCCGGCCACCTCCGGTGGCGTTCAGCTGCGAGACCAGTCCGCACTCGGCGCAGAGCCCCACCCCGTAGGAGGCGTTCTCCACGTTGCAGCCGACCACGATGCGGCCGTCGTCCACCAGTGCTGCCGCACCCACCTGGTAGTCGGAGTAGGGCGCGTAGGCCCTTCCCGTGACCTCCCGTGCCGCGGCCCGCAGCCGTTCCCAGTCGATGCCGGTCATCTCAGTGGGTCTTCACGAAGTGGGCGCCATCGGCGGCGGGCGGACGGACGCGGCCGACCAGTCCCGCGACGGCGATGATGGTGGCGACGTAGGGCAGCATCTCGATGAACTCGCTGGGAATCGGTAGGTTCATCAGCTTGATGGACTGCGCCAGGGCCCGGGCGAATCCGAAGAACAGGGCCATGCCCGCTCCCAGGACGGGATGCCAACGGCCCATGATCACCGCGGCCAAGGCGATGAAGCCGTTTCCGGCCGTGATGTTGTTGTCCTGAAAGGCTCCGACGAAACCAACCGTGAAGTAGGCCCCGCCCAGACCCGCGAAGATCCCGCCCAGCAGCACGGCCTGGGTCTTGGTGGAGATCACCTTGATCCCGACGGTGTCCGCTGCCCGCGGGTGCTCACCGACCGCCCGGACCCGCAGCCCCCACTTGGTGCGGTGGAGCAGGAACCACACCAGTGGAACCGCAAGTAGGGCCATGAAGGTCAGGGGGCGTTGGGTGAACAGGATCGGCCCGATGAACGGGATCTCACTCAGCGCTGGGATGGCGAACACCGGCATGGGGCTGACCACACCGAAGGTCTTGAGGTCACGGGCGACGAGCTGCTGGAAGATGAACCCCGTCAACCCGGTGGCCAACAGGTTCACGACCACGCCGACGATGACGTGATCCACCAGGTATTTCAGCGTGAACAGGGCCAGCACGGCCCCCATCAGGAGGCCGGCGACGGCCGCCGCGGTCAGGGCCGCCAGGAAGGACTGGGTCACGGAGAAAATCACGGAGGCCGCGAAAGCCGCGGCCAAGAACTGGCCCTCGATCGCGATGTTCACCACGCCGGCGCGCTCCGACAGGACACCGGCCAGCACCCCGAACAACAGCGGCGTCGAATACGCCAGCGTGAGGTTCAACTGGCTCGTCAGGGTGAACGGAACGGCGGAGGACGCGGCGGCCCAGACAACGAAACCGACAAGGATGCTCAACCCGGCGATCACTCCCGCCGCAGTGCGGCAGTCCTTCGGGAACCTGCCGATCAGGAACACGGCCCCCGAGGCCAAGGTGAGCAGAGCGAGGAACAGCAGCACCGGCAGGCCCGGCACCTCGATGGTCGGCAACTGAACATCCGCGAAGGCGTCCGACAAGGCGATTTTCCCGGTCGGATTGGCAGTGAACGCCATCACCACCAGCAGCAACCCGAGCAGGGCGAGGAGAATACCCGCCGCTATGCGCGTGGAACGCCCCTCCGGTGATTCGACGATCTTCCTTTCCGGAGCGTCGGCACCGGGAACGATGATGTCGGTGCTCATGCCTTGGCCTCCTTGGGAACGGTCCGGACGGCCCCGCGCCTGCGTTCCTTGAGGAAGGGCAGCAACCATATGACGAAGGCAGGCGCCGCGACGAGCAGGACGATCAGGGCCTGGATGAGATCAACCAGCTGCTTGGGGGTGTTGGCGATCGTGACCATGGCGGTGCGGCTTGCCTTCAACGCGCCGAACAACAACCCCGCAAGCACCACGCCGATGGGGCGGGAACGCCCCAGCAGGGCCACCGTGATGGCGTCGAACCCGAGGGTGCCGATGATGCTGACGGTCAGCTGCGACGGGTAGCTCGTCAGGATCACGGGAGCGGTGACGGTGATCAGGCCCCCGAGACCGGCCAGGCCACCAGCCAGCGCCATCGTCGTGAAGGTGACCCGGCTCACGGATGTGCCCGCAGTTGCCGCTGCGTCCGGGTTCAGCCCGACCGCCTGCAGCCGGAGACCGAACCTGGTGCGTTCCAGGAGCCACCAGCATCCCAGGGCCGCCAGCAGCGCCAACCCGAATCCCAGGTGCAGGCGGGTACCGGCGACCCGGGGCAGGGTGGCGCTCCATTCAAGCACGGGGGCGATCGGGTTGGACGTCCCCGGTTGCCGCATGAACGGCTGCTTCAGCAGAAAAGAGAGGATATTCGCGGCAACGTAGTTCATCATGATCGTGAGGATCACCTCGTGCGCCCCGGTGCGGGCCTTGATGAGACCGACCACGCCACCCCAGAGCGCCCCCATGAGAACACCCGCGAGGATCACCAGCGGAAGGTGCAGGAAGATGGGGAGCCCCTTGATGCTGAAACCGAGATAGGCCCCGACCAGCGCACCCATCACGGCCTGGCCCTGGGCTCCGATGTTGAACAGCCCGGCCCGGAAGGCCAGCGCCACCCCGAGGCCGGCCGCTATCAGGGGGGCCGCCTCCGCGGTGGTTTCGGTGAGGGCGGTCGCCGACCCGAGGGAACCCACGTACATTGCCTCGAAGGTGAGCGCGATCTTGCCGAAGGTGGCGTCCAGGGCGTCGCCGGGCCGGGCGATGAAGTAGGCGTACTTCGCCATGATCTCCGCGTCGGTGACCACCATGATGACCATCGCGACGGCGAAGGCCAGGATCAGGGAGGCCGTGCTCACCAGGGCCGTGTTGGCCCAGGCCGGGCGGCCACGGGTTCCAGTGTTCATGCCTGGTCCTCCTGCTCCGTGATGGCGGCGGCGTCATCGTGGTCGATCCCCGCCATCATGAGTCCCAGCACGTCGCGGGGAGTGTCCGGTCCGACGACACCGACGATGCGTCCCCGGTACATGACCGCGATGCGATCGGCCAAGGACTCCACCTCGTCGAGTTCCGTGGAGATGATGAGCACCGCGGTTCCCCTGTCCCGTTCAGCGACGATCCGGTTGTGAAGGAACTCGATCGCGCCCACGTCGACACCCCGGGTCGGCTGGTTCGCCAGCAGCAGCGACAGCGGGCGCGACAGTTCCCGGGCCAGCACCACCTTCTGTTGGTTGCCGCCCGACAGCGACCGGGCCGGTTGCGCGTAGGAGTCGGTGCGGATGTCGAACTCCTCGACCAGCTTCGCGGCGTGCTGGTTGATCTGCCCCAGTTTTAGGTTTCCGCCCACACTGAAGTGGTCGAGGTTGTCCAGCACCAGGTTCTGGGCGATCGAGAAATCCCCGATCAGGCCGTCCTTGTTCCGGTCCTCCGGCACGTAGCCCAGGCCCGCACCAAGGGTTTTGGCGGGACTGAGCCGCGTGACGTCGGCACCGTCGAGGGTGATCGTGCCGCCAACGGGGGTCATGGTGCCGAGCAGCGCCTCGGCCAGTTCGCTCTGCCCGTTGCCCTGAACCCCCGCGATCACGATGATCTCGCCGCCGCGCACCGTCAGGTCGAGGTGGTCGACGGCCACCGCTCCGGACGCGCTGGCCACCGTCAGCCCGGAGATCACCAGACGTTCCTCCCCGATCCGCGGCGCCTGTTTGGTCACCTTCAGTTCCACGGAACGCCCGACCATCATGGCCGCCAACTCGGCCTCGGTGCTGGTGGGTTCGGCGCGCCCGACGACCTCGCCGCGCCGGATGACAGTGATGTCGTCGGCTACCTCCAGCACCTCGCGGAGCTTGTGGGTGATGAAAACGATCGCACGGCCCTCGTCGCGCAGCGCGCGCATCACGTCCATCAACTCGCCGATCTCCTGCGGGGTCAGCACCGCCGTCGGCTCGTCGAAGATCAGGTAACGGGCATCCAGGGCCAAGGATTTCAGGATCTCGACCCGCTGCTGGATGCCGACGGGCAGGTCCTCCACGAGGGCATCCGGATCGACCTCCAGGCGGTACTGCTTCGAGAGTTCCCGGACCCGCCGCCTGGCCTGGTCGATGTCGAGGAGCCCCGCGGAGCCGGGTTCGTGTCCCAGCACCATGTTCTCCGCGACCGTGAACGGGGGAATCAGCATGAAGTGCTGGTGCACCATGCCGATGCCTGCCGCCATGGCCTGCCGGGGATCCCCCAGCCTCAGTTGCTCCTCCCCCAGCCAGACCTCACCCTCGTCGGGGGCCAGCAACCCGAAGAGGATGTTCATCAGGGTGGATTTTCCCGCCCCGTTCTCCCCGAGCAGGCAGTGGATGCGACCCGGAACGATTTCGATGCTGATGTCGTTGTTGGCCGTTAGGGAACCGAAACGTTTCGTGATGCCTTCCAACGACAACACGGGAGCGGCCGGGGGCGACGAAGTCACTGTTCCTCCTTCATCAGGCGGACTCACTCTACAAGCGATCACCGGAAAAGGGACACCCGAGGGTGCCCCTTTTCAGGTTGTTCACGCGCTACCTGACCGTGGTCTCGACGGTGATCTTCCCGGAGATGATGTCGGCGCGGATCTGTTCCAGTTCCGACTTGGTCTCGGCCGAGACCTTGGAGTCGAAATCGTGGAATTCGGAAAGATCGACACCCTTGTTCTTGAGAGTCCCGACATACGGATCGGAGGAGAAGGAGCCCTCCTTGGCGGCCTTGATGACGTCGAGGACGGCCACGTCCATGCTCTTCTCGATCGAGGTGATGATCACGTCCTTGTACTCAGGTGCGGAGACGTAACCGTCGGTGTCCACCCAGATGGCGTTCACCTTGCCGCTGGTTTCCTTCACGGCGGCCAGCGCCCCCAGCCCGGAGGGACCGGCGACCGGAAGGATGATGTCGGCTCCCTGTGCGATGAGCGTGTTCGCGGTGTTCTTGCCGCCGGCGTTGTCGTCGAACGGGCTGGCCCCGCCGATGAACTGCCCGTCCTTCGTTGCACGATCCCAGCCGAGCACCTGAACGCTCTTGCCCTTGGCCTTGTTGTAGTACTCAACACCCTGGGCGAAGCCGTCCATGAAAATCCGCACGGTCGGGTAATCGGCCCCACCGAAAGTGCCGACCTTCCCGGTCTGGCTCAGCGAAGCGGCGACATAACCTGCCATGAAGGCGGGCTGGGCGGTGTCGAAGATCAGCCCCTTCGCGTTGTCAACACCCTCGAAGGATTCGTTGTCGACGATCGCGAACTTGACGTTCGGGTTCTGCTTCGCGGCGGCTTCCGTGGCATTCGCGAGGGCGAACCCCACCGTCACGATGACACCGCACTTGGCATCGATCATGGACTGGACGTTGCGCGCGTACTCGGATTCCTCCTTGGACTCGATCTGAGCGGTCTCGACGCCGAGCTGTTCCTTCGCCTGCAGCAGGCCCTTGTAGGAGGTCTCGTTGAAGGACTTGTCGTCGAAACCACCGAAGTCGGAAACCATGCAGGCCTTGAAATCCCCTGAACCAGCGGTGGCGCCGCCGGTGGCGCTGCTGGCCGGGGCGGAACCGGCCGGGGATGAGGAGGGTGTCGTCGGTGCCTCGGCGCAGGCGGACAGCAACAGAGAGCTGATGGCGGCGAGGGAGGCGAGTTTGAGCAGAGACTTGGTCACTTCGAGCTCCAAACTTCGGAAAGTTTCCTGGGTGCCATGACCATATCGCGCGCGCATCATCAAGGCGCGGTACCCCGCCGAATCGTTATCAGCCCGCAACCTGCCTGACCAGGGCCAGGGCAGATCGAACCATCTGTCTGGTGGATTCCTGCCAATTCGGTTCCTGGCTGCGGTAAGGACCGGTTGCCAAGGAGATGACAACGGCCGCCGCCCGCAGTCTCAACTCCACCGGGTCCACGCGCCTGTCGAAGACCGGCACCCACCGTGCCAGCAGGTCGCGTACCTTGGCCTCCTGAGCGGGATTCATGCGCTGGATGGTGGACAGGTGGGCGATCAGGCAGGCCAGGTCGTCGGCGCGCCTGCCGGGGCCTATGGTGTCCACGTCGAGGATCCCGACCACCCGCCCCGCGGCCACGTGCACCTGGCCCTCGTGGAAGTCACCGTGGGTGGGTTCAATCCCGAGCGGAATCCCCGCCAGCCCGGCCCGGATCCGCTGAACCGCCCATTCGAGATCGCCACGCGCCTCGGGAAGGGCCGAGGAGACGATTTCCGCGTAGTGCTGGACGGCGTCACTCCACGGCGGACGGCGTTCCAGCTGCGCGACACTCGGGGGCATGGAGTCGAGCACCTCGATCAGCTGCTCGGGGGTGCACGGGTCACCGGGATCGAAGATCGCACGCGCCAAGGGTTTGCCCTGGAGCGCATCGAGGATCATCAGCTGGTCACTGGTGGTGTGAGCGACGTGGGGAGCCGGCACCCCGGCTGCGGTCAGCATCCGGTGCCTGAACAGCACGTCGTCGAAGAGCTTGGCGCGAATCGCCTTGATGTAGAAGGTGTTTCCGCCCGTGGTGAACCGCACGACGGCCCGGCGCCTGGGCCGGTATCCGATGATCTTCAATTCGAGTTCGTCCCCGGTGACGGGATACGGCAGCAACCGGGCGTCGTTGACCAGCGCGGCCAGCAGTTCGGGGTAGGCGGCTCGTTTCAGGCCCGGGAGGTCGGGATCGGCCGGGTAGATCCACACCGCCACCTCGCGGTTGCCGTCTCCAAAGACCTCAGCCCCCCGGTCGGTCTCGGACAGTTCACCGCTGCGGGCCGAGACTCCCAGCAGTTCCGTACGCTCCCCGTAGGGCCAGGACACCTTCGCCAGATAGGTGGCGGTGGTGGACTGGTTGGGGTTGGCATCCACGTGCTCCAGCGTCCAGCTGAGCAGTTCCCCCCCGGCGTGACGAACTGCCGCGCTGAGCACGGGACCGGCCCCGGGTCCCGTCAACAACCTCGATCCATCATCCATCGCCAACTCCTGAAACCGGGCGAGCGGAAATCCAGGAAGCGCGCCGCCCATCCATCTCCTCGACCCTGAACACCCAGGTCGGCGCCGCAGTGTCCCCCTCCACCGGTTCACACGGGGAGAGTTCCACGCTCACCTCGTCCCCAACCGCAGGCAGGCGTCCGAGCCGGGCCATGACGTATCCTGCCACGGTGTCGTAGGGACCCTCGGGAATGACGTACCCGGAAAGTCCCGCGAACTCCTCGATGGTGGTCAACCCGTCCAGTCGTGCCAAGGGATCCTTTTTCGCTGGTGACGTGCCGTCCACCACGTCGTACTCGTCCGTGATGTCGCCGATCAGTTCCTCCACCAGGTCCTCCAGCGTGACGATCCCCGAGGTGCCGCCGTACTCGTCGCGGACGATGGCCATGTGGGCCTTCGCCGCGCGCATCGCGGACAGGGCACGCAGCAGCTTCACCGTTTCCGGGAGGTTCAGCACGGGCCGCACGATTCCGGACAGCTGACCGCCGCGCTCCCCGGCGTCGAGATCCATCAGGTCCCGGACGTGACAGAAACCGATCACCCTGTCGACGGAGCCGTCCGTGACCGGATAGCGGGAATGGGGCGCCCCGCGCACTTCCTTGTAGGCCAGCTGGATGGGCATGTCGGAAGGGAGGAACTCCACCTCGGTGCGGGGCACCATCACCTCGCGGAGACTGAGTTGGCCCGCGGCGAAAACCTCATCGACGATGCTGCGTTCCTCCTGCCCCAGGGTCGTCGATTCCGAAACCATCTCCCGCAGTTCCTCGTCACTCACGGCGTCCTTGGACAGTTTCGGATCGCCGCCGAAGACCCTCACCACCGCATCGGTGGAAACACCCAGGAACCAGATGACGGGCCGGGCCAGGGACGCGATGCCGGACACCAGCGGGGCCAGCGCCAGCGCGAACCCCTCGGCCCGTTGCATGGCGAGGCGTTTCGCGCTCAGCTCCCCGATCACTATGGAGAAGTAGGAAATCACGATCGTGATGATCACCAGGGCCAGCGGATCGGCCACCGAGGCGGGAATCCCCCAGCCCTTGAAGACAGGGGCGAGCCCAGCCGCCAGGGTCGCCCCGCCGAAGGCCGCTGAAAGGAACCCGGACAGGGTCACGCCGATCTGCACGGCGGACAGGAAGCGATTGGGGTCGCTGGTCAACCGTTCGATGGCCCGTCCCCGTTTACCCTTGGCCGCGAGCTGTCTGATCTGCGACTCGCGCAGCGTCACCAAGGCCATCTCTGCGGCCGCGAAGGTGCCACCGATCAGGATGAACAGCGCGATCAGCGCAATGTCAGAGACCGCCGACATCAGCGGAAGATCACCGTCCTGTTCCCGTCCATCAGCACCCGGTGCTCGGCGAACAGGCGCACCGCCTCCGCCAGGGTCTCCGATTCCTGGCCCCTCCCCTTGCTGACCAGTTTGCTGACCCCCATGGTGTGGTCCACCCTGACCACGTTCTGTTCGATGATCGGTCCTTCGTCGAGATCGCTGGTGACGAAATGGGCCGTGGCGCCGATCAGTTTCACCCCGCGGATGTGGGCCTGCCGGTAGGGATTGGCCCCCTTGAAACCGGGCAGGAAGGAGTGGTGGATGTTGATTGCGCGCCCGGCAAGGTGATCGCACAGCTCGGGGCTGAGGATCTGCATGTAACGGGCCAGAACCACCAGGTCCACCTTCCGCTCCTCGATCACGCGCCGGACCTCGGCCTCGAAATCGGCCTTGGTCTCTGGAACGACCACCCGGTGCGTGAACGGCACACCGTAGAAATCGGCCAGCGACCCCAAGACTTCGTGATTGGCCATGACACCGACAACGTCGATGGGCAGGGTTCCCGCGCGCCACCGGAACAGGAGTTCGTTGAGGCAGTGCCCTGCCTTCGAGGCCAGCAACAGGGTGCGGGTCGGGCGTTGCGTGCCGTAGATGTCGAACTCCGCGCCGAGCCCCTCCGCCACGGGACGCAGAGCGCCCATCAACTCATCGCGTGTGGGCCCGACCAAGGCGATACGGGTGAAGAACCGTCCCGTGTCGGCGGAGGCGAACTGCTGGCATTCGGTTATGTTGCCACCCAGGGAGACGACAACTCCGGTGAGGGCGTGCACGATGCCAGGACCGTCCGGGCACCGCAACGTCATGACGAGGTCCTGCATGAGCCCCAGCGTAGGCCATGCACGCCGCGCATTCCGCTCTCAACCGTTGAGGAAACACTGACTTGGCGACGAGAACACCGGGTCTGGCAGGCCTTCGGGCCATGGAACCCGGCGCGGCTCCGGAACGGTCCCGCCGCTGTGATCCATCCGCGAGGTCCCCTCCAGGCACCTCGACCGCCCGGACGTGGATCCTGGCGGAGAACATCTCCGCCCGGAATTGCGCTGCCCACCACCACCGGGGCCGGTCTGCCCGGCGCCCGCGCACGAAACGGCACCCCCGGCCCGGAAAACCCCAGAGGAGCGAAGTCCCGGCCAATTGCTCAACAGGATCCCGACCAATTGCCCACTGGAACCCACCCTCTGGAATCATGTCCGCGAGGCCGTAGATGAGGACCCTTCGGGAAATCAGTTCCTCCTGGCGGGCTCCGCCGGACCCACCAGGGGTATCCGCATGCGCTCCGGAGCAGGGCGGGTGGTCCGCATGGTGCTGCGCCCCATGATCCTGAGTGAGCGGCACCGGATTTCACCGACCGTATCTCTCAAGGACCTGTTGAGGGGAGATGCGGTGGTTGAGGGGCAAACCAGCCTGAGCCTGAGCGATTACGTCGATGAGATTCTCTGCTCCGGTTTCCCCGCATTTCAGGGATTGCCGGAACGGGCCGTTCGGATACAATTGGAGAGCTACCTGGCCCGTGCCGTGGATCACGACCTGCCGGAAGGAGGATTCCTGTTCCGGCGACCTGCCGCCCTGCGTGCCTGGCTCACCGCTTACGCCGCAGCTACGTCAACCACCACCAGCTATTCACGAATTCTCGATGCAGCGACCCCCGGGGAGGATGAAAAGCCTTCTCGCAACACTGTCACCAGTTATCGCGAGGCCTTGGAACGTCTGTTCCTGCTGGATCCGCTCCCGGCCTGGGTGCCGAGCCTTTCTCCCTTGAAACGACTGGTGGCAGCTCCAAAACATCATCTGGTCGACCCCGCTTTGGCCGCGCATCTGATCGGTGCCACCAAGGATTCCCTGTTGTACGGACCGGAGAGCACCTTTCTGGGGGCGCTGTTCGAATCACTTGCGACGCTCTGCGTCCGCGTGATGGCGCAGAGCGCAGAAGCCACCACAGGTCATCTGCGCACGAAAGGCGGTGAACACGAGATCGACCTGATGGTCGAGGGACGTGACCGTCGCGTCGTGGGGGTAGAGGTGAAACTCGCTTCCATCATCACCGACAGGGATGTCCGCCACCTCCATTGGCTGAAACAGGAACTCGGGGAACGCGTGACCGACCTCGTTGTCCTGACCACGGGCCCCCACGCCTTCCGCCGGGCCGACGGCATTGCGGTGGTTCCGCTGGGGCTCCTGGCTCCCTGAGGGAGCCGCTTCGGTGCCATCCATGCCCCGGCGGTGGCGCAGTTCTCGCCGGTTATTGGCTGATGAACGAAGGCGCGGCTTCAAGTGGTGTGAATAGCCAGTCCCGGTTCCGCGGCGTTTCGTGCCGGGACCGGGGATGCCCGCCTTCACCTCGCCGCATCCAGCAGCGCCGGCACGTCCAGGTTGTCCTCGCAGGCATCCGCGAGTCTTTCGATCATGACCTCCCGCTGCTCGGCGTAGCCGGGGGCCCCCTCGCTGGGCCGCCAGTCGCTGCCGGTCAGCCGTGCGATCTCCTCAAGGAAGGCCCGGCGGAAACCGTCGGATTCGAAGGCCCCGTGCCACATGGTCCCGAAGGTCGCGCCGATCTGCTGTCCCTCGCAGAACTCCTTCCCGCCGGAGGCGTGAACCCGCCCGTGGTGGATGGTGTAGCCCTCCACCGGTTCTCCCCGCCAGGTCCCGGATGGCCTGCCGAGCACCTTCGCCTCGCCGAAACGCACCTCACCGGGAAGCAGACCCAGGCCTGGGATGTCGCCGTCACCGGATTCGAGGTCGTCGAGGATGCGGTCTGTGAGCATCTGGTAGCCACCGCAGATACCGAGCACGGGCCGCTGCTGCCGGGCGCGGATCCGGATCGCCTCCGCCAGACCTTTCTCCCTTAGCCAGGCCAGGTCCGTGACGGTGGCCCGTGACCCCGGAAGCACCGCGAGATCGGCCCGGGCGACCTGATCGGGTGATGCGGTGACGACCACCTGGACGCCCGGTTCCGCGGCGAGCGCATCCACATCGGTGGCGTTCGAGGTGCGGGGAAAGTGCACGACGGCGACGTGAAGCACCCCGGTGCCGGGACGCAGCGCCCGCGACCCGATGGTCAGGGCGTCCTCCCCGTCCAGCCACACGTCCGCCAGCCAGGGCAGCACACCGTAGTTCCTGAGACCGGTGCGCCGGGTCAGTTCGTCCAGCCCCGGGTCGAGCACCGCCTGGTCGCCGCGGAACTTGTTGATCAGGTATCCCGCCAGCCGCCCGCGGTCCTGTTCGGAGACGATGCCGTGAGTGCCGAAGATCGCCGCCAGGGCGCCCCCGCGGTCGATGTCGGCGGCCAGCACCACGGGCAGCCCGAAACGTTCCGCCAGGCCGAAGTTGACGTAGTCGCCCCGACGCAGGTTGATCTCGGCGGGCGACCCGGCTCCCTCGCACAGCACCAGGTCGTGGCCGGCGGCGAGTTCCTCGTAGGCTTCGAAGGCGGCCTCGGCCAGGTGTTTGCGTCCGCTGGCGTACTCCCCCGCCCCGAGCTCCCCCGCGGGGCGGCCACGGAGCACGACGAAACTGCGCCGGTCGCTGCCCGGTTTCAGCAGCACGGGATTCAGCAGGCTGCCCGGCTCCACGCCGGCGGCCTGCGCCTGCAGGTACTGGGCTCGCCCGATCTCGGTGCCGTCCGAGCAGACCATCGAGTTGTTGGACATGTTCTGCGACTTGAACGGGGCCACCCTGATCCCGCGGCGCCGGAACGCGCGCGCCAGGCCCGTCACGATCAACGACTTGCCCGCATCCGATGCGGTTCCCGCGATCAACAACCCGGTCATTTCCTCCCACCTCCGAACACGATCAGCGCCCCGGCCAGCAGCCCCGTGGCGGCGGCGGTGACGGCGGTCACCAGTTTCGCGGCGCGGCGCACCTGCGGTCCCGTGGGGCGGGGGCCGTCGCCGAGGGTGGGGCGGAACTCCACCCGATCGCCGTAGCGGTTCTCCCCGCCCAGCCGCACCCCGAGGGCACCGGCCCACGCGGACTCGCACCAGCCGCCGTTCGGGCTGGGATGTCTGGCACCGTCGCGCCGCATGATGCGCCAGGCCCGGGAGACGTCTCCGCCGACCAGTGGGGCGCACACGCACGCCAGGGCCCCGGTGAGCCGCGCCGGCACCCAGGCCGCTGCGTCGTCGGCGCGTGCCGATGCCGTGCCGAAACGCCCGTAGCGCTGGTTGCGGTGGCCGACCATGGCGTCGAGGGTGTTGAGGGCACGGTGAGTCAGGATTCCGGGCACCCCCGCGAGAGCCCCCCAGAAGATCGTGCACACCCCGGCGTCGTTGGTGTTCTCCGCCATCGACTCGACGGTGGCGCGTCCCAGGCCCTCGGCGTCGAGGAAACGCGGGTCGCGGCCGCAGAGGTTCGGCAACTGTTCCCGGGCCGCGTCGAGGTCGCCGCCCACGAGGCGGTCGGCCATGATCCTTCCCTCGTCGGCGAGCCGCCTGGCACCGAGCGCCGCCCAGGTCGCGGCGGCGGTGGCCGCGACCCGAATCCAGCCGTGCCGGGCTGAAACCCGTTCCACCAGCATCCCGCCCGCCAGCACGGGGGCGACGGCGAGCGCGGTGAACACCGCTCCTGCGGCCCGGCTGTCGGCGTGGGTGGTTTTCTCGACCCGGGTGGCCCAGGAACCGAACCAGGCGACGGGATGGTGCTTCTGCGGGTCTGCGAACACCTGGTCCGCCACCATCCCGATGACGATCCCCAAGCCGCGGTGTCTCAGTGTCATGCCACTCCGATCAGGTTCACGGTGAGCGCGATCCCCAGCCAGACGGCCAGCTGGGTCAGTTCGATCAGGGAACCGTAGCAGTCGCCGTTCAGGCGTCCCAGGCGCCGCAGGAGGTGTCGCTGCCAGCAGGCCGCGAGCAGCCAGGCGACCGCGACCACACCCGACCAGCAGGCCGCTACCGGCCAACCCAGCAGCCACCAGGTGAGCGCGCCACCCGCCGCCAGCACCGCCCCCCGGCTGATCCACAGCCCGGCCGCCCCGACCTTGCCCGCCACCAGCGAGGACAAGGTGCCCGGGGCCGGTTCCTCACCCCGGCCCGGCAGCGTGGCGGCCAGCGGAACCACCCGTCCCGCAGCCATGCCGAGGGCCATCAGCACCGGCCAGGTGCCGGGAGGTGCGACGCCGAGGGAGGCCACCTCCAGCAGCAGCACCACCAGCAGCGAAGCCACCCCCATCGGGCCGATGTCGGACTGCTTCATGATCGCCCGCGCCTGCTCCGCGGGTTTCCGGGAACCCAGCGCGTCCGCAACATCCGCGGTGCCGTCCAGGTGCATGGCGCCGGTGGCGTAGGCCACCGTCCCGACGGCCATCAAGGCCCCGAGGAACCGCGACCCGGACGCGGCTGCGGCCCCCCATCCCAGCAGACCAACGGCTGCCCCGAGCACCGCCCCCAACCAAGGAAAGGCGAGAAGCCCGTCGGGGAAGTCGCGGTCTGCCCAGTCGTGTTTGCGCACCGGCAGCCACGTGTACATGGCGACTGCGCTGTGGAAGGCGCGCAGTGGGCGCATCAGGCCCCCTTGACCGGCACGGGAATGCCGGCCACGCACAGCCAGACCCGGTCGGCAACCGCTGCGACCCGCATGTTGAGGCGCCCCAGCTGGTCAGTGAACAACCTGCCGGAGCTGGTGGCCGGAACCACGCCGAGCCCCACCTCGTTGCTGACGAACACCACCGGTCTGCGGGTGGCGCGCAGCGCGGCCAGGAACTCCTCCAGCCGGTTCTCCAGGCGTCCCAGGGCCTCCGGGTCCCGGTCCCAGCAGCCGTCGTCGAGCAGCCTCGTCAGCCACACCCCCAGGCAGTCGACCAGCATGGGGGTGGCGTCGTCGCGGCGAAGCTCGGCGGCCAGGTCGATGGTCTCGACCGTCTCCCAGTGGGAGGGGCGGCGGGCCCGGTGAATCCTGAGCCGCTCCACCCATTCGGGATCGTCGGGACGCACCTCGGAGGTGGCCACGTAGGAAACCCCGGGTTCATCGGAGAGCAGTGACTCCGCGAAGGTAGATTTCCCGGAACGGGTCCCGCCCAGGATCAGCGCGGAGCCCTTCACGCCTTCGACACTCCCTGGCCGCTGAAGGTGCCCATCTCGTTCATGATGAGAGCGGCCGCTCTGACCAGCGGCAGCGCCAGGGCACCGCCGGAGCCCTCACCGAGCCGCAGGCCGAGATCGACCAGCCCGCGCAGCCCGAGGGCCTCATGGGCGGCGGTGATGGCGGGTTCCACACCGGCGTGCCCGGCGATCAGGTAGCCGACGACGTCAGGGCAGATGGCGCGGGCGACGAGGGCCGCGGAGCAGGAAACCACCCCGTCGAGAACCACGGGGACGCGCCTGGCCGCGGCGACCAGCATGAGCCCGGTCATGGCGGCGTGTTCGAAACCACCGACGGCGGCCAACGCACCGACCGCGTCCCCCTCGGTGACCAGCCTCGCGACCCCGCCTACCTCAAGCCCTTTCTCAATCACCGCCACCTTGTGGGCGAGCATCTCGTCATCGGCCCCGGCCCCCCTGCCCGTGACCTCGGCCACGGACCTTCCGGTGAACGCGGCCGTCAAGGCAGCGGCGGGCGTGGTGTTGGCGAGCCCGACCTCACCGGGCACCAGCACGTCGGCTCCGGAGTCGATGGCGGCGTTGGCGGCCTCGATGCCGACGCCGATCGCCTCCAGAGCCTGCTCCACGGTCATTGCGGGCCCCTGGGTGAAGTCGGCGGTGCCGGCCGCGATGCGGCGGTCCACGGTGCCCTCCGCGTGCTGCAGCAAACCGACGTCGAACACCTCGGTTCCGGCCCCGAAGGCCCGGGAGATCACGCACACCCCGGCGAACCCGATGGCTATCCCGGCGGCCATCTGGACGCTGACCTCCTGGGGCCAAGGCGTGACCCCCTGCGCGTAGACCCCGTGGTCGGCGGCGAAAACGATCACCTTCGGATTTGAAGGCACCGGAGGTGGGCACTGGGCGGCGATTCCGCAGAGCCGCACCCCGATGGCCTCGAGTTCCCCGAGGGAACCGGGGGGTTTGGTCAGGTCGTCCTGCCGGGCGCGGCCCGCCTGGAGCCAGGCGTCCTCGACGGGGGCGATTCGGGAGGCGAGGCCGGACAGCTCGGTTGGGGTGAGGGCCATATGGTCACGTCCTTAGCTCGGTTGTCGATATTGCCGACCGATCCTGGTGGTTGAGAACCGGCCGGAGCGCACCGCCGAGGCTAGCACCCCCGCTCAGAACAGCTTGATGGGGCTGATGATGTCGGCCAGGATCAGCACCACCCCACCGATCAGCAGGAATCCACCGACCAGATAGGCCACCGGCAGCATTTTCGCGGTGTCGACGGGTCCGGGGTCGCTCTTGCCGCGCAGCCGCGCCAGACCGCGCCGCAAGGCCTCGTAGAGCGCCCCTGCGATGTGGCCGCCGTCGAGGGGAAGCAGCGGTACCAGGTTCAGCAACGCCACGAACAGGTTTACGCTGCCGAGCAACGACAACCAGGAGGCCACGCGGTCCTGGATCGGCACCGAGTCCGCCACCGCGATCTCCCCCGCGACGCGACTGGCACCGACCACGGAGATCGGGCTGTTGATGTCGCGTTCCGCACCGGTGGCGAGCCCGACCCCGACGTTCCAGACCCGCACCGGGAAGGAAGCCAGGGCCACCAGGGACATTCGTGTGATGTTCCACATCTGTCCCGCCGTTTCGATCACGCCGCCCCGAACCAGTTCCCGGCTGGGCGAGACACCGAGGAAACCGGCCTCCACCCTGGAGGTCGGGTCGAGTCTGTCAGGCACCGACTGGATGATGGTGTTCACGGTGGGAAGTTCCATGGTCCTACCATCGCGTTCGACCGTGAGCGTGGCGGCGCCGTCGCGGTTCGCGCGGATCAGGTCAGTCAGTTCATCCCAAGTGCTGACCCGGTGACCGTTGAAGGCAACCACCTTGTCCCCCACCATGACGCCCGCCTGTTTCGCGGGGGTCTGGGGATCGCCGTCCTGGCAGGTGGCGGGGGTGCGGCCGGCGGGGATGACGCAGTCATTGACCACCGTCACGTTCAGCGTCAACTGCCAGGTGCCGTGGAAAAGGTTGATTCCCAGGAAGATCAGGAAGGCCAGCAGAAGGTTCATGGCGGGCCCGCCGAGCATGACTATGACCTTCTGCCACACCGGTTTCTGGTGAAACAGCCGCCCGTCATCGGCGGGGGTGATCTCCTCGTACTCGTAGCTGCGGGCCCGGTCGGCCAGCCGGGTGAGCCAGCCCTTGGGCTTGTCAGACTGCTTCTCGGGCGGGTACATCCCGACCAACCGGACGTAGCCGCCGAGCGGGAACAGCTTGAACCCGTACTCGGTCTCGCCCCGCTTCCGGGACCAGATGGTCCGGCCGAATCCGACGAAATACTGGGTCACCTTGACCCCGAAGATCTTGGCCGGCACGAGGTGTCCGATCTCGTGCAGGGCGATGGAGACCATGATCAGGGCGAAGAACAGCAGCGCCAGACCAATCAGTACGAGGGTGTTCAAGAAAGTTCCTCCACGAGTTCACGAGCACGTTCACGGGCCGCGGCGTCCGCGGACAGCACCGCTTCCAAGGTCAGTTCAGTATCCGGGACGTGCCCGGTCTCGAGGTGTTCGGCCAGGCATCGGGAGATCAGGTCCGTTATCCCCAAGAACCCGATCCTGTGGTCACAGAAGGCGTCCACCAGCACCTCGTTGGCCGCGTTGTAGACGGCCGGGGCCGTGCCAGCGGCCTTCCCCGCGCGGCGGGCCAACTCAACTGCCGGGAAAGTCGCGTCGTCCAGGGGTTCGAAGGTCCAGGTCGCGGATCTCGTCCAGTCGCAGGGAACCGCGGCCCCCGGAAGCCTGTCGGGCCAGGTCAGTGCCAACCCGATGGGCAGTCGCATGTCCGGTGGTGAGGCCTGCGCCAGGGTGGACCCGTCGGTGAACTCCACCATGGAGTGGACGACCGACTGGGGATGCACCGCCACGACGATGTCGTCGAGGCCGACGCCGTAGAGCAGGGCTGCCTCGATAAGTTCGAGTCCCTTGTTGACCAGGGTGGATGAGTTGATGGTGATGACCCGGCCCATTTTCCAGGTGGGATGGGCCATGGCCTCCTCGGGCGTCACGTCCGCGAGTTCCTCACGGCTGCGGCCCCGGAACGGCCCCCCGGATGCGGTCAGGATGAGCCGGGCCACCTCGTGGCGGCGTCCCCCGCGCAGGGCCTGGGCGAAGGCGGAGTGTTCGGAGTCGACGGCCACCAGTTGTCCCGGCGCCGCCAGGTCGGTGACCAGTCTCCCGCCGATCACGAGGGATTCCTTGTTCGCCAAGGCCAGGGTGAGGCCTGCTCCCAGTGCAGCGAGGGTGGGTTCCAGTCCCGCCGCCCCCGTGATGGCGTTCACCACCACATCGCACTCCAGGGCGGCCAGCTCAGCCGCTGCCCCGGGACCGGTCAGCAGTTGGGGTGCCTCGACCCCGCGAGTCGCGAGTTCGTGTTCCAGGTCCGCTGCCCTATCCGCTCGGGCCAAGGCCACGTACGAGGGCCGGAACCGCGCCACCTGCCCGGCCAGCAGGTCGATGTTGCCGCCCGAGGCGGCCAGCCCCACCACGTCGAACCGGTCAGGCCGGGAACCGATCACGTCGAGTGTCTGGGTGCCTATGGACCCGGTGGAGCCGAGTAGGACGATTCTTCGCACCAAGACAGTGTGTCACGATGCCCCAACCGTGTCCCGGAACGACGTCGCCGGGCCGTCACCCGTGGGGTGGCGGCCCGGCGACGTCGCGATGTCTCAGACGAGCCCGAATGCCTGCATGGCGTTCGCTACCTTGATGAAACCGGTGATGTTGGCGCCGACGACGTAGTCACCGGGGGCGCCGTACTCCTCGGCGGTGGCAGCGCACATGTCGTGGATGTTGCGCATGATGCTGGTCAGGCGTTCCTCGGTGTACTCGAAGGTCCACGAGTCGCGCATGGCGTTCTGCTGCATCTCCAGGCCCGAGGTGGCAACACCGCCGGCGTTCGCCGCCTTGCCCGGGGCGAACAACACCCCGGCTTCCTGGAAGGCATGGATGCCCTCGGGGGTGGTGGGCATGTTTGCGCCCTCGACCACGGCCTTGACGCCGTTGCGGATCAGGGTGGCTGCGTGTTCCCCGTTCAACTCGTTCTGGGTAGCGCACGGCAGGGCGACATCCACCGCCACATCCCAGATCGAACCGGTCCTGCCCAGTTCGGCACTGTCGCGGCGGGAGGCGTAGTCGGCGATTCGGCCGCGTTCCACCTCCTTGACCTGCTTCAGCAGTCCGACATCGATGCCCGCCTCGTCCACGACGTAACCGGAGGAGTCGGAGCAGGCAACGACCTTCCCGCCGAGCTGCTGAACCTTCTCGATGGCGTAGATGGCCACGTTCCCGGAACCCGAGACCGTGACGCGCTTGCCGTCGAAGGCGTCGCCGCGGGTCTTCAGCATTTCCTGTGTGAATGCCACGACGCCGTAGCCGGTTGCCTCGGTGCGAACCAACGACCCACCCCAGTCGAGGCCCTTGCCGGTCAGCACACCGGACTCGTAGCGGTTGGTGATCCTCTTGTACTGGCCGAACATGTAGCCGATCTCGCGGCCGCCGACGCCGATGTCACCGGCGGGCACGTCGGTGTACTCACCCAGGTGGCGGTACAGCTCGGTCATGAAGGACTGGCAGAAACGCATCACCTCGGCATCGGACCTGCCGTGCGGGTTGAAATCGGAACCGCCCTTGCCGCCGCCGATGGGCAGACCGGTCAGGGAGTTCTTGAAGATCTGCTCGAATCCCAGGAATTTGATGATGCCCAGGTAGACCGAGGGATGGAACCGCAGACCACCCTTGTAGGGGCCGAGAGCCGAGTTGAACTCAACGCGGAAACCGCGGTTGACCTGCACCGTTCCCCGGTCGTCCACCCAGGGGACACGGAAGATGATCTGGCGCTCGGGCTCGCAGATGCGCTCCAGGATCTTGTCCTCGAGGTAGCCAGGGTTCTTCTTGATAACGGGCTCGAGGCTCTCGAAGACCTCCCGGACGGCCTGGTGGAACTCGGCCTCGCCGGGGTTACGGGCAACCACGGACTCGAAGATGGACTGCAACTGCTGATCCATTCGGACTCCTAGTTAGTTGGTTTCAGTTTCTGACCTGCGGAAGCCTAGCCACGGTTTGTGAACAATGCGTTTCAATCCGGCAATAATCTCAAACCCCCGCGGTCTCGCGGGCCGCGAGCTGTCCGCAGGCCCCGTCGATCTCGGAACCTCGGGTGTCGCGCAGGGTCACGGGCACCCCGCGTCTTTCGAGCGTGGCGATGAAAGCCGCCTCATCCTCCGGGCGGGAGGCCGTCCACCGCGAACCCGGGGTCGGGTTGAGGGGAATCAGGTTGACGTGCACCCAACCCCAGTCGCCGCGCCGTTTCAGGACATCCGCCAGCAGGTTCGCCCGGGCGATGGAATCGTTGATGTCGCGCATCAGGGCGTACTCGATGCTGACGCGGCGTCTGGTGACCCGGGCGTATTCCCAGGCGGCGTCGACCACCTCGGCGACGCTCCACCGGTTGTTCACCGGAACGATCTCGTTGCGCAGGTCGTCGTCGGGGGCGTGCAGGGAAACCGCGAGGGTCACGGGAAGCCCCTCCCCCGCGAGGCGCCCGATCTGCGGCACCAGGCCGACGGTGGACACGGTGATCCCCCGGGCGCTCATCCCGAATCCCCCGGGCACGGGAGCGATCAGGGTGCGGATGGTTCCCAGCACCGCCTTGTAGTTGGCCAGCGGCTCCCCCATCCCCATGAAAACGATGTTGTTGAGCCGGCCGGTAGCCCCTGGAACCTCGCCGGCGGCCAGCATCCGGTTCGCCGCGAAGGCCTGGACGGTTATCTCGGCCCGCGACAGGTTGCGTTTCAGCCCGCCCTGACCGGTGGCGCAGAAGGGACACGCCATTCCGCAACCCGCCTGGGAGCTGATGCACAGGGTGGAGCGGTTCGGGTAGCGCATTAGCACGGATTCCAGGAGGGAGCCGTCGTGCAGCCGCCACAAGGTCTTGACGGTGCGCCCCCGGTCGGCGGTCAGCCGGCGCACCTGGGTGAGCAGGGGCGGGAAGAGCTGCTCGGCCAGGTCCTCCCGGATCGCCGCGGGCAGATCCGTCCAGGTCGTGACCTCGTCGCTGAGGCTGTCGAAGACATGGCGGGAGATCTGATCGGCCCGGAAAGCGGGCAAACCGAAGGACTCCATGGCGGCACGCCGCTCGGGCACGTCGAAGTCGAGCCAGTGTTTCGGGGCCTTGCCGCGAGCGGGCGCGTCGAAGACCAGCGGAAGGTGATTCGGCACGTCAGCCCCCCATTCCCAGGCGCAGGACGAGCCAGCCCATCGGCATGGCCACCAGCATCGAGTCCAGGCGATCCATGAAACCCCCGTGTCCCGGCAGGAAATTGGACATGTCCTTCAGCCCGGCGTCCCGTTTGATCAGGGATTCCACGAGGTCCCCCAGCGTCGCGGCGGGTGCGATGCACAATCCCAGGACCAGGCCCAGCTCCCAGGAAGCGCCCAGGCACCAGAGAGCCGCCGCCACCCCGATGACCGCGGATGTGGCGATGGAACCCGCGAATCCCTCCCAAGTTTTGGAGGGCGAGATGTGCGGCGCCATCTTGTGTCTTCCCAGCAGGCTACCGATGGCGTACGCGCCGGTGTCGGAGGCCACCACGCAGGCTACCACCGCGATGATCCGCCGGGTGCCGCCGGGTTCGGCCATCATCAACGGGATGAAAACCCCCATCAACGGAATGTAGGCGATGATCAACGCGCTGGCGGCGATGTCGCGGATGAAACCTTCGCGGGCCAGCAGCAACCGAGCCACCAGGCAGGCGACCACCGTCCCGCAGACGCAGATCACGGCGAAGGTGGTCGGCGGCAACCCCAGATTCCACCGGAACATCGCATAGGCGCCGAGAACGCTCACCAAGGTGCCCGCGACAATGGTCTTCACCTGCGCGTGCATCCCTTTGCGCAGCAACGCCCGGTGAATCTCGACGACCGCCAGGCTCAGGGAGACGGCTGAGATCAGGACGAAGAACCAAGGAGCCCACAGCAACCCGACGGCCAGCGCCGCCAGGAGGACGAGTCCGACGCCGATGGCCATCGGGAGATCCCGGCCGGCCTTCGGCGTCGGCGTTGCCCGGGCTGGCTCCTGGTTGGGCATCAGACCTCGCTGAGTTCGGCTTCCTTGTTCTTGAGCAACTCGTCGATCGCCTCGACGTACTTCCTGGTGGTGACGTCCATGGCCTTCTCGGCGCGAACCAGCTCGTCCTCGCTGATCTCGGATTTCTTCTCGAGTTTCTTCAGCGCGTCGATGGAGTGGCGGCGGATGTTGCGCACGGCGATACGGGCGTCCTCCGCCTTGGCCCTGGCGAGCTTGATGTATTCCTTGCGGCGTTCCTCCGTGAGCTGTGGCATGACGACCCGGATGGAGTTCCCGTCGTTGCTCGGGTTCACTCCGAGATCGGCCTCCCGGATGACCTTCTCGATGGCAGCGATGGCGCTGCGGTCGAAGGGGGTGATCAGCATGGTCCGGGGGTCGGGCGAGTTGAACGTCGCAAGCTGCTGCAGCGGCGTCGGCGCCCCGTAGTAGTCAGCGTTGAGCCGGTTGAACATGGCGGGGTGGGCCCGGCCCGTGCGAATGGTCGACAGGTCCTCGCGGGCGTGGTCCACCGCCTGCTGCATCCTGGACTGGGTTTCCTTCTCGACGTCGGCGATCATTGCCGCTCTCCTTTACCTAATGGGGTTGTCAGCGGGAAACGAACGTCCCGATGGGTTCGCCCTGCACGACGCGGCCGATGTTGCCCCGTTCGGACAGGTTGAAGAAGATGATGTTGAGGGCGTTGTCGCGGGCCAGCGCGATGGCGGTGGCGTCGGCGACCTTGAGATCCCGGGACAGGAACTCGTCGTGGGTCAGACGCTCGTAGCGCCTTGCCTCCGGGTTGGTGCGTGGATCCGAGTCGTAGACCCCGTCCACTCCCTGTTTGCCCATGAGCAGCACCTCGGCGCCGATCTCGAGGGCGCGCTGGGCGGCTACGGTGTCGGTGGAGAAGTAGGGCATTCCCGACCCGGCCCCGAAGATGACCAGGCGCCCCTTCTCGAGGTGACGTTCCGCGCGACGTGGAATGTAAGGTTCGGCCACCTGGGCCATGTTGATTGCCGACTGGACGCGGGTGTGGATTCCCTCCTTCTCCAGGAAGTCCTGCAGGGCGATGGCGTTCATGACGGTGCCGAGCATGCCCATGTAGTCGGCCCGGTCCCGGGCCATGCCGTTGTTGCTCAGCTCGGCTCCGCGGAAGTAGTTTCCGCCGCCCACCACCACGGCCACCTGGGTGCCCCCGGAGACCACCGCGGCTATCTCCTTGGCGATACCGGATATGACGACGGGATCGACCCCCAATTTCCCGCCGCCGAAAACCTCTCCCGAGAGTTTCAGCAGCACGCGCTGGTATGGCTTGTTCATGGGGTCTGCCTTCCTGGTGGGTGACGCGTCACGGCACACAATATCGTCCCAAGCGAAACGAGCGCGCCCCCAAGGGGACACGCTCGTTTCACCGGACCAAGATCAGGCGCCCACGGCCAGGCGCGCGAAACGCTTGATCTCGACCCCGGCGGCCTTCAGGACGTTGCCGACGGTCTTCTTGTCCTCCCAGACCGCAGGCTGATCCAGCAGCACGACGTCCTTGTAGAACCCACCAAGGCGCCCTTCGATGATGCGCGGGATCGCGCCCTCGGGTTTGCCCTCCTCGCGGGCAGTGGCCTCGGCGATGCGGCGTTCGTTCTCCACGACCTCGGCCGGAACCTCGTCGCGGGAGACGTAAACCGGGTTCATGGCGGCGATGTGCATCGCGACCTGGTGGACGAGGGTCTCGTCACCGCCGGTGTACTCGACCAGGACGCCGACCTGAGGCGGCAGGTCGGAGGCGCGGCGGTGCAGGTACAGGTGGGTGTCGCCGTCGTAGTTGACCACGTTCACCAGTGACAGGTTCTCGCCGATCGTGGCGGCCAGCGACTGCACGGCCTCCTGAACGGTGGTAGAACCCAGCGGAGCGGCCTTTGCGGCCTCGAGGTCCTTGGCGCCGGAGGCGGCGACGGCATCGACGATCTGGTTGCCCAGCCCGACGAACTCGGCGTTCTTGGCCACGAAGTCGGTCTCGGCGGCGAACTGAATGAGGATCCCGTCCCTGCCCACGACGATGCCGTTGGTGGCCTCGCGGTCGGTGCGTTTGGCGGCCTTGGCGAGCCCGGAGATACGAAGCAGTTCGATGGCCTTCTCGTAGTCGCCCTCGGCCTCGGTGAGGGCCTTCTTGGCGTCCAGCATTCCCGCGCCGGTGGCGTCGCGCAGCTTCTTGACGTCAGCAGCAGTGATTGCCATGTCAGTTTCCCGTCTTGTCTTGTGAAATTACTCGGACTCGGTCTTGGCAGGGGCCTCGGAGGTTTCCGGCGCCTCCGCTGCGGCATTGTCGCCCTGGGCCAGGAGCTCGCGCTCCCAGTCGGGCATGGGCTCGGCCTCGGCCTCTTCGCCGCTGCGGCCGGAGGAGCGCTGGATCAGACCCTCGGCGACGGCGTCGGCGATGATGCGGGTCAGCAGGGCAACCGACCGGATGGCGTCGTCGTTGCCGGGAACCGCGTAGTCGACCTCGTCGGGATCGCAGTTGGTGTCGAGGATCCCGACGATGGGAATGCGCAGCTTGCGGGCCTCGTCGACGGCGAGGTGTTCCTTCTTGGTGTCGACCACCCAGACGGCCTGCGGGGTGCGGACCATGTCGCGGATACCGCCGAGGGTCTTGCTCAGCTTGTTCTTCTCACGCTCGAGGTGCAGCAGTTCTTTCTTGGTCAGGCCGCTGCTGGCGGAGTCCGTCAGATCCATGCCCTCGAGTTCCTTGAGACGCTGGATCCGTTTGGTGACGGTGTGGAAGTTGGTGAGCATGCCACCCAGCCAGCGCTGGTTGACGTACGGCATGCCGACCCGGGTGGCCTGCTCGGCGATGGCCTCCTGGGCCTGCTTCTTGGTTCCGACGAAGAGCACCTGCCCGCCACGGGCCACGGTGGACTTGACGAACGAGAAGGCGCTGTCGATGTAGCTGAGCGACAGCTGGAGGTCGATGATGTAGATCCCGTTGCGCTCGGCGAAGATGAAACGCTTCATCTTCGGGTTCCAACGGCGGGTCTGGTGCCCGAAATGGACTCCGGACTCGAGGAGTTGACGGGTGGTCACGACGGCCATGGCCGTTCCTTTCACGGCGGGCGCGTCAACGCCCGCACTTGTCAATGGCGAGCGGAGCTCGCGTCGGTGGTTGTTCTCGGACCCGCTGGGGCCTTTCCTGATGCGCCCGGCGGCGGCACCCGTGACGCGGAATCCCGGGACCACACCACCGCCGACGGTTCCCGTTGCGGCGCATGCGACGTCAATCGGACAGGCCGATTGCGCGGCCAATCCTAGGCCCCTGAACGTAAGGTTTTCAACTGATGTGTGAGGTTTTCAACACCGGACACGCTCTTCCCCGATGCCGGAGGTCGTCACGCTCCGCCTCCCACAGTGAAGAACATGAGGAAGGCATTGCTCCCATTGGCCCTTCTGGCGTTGACCCTGTTCCCCGCAGTGGCGCACGCGGATGCGGGGTTGGTTCTCTCGGCTCCCGTTCCGGGCGCGCTGCTGCGTCCCTTCGACGGCGGAACCTCTCCCTATTCCGCGGGGCATCGCGGTGTGGACCTGGCTGCAGACCAAGGGGAGGAGGTGCGTTCCGCGGCGGTCGGGAAGATCTATTTCAACGGGGAGGTCGCGGGTCGCCCCTCGGTCTCCGTCGATCACGGCAACGGATTGCGCACCACCTACACCCCCGTCGCCGGATCGCTTCCCGAAGGGACCCAGGTCAGGGCGGGTGAGGTGATCGGGCATCTGGCGGGGCCACCACACTGCGACCCCCGGTACTGCCTGCACTGGGGCCTGACCGACGGCACCATCTACCACGACCCGATGCTCTACCTGAAGTCCCCGCCCATCCGGTTGCTGCCGCACGGCACGACCCCGCCGCCCGTCACCTGGCTTCCGCCCGCCCAGGTCCCGGGACCGACACCCGAACCCGGTTCCCTACCGGTGGCCGGCCCCATCACCAGCCCGTTTGGGATGCGGGTGCATCCGGTCACCGGGATTCTGAAGCTCCACGACGGAGCGGACATCGGGGCGGCCTGCGGCACCGCGATCCACCTGCCCTGGGCCGGCACGGTGATCTCCGCCGGCTACGACGGCGGCTACGGCTACCGGGTGGTTGTGGAACACTCCGGGATCCGCACCGGATACGCCCACATGCCGGGAATCGAGGTCACGGCGGGCCGGGTCCTGGAGGCCGGGGCCGTGGTGGGTCACGTCGGCAGCACGGGCTATTCCACGGGCTGCCATCTGCACTGGATGGCCTGGCGGGACGGCCAGGTCATCGACCCCCTCACCCTGGTTCGTTGATCCCCTCAGGCCCGGGGATGGGCCTGCTGGAAGGCCGCCCGGAGCCTTTCGTTCGTGACATGGGTGTAACGCTGGGTGGTCGCAACGGATGCGTGTCCCAGCAGTTCCTGGACGCTGCGCAGGTCCGCTCCCCCGGCCAGCAGATGGGTGGCCATGGCGTGCCGCAACGCGTGGGGTCCGACGGATGCGCCACCCGCCGCCGTTGCAGCGTGGACCACGCGACGGGCGACCCGGGGGTCGAGGCCACCGCCCCGGGCGCCGAGGAACAGCCGGGGCGGACTGCCCGGCACCGCCACACGGTCCCGGACCGCCAGCCACGCGTCGAGGGCGCGTCGAGCCGGGGCGCCCATGGGAACGGTGCGTTCCTTGTCTCCCTTGCCCAGCACCCGCACCGTCGAGTTCTCGAAGTCCACGTCGCGCAATCCCAGCCCGCACGCCTCCGAGATGCGTAGTCCACTGGCGTAGAGCAGCTCGACCAGGGCCACGTCGCGCAACGCGATCGGATCGCCGTTGGCGGCGGCCGAGGCCAAGGACGCGATGGCGTCGCCCACCTGGGTTTCGGTGGGAGCCTCGGGCAGGTTGCGTGGCCGCCGGGGGGCACGCAACCGGGTAGCCGGGTCCGATGCGATGAACCCCTCCCTGTGTGCCCAGGCGAAGAAACCCCGGGCGCAGGAAACACGGCGCTGCAGGGTCGCGGGCTCGGCCCCGGAGTCGACCTGATCGGCGAGCCAGGAACGCAGGTGTGCGAGGGTGACCCGGTCGGGCGGAACCCGTGCCGCCGAGGCCAGCCCGGCCAGGTCCGCCTGGTAGGCGCGAATGGTGTTCTGGGACAGGCCGCGCTCGGTCTCCAGGTGGCGCCGGTATTCGGCGGTCAGCGTACCCCAGGGTCCTTCCATGCCGTCAAGTGTGGCAGCGGGCATACTGTTGCCCTGCACGACGAACCGGAGAACAGGAAGATCGATGTCCGAGGACCTCACCACCGGCGGCCACGTCCGTCCCATCACGCGCTGGGGTACCCCCGTGATGCACGAGACCACCAGGCCCGTCACCGAGTTCGGAGATGAGCTGCACGAACTCGTCCGCGACATGTTCGCAACGATGCGGGCCGCCGAGGGGGTCGGTCTGGCGGCCACCCAGGTGGGGGTCGGAGTTTCCGTTTTCATCTACGAGTGCCCGGACGCCGATGATCGCGTCCAGCGTGGGGTGGTCTGCAATCCGGTGGTTGAGCTTCCCAGGGGCAAGGACCGCAACCTCGACATCACCGAGGAGGGTTGCCTGTCGTGGCCCGGCGGCTACTCCGGTGTTCCCCGTCCCGACAAGGCCATCTGCCGGGGTCAGGACGCCTACGGCAAGGAAATCGAGCTGCTCGGCACAGGGCTGCTGGCCCGTTGTTTCCAGCACGAGACCGACCATCTGAACGGCACCGTGTTCGGGGATCGCATATCGGATCGTTCCCGCCGGAAACTGGATGCCCAGGTGGCCGATCTGGCGTGGCGTTACCCCGAGGACTGGCCGATCTCCCCCAAGCGGGATTCCGCACCGCGCCCCGGCGAGCAGTGAGCCGGACCGCCGGGACCCACATTCCGGGACGCGATGCGCGCTTCGCCATGGCCAGCTGAAAGAATCACTGTTGATGGTGGACCACGGTGGAGCCGCCCCACTTCGAAAGCGAACCATGAGAATCCGAACCCGTCTGCTGGCCCTGGCCTCGGCCACGGCCCTTCTTCCCGCATTCCTCGGAGCATCCACTCAGCCATCCTGGGCGGTCCCCGCGCGCAACGAGACGCCCCGGCTGGCGATCGGCGCGGTGCAGGGCCCCGGTGCTTCCAGTCTCTACGCGGGCCGCACCGTGATCGTCGAAGGGGTGGTGACCGGCGATTTCCAGGGTGAGGGCCAGCTCGGCGGTGTGTTCATCCAGGACGCGGGCGACGGGGATGAGGCCACCAGCGACGGAATCTTCGTCCACGACAAGGGCGCGAACGAACTGGCCGTCGGGGACCGGGTGCAGGTAAAAGGGAAGGTGGGCGAGTACAAGGACCAGACCCAGATCACCCCCACCACGGTGACGAAACTGGACGGCGGCAATGCGGTGGCCCCGCTGGAGTTGAACCTGCCGGTCACCGACTGGGAACGCCACGAAGGCATGCTTCTCAGGTTTCCGCAGGCCCTGACCATCCTCGACTCCCACGACTTCGACCGCTACGGGGAAATCGCCTACGGCACGAAACGGCAGTGGGCCCCGACCGGCGTCGTCGATCCGGGACAGCCCGCCATCGATCTGCTGGCCAGCAACAAGGCGGACCGCCTCACGGTCGACGACGGACGCAGCTCCCAGAACCCCACTCCCGCCGTCCACCCGAACGGGAAACCGATGGCCAGGGACAACTACTTCCGCACCGGCGACCAGGTTGCGAACCTGACCGGCGTGCTGGGCTACAGTTTCGGTTCCTACCGGTTGCAGCCGACCGCGGGCGCCGACCACACGGCCAGCAATCCCCGTCCCCCCGCCCCGGAGAAGCAGGGAAACCTGCGGGTCGCCTCGTTCAACGTGCTGAACTACTTCACCACCCTCACCTCGGACGACTCCCGGGCCCGCGGCGCCGACACCCCAGAAGAGTTCCAGCGGCAGCAGGCGAAGATCGTCGCGGCCATGACCGCCCTTGACGCCGACGTATTCGGGTTGATGGAGATCGAGAACAACGGAACCGCCGTCGACGATCTGGTGGCGGCCCTCAACGCCAGGGTCGGGGAAGGCACCTACGCCGCGGTGAAAACGGGAAAGGTCGGGAGCGACGCCATCTTCCAGGCCTTCGTCTACAAACCGGCCACGGTGGAACCGGCCGGTTCCTTCGAGACCCTGAGTTTCGGCAACACCGGGAACCGGCCCTCGCTGCTCCAGACCTTCCGCCACAAGGACTCCGGCGAGCTGGTCAACGTGTCGGTCAACCATCTCAAGTCGAAGGGTTCGGCCTGCAAAGGTGACCCCGACACGGGCGATGGCCAGGGAAACTGCAACCAGACCCGCAACAAGGCCGCGGAGGACCTCGTCTCCTGGCTCCGGGGTGACCCAACCGGCCAGGGCGCCGCCCGTACCCTGATCATCGGCGATCTCAACTCCTACGACCACGAGGACCCGGTGAAAACCCTCGTCGAGGGGGGTTACGCCGACATGGAGAAGAAGTTCACCGGCGAACAGGCCTATTCCTACGTCTTCGACGGCATGTCCGGCTATCTGGATCACGCACTCGCGAACCAGGCCGCGGAAACCAGTATCGTCGACGCCCGGGCCTGGCACATCAACGCGGACGAGGCGGACATTTTCGACTACGACATGACCTACAAGAAAGCGGCGGAGCAGGAACTCTACAGCCCCGACCCGTATCGCTCCTCCGACCACGACCCGGTGGTGGTGAGCCTCCGGCTCGGGAACCCCGAAACCCCGGTGCCCTCATCGCCGGCCCCCGCCGAGCCCACGCCGTCGAGAGCCGTCCTGCGCCCCGGCCTGCCGGAAACCAGCGGTTGATCACAGCCGCAGCCAGTGGGCGAAAATGGCTGCGGCGGTGGCGACGTTCAGCGAATCAACCCCAGCTGCCATCTCGATTCCGAGGCGGACATCCGAGGCGTCCAGCCAGCCGGCGCTGAGCCCATGCCCCTCGGAGCCGAGCAGCAGGGCCAGCTTCTCCGGGGCCCGGTAACCGGTCAGTGGCGTGGCCCCCGGCGAGAGGGTGGTGGCGGCCAGCTCGAACCCGGCGGCCCGGAACCTGGCCAGGTCCGTGGCGGAGTCGGTCATGCGCCGCCACCCGACCTGGAAGCAGGTTCCCATGGAGGCCTTGACGGCCCGCCGGTAGAGGGGATCCGCACCGCCCGGGGAGATCACCACGGCATCCCATCCGAGGGCGGCGGCGACGCGGATGATGGAACCTACGTTCGCGTGGTCGACGAGGTCCTCGCACACCAGGACGCGACGGGCACCGAGGATGGGCTCCCACGGCGTCTCGTCGGGCCGTTCGAAGCTCGCAAGGGCCCCGCGGTGCACGTGGAAGCCGCTCACCTGTTCGATCAACCGGTCGTCCGCCACCAGGCACGGGACGTCGGGCCGGGCCGCGAGCACGTCCCCCAGCCCGGGCAGCCATTTCGCCGCCAGCAGGAAGGACCTGGGGCGGCACCCGGCTTCGGCGGCCCGCCGGATGATCTTGTCACCCTCCGCGATGAAGATCCCCCGCTCCCCCTCCACCCTGCGCCGAAGCTGCGAATCCCGCAACGAGACGTAATCACCCATCCGGGGGTCGTCGGGGTCGGTGACGTCGAGGCGCATGCGCGCAAGAGTAGCGGAAACTTCATTGACCGGGATCGAATTCCAAGATGAATAACTGACGCCGTGACTCGGCATTGAGCGATGGATGATTATCCGCTCATACCAGATCACGAGAGTTGTTCACAGGTCGCGTATCAGCGAACGAAAATCCATTCGGAGCATATTACGAATGACCTCTGACAGGACTTGTCTTGTGCGGAGTTTTGCGCTGTCTCCGGGAGATCGACCCGCCAACCCCGTCGAGCCGGTTGCGCCGGCCTCCTCGTTTCTCACCTTCCCCCTGAGGGCTTACCGGCCTTGCAGCCACATGCCAGCGATGCAAACACGATCCAACGACAGCACGGCACGCGTTCCCGTCATGCAGACCGGCAGGAAACAGGAAGGCCAACAAACCACCGGGGCGGCGCGCCAACTCAGTCAACGCCCCGCGAACAAGCCTCGTTGGTTGATTCCGGCCACCCCCCAGGGGATTCTCCACGAAACGCTTGTTTTTCGAACGAACCCCGGCATCTCGCAACCACCCCCTGCGTGTTCATATTTTGGTCTGCCGAATTTCAGCGCCATCCACCCCCAGGACCCGTCGGTTTCCCACGGGGTTCCGTAGATCCACGTCCAGCAGAGCGATATTCGAATCCGGTTGGCAAAAATTTAGACTCGACGTTCCCAAATTCTACCCGGAGAAGGAGCTTACCGACAATCGGATTTCAGTCTCCATCCCGGTCATCACATAGACCGTGACCCCGCAGTCAGACCCCCGGCTGAACGGCAGCTGCACCACGAGGTCGGTACCTTTCCGGGGCTGGTATCGCAGCCCCCAACCCGCCTTGAGACCGGCGCGGCGGAGACGCTTGAGGGGCCTCGATTCGGAGCGCTCGTTGCCACAAGGAAGCCATCCAATCGGCGCCAATCAGCGCTCGATTTTATCCGAGCTTTCCTTTCTCAAAGATCCCGCTGCGGGATATCTGATTACGCTGTCGCCGTCAGGGGCCCCGAAGACCTCGCGAGCCCGACGGGCAAGCTCTGAAGACAGCAGCAGGTCCCGATCCAGCTCCTCACTTTGCTCCCCTGCCCCCCACTCCTTTTCCTGTCTCTTTCGCCGCTAGGAAGCCGTATTCAGGTTCGAGATGATAGAAAATATCGAAACCGCGATCGCCAAGGTCGCCACGATAGCGCTTGTGCGTTGCCTCATATAGGCGCCATCGCTGGGTTCGTTCACCACCCTCCGAGGAGCCGCAGGCATCCGACCCCTCCGGCGGGCTACCCTCGGGGCGTGATGCGAAAAATCCTGGCGTCGGCGTTGGCGTTGGTCTCCCTGCTGTCGCTGGTCCACCTGGGCCGCGCCACCCTGCCCGGGCTGCGCGGCCCGGATGTGGTCGCCTCCCAGGTTTCCTGGCTGGCCGGGAAGGCGCCGTCGGCCGCATCCGAGATGCAAGCGCTGTTTCCCGAGGGCGAGTTCTTCACCTGGGCTTTGACCGGCCTGGCGGCCGGGAACCTGGCTCGTTCGGGTCGCGATCCCCAAAGCCACCTCGCACTCCTGGAACGGGTCATCGCCGAGACCGGAAACCCGGTGGTCGCCGGTCGTTTCGGAACCAACGATCTGCTGCCGCACGGGACCTTCTACCACGGGTGGCGGCTGCTCCTGCTGGTGGACCGTGCCGCCTTGACCGGGGATGCGGCGCAGCTGGCCGAGGTTTCCTCAGAGGCCCGGGCCATCGCGGGGGCCCTGGATGAGAATCCCCTGCCGTCGTCCTATCCCGGTTCGGCGTGGCCCTGTGACGTCGTCGTGGCGCTCGCCGCCGTGCACCGGGCCAGCCGGATCGTCGAGGTTCCCGGACTGGCCGGCGTCACCAAACGGTGGTTCGAGGCGATGGATGCGCACCGGGATCCGAGCAACGGGCTGCTGATTCACCAGCGCGGGGAGTCCCGGGCACGCGGCGCATCGCAGTCGCTCATCCAGGTGTTCCTGCCCGACATCGACCCGGAGCGGGCGGCCCGCGAGTGGGGGATCTACAAGCAGGCTTTCCTGTCCCCGACGCTGGGGTTGGTGGGGACCCGGGAACACGCTCACGGCGTCGACGCCCCCGGGGACGTGGATTCCGGACCTCTCGTCAACGGGATCTCGGCGAGCGCCTCCGCGGTGACACTCGCAGCCGCCCGCCGCCACGGGGACGTCGAACTCGCCACGGTCCTGGACCGGGAGGCCGATCTGCTCGGCCTGCCATTGCCCGCAGGCTCGGGAACGGCCTTCGCTTTCGGTCTGCTGCCCGTCGGGGACGCCTTCGTCGCATGGGCGCGTTCGGTTTCGCTCGGGGAGGCCACCGGTGATCCCGCGCCCCAACCCTGGTGGTGGCTCATGTGGCTGACAGCCTTCATTCCCGGTGCCGCCGGAGGAGCTTTGTGGTTCGGGCGAAGAAAGTCCCGCGGGAAACCATCCCTGCCATGATCTGCTTGCCTTTCCGACGGAAACGCTTCACAGAAGAACTGTAGGCTCTTCTCTCGTGTGGTCGAAGATGAAGGACCCGTTCCTGCTCTACATTCTGCTCTCCGCTCTGGTCGGGTTCCTGCTGCCGACCTCCGGAGCGGCCACCGATGTCCTCGACTGGGCAACGAAGATCGCGATTTTCCTGCTGTTCCTCGGCTACGGAGCACGCCTGTCGACGGCCGAGGCGTGGGCCGGCCTGAAGCACTGGCGGCTGCACCTGACGATCTTCGTCTGCACCTTCGTGGTGTTCCCGGTCATCGGTCTGGGCCTGCTGCACCTGCCCTGGTACTCCCCCGGCCTGGCGTTGGGGCTGGCCTTCCTGACGCTGGTGCCGTCCACGGTGCAGTCGTCGATCACGTTCACGTCCATCGCCGGCGGCAACATCGCGGGGGCCATCGTCTCGGCCACCACCTCGAACCTGCTCGGGGTGATCCTGACGCCGCTGCTCGTCATGGCCCTGCTGCCAACCACGGGCGCCGCCCCCATCGGGTGGGGTTCCTTCGGTGCCGTGATGGTCCAGTTGCTGCTGCCCTTCATTCTCGGGCAGTTCTCGCGCCCCTGTACCGCGGACTTCATGACCCGCAACCGCAAGAACCTCAGGTGGCTGGACCAGGGCGTGATCTGCCTGGTGGTCTACGGCGCCTTCGGGGACCTCCGCCACAACGGCATCACCGCAACCGGCACGGAGCTGCTTATCATGCTGGCGCTGTGTCTGGTGATCCTGGCGTTCATGCTGTGTTTCACCCGGCAGTTGGCCCGAACCCTCGGATTCGGCCGCTCCGACGAGATCGCCATCGTCTTCTGCGGCACGAAGAAATCCCTGGCGACGGGGGTGCCGATGGCGACGGTGCTGTTCGCAGGCCAGGCCGTGGGGTTGATCGTCTTCCCGCTGATGGTCTTCCACACCCTCCAGCTCATAGCCTGCACCATCATTGCGCAGCGCTACGCAGCAACCGATAGCGTGACGAACCGGTCACAGGACAACAATTCCTGACCGGGATGTGGCGGCATCGGTCAGCCCGTGATGATCTTGAATGCGATGGCCATGACGATGGCGTTGTAGAAGAATGACAACATCGAGTGCACCGTCATTGTCCAGCGCAGCCGACGTGATGTCACGGTCGCATCAGAGGTCGCGAAGGTGGTGCCCAGGGTCAGGGCGAAGTAGACGTAATCGGTGGTCACGGGATCTGCAGTTCCCGGAAACCTGATGGCCGGTCCGTACATGTGGTCCAAACGCTCGTAATGACGGGCGTAGCTGAGGTGCAGCAGGAGCCAGCCAAGAACGGCCATGAGGATCGCCATAACACCAAAAACGATCTGGATTGACCTCAGTATCGTTTGCTCATCGATCTCAAGCTGTTCAGGTACCTGGGCGATGACATCCTGCGGTGTTGTCAGCCCTATGAGCCCGCCGAGCAGACCCATGAAAGCGGCGACCACTGGGGTCCAGCCCAGGAGAAAGACCAGCCAGGGCGGCAGCGCGAGCACCGGTTCCTGATTGATCTCCTTGTCGGGGGTCAGCCGGTGGCGCCATGCGACCCACAGCATGAGAGCCACGTATCCCAGGGCCAGAAGAATCCAGGCCGCCATGAACCAAAGGGCCAGGCTGGTGTCCCCACCCAGGATCGTCCCCAGCCCCAACAGAACCAGGAGCAGCTCCACCAGGAGGCCGATTGTGCTCGAACGCGTCACGGGGTGCAGTCTGCCACATCGCGACCTTCGGATACCGGGCGAATGCGGCTCCCGCCATCCGGGAAGGAGGACGGGAGCCGCATTCATCGCTCCAGCCGGGAAACCTCAATGGCATCCCGGCGTCACGACCTCACTCGTCGGCGGCGCTCGGGTGGGTCATGTCGGCGGGAACAACCCACTGGTCGAACTGTTCGTCGGTCAGGAAGCCGAGTTCCAGAGCCGACTCGCGAAGCGAAAGGCCCTTGTGGTGGGCGTTCTTCGCGATCTTGGAGGCCTTGTCGTAGCCGATGTGCCGGTTGAGGGCGGTCACCTGCATCAGGTTGGTGTCCAGGTTGGCCTGGATCCGTTCCTTGTTCGGTTCAATGCCGTAGGCACAGTTGGAGTCGAAGGAAACGCAGGCGTCGCCGAGCAGCTGGATGGACTCGAGCACACACCATGCCATGACAGGCTTGAACACGTTGAGCTGGAAGTTGCCCTGGGAGCCCGCGAAACCGACGGTGGCGTCGTTGCCGAAGACCTTCGTCGCCACCATGGTCATGGCCTCGCACTGGGTGGGGTTCACCTTGCCGGGCATGATGGAGGATCCGGGCTCGTTCTCGGGGATGAGCAGCTCGCCGATGCCGTTGCGGGGTCCGGACGCGTACCAGCGCACGTCGTTGGCGATCTTCATCAAGGCGTCACCCAGGACCCGCAGCGCACCGGAGACCAGCACCAGCGCGTCGTGGGCACCCAGCGCCGCGAAGAGGTTGGCGGCCTGCTTGAACTCGATGCCGGTCTCCTCGGAGATCTTCTCGGCGGTGAGCGCCCCGAACCTGGGATGGGCGTTAAGGCCGGTACCGACGGCGGTGCCGCCGATCGCCAGTTCACGGGCACGCGAATCGGCGTACTCGATGCCCTCCAGGGCGAAGTCGATCTGGGCCACCCAGCCGGAGAACACCTGGCCGAGGCGGATCGGGGTGGCGTCCTGCAGGTGGGTGCGCCCGACCATGATCACGTCGTCGTACTGCTTGGCCTTCGCGTCCAGGGTGTCGCGCAGTTTCCGGACCCGCGGGTACATGGCTGCCAACTCGTTGACCACGGCGATGTGCATGGCCGTCGGGAAGGTGTCGTTGGACGACTGGCCGCGATTGACGTGGTCGTTGGGGTGGACGGGGGTCTTGGTGCCGAGTTCACCTCCGGCCAGTTCGATGGCCCGGTTGGAGATGACCTCGTTGACGTTCATGTTGGACTGGGTACCGGACCCGGTCTGGAACACCACCAGCGGGAAGTGGTCGTCCAGTTTGCCCTCGATGACCTCGTCGCCGGCCTTGGCGATGAGATCGGCGATGTCGCGCGGAAGCTCCCCGAGCTCCGCGTTCGCCAGCGCCGCGGACTTCTTCAGGATGCCGAGCGCCTTGACCATCGGCCGACCCCACACGAAGGTCTCGCGCCCGATGTCGAAGTTGTGAAGCGACCTCTCGGTCTGGGCACCCCAGTACCGGTCGGAGGCCACCTCAATGGTGCCCATCGAGTCGGATTCGGTGCGGGTGTTCGGTGTTGCCATGGGAACTCCTTTGCTCTGTCGCCAACGCCTCCAAGGTTATCGTCAACGAACCAGCATCGGGCCAGCGGGTGTTGCACACGTCTCCCGTTTTGTCGTTCTCAGCCCCGGGACGTGGGGCGGGAACGGGCACTCCACCTGCCGTCATCGGTGCGGGCTACCATCAGGTCCATGCCGAATGCGGCACTCAGGTTGGCGTCGGTGAGCGTTTCCTCCAAGGGCCCGGCGGCGGTCACCCGTCCCCCGGAGAGTAGCAGACAGTGTGTGACGCCGTCGGGGATCTCCTCGACGTGATGGGTCACCAGGACGCTGGCCGGGGAGCCGGGATCCCGGAAGAGTTCGGTCAGGGTGCTGACGAGAGCCTCGCGGCCCGCCAGGTCGAGCCCGCCTGCAGGTTCGTCGAGGAGCAGCAACTCCGGGTCGGTCATCAGCGCCCGGGCGATCTGCACGCGTTTGCGTTCCCCCTCGCTGAGGGTCCCGAAGGTGCGATCAGCGAGGTGTTCCACGTATAGGGAGTAGAGCAGGCCGCGGGCACGTCCCTCGTCGCCACTGTCGTACTCCTCACGCCAACGCCCTATCACCGCCCAGGCGGCCGAGATCACCACGTCGAGGACCCGTTCCCCGGCGGGAATGCGCTCGGCCAAGGAGGAGGACGTCAATCCGATGCGGGGCCGCAGCTCGAACACGTCCACCCGGCCCAGCACCTCATCGAGCAGGCGAACCGTACCGGAGGTCGGGAACAGGTTCGCGGAAAGTATGGACAGCAGTGTGGTCTTGCCTGCTCCGTTGGGGCCCAACAGCACCCAGCGCTCGTTCTCACCGATACTCAGGTTCACCGAATCCAACAGGATCGAGGTTCCACGTCTGACCGTCACATCTTCGAGCGCTGCCACCACTGCCATGCGGCCAACGTTACTCGTACCGGGGGTTTCGCGGGCAAGAACTCTCGATTCCGCCCGCGAAACCCTCCGGGTCCCGTCAGGCCCCGGTGGAGTGGAGGCCGCCGTCGACGTGGATCACCTCGCCGGTGGTGGCGGGGAACCAGTCGGACAGCAGCGCCACGACGGCCTTCGCGGTGGCCGTGGTGTCGGTGGGATCCCACCCGAGGGGCGCACGCTGTCCCCAGATGTCGTTGAATTCCTCGGCTCCGGGAATGGCCTTCTTCGCGATGGTGTCGATGGGACCGGCAGCGACCAGGTTGGATCGGATGCCCTCGGAACCCAGGTAACGGGCCAGGTAGCGGCTGGCCGATTCGAGTCCTGCCTTGGCCACCCCCATCCAGTCGTACTGCGGCCAGGTGACCCGGGCGTCGAAGGTGAGTCCGACGATGGAGGAACCGGCGTGCAGCAGCTCCCGGCAGGCCACCGCAAGCGACACGTAGGAGTAGGTGGAGGTGTTCAGGGAGATCCCGACGTCCTTCCACTCGGTGTTCAGGAAAGCCCCACCGAGGGCCCGCTCGGGATTGGCGAAGGCGATGGAGTGGACGATGCCGTCCAGACGGTCGCCGAAGTGTTCACGAAGCTGCCCGGGCAACGCCGCGAGGTGTTCGGGATCGGTGACGTCGAGTTCCAGCACGGGCGGAACGGTCGCGAGCCGCCCGACGACGCGCCGCGTCAGTCCGACGGCCCGTCCGAGGTTGCTGACGACCACCTTCGCGCCTTCGGCCTGCGCGATCTCGGCGACGCGGTAGGCGATGGATGTGTCCATGGTCACTCCGGTGACCAGGATGTTCTTGCCTTCGAGGATTCCCATGTAGATGCTCCTTGGTTTTTCTCAGTGACCCATTCCGAGGCCGCCGTCGACCGGAATGACAGCGCCCGATACATATCCTGCCCCAGCGAGGAACAACGCCGCACCCGCGACGTCCTCAGCCTGCCCGAGGCGTGCTGCCGGGATTCGTTCCCGGTAGCCCTCGACAACCTTCTCGTCCAGTGCCGCGGTCATGTCGGTCTCGATGAACCCGGGGGTGATCACGTTGGCGGTGATGTTCCTGCCTCCCAGTTCGCGGGTGAGGCTGCGGGCCATGCCGATCAGCGCCGACTTGGAGGCCGCGTAGTTGACCTGCCCGGGTGATCCGAGCAATCCGACCACCGAGGAGATCAGGATGATTCTCCCGAACCGGGCGCGGGTCATGGGGCGGACCGCCCGCCGCACCACGCGGAAGGTGCCGGTCAGGTTGGTGTCGATCACCGCGTCCCAGTCCGCATCCGACATCCGCGCCAGCAGGGTGTCCTTCGTGACACCGGCGTTCGCGACGAGCACCCCCACGCTCCCCAACTCGGCCTCGACCCTCTCGAAGGCCGCGTCCACCCGGGCCTGGTCCGTGATGTCGCATTCAACGGGCAGCACACCCTCAGGAACCTCACCTCCGGCGCGATGGGTGCCCGCGACACGGTACCCCGCGTCGCGGAACTTCTCGGCGATGACACGGCCGATGCCGCGCGTCGCCCCGGTAACGAGAACAACAGGCTTGTCTTGCACGGATCAAACACTATCGTGGGCGCGGTGATGGCCGACCGCCCCGTTCCCGAGGGACTCTCCCACGTGGTTCCCTGGCTCCGCTGCCCGGTCTGCACCGCATCCCTGGAATTGGCCGGCAGGACACTCGGCTGCGAGAACCGCCACTGCTTCGACATCGCCCGGCAGGGGCACCTGAATCTGCTGCTGCGCGCCGCACCGAAAAATGCCGACACCCCCGGGATGCTCGCCGCACGCGACCGTTTCCTGTCCGCAGGCTGGTACGAGCCGCTGACCCGGAGGGTGGTCACCGCCCTGGCCGGTGCACGCCGGGTACTCGAGGTGGGGGCTGGAACGGGCCACTACATCAGGGCGTTTCTCGACAAGACCCCCGAAGCCGTCGGGCTTGCAGTGGACGTCTCCCCCGCGGCCTGTCGCCGTGCTGCCGGACGCAGCCCACGCCTGGGATCAGTCGTCGCCGACATCTGGCGTCGCCTGCCGATCGCCACGGGAAGCCTGGAGGCCGTGCTCTGCGTGTTCGCTCCCCGCAACCCGGCCGAGTTCGCCCGGGTGCTCTCCCCGGGCGGGCGGCTCGTGGTGGTGACCCCGGGCCGGGATCATCTCGTGGAGCTGCGCGAATCGCTCGGTCTGCTGGGACTCGACCCGGAGAAACTGGAACGGCTGGACGGTTCCATGACTGGTTTCGACCTCGTGGACCGGCAGGAACTCACCCATCCGTTGAACCTGTCCGCCGAAGCCGCAGCCGACCTCGTCGCGATGGGTCCGAACGCCTTTCACACCCACAAGGCCCCCACTGCGGCGAGAACCACCGCGGCCTTCGTCACCAGTACATTCCGGCGACTGTAGATCCACGTCCCGAACCGGGAAGACGGACCCGCTTCCAGAAACCTCTAAAATGACAGCGTGCTGCATTCCGTCCTCAGTCCCTCACGCGCCATCAAGACGCGCCTGCGGCTGAATCACTGGAGCCTCCTGGCCGTGATCGTGTGCGCCTGCCTGCTCATTTTCGCCTCGACGGTGGTCAGCGAGGATCAGGTGGCCCACACAGGAGTGAGTTCCTTCCAGCTTTTTTTGACCTCAGCGGTCGCGATCCTCGCCATCGCAACCACCATGAAACTGCGCGAGGACCCGACCCGGGAGCCTCCGCCCCGGGCCCTAGTCATCGCCGCGGCGGCCTTCATCCTCCTCTTGGTGCTCGCAGTGGTGTCGCTGCCTCTGGCGAAACACTGGGTCAGCGCACAGTACGGAACCCCCTCGGCGGTGGTTCCCGTTCCCCTGTCATACCTCGTGAACCCCTTGATAACGGCGGGCTTGTCCTGTCTGCTCGCCATCCTGGCCGTCAACTTGGTTCCCTCTTCTCAACAGTTCGAGATCCTCTGGTGGTTCGCATTCGCCGGTGCCGTGACGACCCCCATCGGCGTGTGGTGGAACGCCAGCAACGCGGAGTTGTATGGTCGTTGGGCCACCCGCCTCGCAGGCGCCGCCGTGCTGCACACCGCTCTCCTGCTGGGGCTGGCGATCTGTGTGGCAGCGGTGATCGTGGGGCATCGAAGGGGCCTCTCGGCGCTGTCCTCGGCGGCGTACGTGATCTGGATCATGGCGACCGGGGCCCGGACCGGCGTCATCACTCTCGCCCTGTTCATGGCTTTGTTCATCCTGCCTTCGATCATTGACATGGCCAAGCGCCGCCCGAACCGCTTGCCCCTGATCGTCTCCAGTGCCGTGGCCGGTATGACGGCCTTCGCCGCTGTCGCATGGCACGTCATGGAACAGCGCGGTTTCAAACTCACCGGGGCAGGCCGTGTCGAGACCTGGGTGTACGGCATTGAGCAGGCGCTTGGATCACTTACAACCCTGGTTTTCGGAGTTGGCTATGGCGTGTTGTGGCCTTGGTACGCTTTCGAGACCAACAGCCTCCCCCAGGCCGGCGCCCATGGACCGAAGCAGATGCCCGAGGGCATCACCCTCTCGCACGCCCACAACACCTACGTGGCGGTTTTTTCGGAGCAGGGACTGGTTGGCCTTGCCCTGTTGCTCGTGCTTGCCGGGGTCGTCTGCTGGGCCTGGTGGCGGGCACGCGGAGTAATTGAGCGCGCGATCGCATCCGGCTTGGTGGCAACTCTCGTGGGTTTCGCCTTCGACACGTATCTGACGAAGAATTTTCCCGTGAGCTTCATCTGGTGGTCGGCGTTGGCCTCGCTCCTGGTGATGATGAACCATCGCCGCAACCGTGAACCGGAAACACTTCGGCTGCTGGAAGCCGCCTCCGCCGGGGCCACGACCCCAGCGCGCGTGCTCACGCTCGGGCATCGCTGACGACCAGACACGCCGCGATCTTGCCCCCTGCCGCTTCCAGGAGATCGATGGTCTCCTGGACCTTCTTCAGCGCGTCCCTGCGATCCGCGAACACAACGGTTACCTCTCCCCCGGCCACGGTCCGCAGGGCGACGGGGTCGGCTCCGTTCGGGGCGGCCTCCACCGCCGTCGCCTCAGCGCCCAACTGTTCCCCCAGGCCCCGGCACCACGGCCCCAGATTCACCCTTTCCCCGGTCCCCACCAGGACCGCTCTCCCTGTCGCCGACTCCTTCAGATGAGGAGAAAGCACCGCGGCAAGCTGTTCGAAAGCCGTCTGGTCCGCCTCGGCGCGAAGCACCAACCGTCCGCTGGCGGCCAAGGCACCACCCGATGCGACCTTGGGCCGCAGCGAGGCCAACCCCCAGACGACGACGAGCCCTACGGCGAGGCCCAGCACACCCCCAGCAAACGCTGAGGGCACACGGCCAACACCTGCCGAGACCGGTTTCGCGGGAGCCGTCATGGCCTCCGCCCGGATCAGCGGCTGACTTCCCGGATGCAGCGCCCTGATCTCGTTGGTCAACTCAGCGGCCAAAGCCTTGGCCACCGCAGCGGACTGCTCCGCGCTCGGAAGGGAGACCGTGATCATGATGACCTGGTCCGTGACCGTGACCGCGGTCGCGCCCGCCACATCCGAGGCTGTCATTCCCGGTATCTGGGATGCCACCCGGTCGGTCACGTCGTTCCCCTGAGCGAGTGCTTGATAGAGCGACATCTCGGAACGGATCACGGACGTGACGTGCTGCACATCCTCGGGGGTTCCCACCGAGGGGGCGGCCAGGACCACCACCCGCGAAGTGGTGCTGTAGACGGTGCGGGCGGCGTTGCCGACGACCCACCCGCCAGTCAGGCCCGCCACGGTGGCGACCGCGATCACCAGCCAGGACCGCGTCAGGGCGCTCGCGAAATCGCGCAGGTTCATGTCACTCCAGGGACGTCGACGTTCGGACGACACAATTATAACGACGATTGTTATAAACGGTCGAGACGGCAGCCTACAGTCCCAGGAACTTCCTGAACTCCTCACACGCCCGCTCGGCCCGTTCCCGGGTGGGCATCTCGCAGAAGATACGCAGGAGCGGTTCGGTTCCGGAGAACCTGGCGATGATCCAGCCGTCCTCGAAGTAGACCTTGCAGCCGTCCCGGTACGAAACTTCGCGCACGTTCTCTGAGAACTCCGGCAGCAGACGGTCCTCCATCAGGACCCTCGAGATCTCCTGTTTGCGTTCCGAATCAAACGTGAAGTCGGTCTCGGCCATGTAGCGGGGAGCGAATTGCCCCGTGATCTCCTCGTAGATCTCGCTCATGGGCTTGCCGACCACGGCCAGCATCTCCACCAGCAAGGTCGCGGCGTAGATCCCGTCCTTGCCGGAGATGTGTCCCCTGACGGTTAGCCCGCCGGAGGACTCGCCGCCGATGATCGCGTCGGTTTCGAGCATCTTCCCCGAGACCCACTTGAACCCGACGGGAACCTCATGGCACTCCTGCCCGAACTGGTGGGCCACCTCATCGAGCAGCGACGTGGTGGCCACGTTGCGGACCACGGGACCCTGCCACCCCTTGTACTTGAGGAGGTAGTAGTAGAGGATCACCAGCAGCTGATTCGGGTGCAGGAAGTTTCCCTTGTCGTCAATGACCCCGAGCCGGTCGGCATCGCCATCGGTCGCTATCCCGAGGGCGCAACCGTTGTCCACCACGTAGCGTTTCAACGAGTCCAGGGAGGCACTGTTGGGAGAGGGCATACGCCCCCCGAACAGGGTGTCGTGGCGGTCGTGGATGACGTCCACCTCGCAGCGGGCCGTCATGAGGATGGTCTGCAGCGAGGTGCGAGAGACCCCGAACATCGGGTCCAGTGCGATCTTCAGGTCGGCTCGGCGGATGGCGTCCATGTCCACCTGGTCGATGATCGAGTCGATGTAGCCGTTGAACGGATTGATCTGGCGGATCAGTCCCCGCGCGACGGCCTTGTCGTAGGGCACCTGCCCAATCCTGGCCTCGCGGGTGCCCTCGAGTTTCGTCATGCGGTCCTCGATGTCGCGCGTGACCACTTCGTCCGCGTCCCTGCCGCCCGCCGTGAACACTTTGATCCCGTTGTAGAGGGCGGGGTTGTGGGAGGCCGTTACGGCCATGCCGTAGGGCAGCCCGAGGTTCTTGACGGTCCACATGATCAGCGGGGTGGGGGCCTGGGCGATCCTGATCACCCGGCACGCCACCCCCTCCCCCGCGAACACCTCTGCCGCCCACTTGGCGGCGACATCGGAGAGGAATCGCCGGTCGTAGCCGATCACGATCCCCTGGTCCTGGTTTCCCTCCTCCTTGATGCGCTGGGCGAGCGCCCCGCAGAGCAGTCTCACGTTGCTGCGGGTGAATTCGTCACCGATGATCGCCCGCCAGCCGCCGGTGCCGAAGTTGATGCGCGCCATGGCATGGCCCTTTCCTTGCTCCTAGCCTGCGCTCAGCGTAGACAATTCTGATCGAAAAACTGTTCAACTTTGCACATTATTTGCGCAAAGTGTGCAATATGTTCAGGCAAGGGCGATGAGATCGGCGTAGTCGTCGCTCCACAGATCTTCAACCCCATCGGGCAGGACCAGCACTCGATCCGGTTCCAGGGCCTCGACGGCCCCCGGGTCGTGGGTGACGAGCACGACGGCCCCCGAGTAGGAACGCAGGGCGGACAGCACCTCCGCGCGGGAAGCCGGGTCGAGGTTGTTCGTCGGCTCGTCGAGCAGCAGCACGTTGGCAGCCGAGACGACCAGCATGGCCAACGCCAGGCGGGTCTTCTCCCCGCCCGAGAGCACCTTCGCGGGTTTGTCCACGTCATCCCCGGTGAACAGGAAGGAACCGAGCACCTTGCGAACCTCCACATCGCCCAGGTCGGGGGAGGCAGAGACCATGTTCTCCAGCACAGATCTGCTGACATCGAGAGTCTCGTGTTCCTGTGCATAGTAGCCGAGCCGGGCTCCGTGGCCCAGGATCCGCTGCCCCACGTCGGGCTCCTCCAACCCGGCGAGAAGGCGCAGCATCGTGGTTTTTCCGGCTCCGTTCAGTCCGAGGATGACCACCTTGGATCCCTTGTCGATGGCGAGGTCGACGGCGGTGAACACCTCCAGTGAGCCGTAGGCCTTCGAGAGGTCGCGGGCCAGCAACGGGGTTTTTCCGCAGGGCGCCGGTTCGGGGAACCGGATCCGGGCCACCTTGTCGTGTTCCCGCTCCCCCTCGATGCCGGACAGCAGTTTCTCCGCACGCCTGGCCATGTTCTGTGCGGCGACCGCCTTGGTGGCCTTGGCACGCATCCGATCGGCCTGCGCCATCAGCTGCGACGCCTTGCGTTCCGCGTTCAAGCGTTCCCGTTTGCGGCGTTTCTCATCGGTCTCCCGCTGCTGCAGATAGCGTTTCCAGTCCATCGCGTAGAGATCCAGTTCGGCGCGGTTGGCGTCCAGGTGGAACACCTTGTTCACCACCGCCTCGAGCAGGCCGACGTCGTGGCTGATCACCACCAGGCCGCCCCCGAAGCTCTGCAGATAGCCCCTCAGCCACGTTATGGAGTCCGCATCGAGATGGTTGGTGGGTTCATCCAGCAGGAGGGTGTCGGCGTCGGAGAACAGGATCCGGGCCAGTTCGATCCGGCGTCGCTGACCACCCGAGAGAGTGTAGAGCGGCTGCCCGAGGACACGGTCCGGCAGCCCGAGGTTGGCGGCAATCCGAGCCGCCTCGGTCTCGGCGGCGTATCCTCCCGCCGACAGCAACGCGTTCTCGGCGCGGGCGTAGGCCGCCATGGCCTTCTCCCGTTCGGTTCCCCGCGAGGAGCTCATCTCCTGTTCGGCCCTTCTTAGACGCGCCATCACCTGATCCAGTCCGCGGGCCCCCAGGATCCGGTCGCGCGCGAGCTGCTCCGGTTCCCCCGAGCGGGGGTCCTGCGGCAGGTAGCCGAACCGCCCGGACCGGGCGACGGTGCCGGCTGCGGGCAATCCCTCCCCCGCGAGTATGCGGGTCAGGGTCGTTTTCCCGGCGCCGTTGCGACCGACCAGCCCGATGCGGTCCCCCGCGGCGACCTGGAAACTGACCGGGGACAACAGGAGCCGCGCCCCGGCGCGTACCTCCACATCCTTGACCTGCAGCACGTCGGCGAAGTTTACCCACTGGGGCGCGTGACGGCGGTTTTCACCACCCACCCGGTATCCCACTGACCCCCGTGGTCTGGCACCATGAAAAGGTGGCAACCGCGAGTCGCCACCCCAGCTGAGTCAGGAGTTAGAACATGGGTTTCATCAAGGCCTTCACGGGCGCCCTCGGCGGCGTCTTCGCCGATCAGTGGCTGGATTTCCTCACGGTCCCCCGCGGCATCAGCCCGACGGCAGCGTTCTTCCCGGCCGTCCACGAGGGTAGGAACGCGGGGCGCGGTTCCAACACCAAGGGCTCGGAGAACATCATCAGCAACGGCTCGAAGATCGTGGTTCCCGACGGTTACGGCCTCGTCTCCTTCCAGGACGGGCGGATCACCGGCTTCGTGGCGGAACCCGGCGGGTTCGAGTTCCGCGGCCAGGATCCCTCCTCCCAGTCGGTTTTCGCCGGTGACGGGGTGTTCGGTCAGGTGATCCGAAACACCTGGGAGCGCATCAAGTTCGGCGGCCGGCCGGGCGCCATGCAGCAGGTCTTCTTCGTCAACCTCAAGGAACTCCCGGACAATCGCTTCGGCACCCAGTCCGAGATCTACTGGGACGACGCCTACCTGGGCGCGCAGGTGGGAGCGATCACCCGCGGCACCTACACCCTCCGCATCGTTGATCCCCTCCTGTTCATCTCCAGCGTCATCCCGGGCGCCGTGATCGCGAACAATCAGGTCTTCGACTTCGATGACATCGACAATCCCGTCAGCGAACAACTCTTCACCGAGGTGGTGGCCTGTCTGGGCGCCGCCTTCTCGAAGTACACAAACGACCCCGAGCGGGGAAACCGCATAACCCGGCTGCAACAGGATTCCATCGGGTTCGCGAAATCCCTCAGCGCTGCCGTCGAAGAGAACTACCAGTGGCGTTCCGGGCGCGGCCTTCTCATCGAACGTGTCGCCCTGGCAGCCATCGAGTACGACGCCGACACCCGAGAGCTGCTTTCCGACGTGAAGAAGGCTGATGCGCTGCGCGGGGACCGGGGCGCATCCTTCATGCAGCAGTCCGTTGCCCGGGGAATCCAGTCCGCGGGCGAGAACGGAGGCGGTCAAGGCCTGGTCGGCATGGGCATCGGTGTTCCCATGATGGGCGGGATGATGGGAGGCTTCCAGCAGCCAGCGCAGCAGCCCGCACAGGCACAACCCGCGCCGCCCGAACAGCCAGCGCAAGCGGCCCCCCAGGAGGATCCCGTCGCGAAACTGAAGCAGATGAAGGAGTTGCTCGACGCCGGGGTGGTCTCCCAGGAGGAGTTCGACACGTTGAAGAAGCGACTGCTCGGGTTGTAATCGGGTTGCAAGAGGACACGAAGCCATGACAGCCTCCGGAAGTGGCGGCCAGGGCTGGGGGCAGCAACCCTGGCCGCCCGGGTATCCCCAGCAACAACCACACGGCTATCCTCCCCCGCAGCAGGCCACCGGGTATCCCCAGGCCCAACAGCCTTGGCCCGGGTATCCCCCGCAACCGGGAGTTTTCCCGCCCCAGCAGGTGCCCCGCGCCCTGAGCGAGAATCCGTACGCCAATCCGGGTTATGTCGCGGGGCCACTCCCTGTTCCCGCGGCCCCGGGCAACCCCTGGACACCAGCGCCTCCGCAGCAGGACGTCCAGGAGCCGGAGCCCGGCCCCCAGGTGATCGAGCTTCCTGACGACGGCCGCACCGGCGTGATGATCAAATGCACCAGTTGTGGGGGCACGGACATCCGTTACGTCGTCGAGGTCCGTTCCTTGGTCTGCGCGAACTGCCGGTCCCGTTACAACGAACCCCGCCTGGAGGACCAGGTGGATCTGACCGGAGGAATCCAGGACCTGGAGGGCACCGTGGTGACCCATTCCTCGCAGGACCTGGCCGGGCAGAGCATGGTGACCCTGAAGTGCACCGGCTGCGGCGCGGAGGTGGTCATCGACGCGCACGAGACCGTGCAGGTGCGCTGCCACTGGTGCCGCAGCTATCTCTCACCCAACTCCCGGATCCCGAACGGGGCGACCCCGGACGCAGTGGCTCCGTTCCTGGTTCTGCAGCACGACGCCGTGGAGATCATCCGCGAGTTTGTGAATCAGCGGAAGTTCTACGCCCATCCCAGGTTCAAACAGGAGTTCGCCCCCGAGAACGTGGTCGGCGTCTACCTGCCCTATTTCGTGTTCGACGGGCAGGCGCATGGCGATCTGACGGGCCGGGGCGAGGTACAGACCGGAAGCTGGACCGAGAAACACGGGGATTCCTGGGAAACCTACTACTCCGCTGATGCCTACAACGTTGCGCGCAGTTTCGACATGAGCATCGATGACCTGCTGCTGGAGTCCAACCGAGAACGTGGAAACATGGGCGACCCGTCGCAGACCAACAACATCATCAATGCAATCCTGCCTTTCAACGTGAAGGACGCCCTGCGTTACAGCCCGAACTATCTTCGCGGCTTCACGAGTGAACGCCGCGACGTGAACATCACCGAGATGGATCACATCGTCCGGGACCACCTGCTCAGCATCACCCGCGCGAAGGGGGAGAACATGGTGGAGCGGTACGACCGAGGTGTCCGCTGGGACACCGAACACGTGGATCTCCAAGGTTCGCGCTGGGTGACGGTCTATCTGCCGGTGTGGCTGTACTCCTACTACCAGCCCGATCGCGGGCTGAAACATTTCGTGGCGGTCAACGGCCAGAACGGCAAGGTGATGGGGTCGGTACCCATCAACCGGACGATGCTGTACCTGATGACCTTCCTGATTTTCGTCATCGGCACCACAATCGGGCTGATACTGTTCGTGGCAACCTTGTGATAGGAGCGGACATGTCCTTCTGGATGGTTTTGTTGGAACGCTCATCCTCGGGAAGTATCCGGCTTGCCCTGTTGGCGCTGGGGCCGATCGCCGCCATCGCCTTCTACGGCTACATCATGTCGCGGTACCGAAACGCCGACAAGTCGTACCAGTTCGAAGAAACCACCCGCGTCGAACTCCAGGATGTCCAAGGGTCGGACACCTACCTCGAGTCCATCGGCCGCACGCAGGAAAAGCACGTGGAGGGCCACGAGTACTCCAAGGAACCGAGAAACCGGCTGCGGACGTGGTAAGGAGTCCGGGCGCCGCCCGCAAAGCGGCCCCGGGGATCCGTCAGCTGCCCGCCAGGAAACTGAGGATCGCCGCGTTCCACTGATCCGCGTGGGAAACGTTGATCCCGTGAGGACCACCCTCGATCACGACCAGCTGCGCCTGCTGCGCGTATTCGGGCATTCGGGCGCTGGACTTTGCCAGCGGGACGTTCTGGTCCCCGTCGCCGTGGATCACCAACAGCGGGACGTCGATGCGACGACAGTCCTCGCGCAGGTCCTCGGTCCAGGTGAGAATGGTTGCGACCGCGGCGTGCGGGGCCGACTGCCGGGCGATCTCAACCGCCTGCTGCCGGATCTCCTCGGGAACGGTGAGCCCTTGGTCGTTGCTGTAGAACCAGCCGCAGAACTGATCGACGAAACCGGCGTGGTCGGCGGCGCAGGCATCCGCCAGCTCCTGGAATCCTTCGCGGGGCATGGCGCCGTCGGGATTGTCCTTGGTGATGCACAGGGCCGGGCAGATGGACCCGGACAGGATAGCCGCACCGACACGCTCCGATCCGCGCGTCGCCAGGTAGCGGGCCACCTCACCACCACCCATGGAGAACCCGAGCAGGACCACGTCGTGCAGGTCGAGGCCGGTCAGCAGGGCGTCCAGATCGGCTGCCAAGGTGTCGTAGTCGTAGCCGTCGCGGGGTTTCCCGGACTGCCCGAACCCGCGCCGGTCGTAGGTGATCACCCGGTAACCGGCGGCGGCGAGCACCTTGGCGTTGTCGGCGAACGCGGCCCCGGACAGCGGCCAGCCGTGGATCATCACAATGGGTCGCCCGGATCCGATGTCGGTGTAGTTCAGGTTCACCTGGTCCGGGGTGGTCAGCTTCGGCATCTTCGCCCTCCAATCATCGGTTCTCCCCGAGACTACTCGACACCCCACCGCACCGGCATCGGACCCGGTTCCCGGGTTTTCTGATCCCGCCGCCTTTGCGTGGGTTCGCCTGTCTCAGAGGTTGTAGCCGATGGCCCGCAGCTGTTCTCGGCCGTCTTCGGTGATCATCTCCAGGGTCCACGGCGGCAGCCACACCCAGTTGATGGTCACCGAGTTCGCAAGGCCGTCGAGCGCGTACTTCGTGTCGTACTCGATGCGGTCGGTCAGCGGGCAGGTGGGTGAGGTGAGGGTCATGTCGAGGGTGACGTTGGCCTCCTCGTCCACGGTGACCCCGTAGAGCAGACCGAGGTCGACGACGTTGACCATCAGTTCGGGGTCGACGACGTCCTTCATCGCCTCCTCGATCTCCTCCTCTGTGGGGATCGGGGTGGCCGAGTCGTCGCCGGGCAGTTCGTCCTTTACCAGATCCGAAGGACGCGGGTCGGGGGTGTACATCAGTTCTCCTTCGCTGAGGCCTGGGCCACGGCATCCCGCAGGGCCGACCAGGCGAGCAGGGCGCACTTGACGCGCGCGGGGAACTTCGAGACGCCGGCGAAAGCGATGGCGTCCTCGAAGCGGTCCTCGTCGGGGGTGATCTCCCCCTTGGAGTGCATCATCTCCAGGAAATCGTCATAGAGCCCGGAGAAGTGGTCGGCGTCCCGGCCGATCACGAGATCACCCAGGACGGACGTGGATGCCTGCGAAATGGAGCATCCCTCACCGTCGTATGACATGTCTGCGATCGTGTCGCCATCCAGGTGGACGCGCAGGGTCAGCTCGTCGCCGCAGGACGGGTTGACGTGATGCACCTCGGCCTCGTACGGCTCCCGCAGCCCGCTGTGATGTTTCTCGCGGTAGTGGTCGAGGATGATCGTCTGATAGAGCTCGTCGAGGTTCATCGTGCTCCGAAGTAGTCGCGGGTGAACACCAGCGCGTCCGCCAGTGCGTCGATCTCCTCCCGGGTCGTGTACAGGTGGGCCGATGCCCGGGTGGAACTCTGGTGGCCGAGCCTCCTGTGCAGCGGCCTGGCGCAGTGGTGCCCGCCCCGGATGGCGATACCGCGGGAGTCGAGCACCTGCATGACGTCGTGCGGGTGGATGCCCTTCAGGTTGAAAGAGCACGCCGATCCGCGTTCCACGGCTTCCACCGGTCCCAGCAGCAGCAGCCCGTCAATGCTGGTCAGCTTGGCGAGCATGTACTCGGTCAGTTCGTGTTCGTGGGCGGCGATGGCGTCCATCCCGATCCCCTGCAGGTATCTGATGGCGGCGCCGAGCCCGGCCGCCTGGGCGATCGGCGGGGTGCCGGCCTCGAAACGGTGGGGCGGGTCCGCGTAGGTGGAGTGGGTCATCTCGACCACCTCGATCATCTCCCCCCCGCCGAGGAAGGGTGGCAGGGATTCCAGGAGCTCTCCCCTGCCCCACAGCACACCGATGCCGGTAGGGCCGCACATCTTGTGTCCGGTGAAGGCCACCAGGTCGGCTCCAAGCTCGGTGACGTCGATGCTCTGGTGGGGTGCCGACTGGGATGCGTCGACCACCATAACCGCGCCGACCGCATGAGCCTTGGCGGCGATCTCGGCCACCGGGTTGCGGGTACCCAGCACGTTGCTCACGTGGGCGACGGAAACCACCCTGGTGCGTTCGTTGATCAGCCCATCGCGTTCAGCGGCCTCGAGGTCGAGCCGCCCCTCGTCGGTGACGTCGAACCAGCGGAGCACCGCCCCGGTCCGTTCGCACACCAGCTGCCAGGGAACGATGTTCGAGTGGTGTTCCATCACGGAGATCACCACCTCGTCACCGGGAATCAACCGGGCCGCCAGGGTGTTGGCAGCCAGGTTGAGGGCCTCGGATGCGTTCCTTGTGAAGATCACCTCCTCGGGCGCGGCGGCACCGATGAAGGACGCCACCAGGCCCCGTGCCCCCTCGTAGGCCTCGGTGGCCTCGGCGCCCAGCACATGCATCGCGCGCGCCACGTTTGCGTTGTGCTGGAAGTAGTGCTCGGCGATCGCGTCGACGACCACCCGGGGTTTCTGGGAGGTGTTGGCCGAATCCAGGTAGACCAGAGGATGCTCCCCCACCCTGCGCGTCAGGATGGGGAAATCCCGTCGGATCGCCTCGACGTCAAAGCTCACTTCGGTCCTCTCCTTCTTCGACTGTCGTTACCTGACCCCGGGCAGCTCAGACGTTGGCTGCTGCCGCCTTGACGTAGGCCTCGTAGCCCTCGGCCTCGAGCTTGTCGGCCAGCTCACGCCCCCCCTGGTCGACGACGCGGCCGTCGACGAAGACGTGCACGAAGGTGGGGTCGATGTAGCGCAGGATACGGGTGTAGTGGGTGATGAGCATCACGGCCCGGTCCCCTTGGGCCGAGTAGCGGTTTACCCCTTCGGAGACGATGCGCAGGGCGTCTATGTCGAGGCCGGAATCGGTCTCGTCAAGGATGGCTGCCCTGGGGTTGAGAAGCTCAAGCTGGGCGATCTCGTGGCGTTTCTTCTCACCACCCGAGAAACCCTCGTTGACGGAGCGCGCGGAGAAAGAGCTGTCCAGGTTCATGCGGTTCAAGACGTTCTCGACGTCCTTGACCCAGGTGCGGATTTTGGGGGCTTTGCCGTCGAGGGCGGTCTTGGCGGTGCGGAGGAAGTTCGCCACGGACACTCCCGGCACCTCGACGGGGTACTGCATCGCCAGGAACAGGCCCTGCCGGGCGCGTTCGTCGACGGTGAGGTCGGTCAGCTCCACTCCGTCGAGGGTCACGGACCCGGAGGTGATCTCGTACTTGGGGTGTCCCGCGATGGCGTAGGCGAGGGTGGACTTCCCGGAGCCGTTGGGGCCCATGATCGCGTGCACTTCACTGGAGTTCACGGTGAGGTCCACGCCCTTGAGGATCTGTTTGGGACCCTCCTCGGTCAGGACGTCGACGTGGAGGTCGGAGATGACGAGATTGGACATGGTTTTCAGGACTCCTGGAATTCGGTGATGGGGTGGTCGAGATCGACCAGCACCTGCTGGTCATCGATCTGGACCGGGTAGACGTTGACGGGTTCCGTGGCTGGCAGGCAGAGGGCGCGGCCGCTTCGCAGGTCAAAACGGGAGCCGTGGAGGTAGCACTCTATCGAGCCGTCCTCGACATCCCCGTCGCTCAGGGGAACGTGCCCGTGACTGCAGAGATTGTGGATGGCGAAGTACTCGCCCCGGTGAAGCACGATGGCGATCTCGTGTTCGTCGACGGCGAGCGGTATCTCGGGGATCAGCTCGTCGAGGGTGGCGACGGCGACGAAGCTCACTGAGCTGCCCTCATGGCCTCGGCCGCCATGTCGAGTTCTTTCTCCACCTGGACCAGCAGCCTCTCCTCGATCTCGGGAACGCCGATGCGCCGGATGATGTCGTTGAAGAAACCGTGCACGACGAGGCGTCTGGCCTCGGCCTCCGGGATGCCGCGGGAGCGCAGGTAGAAGAGCTGGAGGTCATCGAACCGGCCGGTGGTGGAGCTGTGACCGGCTCCTTCGATCTCGCCTGTCTCGATTTCCAGGTTGGGAACGGAATCGGCCCGGCAGCCATCGGTGAGGACGAGGTTCTTGTTGGACTCGTAGGTTTCGATGCCCTCGGCGACCTTCCGGATCAGCACGTCACCTATCCACACCGAGTTCGCACCCTCGCCCTGCAGCGCACCGCGATAGTCCACGTTGGATCTGGTCTTCGGGGCGTTGTGGTCGACGAAGAGGCGGTGCTGGATGTGTTGCCCAGCATCGACGAAGTAGAGACCGTACTGCTCGAGTTCACCGCCGGGGCCTGCGAAGCGGGCGTTCTCCTGGAGCCGGATCACGGCGCCACCGAGCGATGCCTGGACGGTGCGGACCCGGGCGTCACGTCCGACCTCGAGGCTGATCTGGCCGCCGTGGATGGCATCGGCATCCCAGTCGTTGACGTACACGAGGTTCACCTCGGCTCCATCACCGACCCGAATGTCGTACTTCGCGGCGTAGGATCCGCTGCCCTTGTAGTGGAACACGATGGTGGCGCGGGAGTTGGCTCCGACCTCCAGCACGAAAACCTCTGCCGCCTCCACGCCGTTCCCGGTCCCGACGTGGACGTTGGCCTGGTCGAGTTCGGTGTCTGCTGGGACACGCATGAGCGCCAGCTCCGCGCTGCGAGCCACCGCCAGGGCCGCGACACGGTCCACCGGAGGTTCGACAGCGAGGTCCCGCAGTGCGCTTACGGGCATGACGGTGAACTCCACGCCAGCAGGGGTTTCCCCCTCCCAGTCGAGTCCGGGAAGCACGTCGCCCTCGGTCAACAGCCCGGCAAGACGTTTCAGCGGGGTGAAGCGCCAGATCTCCTCCATACCTGTCGGCTTCGGATGATCGGCGACGTTCCATGACGGGGTGGGATGAAGATGAGATGCGACGGTCTCGACGGCTCCGATCCCATTCGCTGCAGCAGTGGTGCTCAACTTTTTTTCCTCTTGTCCGTTTCGTTCCGGGGCCGACATCAGCCGACCGCACCTTCCATCTGCAGCTCGATGAGCCGGTTGAGTTCCAGGGCGTATTCCATGGGGAGTTCCTTGGCGATGGGCTCGACGAAACCGCGCACGATCATGGCCATCGCTTCGTCCTCCTCCATGCCTCGGGACATGAGGTAGAACAGCTGGTCATCGGAGACCTTGGAGACGGTCGCCTCGTGGGCCATGGAGACGTCGTCCTCACGAACGTCCACGTAGGGATAGGTGTCGGAACGGGATACGGTGTCCACCAGAAGGGCGTCGCATTTCACCGAGGACGCGGAGTGGTGCGCCCCCGCATCGACCTTGACCAGGCCACGGTAGGATGCGCGACCACCGCCGCGGGCAACCGACTTCGAGATGATCGACGAGGAGGTGTGGGGAGCGCAGTGCACCATCTTGGAACCGGCGTCCTGGTGCTGCCCCTCGCCGGCGAAGGCGATCGACAGGGTCTCACCACGGGCGTGCTCACCCATGAGGTAGACGGCCGGGTATTTCATGGTTGCCTTGGAACCGATGTTGCCGTCGACCCACTCCATGGTGGCGCCCTCCTCGCAGACGGCGCGCTTGGTCACCAGGTTGTAGACATTGTTGGACCAGTTCTGGATCGTCGTGTAGCGGCAGCGAGCGCCCTTCTTGATGATGATCTCCACCACCGCCGAGTGCAGCGAGTCGGAGGAGTAGATGGGCGCGGTGCAGCCCTCGACGTAGTGCACGTAGGCGTCCTCGTCGACGATGATCAGGGTCCGCTCGAACTGGCCCATGTTCTCCGTGTTGATCCGGAAATAGGCCTGCAATGGAATGGAGACGTGAACCCCTTTGGGCACGTACACGAAGGATCCGCCGGACCAGACGGCGGTGTTCAGTGCCGCGAACTTGTTGTCACCCGCCGGGACGATGCTGGCGAAGTGTTCCTTGAAAATCTCGGGATGTTCCTTGAGGGCGGTGTCCGTGTCGAGGAAGATCACGCCCTGCCGTTCCAGTTCCTGATTGATGTTGTGGTAGACCACCTCGGACTCGTACTGGGCCGCGACTCCCGCCACGAGACGAGCCTTCTCCGCCTCGGGGATGCCGAGCCTGTCGTAGGTGTTCTTGATGTCCTCGGGCAGGTCGTCCCAGGTCTGCGCCTGACGCTCCGTGGAGCGGACGAAGTACTTGATGTTGTCGAAGTCGATCTCGTCGAGTTCCGCGCCCCAGGCTGGCATCGGTTTCTTGCCGAACAACCTGAGGGCCTTCAGACGCAGGTCCCGCATCCACTCGGGTTCGCCCTTCAACTCGGAGATGTGCCGGACCACGGCCTCGCTGAGACCTCGCTGGGCGGCAGCGCCGGCGGCATCGGAGTCGTGCCAGCCGTACTGGTAGCCGCTGAGGGCTTCCAGGTGCTCGTCCTGCGTGGCCCCCACTCCGGGGGCCTGTGGCGTGGTCGTCATGTGGTTACTTCCTGATCTTGCTCGGGATGACGGGGTTGGGGACGTGGGTGGTACACACTCCGTCCCCGTGTGCAATGGTCGCGAGCCGCTGGACGTGGCTGCCCAGCAGCCGCGAGAACAGCTGGGTCTCGACCTCACAGAGCTGAGGGAACTCGGCGGCGACGTGCGCCACCGGGCAGTGGTGCTGGCACAGTTGGTCGCCCGAACGGACCGGCTTGACCGAAGGTGCGTAGGTGGCTCCCAGCGCCTCGGTGAGCAGCTCGATGGGGGTGCGTTCGGGATGGGCCTCGCGCAATTCGTTGAATCGGCTCTCGATCTCGTCCACGCGTTCCGAGGCCAGGTCGACCATGGCCTGCGGACCGGCAGCCTCGATCAACCTCCGGATGGCGACTATGGCCAACTCGTCGTAGGCCTGGTGGAACTCGGAACGTCCCGCGTCCGTGAGGAAGAACACCTTCGACGGACGGCCCCGGCCGCGCGCCCCGTAGACCCGCTGCTCACGCGAACCCAGGGTTCCCTCCTCCAGGAGGGCCGACAAGTGGCGGCGGATGGCAGCTGGGGTCAGGTTCAAGCGTTCGGCGAGTTCTCGTGCCGTGGATGGCCCGTGCCCCAGGATGGAGCGAACCACCCGTTCTCGGGTGGAGTTGTCGGTTTCCTGCATGGCTGCGCTCATGACACCCTCCTCCCAGCGATTTTGCACACGCCAGTCTTTCGGAATCTCCCAAGCGTATCAAGCTAGGGCAGCCTAACCATCACAGCCCACGGCCACCCCCGGCGCGGTCGGAGGGGTCCCATCCTTCTCCCAGGTCAAACCGGTCCCCGGGATTCCAAGCCCCTTCCGCAACAATACTCGTCGCCCGCCGCGGCGCAACCCGAAGGCCCGCGAGGGAATCCCGGTTCACGTGGCCTCAGCGGGAGTAGCGCAGCGGATTGGGGCGGCACCGGGTTTCCGTGGCGATCCGGATCCCGGGAGCCAGCCGGCCCGCTTCCCTAAGGGCGAGCAGTTTCTCGACCACCCTGTCGCGCAACATCACGGGCGAGATGGTGTTCAGGTAGATCTTGGTGGCCCCCTCGAAACCGGCGAGGGTGGAGACCCGCCACTTGAGCATCACCCGCCACGGCATCGGGAGCGCGACGTCGATCGGCCGGTAATGCCATTCCTCGTTGCAGGCCACGTCGACCCCGGTGGCGGCGTGCATTGCATGGATCAGGTCCGACATGCCTCGTACCTCCTCGGCGGTCTGCTCCCAGGGATCGGAGAACTCGGAGCAGGAGTAGATCTCCAGGGTGGGATAGCGATGTCCGAAGCCCGCGAAGGCGACCGCGTGGTCGTTCTCGGCGACGATCAGGTTGTGGTAGCCCGCGTAGTTCGGTCCCACCTCGTTGAACAGGTTCGGGTCCTGCCGAAGCCGGGCGAGCGCCACCTCGTGCTGGACGCCTCGTTCGTCGATGGCGACGAGCTGTTTGTGGAGATGGTCGAAGGACGCGCCCGCAGGTTTCAGCCAGTTCTGAAAAACGGTCACGTAGCGGGCGTACCGGTTGTTCTCGTAGCTGCGGCGCACCGAGTCGATCGTGAAGGCGATGAATTTCTCGTGTTCCTCGGGGGTCAGGGTCCCGGAACCGGCGAGTTGCGTGTCATCGACCGCTCCGTCGACGAAGTGCCGCCTGGCGATTATCACGTCATGTCCGCCACCAAAGAAACCGGAAGCCGCCTCCAGGCGCTGTTCCCGGGTCATCGCGGCGACCTGGCCGGTGCCGTGCCCGGAGGCCCGCAGTTTCGTCTCGGCCACCCGCAACACGTGTTCCAGTCCCTCGGGGGATGCCAGGTAGGCCCGTTGATGCCGGGCCGCGGACTCCGGAAGCTCGAACCCGTAATTGGCGCGCCAGTAGTCGAAGCTCAGGATCTCGAACAAGTTCGGAACGCAACGGAACTCGGCGGTCGTGGTGAACAGCTTCTCCGCGGGAAGCTCCATCAGCGTTTCCCATTCGTCTCCGGAGCGCACCACGCGGGCCTTTTCCGGCGGGGTCTCCAGGTAACGCTGCTCGCAGAAGGCGCAGTGGGTACCGTGGGCCGTCTCGTCGATGGGGTGGGGTTCGGGGCGTTGAAGACCGAGGGGCCGGTTGCCCCGTCCCGGTACGGTCCACACCTCGGTTCCGGTGAGCGGACCGACCTGTTTCACCGTTCCGTCGGCCATGGTGGACAGATACTCGGGTTGCCTGACGTAGGGCTGCATGGCGCAACCGTAGATCATCACCGGGTTCGGATGTCCCACGACCGGGAAAATTCCACCCCGCGAGTGGGGTCGCGGGATGGCCGGGCCGCTGCAAAACCTGGTCGCCATCCGTTCCACGGGACTCCCGGTGCAGCGGCAACCGGTATGGTCGGAACTGTGACCAGCAGCAATCCGCTCCGCGACCCCCGGGACCGGCGACTGCCGAGGATCGCGGGCCCCTGCGTCTTGGTGATCTTCGGCGTCACGGGCGATCTTTCCAGGAAGAAACTGATGCCGGCCGTCTACGACCTGGCGAACCGTGGCCTGCTTCCCCCCGGTTTCGGCCTGGTGGGTTTCGCCCGCCGCGACTGGGCCGATCAGGATTTCGCGAAGGTGGTCCACGACGCGGTCAAGGAGAACGCCCGCACCCGTTTCCGGGAGGAGGTCTGGGAACAGCTTCTGGAAGGTATCCGGTTCGTGCCGGGCACGTTCGACTCCGACGAGGCCTTCCAGCGGCTCCGCACCACCCTTGAGGAACTCGACCAGGCCCGCGGCACCAGCGGCAACCACGCCTTCTACCTGTCCATCCCTCCGTCGTATTTCGAGCAGGTGATCTCCCAGCTCAAACGCAACGCCATCACCGGCGACGGCGAGAACACCTGGAACCGGGTGGTGATCGAGAAACCGTTCGGGCACGACCTGCGCTCGGCCCGTGAACTGAACAACGTCGTGAGCCAGCTCTTCTCGCCCCCCGAGGTGTTCCGCATCGACCACTACCTGGGCAAGGAGACGGTGCAGAACATGTTGGCGATGCGTTTCGCCAACGAACTGTTCGAACCCTTCTGGAACCGCAACTACGTCTCCCACGTGGAGATCACCATGGCCGAGGACATCGGCATCGGCGGCCGGGCCGGGTACTACGACGGGATCGGGGCGGCACGCGATGTCATCCAGAACCACCTGCTGCAGCTGCTCGCCCTGGTCGCGATGGAGGAACCAACCAGTTTCGAGGCCTCGCAGCTGCGCACGGAGAAGACAAAGGTGCTGGCGGCCGCCCGGGTCCCCTCCGACTACGCGGCCCACACGGCCCGCGGCCAGTACGCCACGGGCTGGCAGGGGGGCCAGTTGGTGCGCGGCTACCTGGAGGAGGATGGCGTCTCCCCCGATTCCCGCACCGAGACCTACGCCGCCATCCGCGTCGATGTCGACAACCGCCGCTGGGCCGGGGTCCCGTTCTATCTGCGGACCGCCAAACGCATGCCTAGGCGGGTCACGGAGGTCGCCCTGGTGTTGAAGCAGGCACCGCACCTGCCCTTCCCCGCCACCGAGACCGCGGCCCTGGGACAGAACGCCCTGGTGATGCGCGTCCAGCCCGACGAGGGCGTCACCCTCCGGTTCGGGGCCAAGGTGCCGGGCACCCAGATGGAAATCCGTGACGTCTCCATGGACTTCGTCTACGGTGGCTCCTTCACGGAAACCTCCCCGGAGGCCTACGAGCGCCTGATCCTGGACGTGTTGCTGGGCGATCCGCCCCTGTTCCCGCAGCACGAGGAGGTGGAGCTCGGCTGGAAGATCCTGGACCCTGTGCTCGAGTACTGGGACTCGCTGCCCACCCAGCCGGATCCCTACGCGGCGGGCACCTGGGGTCCCGCCAGCGCCGCCGAGATGCTGGCCCGTGACGGCAACACCTGGCGCAGGCCGTAGAGGAGGAAGCCGTGATCATCGAACTCAACAACACCACGACGCAGGACATCACCTCCGCGCTGATCAGGGCCCACCGGGAGGTCGGGCCGACCAGCGGCATGGTCCTGACGCTGCTGGCGATCACCGACGACTACCACCAGGACGAGGTGCTCTCCGCCGCCCGGGCCTCCGCCACGGCGCACCCGTCGCGGGTCATCGTCGTCTCCAAGGCCGGCGGGGAAACCCGCCTCCACGCGAAGATCCAGGTCGGTGAGGGACTCCCGGGAGACCTGATCGCCCTCAAACTGCACGGCGAGCTGGCCTCGCACGGCGACTCCGTCGTACTGCCCCTGCTGCTGCCCGACTCCCCCACGATCGCCTGGTGGCCCCACAAGGCCCCCGACGCCCCCGCCCAGGACCCGATCGGCAGGTTGGCCACCCGCCGGATCACCGACTCGATGGGGGCACCGGATCCGCAGCTGGCCCTGGCGATCCGCGCCCGCAACCTGGTCCCCGGCGACACGGACCTGTGCTGGACCCGGATCACGCGCTGGCGTGCCCTGTTGGCCGCCGCCCTGGACCAGTTCCCGCACCGCGTCACCTCCGCCCTGGTGCGTTCCACCCCCGACAACGCCTGCTCCACCCTGCTGGTGACCTGGCTGGAGCAGCAGCTGGGGGTCCCGGTGCTGCACGAGGACAGCGACCAACCGGGAATCTCGGAGGCGAGGCTGACCACCGACCAGGGAGACATCGTCATCAACAGGGGCCGCTCCGAGACCATCGCCCGCTACGCCGTTCCGGGCCAGCCCGAACGGAAAGTGGCGTTGAAACGACGTCCTCTCACCGAATTGCTCACGGAGGAGTTGCAACGTATGGATCCCGATGCCGTCTTCGAGTCGGTCGTGAGCCACATCGCCACGCGGGTGGGTGAGTGATGTTCACCCGGGTGGTGCGCCTGGAATCGGCGCAGCAGGTGGCGAACGTGGTCGCCCGCCGGTTCATGCAGAAGACCACGGAACTGCTGGGCAGCCGCGAGGAGGTGCACGTGTGCCTGACCGGTGGTGGCACAGCGGACCTGGTCTACGAACGTTTCGCGGACCTGTCCGCCGAGGCGAAACTCGACCTGGGACGCCTTCACCTGTGGTGGGGGGATGAGCGTTTCGTGGCCGCCACGGATCCCGACAGGAACTCCCTCCAGGCCATCAGCCGGCTGGGACGCACCCTGCCCATCCAGTCGGCACGGATCCACATGATGGCGGCACGCGACGGCCGCGCGGACCCACACGACAGCGCATCCGAATACGCTGCCGAGTTGGGGAAGACCCGCTTCGACCTGACCTTCCTGGGCATGGGGCCGGACGGTCACGTCGCCTCGATCTTCCCGGGGCACCCGAGTTTCGAGTCCACCTCCCGCAGCGTGATCGGGGTGACGGATTCCCCGAAACCACCCTCGGAACGCATCTCGTTGACGATCCCGACCCTCAACCGATCCGAAGAGATCTGGTTCATCGTCACGGGCACCGGCAAGGCCGACGCGCTGCTCCGGGCCCTAGGCGGCGACAAGACCCTGCCGGCTTCCCACGCCCATGGACAGCAGGCCACGTACTGGTTCATCGACGACGCGGCCGCCTCGAAGCTGCCTCCCCGCTACGTCTGCCCGCTCTGAGCGGCAGATTCCACGGGTTCCCTGACGGCCTGGAACATTCCGAGCGCGGCGGCCCGGCGGAATCCGAGGTTCTCGTTGACGGCCAGCATGTGATGGTTCTCGGCCGCATTGAAAGTGTGGACCGCGGGGGCCTGAGGCAGGGCGGCGTGCACCGCCTCCAGGTTGGCGGCCTTGACCAGCGTTCCCAACCGGTGGCCGCGATACTCGGAAAGCACGATGGTGTCCCTCTGGTGGATCATGCCGTCGGGCCACTCACGCGATGCGGACAGCTCATTCAACGCCACGACCCTTCCTGTTGGTTCGTGCACCACGATCCCGAGGAAAAGCCGGTTCGTCGAACTGAATCGCGCGTACTCCGCGTGCACGCGGTCCGCATCCCAGGATGTCTCGGGAATGATCAGCCCACCGGGTGGCGCATCGGTGCTCATGCTTTGTTTCAGCACTGCAACACCGGCCGCCCACCCCGGGGGTACCTCCCCCTCCAGGCAGTGCACCTCGTAGTCCGGCCCGGCCGCGGCCCCGGCCGTGGCGAGAACATCGCTCAGCGCGACGGCCGGAGCGGCGAATTCGTAATGGGAGTACCACATCACCTGTCCCAGGACGAAGCCGTAACGCAGGGCGAACCGCGCTCGTGGGCTGGAGGCCAACAGCGCCCCCTCCCCAACGGGACTGGGCAACGCTTCGTCGCCCGGGCCCGGCACCGGGGTCGGAACCTCGAGGTTGACGTAACGGGTTCCGGGTTCCAGGGCTGACTGCACCACCTCCGCGAGCGCCTGCCCGATTCCCCGCCGCCTGTACCCGGGCCTGACGTAGACGTGCGCCATCGCACCTTCGGGCTCGTCCACGAGATCCACCACCAGCCTGGCAAAACCGACGGGCCGGTCCTTGACCCAGGCCAGCCAGCGTCGCACCCGGCTCTCGGTAAGGGCGGCATGCGCAGCTCTCAGGTCGGCCTCCGGACTGTTCCGAGGCCCTTGGGGGCCGAGCGCCTCGACGCTGTCATCGGTGTTCATGCGACAGTAGGCAATCCATTCCTCATTCGCGCTCCCGGGAAGCGTGAATTCGCGGATCTCAAAATCGCTCATGGCCTCACCCTATCCTCCGGTTCTGGCCACGTTTCCGGTAGCGTTGATTCATGGAGAAGGATATGAAACCGGTGCGGAGAGCCACTGGTTTCAATGCGCACCCGAGGCCTGGTGGGCCGCAATTCACTTTCGGACGACGAACCGGGAGCCGCCATGACTGATTTCCTGATCTGGTTCGGCCAGAACCCGTGGGCGGCGTGGGGCGTGCTGGCGTTGCTGCTGGCAGTTGCCGAGTTGCTCACCCTGGACCTGACGTTGCTGATGCTCGCGGCCGGTGCCCTCGCCGGCGGCGTGGTCGCGTTGTTTTTCCCCCACCTGTTGTGGCTCCAGGTGATCGTCGCCCTGGCCACCGCGGTGGCGACGCTCTTCCTGCTGCGCCCCACGCTTCTGGAGAAGGCCCGTCGTGCCCCGGGATACCGTTCCTCACTCGACAAGTTGATCGGCTCGTTCGGGGAGGTCGTCTCCCGGATCACCTCGAACTCGGGTGAGGTCAAGATCGACGGGCAGATCTGGCAGGCCCGCAGCTACGACGAGGCCATCGTGATCGAAGCCGGGGAGAGGATCGAGGTCTACAAACTCGACGGCATCACCCTGATCGTCTATCCCATCGCCAACTGATCCGAAACCGCAAGGAGAAACATTGCCGCCCGTATTCACCCTGATTCTCTGCATCCTGGCCGTTCTGGTGGTCATGGTGCTGGCCGCGACCCTGAAGATCATCCGCCAACAGCAGGTGGCCATAGTCGAACGCCTGGGCAAGTTCCGCAGGGTCCTCGATCCCGGGCCGCACCTCATGGTGCCCTTCCTCGACCGGATCCGCTACATCCTCGACATGCGCGAGGAAGTGGTGCCGTTCCCACCCCAGGGCGTCATCACCGAGGACAACCTCATAGTCTCGATCGACTCGGTGATCTACTTCCAGATCGTCGATCCGGTCCGGGCCGCCTACGAGGCACAGAACTACCGTGCCGCCATCGAGCAGCTGACCATGACCACACTGCGCAACATCATCGGTGGCATGGATCTGGAAGCCACCCTTACCTCCCGGGAGGAGATCAACAACCGTCTGCGCGCGGTGCTGGACGAGGCGACCGGCAAATGGGGGATCAAGGTCAACCGGGTCGAGTTGCGCGCCATCGAGCCGCCTCCGACCATCCGTGACGCCATGGAGAAAGGTGCCCGTGCGGAACGCGACAAGCGGGCCTCGATTCTTCTGGCCGAGGGCCAGCGCCAGTCCCAGATCCTCTCCGCTGGCGGCGACCGGGAGGCCGCGATCCTCCGCGCCCAAGGTGATCGCGAGGCGGCCGTTCTCCGCGCCCAGGCCGACCGGCAGGCCCAGATGTTGCGCGCCGAGGGTGAGGCCCAAGCCATCACCACGGTTTTCAGCGCCATCCACGCCGCGGAACCGGACCAGGCCCTGCTGGCCTACCAGTACATGCAGATGCTGCCCCGCCTGGCCAATGGCGATTCGAACAAGATGTGGATCGTTCCCAGCGAACTCAGCGACGCCCTGAAGGGCTTGGGGCAGGTGGCGAACTCCACCGACGTGCGGGATTACGTCTCGCGGGCCTCCCAGCGTTTCTCCGCCCCGGAACCGGTCGACGTGCACGCCGAGATCGCGGAACAGGCACGCAAGGACCACGAACAGAGCGACGCCACGGTGAAGCAGGCCATAGCCGACGCCCAGGCCATGGAAGGCACAGGAGGCAACCGGCGGTTGGGGCAGCCCTCCCCGCAACCGCAACACCAGGACCCAGATTCCCCGGGGGCCTGGGGGCCACACCCCGGCGGTCCGTACGACGCTCAGTGACACACAACCCTGGAAACAGAAAGAGCGAATCCCCGTCCGTTCCGTCCGGGCGGGGATTCGCTCACAACTGGGTTGTTCGTCTCGTCAGTAGAGGATTTCGCCGGCTGCCCGGCGGGCCCTCAGCGAGGACACCGCTTCCTCCAGGATCTGGGCCGCCTCCGCGTCGGTGCGGCGTTCCTTCACGTAGGCGAGGTGGGTCTTGTACGGGGTGATCTTCGGCGGTGGCGGCGGGTTCTCCGCATCGGTGTTGGCGGGCAACCCGCAGCGGGGACAATCCCAGGATTCGGGGATCACCGCGTCGGCGGCGAAGGCGGGACGGGTTTCGTGCCCGCTGGCACAGTAGTAGGAGACGTGAAGTCTTGGGGCCGCATCGCCCCTCTCGGCTTCACCCATTGGTCCGGCGCCGACACGGCTACCGCGGATGGCGTTGCCACCTGCCACAACTACTCCTCAGGGTTCGGAAACATTCTCTTCTCAAATGCCGATGCGGTAGAGCACCAGCAGCCCGATGATCGTCAGCGCCCAGATCAGCGTCAACACAAGGGTGATGCGATCCAATCGTCGCTCGGCGGTGGACACACCGCCCATGGAAGTGGACATGCCGCCACCGAACAGGTCGGACATGCCGCCACCGCGGCCTTTGTGGAGGAGTACTGACAGAGCCAGCAACGCACTCAGAATGATCAGGACGACCGACAGGGTGACTATGGGCCAGCTGACGAGGGGGACAATCACGCGGAGTAGTTTAACCGAGGGGTTCAAATCCACCACATCGTGGGGGCCCGAAGCGTTTCACACCACGGTCCCGAAAATGGGGTTGCCTCCGGCGAAATTCCGGTGACAACCCCAATCACGGAATTTCAGCTCAGGAGAACAGCACGATTGCGGCGAACTCCTCGGCCTTCAGGCTGGCGCCGCCGACGAGGGCGCCGTCGACATCCGGCTGGGCCATGATCTCGGCCACGTTGGAGGCCTTCACGGATCCCCCGTATTGGATCCGGACCGCATCCGCGGTGGCCCGGTCGTGCAGTTTTGCGATTTCCTCACGGATCGCGCCGCAGACCTCCTGGGCGTCCTCCGGGGTGGCGACCTCGCCTGTCCCGATCGCCCACACCGGCTCGTAGGCGATGACAAGAGAGGCCACCTGCTCGGCGGGGATGCCCTTCAGGCAGCCACGAACCTGCTCGAGGGTGTACTCGACGTGGCGCCCTTCCTTGCGGATGTCCAGGCCCTCACCGCAACAGATGATGGGGATCATGTCCGCGGCCAGGACCTTCAGGGCCTTGGCGTTGATCAGGGCGTCGGTCTCGCCGTGGTATTCGCGGCGCTCCGAGTGCCCGACCACCACGTAACGAACCCCCAGCTTCGACAACATCCCGGCGCTGACCTCACCCGTGTAGGCACCCGAGTCGTGTTCGGAGACGTTCTGCGCCCCGAGCTGGATCGGGAACCGGTCCCCTTCGATCAGGGTCTGCACCGTGCGCAGGTCGGTGAACGGAGGAATCACCACGCAGTCGACGGAGCTGCCGTCGTACTCCTTGTCGGCCAGGGTCCAGGCCAGTTTCTGGACGAGCCCCGTCGCCTCGACGTGGTTCAGGTTCATCTTCCAGTTGCCGGCCATGATCGGTTTGCGTGCCATGTCAGTTGCCTTCCTTGAGAACAGCGATGCCGGGGAGGATCTTGCCCTCCATCAGCTCCAGCGATGCGCCACCGCCGGTGGAGATGTGTCCGAAGGCGTCCTCCGGGAATCCGAGGGCCCGCACGGCGGAGGCCGAGTCGCCGCCACCGACGACGCTGATGCCGTTAATCTCGGTGAGGGCCTGCGCGACCGCTCGGGTGCCGGATTCCAGTCCGGGAATCTCGAACACCCCCATGGGGCCGTTCCAGAACACCGACCTGGCCTGGCGGACCGCGTCGCCGAACAGTTTCTCAGTGGCAGGGCCGATATCGAGGCCCATCTTGTCGGCGGGAATGGCATCGGTCGGGACCACGTCCACCTGGCCGACGGTGCGCGCCCCGAAGTCGACCTCGGAGGCGACACGCACGTCGACCGGCAGCAGGATGCGCTTACCCGCTGCCTCGGCGGCCTTCAGGTATCCGGTGCAGGCCTCGATGGATGCGTCATCGACCAGCGAATTTCCCACCCCCAGTCCCTGGGCCTTGAGGAAGGTGAAGGCCATGCCGCCGCCGATGACGAGGGTGTCGGCCACCTTGAGAAGGTTGTCGATGACGGCCAGCTTGTCAGCCACCTTCGCGCCGCCGAGCACCACGACGAACGGGCGCTTCGGGTTCTCGGTGAGTCCTTCCAGGACGTCGATCTCCGCCTTGACCAGCGAACCGGCCGCCGATGGCAACAGCTTGGCGATGTCGTAGACGGAGGCTTCCTTGCGGTGCACCACACCGAAACCGTTGGAGACGAAGAAATCCCCGAAGGCCGCGTATTTCTCCGCCAGTTCCTTGCGGGCGGCCTCGTCCTTGGATTTCTCCCCGGCCTCGAAACGGACGTTCTCCAGGAGGGCCACCTCACCGTCCCCGAGGGATTCGACGGTGGCCTTTGCCGACGGACCCACGACATCGGTGGCGAGCTTCACCCGGGCGCCGAGCAGTTCGCCGAGACGGGCCGCGACGGGAGCGAGGGAGAACTTCGGGTCGGGTTCCCCCTTGGGCCGGCCGAGATGGGCCAGGATGACGATCCGGGCCCCCGCGTCGCGCAGCTCGTTCAGGGTGGGCAGGGCGGCACGGATCCGGCCGTCGTCGGTGATGTTCTTGTCACCATCCAGAGGCACGTTGAAATCGCAGCGGACGACCACACGCTTGCCGGCGAGGTCTCCGAGCTGAGAGACAGACTTCATTGAAGGTCCTTTCGGGTGGGGACGCGACGGCCCCGCCAGCACGAGTGCAGACGGGGCCGAGGCGTCACTTCTTGGGTGAGATCAGAGCTTGCTGCCGACGAGGGCCGTGAGGTCCACGAGGCGGTTCGAGTAGCCCCACTCGTTGTCATACCAACCGACGACCTTGACCTGGTTGCCGATGACCTTGGTCAGCTGGGAGTCGAAGGTGCAGGAAGCGGAGTCGGTCTCGATGTCCTTGCTGACGAGAGGCTCGTCGGTGTAGACGAGGACCCGGCCGTCAGCGGCCTTCTTGACGATCTCGTTGATCTCCTCGACGCTGGTCTCGCGGGGGGCCTCGAAGGTGAGGTCAGTGGCGGAACCGGTGGGGGTGGGAACGCGCAGCGCGTAACCGTCGAGCTTGCCCTTCAGTTCGGGCAGCACGAGAGCAACCGCCTTAGCGGCGCCCGTGGTGGTGGGCACGATGTTGAGGGCTGCGGCGCGGGCGCGACGCAGGTCCTTGTGCGGGCCGTCCTGCAGGTTCTGGTCCTGGGTGTAGGCGTGGATGGTGGTCATCAGGCCCTTGACGATGCCGAGACCGTCGTTGAGGGCCTTGGCCATGGGAGCCAGGCAGTTGGTGGTGCAGGATGCGTTGGAGATGATGTTGTGGGCGGCCGGATCGTACTTGTCGTCATTGACGCCCATGACGATGGTGATGTCCTCGTTCTTGGCGGGTGCCGAGATCAGGACCTTCTTGGCGCCGGCGTCCAAGTGGGCCTTGGCCTTGGTGGCGTCGGTGAAGAAACCGGTGGACTCGATGACGATGTCGACACCCAGCTCACCCCAGGGAAGGTTCGCCGGATCCCGCTCGGCGAAGGCCTTGATCTCCTTGCCTCCGACCTTGATGGCGTCATCGTCGTAGGAGACTTCTTCGGGGAAGCGTCCGAGGATGGAGTCGTACTTCAGGAGATGGGCAAGGGTCTTGTTGTCAGTGAGATCGTTGACGGCAACCACCTCGAGGTCAGCGCCGGATGCGACAAGTGCGCGGAAGTAGTTGCGGCCGATGCGGCCAAAGCCGTTGATTCCAACCTTGACGGTCATTTCGAATAGATCCCCTTCGAGAGATACCTGGGAGCCCGCCGCACCTGGGTGGCGCAACCGACGCCCTTCGGACAGCTCCATCCTAGCCATTCAAGCCCGATCCCAGAAGGGTTCGGCACATTCATTGGGAATCGTTCAAGTCAGCCGGCAGCGAGGCCTCCGTGTTGGGGATGCCCGCCGCCTCCGCCGCCTTGTCGGCGGTGGCGAGCAACCGCCTGATGCGCCCGGCCACCGCATCCTTGGTCAGCGGCGGATCGTGCAGCTTGCCAAGCTCCTCCAGGCTCGCCTGGCGGTGCTCGATGCGAAGCCTGCCCGCGGCCACCAGGTGCGCCGGGGCGTCCTCACCCAGGATCTCCAGTGCGCGTTCCACCCGGGCGCTGGCGGTCACCGCCGCCCTGGCGGAACGCCGCAGGTTCGCGTCATCGAAATTGGCCAACCGGTTCGCCTGGGCCTTGACCTCGCGCCGCATGCGGCGCTCCTCCCAGATCAGACGGGTCTCCTGGGCGCCCATCCGGGTCAGCAGATCGGCGATGGCCTCGCCGTCCCGCAGCACCACACGATCGACACCGCGCGACTCGCGGGATTTCACGGTGATGCCGAGTCTCCGGGCTGCGCCGCTGAGCGCCAACGCCGCCTCCGATCCGGGGCAGGTGACCTCGAGGGCCATGGACCGCCCCGGTTCCGTCAGGGATCCCCGGGCCAGGAAGGCCCCCCGCCACACCGCAACGGAATCGGCTATGGAACCGCCCACCACCACTGCCGGCAGGCCCCGGACGGGACGGCGCCGTTGGTCAACCAACCCGGTCAGGCGAGCCAGGGCCTCGCCGTCACGGATCACCCGCACCGCATACCGGGTGGTGCGGCGCAGCCCCGTCGCGTTGATCACCAGAAGATCCGAGTCCAAGGAGTAAAGATCGTGGATGTAGGTTCGTAGCCTCCGGGCCGCGGCGGCGGAGTCCAGTTCCGCCTCTATGACGATGCGGCCACCTACCAGGTGCAACCCGCCACCGAACCTGAGCATCGTCGCCACCTCCGCCCTACGCGCGTTCGGGTGGGGGGTTGCCACCGCTGCCAACTCCGTTTTCACCTTCTGGGTCAACGCCATGGGAGCCATCATTCCACCAATTCCCTCATGGCGTGGGTCTCAGCTGGCAAGAAGCTCCTGATAGGCGTCTGCGAGTCGTTTCGGATCGTGACGTGCGCTGCCGTCGTGGCAGCGGATGTCGGCCACTGCCAGCTCGGCCCCGAGAGAGGCCGCGAACTGGGTGAGGTGACGGTCGGAACCGACGAAACCGACGTCGGCCAGCACGAAGTCGAGACGCAGGGTCGGGGCGTGTTCCGCCAGCAGTTCGATGTGCCGCGAGGCGGTGAACCCGTCGGTCTCGTCGGCGGCCGTGATGTTCATGACGAGGATGCGGCGGGCCGGGGTGGACAGGATCGCGTCGCGCAGTTCCGGGACCAGCAGGTGGGGAATCACCGAGGTGAACCAGGAACCGGGTCCCAGCACGATCGCGTCGGCCTGCCGGACGGCCGCCACCGCCTCCGGGTGGGCCGGCGGGTTCTCGGGCACCAACCTGACAGACTGGACCGTGGCCCGGGTTTTGGCGACGGTGGCCTGCCCCGCCAGAGTGCACAGCTCGTCCGGGGCGAGTGGGTCGAGTCCCAGCACGTCGGCCTCGATCTGCAGGGGAACCGAGCTCATCGGAAGCACCCTGCCCCGGGTCCTGAGCAGCTCCCCGACCATGTCGAGGCCCGCCACGGGATCGTCCAGCTGCTGCCAGAGACCCGCTATGAGCAGGTTCCCGATGGCGTGCCCGCCCAGCGGCCCGTCCCCGGAGAACCTCGACTGGAGGACCTTGGCCCAGCGCCGCCCCACCTGGTCATCACCGCACAGCGCCGCCAGGGCCATGCGGAGGTCACCGGGCGGCAGGCAGCCGAACTCGCTTCGCAACCTCCCGGAGGAGCCGCCGTCATCGGCCACCGTGACCACGGCCGTGAGCCGGTCCGTGATCCGGCGCAGGGCCGTCAGGGATGTGTGGAGTCCGTGTCCGCCACCGAAGGCGACGATCGCGGATCCTCTCGGCCAGCTCATTCCTTCCCCAGATCCCGGTGCAACACACTGACACCGTATCCCCGGCCGCGTAGCCGGATGGCCAGCTCTTCGGTCATGGAGGTGGAACGGTGTTTCCCGCCCGTGCACCCGATCGCGACGGTGACCTGGCGTTTGCCCTCGGTGAGGTATCCGGGGGCAGCCACCTCGATGACTCCCAGCATGCATCCCTGGAACTCCTGGGCGGCGTCCTGGGAGAGCACGTAGGAGGCCACGTCCGGGGACAGCCCGGTCTTGGGGCGCAGCTCCGGAACCCAGTAGGGGTTCGGCAGGAAACGCACGTCGAAGACGATGTCGGCGTCGACCGGCAGCCCGTTCTTGAATCCGAAAGACATCAAAGCGACACTCAGGTTGTCGGTGGCGTCGGTCCCGAAGTGGTTGGAGACGCGCTGGGCGAGCTGCCGGGCACTGAGCCGGGATGTGTCGACGACGATGTCGGCGGAGGCCCGCAGATCCGCCAGGAGCCGCCGTTCACGCACGATGCCGTCGAGCAGCCGGCCGCCGTACTGCAGCGGCAGTGGCCGGCGGTTGGACTCCTGGCGTTGCACGATCACGTCGTCGCTGGCCTCCAGGAACAGCACCGTGACGCGATAGCCCCGCGCCTTGACCTCCGCGAAGGCGGTGGGGAGCTGCTCGAACTCCTCCCTGGAGCGCACGTCGACCACCACCGCCAGCCGCTCCGCCGTCCCCATCCGGTCCACGAGAATGGGCAGCATCGCGGGGGGCAGGTTGTCCACCACGTACCAGCCCAGGTCCTCCATGGTGTGAGCGGCCGTGCGCCGCCCCGCCCCGGATATTCCCGTCACGATCACGATCTCCGCGGGCCCCTGCACTTCCACCATGAGGGAGACACTAGTCGCTCACCTGAACGGCATCACGATTTCATCCACACCACCGGAGGAGTTGTGTCACCCCGCCTCCCATACGGCTGCCGGTGTTCGCCCCGGTGAGGTTCGTCACTGTTCGCGTTCCCCGAGTCCCCGGGCGGCCAGGGCCTCGCCCGTGCGTTCCGCGTGGGCGACGGAACCGAGCACCATCGGCATGAGGAGCGCAACCACATTGCGTTCCGCCCCGCGGGCCCGGGCAGCATCCCTCGCGTCATCGAACAGGCCGAGCAGGTAGGGGATGGAACGAATCATCAGGGCCACCGCCAAGGCCACCCGCTCGGGATTGAGCCCGACGAACCGGATCGGCCGCAGGGCCACGATCAGGGCGTTCAACAGCTCCGGGGTCGGGGTGGTGAGGGTCAGCAGACGCGCGGCGAGGACGGCCAGCAGCAGGTTCCCGGGCACGACCACCGCGGCCCGCGGATTCAGGACCACCAGCTGGTAGGCGGCCAGCAACCCGAGGATCAGCCACATCGCCCACCCGATCCGCAACATCCGGGCCGGATCGATCCCGGAACTGGCCAGCAGCGTGATCGTCAGAGCCAACGCCGCGAGGGTGACCGGCCAGGCCTGGATGATCAGGGCCGGGAGGCTCAGGGTGAGCATGAGGAGGTATTTCCATCCCACCCCGAGCCGGAACAGCCACCCCTCCCCCGGCTGGTGGAGGCCGAGCAGACTCGCGTGAACGTTCACCCGGTCACCCCCATGGCTCTCTCATACCAGGCGATGACCTCACCGGGTTCGCCATCGGCGGTCACCCGTCCCCCCTCGATGACGATCACCCGGTCGGCGTCGGCCGCCACGTCCATGTCATGGGTGGAATAGATGACCTGTTGCTCCAGTTCCGCGAGGGCGCGACGCAGGGCCAGTTTGTTGCGCAGGTCGAGCAGGGTGGTGGGTTCGTCGGCCACTATCACCTCCGGTCGCACGGCCAGCACGCTGGCCAGCGCCACCATCTGGCGTTCCCCACCGGAGAGGTCATAGATGCTCTGGTGGGCCAGATGCCCCAGGCCCCGCTCGTCGAGGATCTGCTGGGCGCGGCCCGTTCGTTCCTTCCTGGGCAGGTGCCCGAGGCTGAGGGTCAGGTCCTCGATCGGGGTGGACATCAGCAGCTGGGCCAGGGGGTCGGTGAAGATGAACCCGACGAGCTGGCGGACCTTCCGCGGCTCCTCGGCGACGTCGTGGCCCTTGACGCTCACGGTGCCGGAGGTCGGCTGCCGCATGCCGTTGAGGAGCCTCAGCAGGCTCGACTTGCCCGACCCGTTGGCACCGATCACCGCCACGCGCCGCTCCGACAGAGTCAGGTTGATCCCCGTGAGCAGGCTCCTGGCCTCGTCTCCCTTGCGAATCGGCGGGATGACGAGGTCGACGTCGGTGAGTTGGATCACCGCTGGGCCAGCAGGCGTGGGAAGGCCCGGTGAACCGCGTAGGCCAGGATCACGACGATCACGCTCTTGATGGCGTCACTCACCCAGAATCCCATGTCGATCCCGAGCGCCTTGCCGAAGTCCACTCCACCGGCCCGCATCAACCCGAACACACCCAGGGGAAGGATGATGAGGTAGCGGCCCGCAAGCAGGCCCAGGAAGAAGATCACCGGGGTGCTGGCGCTCAGTCCTCGTTTCAACGCCAATACGGCTACGAATCCGGCCAGCAGCGCCGCTAGCGGGAAGGCGATCAGGTAGCCACCCGTCGGGCCGACGAAGGGCGCGAGCCCGGCCCCTCCCTTGGCGAAGACGGGAAGCCCGGCCGCGCCGACCAGGAGGTATAGGAGAACCGAGGCGAATCCGCGCCAGGGGCCCAGGCACAGTCCCGCCAGGCCGACGCCGACGGTCTGCAGGGTGAATGGGACGGGGCCGATGTTGAAACCGGGAACGATCGAGAGCGCGGCGATGAGGGCCGCGAACACGGCCACGTAGGCGAGATCGCCGCCCCGGAAGAAACGAGCCGATGCGGGCACTGTTGCCTCCTGCTTGGTTGTTGACGGTTGGGGACGGGGACATTCAACACCCCACGTTGAACAGTGTTCAAGTCCTGGCCCGGCCAGCTGCGCAACGCGCCCCGGCGCTTCCCCGTACACTTCGCCCGTGCGTGACTTTGCCGAACTGTTGAGAACCCCGGGGCTGGCAAGGGTCATGGCCAGTCAGCTGGCCGCCAGGCTGCCCGCCGGAATGTTCTCCCTCGGCATGCTGATGCACGTCGAACACGTGCAGGGCAACTACACCTCCGCGGGCACGGTGCTGGCGGCGTTCTCGATCGGCATGGCGGCGGCGGGACCGGTCATCACCCGGCAGCTCAACCGGTACGGCACCCTGCCGGTGCTGCTGACCTGCCTGCTGGTGACCACTGCCTCACTGACCCCGCTGGTGATCTTCCAGCTCCCGTTGTGGGCGATGACGCTGCTGGCCACGGTGGCCGGGGCCACCATCCCGCCGGTCCAGCCCACCGTCCGCACCCTCTACCCGAAGCTGGTGCCGCAGCACCTCGTCACCCCCCTGTTCAGCCTCGACGCCGCTCTGCAGGAGATCATCTGGGTGCTCGGTCCCGTGGTGATCACCGCGCTGGTGGTGTACCTGGGAACCGTGACCGCCCTCCTGGTCGTCACCGGCATCCAGCTGGCCGGGGGGATTTTGTTCATCCTCGTACCGGCGGTCCGGGGCCTGCGGATCCCCAGGGCGACGGGGCGTTTCGGGAAGGTGTTGGCGAACCCCTCGGTGCTGCTCATGACCCTGGCATCCCTGCTGCTGATCGGTTCCCTGGCAGCCATGGAGGCCGCGGTGGTGGCCTGGTTCGGGGAGGGCTCGCTGCTCGGCGGGATCGTCCTGGCCATCTCGGCCCTCGGCTCCATGATCGGCGGACTCGCTATCGGGCAGCGGCCCATCAGCCCCTGGTCCCTCCCCGCTCGGATGCTGGTCATGACCCTGGGACTGGTCGCTGCCGTGCTGGTGTCGGGATTCTGGGGGCTGGCGCTGGCCCTGTTCGTCGCGGGGCTGGGGACCGCGCCCTCGATAGCGGCGATCTCGTCGGTGATAGCAGGCAGCGTGCCTTTCGCGGACACCGCCGAGGCCTACGGCTGGATCACCACGGGCCAGCTGATCGGAGCCGCAGCGGGTTCCGCCTTGGCGGGCATCGCCATCGACTCCCTCGGCGGGGGCCGGGGTGGAATGCTCGCCAGTCTCACCATCGGCGCCCTGGCGGTGCTGGCAACTGCCGCTTTCCGCAACACCCAGCCGGATTTGAGAAATACACATTCTTGATCCATTCGGAGGATTCGAGGCGTAGGCTGACCCCAAGCCTGTGCCTCAGCTTCGAGGCATCCATCGTGGGAGCGGCAAAATGGGCACTTTCCTGATCATTCTCCAGGTCGTCATAGTTCTTGGGTGTCTCCTGCTGGGAACCCACTACGGGGGTGTCGGGCTCGGCCTGATCAGCGGTATCGGCCTGGCCCTTCTCGTCTTCTTCTTCCAGCTTCCTCCGGGCGAACCGCCGATCGACGTCATGCTGACGATCCTCGCCGTCATCGGTTGCGCCTCGGTTCTCCAGACCATCGGTGGTCTCGACGTGATGATGAAGTACGCCGAGAAACTATTGCGCAAACACCCCACCCGGGTCACCATCCTCGCGCCCTTGACCACATGGTTCCTGACCGTTCTGTGCGGCACGGGCCATGTCGTGTACACGATGTTCCCCATCATCGAGGACATCTCGCTCAGCAAGAACATCCGGCCCGAACGCCCGATGGCCGTCTCGTCCGTGGCGGCGCAGATGGGCATCACCGCGTCACCGGTTTCCGTGGCCGTGGTGTCGATGGCCACGATCCTGGCCAAGGAGGCCGGGATCACCGGGGTGGCGTTCTCCATCCCACAGATCCTCATGGTCTCGATCCCCAGCAGTTTCCTCGGCGTGCTGCTCGCCGCGTTCTGGAGCCTCCGCCGGGGTAAGGACCTGGACAAGGACCCCGAGTTCCAGAAGCTCATATCCGATCCCGTGAAACGTGCCTACGTGTACGGCGGGGACGAGGGGGCAACCCTCCAGGACAAGGTGTTTCCCAAGCAGGCGTACTGGGCCGTCGGCATTTTCTTCACCGCCATCGCGCTGGTGGTGGTTCTGGGGGCCTTCGACGGGATCCGCCCGCATTTCCCGAATGCGAGCGGGCAACCGACCGTTTTGTCGATGACCTTGGTGATCCAGATGATGATGCTCGTTTCCGGGGCCGTGATCATGGTGGCCTGCAAGGTGAAGATGAGCGAAGTGCCGAACAGCGCGGTGTTCAAGGCCGGAATGTCGGCGATCTTCTCCGTGTTCGGGGTGGCGTGGATGGCGGAGACCTTCTTCCACGCCCACCTGGATTCGTTGATGGCCTCCCTGGCCGGAATCGTGCAGGCCTATCCCGTGTTCTACGCGGTCACCCTGTTCCTGGTATCCAAACTGGTCAACAGCCAGGCGGCCGCCGTCACGGCCTTCGTGCCGGTCGGCCTGCGGCTCGGGGTCGATCCGGTGACGATCGTGGGGTTCTTCGGGGCGGCCTACGGTTACTTCGTGTTGCCGACCTACCCGTCGGATCTGGCGGCGATCGGCTTTGACCGGTCCGGAACGACGCGCATCGGCAAGTTCATCATCAACCACTCGTTCCTGATTCCCGGCTTCATCTGTGTCATCACGTCCTGTCTGGTCGGAACCGGGTTGGCGCACCTGCTGCTGCGATGACCCCACGCACCGGTCGTCTCAGGTGGATGTGACCTCCCCGGTGGCCAGGTTGATCGCCTCGCCGCCGGTGCCGGAGACGGCCTCGTGGACGGCCGCGGCCAGCTTGGGACCGATCCCCGGGACGGCAGCGATCTCCTCCGGGGTAGCTCCGCGCAGCTTCTTCAGTGACCCGAAATGGGAGATCAACGCCTTTCTGCGCATCTCCCCCAGGCCGGGCACCGCGTCCAGGGCCGAGGACAGCATCGCCTTGCTGCGCCTGCCCCGGTGGTGGGTGATGGCGAACCGGTGGGCCTCGTCACGGACCCGCTGCAGCAGGTAAAGCCCCTCGGACGCGCGGGGCAGGATCACGGGGTACTCCTCGCCGGGCAGCCACACCTCCTCCAGGCGTTTGGCCAGCCCGCACAGGGCGATCTCCCCGGCCAGGCCGAGTTCCTCCAGCACCCGCGCGGCCGCGGTCACCTGTGGGGCGCCACCGTCGACGACGATCAGAGCGGGCGCGTAGGAGAACTTGCGGGGGGCGCCCGTGGTGGGATCCACCAGCAGCGGCCCGGCCTCGTCCTCGTCGCGGCAGCGTTCGTCCAACAGCCTTCCGAGGCGCCGGCTCAACACCTCGTCCATGGCCGCGACGTCATTGGATCCCTCGAAGCTCTTGATGACGAACCGCCGGTAGTCGGATTTGCGGGCCAGGCCATCCTCGAAGACCACCATGGAGCCGACGACCTCGGTGCCCTGGGTGTGTGAGATGTCGAAGCACTCGATGCGCAGGGGCGGTTCCGCCAGACCCAAGGCATCGGCGATCTCCTCCAGCGCCCGGTTCCGGGTGGTCAGGTCCGAGGCCCGCCTGGCTGCCTGCTGCTGCAGGGACAGCTCGGCGTTGCGCAGCACGGTCTCCAGGAGGGTGCGTTTGTCGCCTCGGACCGGGACCCGCACCTCCACCCGCGCGCCGCGCATCCCCTCCAGCAGGGCGACCAGCTCCGGTTCGGCGGGCACGGAGCTGAGGATCAGCGGGGGCGGCGGGTTCTCGCCGGTGTAGAGCTGGAGCAGGAAAGGCTCCAGCAGCTCGGCCAGGTCGCGGTCGTCGGAACGGTCGGCGATCCAGCCCCGCTCCCCCGTAATCCGGCCGCCACGGATGTGGAAGATCTGCACCGCCACCTGCTGGCCGTCGTCGGCGAAACCCACCACGTCGGCCCTGGTGGTCTCCGGAAGCACCACCGTGTTGCGTTCCCGGGCCTTCGCCAGCCCCGCCAGCTGGTCGCGCAGCACCGCGGCCCGTTCGAAGTTCAGGTCAGCGGAGGCCTCGAACATCTCGCGTTCCAGTTCCTGGACGATGCGGTCCGACTCGCCCGCCATGAAACGGCAGAAACCATCCGCGATCTCCCGGTGCTCCTCCGAGCCCACTCTCCCCACGCACGGGGCCGAGCATTTCCCGATGTCACCCAGCAGGCATGGGCGCCCCGACGCCTTGGCGCGTTTGAACACCCCGTCGGTGCAGGAACGCATGGGGAACACCCGCAGCAGCGCGTCCACGGTTTCCCGGATGGCCCAAGCCTGCCCGAAGGGGCCGAAGTAGCGGGTGCCGCGTCGTTTCGCGCCGCGGCCGACGAACACCCGGGGGTAGGTCTCGTTCCAGGTGACGGCCAGCCACGGGTAGGACTTGTCGTCGCGGTACTTGACGTTGAACCGCGGGTCGAACTGCTGGATCCAGGTGTATTCGAGCTGGAGTGCCTCCAGTTCGTTCGCCACCACGGTCCACTCCACCCTGGCGGCGGTCCTGACCATCGTCTGGGTGCGGAAGTGCAGCGACGACGGGTCGGCGAAGTAGGAGTTCAGGCGAGAACGCAGGTTCTTCGCCTTGCCGACGTAGATGACGTTCCCGAAGGCGTCGAAGAACCGGTAGACGCCGGGATCCGTGGGGATGCTGCCCGGCCTGGGCCGGTAGCTGGCCGGGTCAGCCATCGCCTCAGCGGGTCAGCCGACGGTGCTTGGAGGCGTGCGGTCGGGCCGCCTCGGCTCCGAGCCGTTCGATCTTGTTGGCCTCGTAGTCCGCGAAGTTGCCCTCGAACCAGAACCAGCGCGGTGTGCCGTCCTCGTCCTCACCCTCCCAGGCGAGCATGTGGGTGGCCACCCGGTCCAGGAACCACCGGTCGTGGGAGATCACGACGGCGCAGCCCGGGAACTCCAGCAGCGCGTCCTCGAGGCTGGAGAGGGTCTCCACGTCGAGGTCGTTGGTGGGTTCGTCGAGCAGCAGCACGTTGCCGCCCTGTTTGAGGGTAAGAGCCAGGTTGAGGCGGTTGCGTTCACCACCGGAGAGCACCCCGGCTTTCTTCTGCTGGTCGGGGCCCTTGAACCCGAAGGAGGCCACGTAGGCCCGCGACGGCATCTCGAAGTTCGCGACCTTGATGTGATCGAGACCGTCGGAGACCACCTGCCACACGTTCTCCTCCGCGTTGATGCCGGCGCGGTTCTGGTCCACGTAGCTGAACGAAACCGTGTCGCCTACCTTCACGGTCCCGGCATCCGCCTCCTCCTGGCCGGTGATGGTCTTGAACAAGGTGGTCTTGCCGACACCGTTGGGACCGATGATCCCGACGATCCCGGCGCGCGGCAGCGAGAACGACAGGTCCTTGATCAGCACGCGATCCCCGAAACCCTTGGTGAGGCCGTTGATCTCCAGCACGACCGAACCCAGCCGCGGCCCGGGCGGGATGTTGATCTCGGCGGTGTCGATCTTGCGGAACCGCTCGGCCTCGGCCGCGAGCTCCTCGTAGCGCTGCAGGCGGGCTTTGTTCTTGGCCTGCCGGGCCTTCGGGGAGGAACGGACCCATTCGAGTTCCTTTTCCAGGATCTTGGCGCGCTTGGCGTCCTTCTTTCCCTCGATCTGGAGGCGTTGCCGTTTGGTCTCCAGGTAGGTGGAGTAGTTGCCCTCGTAGGGGTGCAGCTTCCCGCGGTCAACCTCGCAGATCCACTCGGCGACGTTGTCCAGGAAGTAGCGGTCGTGGGTGACGGCCAGAACCGCCCCCGGGTAGGTCTTGAGGTGCCCCTCGAGCCAGTTCACGGATTCGGCGTCGAGATGGTTGGTCGGCTCGTCGAGGAGCAGCAGGTCGGGTTGCTGGAGCAGCAGTTTGCACAACGCGACGCGACGCCTCTCTCCCCCGGACAGGACATCGACGACGGTGTCCGGCGGAGGACACTGGAGGGCGTCCATGGCCTGCTCCAGGCGGGCGTCGATGTCCCAGGCGTTGTGGGCGTCGAGTTCCGTCTGAAGGTTGCCCATCTCGGCCATCAGGGAGTCGAAGTCCGCGTCGGGTTCGGCCATCTCCATGCCGATCTCGTCGAAGCGTTTCATCTTCGCCTTGATGTCGGCCACGGCCTCCTCGACGTTTTCCTGGACCGTTTTGCCCTCCGTCAGCGGCGGTTCCTGCAGAAGAATGCCAACGCTGGCGCCCTTGGCAAGGTTCGCCTCCCCGTTGTTCGGCTGTTCCAGCCCCGCCATCACCTTCAGCAGCGTCGATTTGCCCGCGCCGTTGGGACCCACGACACCAATCTTCGCGCCGGGGAAGAACGCCAACGTGACGTCGTCGAGGATCAGCTTGTCGCCCGCCGTCTTGCGGACCTTCTGCATCGTGTAAATGAACTCCGCCATCAACATCCCTTCAATCGTGACCGCTGGCCAGTATGCCAGCTACGCCCGAAGACCCCGTATCAGCCGGCGGGCCTCCGCCAGGCGTTCCAGTTCGGCCGTCAGCGGGGCCACGACGTGCCCCCGCGTCACCTCCCCGACCGCGCCACGCAGCCTTCGTGTGACCCGACGGATCCCGGAGCGTTCCCCGGCCGCCACGAGCCCCCTGGACAGGAACGAAAACGACAGCCCGCCCCCGGCCCCTCCGATGATGAGCAACGCCGGGATGTTCATCCCTCCCCCGTCGCCGGGGACCGCCGGGGCCGGGAGACCGACCCAGATGAACAGCAGATTCACCAGCAACCAGCCGAGGCCCAACATCACGGCGGCCAGCAGGAACCACTGGATCACCCGGACCGCGCGCCACCAGCCCGGGGTCCGGGAGAGCCCCAGATCCGTCGTCATGACGGCATCGGTGAGCAGGTCCGGGAGGAGATCGCGATCGCGCTGGCATGCCGCCCCCAGGGCCCGTTGCCAGTCCTCTCCCAAGCCGTTGCCGACCGCGTCGGAGAACTGGCGCAGCGCGATCCTCAGCTGGGCCATGGCCACCGGTCCGCAGTCGGGAACGAAACCGTCTCCCACCGTCCCCGGTCCCGGGAGCCCGGTACGGAGCCGTTTCAGCGGGTCGGGACGCAGCCGGTGCACCCACCGGGTCATCGGCCAGCCCGTCGCCAACACGCCGCGGTACCGGATGGTTTCCGCTGCCACCTCAATCATCCGGGGTACCCCCGCGACCTCGGCCAACCCGGCCTCCAGCACCTCGATGTCCTCCTCGCCGGGTTTCTCCGGCCCGGCCCGGCAGACCACCTCGAACTGCCCGGCCAACTGGTCCAGATCCACGGACAGCCTGGTCCTGGCAGCACGTTTCCCCGCGACGACATCGGCCAGATGCTCCCGCAGCGCATCGATCCCGACCCCGGTGGCGATGCTGGTGGCGAACAGCGGCACACCCGCCAGGCCGTCGGAGTCGAGCAGTTGTCCCAGATGCGCCAGGCAGTCATCCAGGTCGGCGGCGCGTATCCGGTCCACCTGGTTCAGCACCACCGCCATCACCTCGCCGTGCCGGGAAAGTGGCCTCAGGTAGCCGTGGTGTACGGCGGCGTCAGCGTATTTCTGGGGATCCAGCACCCAGATGAACTGATCGACCACGGGCACTATCCGATCCACCTCGGCGCGGTGGGAGGAGACCATGGAGTCGTGATCGGGCAGGTCCAGCAGCACCAGCCCCCCGAAGCCGTCCTGCCCGGCCGGCACCTCCTGGCGGTGCCCGACCCGGAGCCAGTCCAGGAGCTCGGCGTTGGTGTTCCCGAAGCTCACGGCGAGGGTTTCGGCCGTGGTGGGGCGGAGCACCCCCGCTTCCGCAACGTCCGATCCCACCAGCGCGTTCGTCAGCGACGACTTGCCGGAGCCGGTCGACCCGGCAAGCGCCACGACGGTCTGCTCCCCCCAGCGGAGACGCTGTCCGGCTCGCTCCAAGGTCTTGCCGGCACGCCCCGTCAGCTCATCCGGCACGCGCCCTCGCGTAACATCGATCAGCTCGGTCAGGCAGTTCAGCCTGAAGCGCATCAGTAACCCTCCGGCCTGGTCAGCGCCTCGAACGCCTCGGCGCTGGCCAGTTTCAATTCGTCGGCGGCGCGAACCAGGCGATCAGGGAGGCTGGCCTCCACTCCCAGCTGATCCAGGCGGGCGTCGAACCGGGCGAACTGGGACCCGAGCAGCGCCGAGATCCGTTTGTCCAGTTCCGCCCGGGCGCGCGCGGCAAGACGCCTGACGGCGTCGTCCCCAAAAATTCCTTCCAGGAATCGCTGGGCGAGCACAGAGGAACCTCCCGCGATCCCCATCTCCGCGGTGGTCAACCCGCCCGTGGCAGCGAACACCGTGATCACCAGGGAAACCCCGATGGCGTTGGTGCCGAGCGCCAGGAACCGGGCGGTGCGCCGCCTGGAGCGTCCCTCCTGCTCGAGGATGGCGAGGATGTCTCCCTGCCAGGCCTTGACGAGCCGCTCCGCCTCGGCCGTGAAGGAGGGGTCCGGTCTGCTGAGCGGATCCCGGTCCCCGGTCACCAGCGCCTGCCCCCACGGGGTCAGCGACCAGTGGCTCGCCGCGCGCTGGCAGGCGGCGGTTCCGTGTTCGACGATCAGCGCGACGAGCCCTTCCGAGATGGCGGCCTCGACCGGCTCGACCCGTTTCCGCCCGGTGAACCATTCGGTGAGGCGGTCGCGGGCGGCGGCGATCCGTTCCTCGATGCCGCGCATCAGGTCCCCCGTGCCGACCATGTCCTGCCACCGGCTCAGCACCTCCCCACGGAGCATGGAACCATCCGCGGTGGCGCGACTGATCTCCTCCATCGCCAACCGGAACTCCACCTCCGCGGAATCCCGCAGCTGGACGACTGCGGCAAGCTGGCTGCGGCTCCCGTCGGCCAGGTAACGCAGCTCCGCGTCCAGTCCCCTAACCGTCCCGGCCAGGGTTTGAACCGCGACTGCGTGGCGTTCCTTGCGGTTCTTGGCGATCCTGTCGAGCCACTGGTTCAGTTCCGAGACCAGCTCCGGCGGCAGGATTCCCTCGTCCTTTCCCTCCTGCTCGGGGACGCTGAACAGTCCCTGGATCCGGATTCCGCGCGCCGCGAGGAGTTGTCCCAGGTGGGAACGCAGGTCCGGAACGGAAACCTGTGGACAACGGTTGAGAACCAATGCGACGACCGCGTCGCGGGCCGCCGCTGCTCCCAGGAGTTCCCAGGCGACGGCGTCCGCGTACCGGGTGGCGGTCGTCACGAACAGCCACAGGTCGGCTGCTGCCAGCAGCTGCCGGGAGAGCAGCCGGTTGTCGTCGTCGATCGAGTCGATGTCGGGGGCGTCCAGCAACGCCATGCCCGCGTGCAGCGATTCGGTGGTGACTATGCGCAGGGCCCGGGATCCCTCGGTTTCGTGATCGGTCCGGACGAGTTCGGGCAGCACAGCCCCCGAACGGAACCAGTCCCGGTCCTCCCGGTTGCAGATCAGCGTGGGGGCGGTGGTCGTGGGGCGCCGCACCCCGGTTCGGGTCACGACCTCCCCCATCAGGGAGTTGACGATCGTGGATTTTCCCGCCCCCGTCGATCCTCCGACCACGGCCAGCAGCGGAGCATCCAGGCGGCGTGCCCTGGGCAGGAGGTAGTCCTCCACCTGCCGGTTCACGGCCCGGGCCCTCGTCGCCAGGGCCTCGGCGCCGTCCAGGGGAACAGGAAAACGAATGTTGGGCAGGACCAGGAACAGCCCCGTCAGGGCGTCGGCCAGGGGATTTTTCATGAATTGGGCTGATAGGGGAAGGGCGGGTAGGGGGTGGCGCCATTTTGGGGACGACGCCTGGGAATGATGGTAAGCCCCTTGGTGTCGGTGAGCGCGTCAGGGCGGAGTTCCTCGATCTGGTGCACCAGCTCGTGGGTGCGGTCATCGGAACCGGGACCGACGGTGCCGCGGGTGGTCTGTTCCCGGGTGTGGGCCAGTTCGGTGATCAGCCGCATGAACTTCGCGGTCCGCCACCACACCTTCGGGCCGCGGCAGATCCCTGCCAGGTGCAGTTTGATGCGCCGGAACGGACTGGAGTAGACGATCACGTCCTGGTCATTGAGCCACCCGCCCTGCCTGAGGTCTATGAAACGGTGCCGCAGCACGCGGGTCTCCCCCACCACGCTCGCCACCAGGAAGAGAACCATCGCGGCCACGAAACCGAGGGCCATGTACCACTGGTTCTTGAGGTTGTCCACCGAGTTGAGGCTTGAGACGCCGTTGAAGAGCATGTGTCCCCCGGCCGCGAGCAGGAAACCCGCGAGCGGGGCCGTCACCCGCACCCATTTGCTGCGGGCCCCCAGGGCGACGGCGATCCCGAAGGCCGTCATCATGGTGAAGATCGGATGCCCGAAGGAGGTGTAGACGCCCCGGAGCATCACCAACTTGAGCACCGCCTGCTCCGGGTCCCCCACCTCGATGTGGTTGGTCGCGAACACGATCACGCGGGCGTAGTAGATGATGTTCTCCACGAAGGCGAACCCGATCGCGGACAGCCCAGCCAGGGAGACGACGTTGATCCGGGAGATGAAACGGTTCCGGTAGAAGACGACCAGCAGGAACAGGACGGTGGCTTTCGTGGCCTCTTCGACGAACGGGGCGATGAAAATCGCGGGCCGTGTGCCCGAGTCGGCATCTGCGCTGGTGGTCTGCATCATCTGCCCCGCCCACGAGTTGATGTAGATGCTCGCCCACGTCGCGGTGCAGGCCCCCCACCCGAACGACAGGAACCAGATGAGCGGTTTCTGGGGGCGGAACCTGTCCAGCCAGATGAACAGCATCGTGTACACCAGGGCCGTCCACATGGCCCAGTAGGCCGCCATTCGCAGGGATTCGTTGTTCAGTCCGAGGGCCACCGTCCCGTCGGGATAGGTGCGGTCGGGGTTCAACAACTGGTACTGGTCGACCAGGTTGTAGACGAAGAACGGGACCAGCACGAGGGTGATCCAGAAAAGCGGGCTTCGCAGCATGCGTTGCCACCACGGGCGTTGGGAGGCGGAGGGCAGGCCCGAAAGCCAGCGTTGCCGATCTACAACCTGAGTCATGATGTTCTACAGGGTACTTGGCGCCCCAGGCAGGACTCGAACCTGCGCACTACAGATTAGAAGGCTGTTGCTCTATCCACTGAGCTACTGGGGCCCGGAGGTCCTTCCCACGAGGAACCGTGGCCATGGCGTTCCGCGCGTTCGGGATCTCCTGACCGCAGATTCTACGCATCTCGACCGGATCTTGCTGTGCACGGTGCGAGGTCCGGGCAATACTCTGGGTCGGTGAGCGATGAACTGGTGTGGATTGACTGCGAGATGACCGGGCTGGATCTGGAGCGCGACGCGCTGATAGAGGTGGCGACGCTCGTCACGGACAAGGACCTGAACGTGCTGGGCGAGGGCGTCGACGTGTTGATCAAACCCACCGACGAGCAGCTGGCCGGAATGAGCGACTTCGTTCGCGAGATGCACACCAAATCGGGACTGCTGGACGCCCTGGCCGGCGGGACCACGATGGAAGAGGCCACCCGGACGGTCCTCGACTACGTCCGGGAGTTCGTGCCCACCGCCCGCAAAGCCCCCCTGGCGGGCAACACCATCGGGACGGATCGTGCGTTCCTGGCCCGGGACATGCCCGAGCTGGAGGCCCACGTCCACTACCGCAACGTGGACGTCTCCTCCCTGAAAGAGCTGGCGCGGCGCTGGTTCCCGCGGGTGCTGTACCAGGCCCCCGCCAAGCAGGGAAACCACCGGGCGCTGGCCGACATCCAGGAATCCATCGAGGAGCTGCGCTACTACCGCGAGGCGATGTTCGTCGCCCCTCCAGGCCCCACCACGAACCAGGCCAAGCAAATCGCGGCCCGCCACCGCGGCAGCCTGACGGGGCTGGCCGCCCCGGAGATCGAGTCCGTTCAGTAGCGGGTCAGCCGTTCCCCGACCTCCAGGACCAGGTCGTCCTCGCCCCGCCTGCCGATCACCTGAACCGCCAGGGGAAGCCCCTCCGAGCTGATGCCGACGGGCACGCTGAGGGCCGGGTGGCCGGCGAGGTTCCAGTACGAGGTGTAGGCGACGACCTTCGCCGAAACCCGCTGCACCGCTAGGTATCCCATCCGGTGCACGAGCTGGATCGGCGGCGGCAGCATGGGGGTCACGGGGGTGAGCAGCACGTCGATCCTGCGGAAGATCCGCTCCATGGCCCGTTCCACCCGGGTCGTGCTGCGCTCCGCCCACCGCAGCGCCCCAGGCGGCAGCATGCGGGCCATTGCCGCTATCCGCTTCGAGCGTTTCTCGATGCGTTCGGGACGTTCCAGCCTGCGCACCTCGTCGAGCACCCCGAGGTGGAACTGCACCATGAACGTCAGTGGGGTCTCCGCCCAGCGGATCGATCCCCGGGTGACCTCGTGGCCTTCCTCCGCCAGCCTGTCGGCCGCCCGCGCGACGGCCCGGGCCAGTTGGGGATCGGGTTTGACACCCGGCAGACAGGATTCGAGGCTCCATCCCACCCGGAGGGCCCCGTCCAGCCCCGGGCCAGGATCCTCGGGTGCCGTGACGGCCATCGCCAGCCGGAGATCCTCGACGCTGCGGGCCAAGGGACCGTAGGTGCCCAGTTTGTGCCACAGGTTCGGGTGAGGGGCCGTGCTGACCCGTCCCCGGCTGGGTTTGATGCCGAACACGCCGCTCCAGGCGGCGGGGATGCGGATGGAACCGCCGGCGTCGCCGCCAAGGGCCAGCGGAACCATGCCGGAGGCCACCGCCACGGCCGATCCCCCGGACGAACCGCCGGGGCTACGGGCCGGGTCGCAGGGGTTGTGGGTGGCACCCCACTCCCCCTCCGTGAAGGGCACCTGACCGAACTCAGGCATGTTGGTCTTGCCGATGATGATCGCCCCCGCGGCCCGCAGCCGGGCCACCACTTCCGAGTCGACGGCCGCGGGAATCGTGTTTCCGCGACCCCCGAGGGTGGTGACGAGCCCCGCCACCTCGATTTCCTCCTTAACGGCAACCGGAACCCCGAACAGCGGCAGCGCTTCCCGTTCCCGCGCCGGCGTGGCGTCGAGCTCCCTGGCGCGTGACAACGCCCCGGGGTTCAGCTGGGAAAACGCGTTCAGTCCCGGATCGCGTCTCCCGATGCGTTCCAGTACGCGTTCGATGTGGTCCTCGACCGTTGACTCCCCACCACCGAGTCGACGGCCCAGATCAGCGGCTCCGACGTCGAGAAGATCCATGCCGCTCATCCTTGCACGCCCGGAAAACAGGCATCAAAGGAACGGTGGCCGTCCTTGGAACAACAACGGTTACCGGTGTGTTGTTGGGAGCGATACCCGACGAAGGAGGCACGCCATGAGCCACGAGCGCCTGCTCGCCGCACGACGCCACATCGACGAACGCAGGTTCCGCGAGGCCATCGTCGAACTGCACGTCGTGCTGGAGAACGAGACGAAACCCAGCCAGACCGAGGAAACCCTCGAACTGCTGGCCCTGGCCAACTTCAAGGCCGCCCACCTGACCGAGGCGGAACGCCTGGCCCGGCAGCTGATCTCCTCGCGACCCACCAACGCCTACGCGCACACGACCCTGGTCCGTTCGCTGGAACGCCAGTCCAGGCACGAGGAGGCCGCCAGGGCGAAGACCCTGGCGGTGGCCCTCGGAGCCGATCTCTGATCCACAGGCGTTGGCGGGGCCCACCGGGTCCCGCCAACGTCCCCACTCACCCACTCCGCCCGGAAGCTCCGCCGATTTCTCCCGAACCCTACGGGTACGCTATTGTTTCTCAGTCGCCCTAGGATGGCGCATGGTGGGTATAGCTCAGTTGGTAGAGCACCTGGTTGTGGTCCAGGATGTCGCGGGTTCGAATCCCGTTACTCACCCCAACGAGGCCCTGTTGATATACGGGGCACCCACGCGGGACCAATGTTTCCTGATCGCTTGGCAACTACCTGGTGGCAAGCCACAAGCCGACCTCGCCGCACTCGATGACACCTCAATCGAACAGATCGATGCCTTGGGCCACGCTTTGACCGCCGACCACGCCGACCTTCTCTGGGAGCCGCGGAAGCGGTCACGGCAGACACATCTGCCCGACATCGTGTTGCCCTCACCAGTCCGCCACTGGCTCTCGGCACCGAGCCGAACGCAATCGCCGTGCTGTTCCCCCGGTCCTGACGCATCTTCCGATCGAGGCGCTGCTCGTGGACGGCGAGCCTGTTGGTATCCGGGCCGCAGTCGCCCGGTTGACCGCCCCAACAACGGACGGAAGAGCAAGTCATTCTCGTCGCAGTGTGTCTCTGGCGCGAGGGAGAGTCCCATAGCCTGGTGGCAATTCCCGCGGTGATGCGGCCGGGCTGATCAGCCAGCCCGGAGCATCTGCGTGTCCCGGGACAGCCCAAGCAGTCGATGCCGAGGTTGGCCCGCGACCGGTCACTCCAAGCTCAGAAGTTCGCCCCGTCATAGGCCCCGGTGACGTGCGGGGTGGCTCGTCTTCCCATCTTCGTGGCGACTGTGACCCGCCGGCATCGCGCTCACATCACACGTCATGCAGTACAGTGTGCAATACTGAATGCATGACACAGATGGTGGTCCGCATTGATGAGGCGACGGAGCGCGCGCTGGCACACCTGATGGAACTCACTGGTCTCAACAAGTCCGAGGTGGTGCGCAAGACGATTCAGGAGGCCGAGCGCCAAGCCATAATCGAACAGGTGCGACGCCAGGCCGACGCACTGCGCGAAGACCCCAAGGACAGAGCGGAGATGCTTGCCCTGGCCGATGAGATGGACTCGCTGCGTGCGTGGTGACATCTATCGGCTTCGGGTGAAAAAACACGCCCACGGCCACGAGCAACATGGCATCAGGTATGCAGTCGTCATACAGGCTGACTACCTGAACCTCTCCACGCTTCTCGTCGCCCCGACCTCGACGAGCGTCCGCCCCTGCGACTTCCGACCAACGATCACCATCGACGGCACCGAGACCCGGATATTGGTCGAGCAAACAGCCGCGGTCAACGCCGAGACCCGGCTGGGCGATTTCGCCGGACGGCTCGACGCCGAGGAACTGACGGAACTCGACCGTGCCTTGGCACTGGTGTTGGGGTTGTTCTGATCAGCTTCGGCTACAGCTCCAGTTGAACAAAACCATTTGTTTAGTCGATGGAGGGAATTGATTCGTGGTGATGCCCCGCGTCAAGTAGTTGGCGGGATTTCGGGTTCGGGAAAGTTGAGGTTGATGGAGTCGGCCAGGCCTTGATGGACCTCTGAGGGCTGGTTCCAGGCCAAGGCCTCGCGCGGGATCGTGTTCAACTCGATCCGGGCCGCGCCCTGGTTACGTCGCTGGTACCGCTGACGTTGATCTTCACCGCCGGCGCCCTCGCCGGTGCCCAGTGCGACTCCTGGACGACCAAGGAGGTCCTGCGGCTCGCCGCCAGCAGCGACGACGCCCAGAACATCGCCAAAACCCTGCGTATCGGCGAGGGTACGGCACGGAACCATTTGTCAAGCGCCATGGCCAAGACGCAGGCGCGGAACCGCGCCGAAGCCGCGCGAACGGCCGAGCGAAACGGGTGGCTCTGAGGCATTTACTTGCCGCCCGCTGCAGCCTAACCTTGAGGAACGGGGACGCTGACGATCCCACCACAACGCCCAACGAGGGGATCTCGATGTACGTTCACATTCTCGGCACCGGGGGGACGATCTCATCGCGCACGCGGGAAGGGGCTGGTGCCACCGCCACCGACGGCGCCGCGTCGCTGGCCGGGATGCTCACGGCCGAGGTCCGCACGACCGATGTCCTGACCACAGGCAGCTACCTGCTCACCTTCACCGACCTGCGGATCCTCGTCAAGGCGGTGCAGGATGCGCTGGCCGACGACGATTGCGTCGGCGTCGTCGTGACTCACGGCACCGACACGATGGAAGAGACCGCGTTCCTCCTCGACCTCGTACACACGTCTGCCAAGCCAGTCGTCCTGACCGGAGCACAGCGGGCGGCCGACTCGTCACACCCCGACGGCCCCGACAATCTCGCTGACGCGGTCGCGGCCGCCGCCAGTCCTGCGCTGCGCGAGTGCGGAGTGCTGGTGTGCTTCGCAGGGCAGGTGAGGTCGGCGCGCGGGGTGCGGAAGACACAGACGTGGGAGCTGACGGCCTTCGACGGCGGCACGCTCGTAGCGGAAATGCGCGACGGCGAGGCCCATGTGTTGGCTCGGCCGCGTCGCCACCCACCGCTGCCGCTGCCAACCGAATCATTCGACAACGTAAGGGTGGAGATCGTTCCGTGTTTCCTGGGCGCGACACCGCGAGTGCTGGCCCACGTCATCGACGACGGCGCCGACGGCATCGTCCTAGCCGGAACGGGCATCGGAAACGCGGGCGTCGGGTTCGTGGACGAGGTCGCGCGGGCGGTGGCTGCCGGCATCCCGGTGGTGCTGGCGTCCCGCGTCGCATGGGGGCCGGTCAAGCCGATCTATGGCAACGGCGGCGGGGTCGACCTCGTGGGGGCCGGCGCCATCCCGTCGGGAGATCTGAACGCGCCACAGTCACGAATGCTGATGGCACTGCTGCTTGGAAGGGGGGTGGGAGACAAGTTTGCCGACAACTTCGTCGCCTTCACATAACGGGCAGGTGATGCGTCCTTGGGTCAGCTACCACAGGTTCGCAATCACCGCATTCCTAGGCCATTCAGTGCCCACAGCGCGTCACCCATGTCCCGGCGCTTGGGCGGAATCATCTCGCAACACCAATCCTGAAAGGAGCCACCATGGCAGAAAAGAAGATCTTCGTTTCCTTCGGCATCGACATCGACGCGGTAGGCGGCTGGCTGGGTTCCTACGGCGGCCAAGACTCGCCCGGCGACATCTCGCGCGGCATGTTCGCCGGCGAGGTCGGGGTACCGAGGTTGCTGAAGCTGTTCCAGCGCGAGGAGCTGCCTGCCACGTGGTATTGGCCGGGCCATTCGATCGAGACTTTCCCGGAACAGTTCGACGAGGTCGTTGCGGCCGGGCATGAGATCGGCGTTCACGGGTATTCGCACGAGAACCCGATCGCCATGACGCGTCGGCAGGAAACCGAGATCCTGGACTACTGCACGGACCTGATTGAGAAGCGTTCCGGCACCCGCCCCGTCGGATATGTCGCGCCGTGGTGGGAGTTCTCGCCGATCACGAACGAACTGCTGGTCGAGCGGGGTTTCCTCTACGACCACTCGCTGATGCACAACGACCATACGCCTTACTACGTGCGTGTCGGAGATTCCTGGACCAACATCAACTATGAGGCCGAGTCCGCCCACGAGTGGATGAAACCCCTGGTCAGGGGCGAGGAGACGGATCTGATCGAGCTGCCGGCCTCCTGGTACCTCGACGACCTGCCGCCGATGATGTTCATCAAGTCGAGTTTCACGTCGCACGGGTTCGTGTCCCCCAGGGATATCGAGCAGCTGTGGGCGGATCAGTTCGATTGGGTCGTGCGGGAGATGGACTACGCCGTCTTCCCAATCACCATTCACCCAGACGTCTCCGGCCGCCCGCAGAACCAACTGATGCTCGAACGCCTCATCGCCCACATGCGCGAGGCCGAAGGAGTCGAGTTCGCCTACATGAAGGACGTCGCGCTCGACTTCAAGCAACGCTTCCCCAGGAAGTAAAGACGCTACTGGTCAGCCGAAACTTCCCATGTCAGCCAGTCACCGCCACCAGAAGTCGACTGCCTTGGGAATGTTTACGGTTCGCTTCGTCAGTGCTTGCAGGGACTGGGCGTGGGGAGGAACATCTTTGACGCTCTCCCCCACGTCCAGTCATGCGGTCAGCGCCTTACCCTGCTGATGATGTCAAACAGACTCTCGGTGATCCGGGTGATCCATCTCAGGATCTGGATGGACCAGGCTTGAGCGCCTGACGAGACCACAGGATCACTGGACAGCACAGTTTCGACCAGTACTGAGGAATATGTCCGGCGACCCCAAGCGGAAGTCAGACGTCACCGCAGACGCTGCCAGTTTTGCCAAATGCAGCTTCGTGCCATGAAGCCTCATGAGATCGACGAGGTCGACACGCTGATCCGCACTGCTTTCCTCACCGCTCCAGTGACCGACGGCTCCGAACAGGACATGGTCAAACGACTCCGCTCTTCCACCGGTTACCTACCCGAGCAGGAACTCATCGCCCTCGACGACCGGATCGTCGGCCACATCCTCACCACCAGAATCGTGATCGACAGCACAGCAGGCCCAGTGAACGCCCTTGAAGTCGCACCACTGTGCGTCGCCTCGGACCACCGATGCCGCGGCATCGGCACGCTCCTCATGAAGGAAGCCTTGAACCGCGGCCGAACCGCAGGATTCCCGGCCGTGTTCCTCGTCGGCGACCCGCGGTACTACGCACGGTTCGGGTTTCGCCCCGTGGCAGAACTCGGCATCCACAACGCCAGCTCGATTCCCGACGACGTGGTCCTGGGCATCGAACTTGAACCGGGCACCCTCGACGGCACTGACGGGTCGGTGACCCTCGTGTGAGCCGACTCGTCGTCGTGGACCTCGGTGTGGACCACTCGAAAGTGTGGTCGTTGATCACCGAGCGGACGAACGCGTGATCCATCGTGGGGACGTGGTGGGCGTTCTTGGGATTCCTTGGTGTCGCAGCCCGATTCCACTTGCCCTGGGCTCAACCAACGACCCCCCCCTCCACCGTCAGGGATGCTGCCGAGATTCTTCACCTCAACGTGGACCAATAAGCCAAGGTGATCATGCTCGTAACGGCGGATCGGTTCACCGGTGGGCCGACAGCAGACCGAGAGCCGGATCAATCGACAGGAAGTCAAGACCCGGCCGACCGTGGACGCGTTTTTACGGTTGGGCTATGAGGTCGGCGGCCCATTGTCCGGTGAAGGCTGCGGAGTCGGCCCAGGGCCAGGCGAGGGAGTCGCCTGCCAGGATCACGCGCCGGGCGTGGGCGTGTGCGCGGTAGGCCTTGATGTGCGCGATCCTTCCGGGTGCGCTGGTGGGCATGGCGTGGGGGATGCGGACGACCAGATGGTGTTCGAGGCTCGTGGCCAGCGCGTCTTGGAGTGTGGGTTCCCATGTGAGGAGCGCTCGACGGGCGAGTTCGATGATCTCGGAATCCGCCCGTGAGGAGAGTTCACGGGCGTGACGGTCCGCAAACATGCAGGTGACCAGGTCGCCGGCGCCGTGCGCGTGACCGGCACGGCTGGCGACACAGAGGGCGGCAAGGGGCGGCTCGTCGGGGTGCATCAAGACACCGTAGGCACCGCCCAGTTCACAGGATCGCAGACGACGTCGGGTTCCCAGGCCGACTAGCAGACCGGCGCTGTAGGGGGTGCACGCAACAGCGGCTTCCAGGGGATCGAGTTTCTTCAGGTGACGGATGTCGGGGCTCGGCAGCGCCACGATCACTCTGTCTGCCCGGAATCGGCCGGTGTCGGTGTGGACCGTGACCGATGTCGAGCCTTCCTCGACCTGGGTGACCTTCACTCCGGTGCGCACGTCGAGCCTGGCGGCGAGCGCGTCGGTGAGGCTGGACAGCCCTCCTGGCATGGTCAGGGTCTGTTGGCGTAATCCGTGTTGTGCCATCGCGGCCACGGCCGCCGCCGAGGTGGCGTGGGTGTCTTGGAAGTAGAAGCCGTGATAGGCCGGTCGCCAGCAGCGTTCCGCCAGCGTCGCGATCCTCAGCGCCTGTGACCACTCGGTTGTGGGAACCGGGTCGAGGTCGAGCCAATCGAGCGGATCGACAGTGCCTCGGCGCCGGTATCGGGCCGCGAATCGGGCGAGCCCGGGAAGCCCTCCGATCACGGTACGTAGCGACAGGATGCCCGCCTTGATCGCGGTTGCTGGCCGGTCGGCTCGGAAAGCACGGATCGCTTCATCGATGGCGATGGCGCTGTCCCGGCACACCGCTTGCAGGGGAATGCCCATTTCACCCGCCAGCCCGGGAATGATCCGGTAGGCGTCGGTGATGAAGTTGGCTCCAGCTTCCATGGTGCATTCGTTCACCTGGACCGAACGCATGCGCCCGCCGGGGCGGTCGGATCGTTCCAGCACACAGGTGCTGATTCCTGCGCAGCGCAGCCGCCAGGCGGCGGCGAGTCCGCTGATCCCGGCACCGACCACAAGCACCTCGGACATGTGTCACACCCGCACGATCCGGTCGAGGAGAGCGGTGAGCCGGCGATACTCTTCGCCGGTCACCGGCGGTTCCAGCATGACCGCGCCCAGATAGAACGCTTGGGCCAGCCGGCACATGTCGTCCGCGAGCGCCGGATCGTCGGGCAGGAGCTCGTGGTACATCTCGGCGACGAACGCCGTCCTCGCCTGGTCCACCTGTCTCAAGTGCTCAGCCACCGCAGGATCGGATGCCGCCCACCTCCGGACCGCAGCCTCCAACGCCAGGTCTTCGCAAGCAATGGCCTCAATCAACCCGCGCAACCGTTCACGAGGGGAATCCAGAGCCTCCAACCGAGACATCGGGTCCATCGCGCCACGCTGGTAGAGATAGTCCATGAACGCGGTTTTGAACTCCCCCAGATCACGGAAGTGGTGGTAAAACGAGCCCTTCGTCACCCCCGCGTCCCGACACAACGCCTCAACACGCGGCCCACCCCCACCACGCTCCACCAACAGGCGAGCCGCGACCCGGAACCACGACGACCGATCAAGCTTCTCCACCAAGAAACCATACCATGCGGTATGGTACGGTATACATCCACCCTCCGGAAGGGGCGAGCATGCCGGCAGCCAGTCACGTCGAGGATTTGACCCACACTGGCACAACAACAGCACCTTCAACACAGCGAGGTTTATTCATAGGGGTGCTTTGGCTTCCCCAACTAACGCTCTACCTAAAGGGAGATGCGAAGGCGACCTGCCTGACCTGAGATAATTCAAGGTGTAGAAACAAAAAAACCTCGGATGAATGACAAGCCGCCGCCGTGAATGCTACCACACGTCTTGACCGTGACCAGACCAGATGAACTTGTGTGAACTGATCCACATCTCCCATTCCGGGGATCTTTCCAGCAGCAGGGTCCCGTACCCTGGGGCTGTTTCGCTGCATCCAGAATCATTTTGTTACTGCTCAGGCACAATATCGCCCAGGAGTTGCTGGTCGATATCCACATGGTCCCCCAGGCCGCCATCTCGCCAGTAGCGTCCGCGTACACCCCGTTGATCTCCGAGGCCTTCCAAGGATCTGGGTGCCTGAAGTGGAAGATCCTCTACATCATCGACGGCACCTTTGGCGCCCTGCTGGCCATGGTCCAAGCGTCCCGAACCGTGACTGGGGCAAGCACCACACGACGGGGGTGAACTTGCAGGTGCCTGCGCCCTGGCCGGGCGCCTCGCCTGGATCTCAAACCATCAGCAGGTAGTGTTCATGACGTGAAGGCCATCACGGAATCTGAATTCCTCACAGCCCTCGACAGTCAAGATAATATCGAGGACAAAGGCCACATCGGATTGGGAATGATCACCCCGTCAAGAAACCTGTCCATGGCGAATTCACCGACATCGACAGGAGAAGCAACATGACCATCAATCGCGTCCGCCACCTCATCGAGCGGGTCATTACGAATCTCAGGATATGGCATGTTCTACACACTGATTACCGTCGCCCCTGCGGCATTTTTGGAACCACAAAACAAGCCGTCGCCGAACTCATCCTCGACTACACCCCATGAATAAGCCTAAATCAGACCAGACCTCATTCTCCACTCGGGCAGCACACCCCGAATGAAGTGCGTCAAGATATCAAGGAAAAGTGAGACAGCAACTTAAATCATAATCCAAGTTTTTCGCTGCCGTCCACAAAATCTATAGCAGTCCAATCCCAGTCGGCTCGTCCTGTTGGGACTAGGCGACGGTGGGGACGATCTCAGTCGTCCCCACCTACTCACATCTCACACATCCTCGTTTCTCACACATCGAGCCTCTTGAACTGACCCACCGCGATCACCGACATCACGACTACGTTCGCGGCGAGGATGGCTAGACCGCCCCAGGCGCCACCCGTCGACGACGCCGGCTCCAGCGCGAATGCCTGTGAACCGGCAACGCCCGGCAGCCGGGCCATGATCGCCTGGGCCATCTCGCCGTCGCCCAGCATCCTGACGACCGACGGCAGAATCCACAGGATCCCGAGCGTCACCGAGATGGCGCCAACGCTCGAGCGGCCAAGGAACCCGATGCAGAACGAGAACAGCCCCATCAACATTGAGTACAGGCACAGACCGACGATCATGCGGACCGCAGGGGATTCCAGTGACTGCTCGACGCCCCGCGTCGGCAGCACGATCAGACCAAGGACCACGCTGATGCCGACTGCAAGTATCGATAGGATCAGCACGGAAAGCGCGAGCACCATGATCTTCGCCACCACGAGCAGCCCACGATTGGGGACCGCACCGAGGCTGGGCCGGATGGATCCCGTCGAGAACTCCCCTGCTGCAAACATGCCGCCCAAAACGACGATGAAGATCAAGTCGATGGTGGTGAACATGCGAACCGTGGCGTCGACCGCCAACAGCTGTGTGCCGCCGCTGACGTCCGCGAACAGGAGAACCAGCAAGTTGATGATGGTCATGGGAACCAGCATGAACACTGCCGTTACCTGCGCCGCACGCAGCGACCAGAGCTTTATCCACTCCGACTTCAGGACCCCGAGCAACGAGCATCTCGGCTGGGAGGTCGCTGCTCGCACGCCAGCCTTGTCCGTCTTGGTGGTTGGTGTGCTTTGGGTGAGCGGACCTCCTGTTCGGATGGCCGTCTCTTGCACGTCAATCATTTCTGTCCCTTTCGTGGTTCGTGAGCACTCGTCGACCGGTATTCGACGGCGTCTCCAGTCAGGTTCATGAACACTTGCTCGAGCGACGTCCTAACCGGAGTGAGTTCGTGCAGGACGAGGCCGTTCTTCGCGGCGGTCTCACCGATGACAGTGGTCTCGATCTTCTTCACGATGGCCTCGTTGGAACCCGTGAGCTCCACAGAGGCGCCCTGGGGAACGAGAATGTCACGCAGCTGTACGATCTGCGGCGACCGCACCGTCGTGGTCACCTCGGAGTCCGCCTTCAAGATGGACTCCATCGATCCCTCGGCAAGGAGCTTGCCCCGCCCAATGACGATCAGGTGATCCGCGGTGACGGCCATCTCGTTCATCAGATGGCTTGAGAGGAAGATGGTTCTCCCCTCCGCCGCGAGCCGCTTGACGAGGTCTCGCACCCAGACAACTCCCTCGGGATCGAGGCCGTTGACGGGTTCATCCAGGATCAGCGTCGCGGGGTCCCCGAGCAGGGCCGCCGCGATTCCGAGTCGCTGGGACATTCCCAGTGAAAACGTCCCCGCGCGCTTGTTGGCCACTGCTTCCAGGCCCGTGAGTCCCAGCACCTCGTCGACGCGGCGAGTGCCGATGCCGTGTGTTGCCGCGAGGGAACTCAGATGCGCCCGGGCCGTACGCCCCGGGTGGAAATCCCTTGGGTTGAGCGAAGCCCCTACCTCGCGCATCGGGGCACGATGGCGGCACAACGGGCGGCCATTGATCGTCGCCTCGCCGCTGGATGGGGTTTGCAGTCCCATGATCATCTTCATGGTGGTGGTCTTCCCCGCCCCATTTGGGCCAAGGAAGCCCGTGACCTCGCCGGGTCGAACCTGAATCGTCAGGTTGTCAACGGCTCGCTTCTTCCCGTAGTCCTTGGTCAGTAGCTTCGTCTCAATCATTTCGCCTCCATCAGGTCGCGACACGCCCTGTTACCTAGGGAACACGTTGACGCCACGTCAAGGTCCAGTCCTTGTTCACCATCGGTTACATCCCCGGCTGGGACACTGACCGCTGAGAGCAAGAGTCCCTCCCTGGAGCGCCATGCTCCGGCCATCAATCGCAGGCGCCCACCTGGGACCGCCGGCCCCTCGACGAGCAGACGTGCCCGGAAGGTTCCATCCAGTCGCAGAGCCAGTTCCGCATCCTCAAACCCAAGCCACTTGTGGGCTAGGGGGTACCAAGCCTTGTAGACGCTTTCCTTGCAACTGAAGAGGATCCGGTCCCAGTGTAGAGCGGGTTCGAGAGCCCCCAAGAGCGCCAATCGACGAATCTCCGAAGGAAGAGCCACCAAACCGAGCACGCGCTCGGGCAACGGCGCATCGACTTCGGCATCGAGACCGAGGCTGACCAGCCTCGCACGCGGGGCTACGGCGGCGGCCGCGTAGCCCTCGCAATGGGTCATGCTCCCGATGATTCCCTGGGGCCAGCTGGGCTCCCCCGCAATGCCCGGGATCATCGAGGGACGCTCAAGCCCGAAGCGGTCCAAGGCCTGTCTGGCACAGTACCGTGCTCGGGCAAACTCAAGTTGCCGCTTGGCGACGGCTCTCTCGATGTACTGCTGTTCCTCGGGGTGCAACTCCTCCCGCACCTTCTCATCCCTAACTTCCCACACACTTACGTCCGGGGCGAACAGTTCGGGCATCAACTGGCTGGGCGCACGCGCGCCCGACAAGGGGCTGCTGTTCCCGCGGGCAGCGATGGCGGTCATGTCGCCAACCCCCCGTCCACTCGGATAACCTCGCCGGTGATGTATGAGCTGGCATCGCCGGCAAGGAAAACCACCAGGTTCGCTACCTCGGTGGGCTTCCCGAAGCGACGCATCGGCACCAATGCCAGGCGACTCTCGTCACCCTGCATGAACTCGGTCATCTCGGTCTCGATGATCCCGGGCGCAATGGCGTTGCACCGCACTCCCCGAGCTGCGACCTCCCGGGCTACGGACTTCGTGAGGCCGATCAACCCTGCTTTAGCCGCCGCATAGGTGGCCTGCCCCGTCCCACCGAGCAAGGCGACTACCGATGAGACATTGATGATTGACCCTGAACGCTGCCGGATGAAACCGAAATAGCACTCACGGATCATGTGGACGGCACCTTTGAGATTGGTGTCAAGCACCGCCGCAAGGTCCTCGTCCTTGATCGACGCAGCAACTGCATCCCTCACGATCCCAGCATTGTTGACGAGGACATCGACCCTGCCAAAGTCATCCATGATGCGGCGGACTACGGTTCTACACTGAGCAGGATCGGACACGTCGCACCGATAAGCCTCGGCTCGGGTGGACATCTTACGAATCTCGGCGCACGTCTCCTCCGCGGCAGCCGAACTGCTGGCATACACCACGGCGACCTGACAACCATGGCGGGCCAGTTCCAAGGCGATAGTGCGCCCAATCCCCCTGGAACCCCCTGTCACAATCGCAATCTTGTCCTTCAGACTGAACATGCTGTTCCTCCTATGCGCTGTATCGACTGATGAGGCGCTCTCGCACCTCCGGTTCGTGGATGGTGATTTCGTGCATGGCCAATTCCAGTTCTGTGCAGTGAGGGAGCTGCTCCAGGAGATGCCGGACCAGATGCGCCTTCAAGGTGATTAGGGAACGACGCGGCTTATCGGCGAGTCGCTCTGCCATAACCAACGCCCGATCGAGAACCTCACCGCGAGGAGCGACCTCGAAGGGGACGCCGCGCGAGGCCAGCTCGGCCCCCCGATAGGTTCGCGCACCCAGCAGAAGCTCCTCCGCTAGGGGCAGCCCCAGCTTCTCCGGAAAGATCAGGGTCGACCCAAAGCCTGGGGTGAACCCGTACTTCATGAAGCTGGCGGAGTAAACGGCTTCTCGGGCTAGGACAACAACATCCGCGAAGAGCCCCAGCGAGAACCCTCCGCCGATGGCATGGCCCTGCATGGCGGCCACGACGGGGATTGGGCACGTCAGGGGCATGGTGTAGATGCCGGGTCCTTCACCCGCCCCGAGGAACGTGTTCTGGCCGTCTTGGATGTCGAGCAGCGCCCCGAGCGTGCCGCCACTGCAGAAATAGGGGCCGTACCCGGTCAGCACGACCGCCCGGAACTGCTCATCGGACCCCACGCGCTCGAAGGCCGCAGCCAGCTCCGTCGTCAGCTCTTCGGTGAAGGTGTTCTTGCCCGCCTCGTCGTGCATCTCAATGACCGCCACGCCGTCACTCGCGGACCGCACGGAGACAACATCACCTCGCAGCGAAGAGGCCTGGTCACAAAGTTGCGTATTCACGATGGAACTCCTCAATCTGGGTCAGGACCACGCGACCGGTACCTTTCAGGCGATCACGCCAGTCGCCGAGCAGTTCGCTCGTCAGCTCCCAGTTGCGGGTACCAAAGCTGACTACGCTGTTGAGCCTCATAAGCTCCTCGTACTCCGCGAACGACAGCTCGTGCCGCTCGTTGAGTGCCTGCGAAACCTTGAGCGACCGCACGTAGTCCTGACTGCCCTTGTCGATGACACCGCTATAGAACTCCGAACAGCATCCAGAGCCGTAGGAGAAACACCCAATGCGCGAAGGACCGGTAACCCGTCCCTGCTCTATGGTTCCCAATAGATTGAGGAATATCGAGCCGCCCATGATGTTCCCGACGCGGCCGCACAGGCTGAGCCCCGGGGCAACCCGATCCTGAAAATCCTGCTCGATCCGTTCACCCTTGGCATGTGCAAATCGACGCATCATTGTGCGATGGGCTCCCTTAACCATGCCGCCGAATGGCGTGTGGAAAGACAGGAAATCGAAGGTGTCCGTGTACGAGACGCTGGCTACTCGGGACTCGTACTCCCGGTAGGCGGACTCGCAGCAGTCCAGGTAGGTCATGAGCGACAGGTCGGCGTTCCCGGCCTCGCTGTCGGGGATCGGGCGGCAGGTGTCCATGACTTCGAATCCGTAGTACCCGTTCGCGCCAACATCGACGCTGAATATCTTCGGATTCTCCCCCACGAGGATCGCAACGGCGCCAGCACCGCCGCTCGGCTCCGCGAAGGACCAGTCCTCGGACAGCGCGTCTCCACCCTCCGCGACGGAGAACTTCGCCATGTCGGTAGTGACGACCAGCCCCTTTGCACCCGGCGAGACTTGGGACAAGACGAAGTTGATGGCTGCGCTGAACCCAGCCGTCCCCGAGTAGCAGGCATTCTTTACTTCGAAGAGGCGGCAATTGCGGCCCAGTCCCAGGGCGTCGTGGACGTACGTGCTGATCGACTTGCCGAAATCCACACCGGACTCGGTGCAGGTGACGAGCATCTCGATTCGACCCTTGTCCTCCGGGCTGAGTCGGGAAAGGAGCGGTCGTGCGGCATTGATGGCGAAAGAGACTGGATCCTCGAAAGGCAGGGCAACGGCCTTTTCTTTCATGAGCAGGTTGTCGAATCGCTCCCGGTCGAGCCCCCGATTCTCTGCCAACTGATTTACGTCCAGACAAGCCGAGCCTCCGTAGAAGCTCACGTCCTCAATTCCAGCGATCGCATTCATGACAACTCCCCTTTCATTTCCGGCGCCCCAGGGCCATCTCGGCCACAGGGTGATCGATGTCGTCTAGCCCCGAGAGCAGGTCTCTCTTCAAGTGCCGCAGCACGTCCGCCTCCGATTGATGCTTGTTGATGAACTGGTGGTCTCCGGCAACGGTGAACAGGGAAAACTGGCCACTGGTCAGGTCAGTCCACCCCTCCATCTCCGCCATCGTCACGCCGTAGTCGTCGATGCCGTGGAATGCCGTCAACGGCGCGCGAAGGGGCGAGGCCGGGTCGTGCTGGTACCGGTCGATGAGGCAGCAGGCGCCGAGCAGCATCGGAAGGGTCAGCAGGGTGTCGCGTTCCGTGTACCCCCAAGCCGCGACGAACGCCCGCACAACTGCGTCCCGCAGCGGCTTGTGGGTACGGGCTTCCTCTGGGGTGGGCAGTTCTGAGAGCCCCGAGGTCAAGAGTTCGGCCTTGAGTTGCCCGATGAGGCCGTTCTCACGGTCCACGGGCGTATACCCGGAAACGAAGCACTTCACGAGCGGCACGCTGGCGGTCTTCTCCAGAAGATGGGCAAGCCGGTAGGAGAACAACGAGCCCCAACTGTGTCCAAACGTCGCCACGGGGAGGTCGAGCAGTTCGGGATCGACGGCTCGGCGCACGAGATCGACGCACTCGTCGACGTCGAGCGGACAAGTCTCTTCCATCCGTTCACCGTCGAGCCCAGGTAGTTTCACGGCCGCCACGTCGATCGTCGGGCCGAGGATGTCCTGCCACTCGTCGAACAGGTCGGCGCTCCTATACCCGTTCGGGAAGCAGAAGAGCCTCACACGGGCCTGACTGGACCGGGTCTTGCTCCGGATCCAGTGTCCCAGACTCATGTCGGCATCGGGCGGGGCGAGCTGGACGTCCTTCGAGGTCTGGCGTCCCGACAGTAGCTTTGTCACGGACTCCGCAAGATCTTGCACGACGCGACAGTGCACAAGATCTGTCATCTGGATCTCGGCCCCTAATTTCTCTCGGATACGGTCGAGCAGCACTAGGCCGCTCATCGAGTCCAGGCCAAGATCCTTGATCTCATCGTCGGGTTTGACGTCGCCAGTGTCCATTCCGAGGGTCTCTGACAGGAGCGCCACCAGGTAGTCGCATACGAGGCCGCTGTGCTCCCCTTCGGAGGCGGCGTCGAACTGTTGCCGGAAGGATGCGTCGAACTCACCTGTCCCAACACTCGCGCTCTCGAGTAGCGCCTTCATGCGCCCTAGACGCTCCTCATCGAAGGCGGCGAGACGAATGCCGCCAGCGGAGATCACCGGCTGCCCGGTCGTGGTCGTAACGCAGAACCCGCCCGAGACGGCGTTGCCTTCATCACGCACGTCTGAGATGCGGGCGAAAAGCGTCCGTTCGTCCCCCTCGCGGGAGACACGCAGGGCTACATTGTCCAGCCGATTGACCATGTACTTGGTGCCCTTTGGCGTCTGATCTCCTACGAGAATGTTGAACACTTGAGCGCAGCTGTCGAGTACGCCGGGATGGCACGGCAGGGCGTGGTGTTCTTTGCCTGCAGGCAAGAACCGGACAACGGCGTCACGGTCGCCGATCCAGAGCCGGTCCAGCCACCGAACCGAAGTGCCGAAGCGGAACCCGCGAGCCGTGAGTACCTCGTAGACCTCGTCTCCACTCAACGACTTGGTCGTGAGACTGGTCCCATCCAGATCTACGACGCCGGGCTCAGGGCCACGCGTGAGACTAAGTCGGCCTTCTGCGTGAGGGGTCCACGGTCCCTGCCCTCCGGTTCGGGAGAGGAACCGGAAGCCCTGTCGCCCATCCTCGCCGGGGTCATCAACCAGCAGGGCCACCTCACGTACCTCGCCCGGAAGGACCAGCATCGCGCTGACCAGATCCATCTCGTGGACAAACACATCCTCGACCCCATACCAGGAGTGAGCGGCCGCCAGGATCATCTCAAGGTAGTAGCCGATGTGGACGACGCCGGAATTGTCGGCCAGTTCGGGGTTTGACTCCAGGCTCAACGTGTACAGCCACTGTCGTGTCGGCAGGGGCAGTCCGAGGTCACGCCCCTGGAAACCTGTCGCCAGCGGCTGGGTATCTGTCCCCTCGGGTTGCTTGAGCCAGTGACGTTGGGAGTCGAACGGGTAGCTCGGCAGGACGACTTTCTGACATGTGCGGCCGTGATGGAGCTCCCGCCACTGAACTTGAGCCCCCAGCGAGTAGAGGGTGGCGAGGGCATCCACGAAGTTGGTGCCTCCGTTCGCCGCGGGGCGAACCAGGATCGCAGCGAGTTCGTCCAGGACGGATTTCATGGCGCCATCCATGGAGCCGTCAATCTCGACGAAGAACCGGTAGCCCTGCCGGGTCAGCCCACGGACTGCCTGTTCTCGCTGCCCCATCGTCGCGGCCCGGCAGTTTGCCAGCTCACCGCGCCACAACTTGGGATCCGGCCGGGCATCGCCATGCCACATCGCCTGGAATCGGCATGTCGGATCACTGGGCGCGAGCGAGCCGGCCAGGGCTGGGACATCATCCGCCTGGTGAAGCCGGATCAGATCATCGAGAGAGATGGCCCCGGAAGCCCAGGCGGAGACGAGGATCCCGGCCCCGTCACCTAGGACCACGTCTGGTCTCACGCCGTAACTCGTCAGCAGCACGACCATGGCGGTGGCCCCGCAGAGGTACCAGGCTGCGGCTGTGGCCTGGTCCGGCGCTGGTTTCCCGGCGCGGAACTCCTCTAGCACCCGGGGGTTGAGTTTGGAGGCGACCAGATCGAATGCCTCGGTAAACGCTGGCTGGCGCCGGTACAGCTCCCTCGCCCTGGGGATGAGCGCGGCCTGATCACCCGTGAGGACGAAGGCGAGCTTGGGCGGGATCTTGGCGTCGACATGGGCGGTGAGCGCCACGCCGTCCCCGACCGATGTGAACAGGGAACGTTTGGCGTCGTATCGGTCCCGTCCCTGGCTGCTGCCAAGCACCACGCGGTCCGCCGAGTAGAGCGAACCGTTGCTATCAGACCAGGCAAGGATGTCAGTGACACGCCTCCGCAATTCCTCCACGCTGGACCCAACGACGACGGCTCGATGGTCGAAGGCGACACGACACACGTTGGCCGTCCAAGCGATGTCCTCACATTCGTTGGTGGTGCCGCTGAGGTACCTCTCGAATTGTTCTAGCTGACGCCTGAGGGCACCCTCGCTCTTGGCCGAGACGGTCAGGGCGGTCCGGCTACCACGCGACGGTTCAGCCACCGGTTTGGGGGCCTGCTCGACGATGACGTTCGCGTTCGTGCCGCTGAAACCGAACGACGAAACCGCGGCACGACGGGGCCGGTCGACATCTGGCCAGGAGGAAAGCTCGCGGGGGAAGGACAGCTCGTGTCCTCCGGTCGCAACCCGAGGATTGAGTTCGTCAAGGCCGACAATCGGGGTGACCTTGCCATGCCCCAGACTTAGGATCACTTTGATTAGGCTGGCAACACCAGCGGCATGCTCGAGATGCCCGATGTTGCCCTTGACCGCCCCGAGGATAAGGGGCCGCTCGGAGCGGCCTGGACCGTAAACCGAACGAATTGCATCTACCTCAATGGGGTCTCCGAGCAGTGTGCCGGTCCCATGAGTCTCCAGGTAGTCGATCTCCCCCGGCTCAAGCCGGGCGTTACGCAGGGCCTCACTGAGCACTTGACGCTGCGAGTTGCCGTTGGGGACCGTCAGGCCACTCGACTCGCCGTCGTTGTTGATGGCTCCGCCGCGAATCACCGCCAGCACCCGATCGCCGTCACGCTGAGCGTCTGGCAGTCGCTTGAGCACGACGACACCGCAGCCCTCGCCACGGCCATAGCCGTCCGCCGCTGCGTCAAAAGGTTTGCTGGCACCGTCCGGGGACAAGGCGTTCATCGCGCACAGCCCGGCCATAACCTGCGGGGCCAGCATGAGGCTCACGCCCGCTGCCAGGGCAGTGCTGCACTCGCCTCGTCTTAGGGACTCGGCCGCGAGGAGCACGCTGACCAGGGATGACGAGCAGGCTGTGTCCACCGAAATGGCCGGTCCGTTGATGCCGAGGAAATAAGAGATCCGTCCGGAGGCGACGCTGAGCGTGTTCCCTGTCCCGAGATAGTTGTCGTTGGCGGAATGGGAAGTAACGAGCTTCGAGTACTCGCCGGCGCTGTTAATCCCGAGAAACACCCCTGTGGCGCTGCCGCGGAGGATTGCGGGGTTTAGGCCGGCGTGTTCCAAAGCCTCCCAGCAAACCTCGAGCAGCACGCGCTGCTGAGGATCCATCGCGTTAGCTTCGACCGGCGAGATCCCGAAGAACCGTGCATCGAATTCTGCGACATCACCCGACAAAAAGTTTGAGCGTCGAATGTAGGAGCGGCCGGGCTTACCGGGGGGCGGCGAGTAGAACGCATCGACGTTCCAGCGTTCGGGAGGCACATCCACGAGCCCCGAACCGCCGGCCTGGAGGAGCTCCCAGAACTGCTCGGGAGAGTTCGCTCCACCCGGGAATCGGCAGGCCATCCCAACGACCGCCACGGGCACGTCAACGGAGGCGCGGTGCTCTAGTTCACGACGGAGCTCACGAATGGTTCGAATTGACTTCTTGATGAGTTCGTCCTTGGAATTGGCGTCCATGGAGGTTCCTTACACGAGAGTGGCTTCAATAAGTTCTTGCTGGAGGACCTGGACGAGTTCGTCCTCGTCGAGCAAGTCCACGTCTACGTCCACGAGATCGTCGGCAGACCCGTTTCCCGAAAGTTCGCGGGTTGTGGCAGGCGCATCCGCGGCGGTGATCCAGGCGACGAGGTAATCCGCCACCTGCCGCACGGTTGGGTAGTTGAAGAACAGCGACTGGTCCATGCCCGTCCCGAACTCCGCCTCCAGGGTGTTGAACACGTTGGCAGCGGTGATCGAGTCGAGCCCCAGGTCGAACAGTCCTCGGTCAATGTCGAGGATGTCCCCACCGCCGAACCCCAGCGCGGTCTCGAATTTGGTTCGAACATGGTCGATGAGCAGCTCGAGACGATCTATCGATGGGCGTTCCTCCCACCCGACCAGGAAATCGGGGCGGTCGACCTCCGGCGGGACGTCGTCTGCGGCCGCCGGCGGCTCGATTGGGGGCGCTGCAGAGAACTCGTATTTCTGATCGGTCTGGGCGTTCTCGGCAGGTCCGGACCCGTACAGCCAGTAGTCCTTGCCCGCAAAGGGATAGCCGGGCAGGGACACTCGACGCGCATCCGCGTGCTCCAACCAGTCCGGGCCGGGCTGTGCCTCGCCCGTAACCCAGGCCCGGGCGAAGGCCTTGAGTTCCTGTGCGGTTCGAGGGCGGGTCCCCACCGTGGCGGCCTGCCGCCCAGGGGCTACCTCGCCCCAGAATCCCACCTGGCCATCGGCGGAAGCGCTACCCAACTGGCGGTTGAGGTCGAGGAGATCTTCGGCCACCAGAGCCAGGCGGTATTTCTGCGGCACGCGGCCCACGCGGAGGGTGAAGGCGACGTCCTCCAGGGACGGGACGCCCGCGAAGGAGGCGGCGTGTCCACCAGCCAGGTAGGTATGAAGTTCGTCGACGGCGCGCCGCAATTGCTCGGGTGACGCGGCCGAAAGTAACACAACCCGCGGACCGGCAGCTTTCGGGCCGCGCGGGGAAGCTGCGGGAGCCTCCTCAATGACCAGGTGGGCGCTCAAGCCGCCCACTCCGAAGGAGGAGATGCCGGCCCGGCGAGGCAAGGGTTCGCCGCTGGGTCCGGTCGGCGCCGGCCATTCCTCCAGTTCGGCGGGGATCCTGAACGGCGTCGGTCCCAGATTCAAGTTCGGGTTGAGCTGCTCGGAGTTGAGTCGGTGGGGAAAGATCTCCCGGCTCCCGAGTTGGAGGAGCACCTTGGTTAGCTGAGAGATACCGGCCGCCGCCTCCGGATGGCCAATCAGCGACTTAACCGATCCCAATGCGCACCGAGGTGACGTGGCATTACGGTTCCCGAAGGCGCGTGTGAGGGCGTCAATCTCGATGGGATCACCCAGTGTGGTTCCCGTCCCGTGGGCCTCAACGTAACCGATGCTTTCCGAGGTCACCCCGGCCAAGGCCATGGCGTTGGAGACCAGCTCCGCTTGGGCGACGGGGTTGGGCACGGTGTATCCCTGAGTGCGTCCTCCATGGTTCACCGACGAGCCGCGGATCACGCCGTAGATGTGATCCCTGTCCGCCAAGGCGCGTTCGAGGGGTTTCAGCAGCACGGCACCGACCCCCTCGCCGGGTACGTACCCGCCTCCGTCAGCTCCGAAGCTGTGGCAGTGGCCGTCTGGGGCGAGGAAACCGAGCAGGTTGAGGCTGGAGTACTTAGCGGGGTGGAGGAGCAGATTGACACCCCCGGCGATCGCAACATCGCACTCCCCGTTCCGGATGGCCCGAGCGGCGAGGTGGATGGCGTAAAGAGAAGACGAGCAGGCGGTGTCGACGACCAGGCTCGGTCCACGCAGATTGAACAGGTAAGACACTCGGTTGGCGACCGAGTACATCTGCTGGTCGACGGGCACGACCTGACCGGCTTGCAACGCATCCGCCCCATGGAGGGCGTAGTCGTTGAAAGACGCTCCGACGAATACTCCCACGTTGCCCCGGCCGTCGCCTGCCCGCGGATCGCCGAGGGACTGCGGCGTGTACCCGGCGTCCTCAAGGCAGTGCCACGCGGCCTGGATGAAGAGCCGCTCCTGCGGATCCATGAAAGCCGCGGTGTTGGGCGCGATACCGAAGAAGGTCGGGTCGAAGGTCAGGGCATCGTCGATGAACCCGCCCCAGCGGCACTTGATATCGGGGTGCTGACGCCAGTCCCACCGCTCCTTCGGAATCTCGCTTACGCAGTCCGTGGCCTCGCGGAGATTCCGCGCGAACGTGGCCAGGTCGGGCGCGCCCGGATAGCGGCCCGAGACCCCGACTATCGCGATGTCTAGGGGGTCTGAAGTCGATGTCACGGCGGGTGAGGGCGGCACGTCGTTCGCGGGCGAGTCGTCGAGCAGGATGTTGCCGACGTCCATTCGGCGCATCAGGAGCCAGGTGCAGGCCTCCCGATGGTTGGCGACGAGGAATCGGACGATGCCGTCGATGTCCTTACAGGTGAACAGCAAAGTGGCGGGAAGCTGCTCGATGTGCCGGGATAGGGCGGCGAGTACCTGGGTGATGCGCACCGAGTCCATCCCCAGGTTCTCCAACCGGAGAGAACCGACAATACGTTCCCTCGGGACACCTAGGACCTCGACCAAGCAGTCGGCCACGCACTCGAACACGACGCTCTCTAGGGTCAGCTCGGCAGAAGCAGGCCGGGGCATGGGCGCGGGGTTCGAGGTCGAGGGCTCGGAAGGCACGGCCTCGCCCAGGATGTCTGAGATGACGCTGTCGGGGACAAGAGCGTCAGCTACGTCCGCGTCGGTAATCCAGCACAGGTCGCGCCGGAATGGATAGGTGGGCAAGCTAACGCGCCGAGCTGACCCCCCGCGCCGAACTCTAGACCAGTCGACGTGGAGTCCGGCCACCCACAGGGCTGCCAACTCATCTAGCCGGCCGCGGTCAATCAGGTCAGAGACTAGGCCCGAAACTAGGTCGTCGGGGATCATGTCGAGCACGGTCATGCTGCCCTGTTCCAGGTTCCCGATCTGGATGCCAGAGGTTCCGCCCGCGAGGTACTCGGCAAGCCGGGAGCGCACGGAGTCGAGGTCCTCGGCGACGAACGCGAGCCTGGCGACCATCTCCTCACGGCCAACCTGGAGGGTGTGGGCGATGTCCGCGAGCTCGACGTCCGGTCCCCCGGCCAAGGTCGGTCCGGCCTCCACGCTACGGAGTACAGCCGCCGTCTCCTGGACCGTCTGGTTGTCGAGCAGCAGGTCAGCCGAGACAGGGCAGCCGGTGGCCGCAGCAAGGTGCGTCGCACACTCATGGACGAGGTACCCGCTCAACCCCAGGTCCTCGAAGCGATCCGTGTCGCCGACGGCGTCGCAGGGGACGCCCACGACGGCGGCAACGGCCTCACGGACAAGGCGGGTGTCTTGGGCTGGCACCGGGTCGCCGAGGAAACGAAGCCAGCGCCGCGCCAACGCCTGGAGAGCAGGCTCGTCCCGGGCGGAGAACACGAGCAGTTCCGGGCCGGTGACGCTGGCGCGCATCTGGGTAGCGGGCGCCTCGGCGACGATGAGGTGGGCATTGCTCCCGCCGGCTCCGAAGGCGCTGATGCCTGCCACACGGCGCCCGCGACGCGGCTTCCAAGGCGCAAGGGTTCGGGGAATCTCGAACCCGGATGCGTCCAGGTTCAGATTAGGGTTGGGCGGGGTGCAGTGCAGGGAGGGGGCGAGCTGTCCGTTGGTCATTTGGAGCACGACCTTGGTCAGCGCGGCCATCCCAGCGGCTGACTCCAAGTGCCCGATGCCCGATTTCACGGATCCTAGGGCGATCTTGGAGCGCGTCTCGGCGGAGCCATAGGCCCGTTCCAGCCCGGATATCTCGATCGGATCCCCGAGTTGCGTGCCGGTGCCGTGCGCCTCGACGTAGCTGACGTCACCAGCATCGACCTGGGCACGCCTCAGAGCCTCGGTGATCACCTCGGCTTGAGCCTTCGGGCTCGGTACGTAGTAGGCATTGGTATGACCGGCCTGATTAACAGCGGAGGCGAGAAGAACCGCGTGGATGTGGTCCCCATCGGCGACGGCCCTAGACAGAGGCTTGATGAGCACGGCGCCGACCCCCTCGCCGGGAACATAGCCGTCGCCGGCAGCCCCGAAAGCATGGCAGTGACCGGTCGCCGAGAGGAACGTGTACTGGGACAAGGCCAGGTACTTGGCGGGGTGAACCATGAGATTGACGCCACCGACCAGAGCGACGGTAGCGTCCCCGGATACGAGAGCGTCGCATGCCAGATGAAGGGCAGTGAGCGACGACGAACACATCGTGTCCAACGTCAGGCTCGGTCCGGTGAAGTCGAAGAAATGGGAGACTCGGTTGGCCACCGACGCCGGAATCGCACCGCCGTTGCACCAACCGCTGCGGCTTGAACTCAGCAACTGGTACTGGCTCAACATCATCCCGACGAAAACCCCAACCTTCTCGTGGGCCAGCGATGCCCGGGTGTATCCGGCGTCCTCGAGGGTGTGCCAAGCCGTTTCCAGGAACAGGCGTTCCTGGGGATCAATAACGGCGGCCTCTTTCGGTGGCATCCGGAAGAACATCGGGTCAAAGAACTCGATGCCCTCGACGAAACCACCAGCGTTGCAATAGGTACGGCCCGGCTCGGGTGCACCGTCGACAAGTAGCGCCTCGTGGTTCCAGCGGCGCCGGGGCACGGGAGTCACACAGTCCCGCCCAGCGGCCAGGTTGCGCCAGAACTCGTCGAGGTCGGACGCCCCAGGGTATCGTCCGGACATTCCGATGATTGCGACCGGCTCGGTCGCCCGCGACGACCCGCTCCAGGCGTGCGGATTCTGTTCGTCAGCTTGCCGACGTCGCAGCAGGCGCAACTTCCCCGCCCCCTCAGGCCGGGCGGTGACCTCTCGACGCCGGGAGTCCTTGCCGCCCCGTACCTCGAGGTTCTGAGACGAGGTGCATTCCACACGGGTTGGCTCAACCACCGTGTCGGCCACGCTCGGCACCGGAGGCTGAACCTCCTGAGGTTCCAACCCGAGGTGCTTGCGCAGTGCCTTCTCGCGGGCTACTACGAGATGGGCTGCGAGTTCCTTGACATTGCTGTGCTCGAAGAACAGGGTCTTGGGAAGCGGTCCCAGGTCGCGTTCCAGTTCCTGAGTCATCTGGAGCATCATGATCGATTGCACCCCGAAGCGCTCGAACGGGGCGGTCACCCTGAGGTCGGCCTCCGGAACTTTGGTATGGCGGGCCAGTAGCTCCACGAGGTATCTCTCGGTGGCCTTGTCCAACTCTTCGGGGCTAATTCCGAGTTGGTGCCGGTTCATTTCATTGCCAATGTGGTTTCGGGTATTCATGCGCTAACTCCCAACGCTTCTTCGTGGACTCGGATGTTGTTGAACCGGGCGACGAGCTGTCCGGAGAGGTCCGTCACGTCGATATCGATGCAGGCCCCCCGACGTTTCAGGTGGGCTAGACAGTCACCCACCGGGGATTGGAACAGCGCGATCTCGTCCGCCGACTCGGGGCACCAGCCCTCACACATGCCGGATGTCCTGGTCAACCACAGCTCCATCGCTTCCATGAGGCCGGACAGGAGGTTGAGGAAGCGGGATTCCTCATCGACATCTGATCGACCGCTAAGGACACAGATGGCCTCATCCATCCCTAGCCAGACTTCCCGAACACGACTTGAACCCGTCTCGGTTCCCGGCAGCACGGCTGAGCAGCGTTCCTTGACAGACTGCAATTCCATAGGCGGCTCGGCACTGGGGACGCCACTGTCCATGGCGATTCTGGCCTCGAAACCAACCTCTTTCGACGAGCCACCGACCTGGATGAGGACGGAGTCGTCATCGGGCCACAGACTCGTGATGACTTCGGTATCGGGCAGGGGCGACTGAAGCCACGCGATATCCGTGAGCCGAGCGTGCGAACGCTCAAGTCCGGCCTCCCCGGCCCGGCACGCCAGCACGAGGGGCAGCGCCCACATGGCTGCAAGATCGCTAGGCCGCACCAGGGACTGAATGGCGGGCAGGTTCGTCACGTATCGCTGTTCGAAAAGGCTCGACTCATTGCGAAGCACAGGATCGGGTCCTGTAGGCCGGCCATGGCTCGGAGCCACGAGGTCTGCCGTCGGCCGCCAGTGGTGGCGCACTTCGAACGGGTATCCGGGAAGACTTACTCGCCGACGCCCATCCCGGTGCAACTCGCGCCATGGCACCTGGGCGCCCAGGACCCATAGGCGAGCCAGGGCGGCTAGGTCGCGCGACCGGATCGCCGCCGCCACCTCCGCCTCCCGGGCGGGGGGAGCTGATTCACCAACGCTGCCGCGCTGTCCAGCAGTCGGGTTTTCGAGCCGCCTCAGCAGATCCGCGGCATCCTTCGCCACTGCGGCAAAGCGCTCCTCGTGGGCCCGGCGACCGATCTGTAGGGTATAGGCAACATCAGCGAGAACGGCAGCGTCGGGGGTTTCACGACGAATCCACTCAGCCAACTGACCGAGTTGACGCTCCAGCGCCTCCGTAGTCATGGCCGACAACACGATCAGGACCTCGCCATCGTCGATTCTCTGGACTTCGGGGAGACCGGGGGCCTCGGCGATAACGACATGGGCATTGGTGCCGCCGGCTCCGAAGGCCGACACACCAGCCAGGCGCCTGCCGTTTCTGGGGGTCCAGTCGCGCAGCCGACGAGAGACGGTGAACGGCGAATCGGTGAAGTCGATCTCTGGGCTGAGACGCTCGCAGTGAATCGATGGCACCAACTGCTTGTGCTTTAGCTGAAGCAGCACCTTGGCGACGCCGGCCATCCCTGCTGCGCTCTCGCAGTGTCCCAGGTTGGACTTCACGGACCCGAGGAAGCAGCTGCCGTCGGTTGGGGCATCCTCGAACGCACGCGTCAAGGCCGTCACCTCAATGGGGTCACCCAACCGGGTTCCCGTGCCGTGGGCCTCGACGTAGGAGATATCCCTGGGATGAACCGCTGCTTGGCGCAGGGCTTTGCGGATGACAGCGGTCTGCGCTATGGAGCTCGGGGCCGTGAACCCGTTGGTGCGACCATCGGAGTTCACTGCCGTGCCCTTGATGACGGCATGAATGTGATCGCCGTCCCTGAGTGCCGCGTCGAGTGGCTTCAGGATGAGGGCCCCGACACCTTCAGAGGGAACGTAGCCATCCGCGTCTGCGCCGAAGGAGTGGCAGCGGCCGGTCGGAGAGGCGAAGTGGTTCATGCCGAGGGTGATGAACTTGTTCGGGTGGAGGGAAAGATTCACTCCGCCGGCGACCGCGACATCCGCATCCCCGGAGCGCAGGCTCTGGACCGCCAGGTGGATGGCGACAAGCGACGACGAACACATCGTGTCCAGGGTCAGGCTCGGGCCGTGGAACCCGAAGGTGTACGAGACTCGGTTGGAGATGCATGCGGCCGATCCGTTGGTTGTGTAGATGTCGCCGCGCGTCTGCGCCTGGGCACCATAGAGTTGGTACTCGAGGTACATGGCTCCAACGAAGACACCCACCCGCCCGGGCAGCCCGTCCTCGTCTTGCGGACTGAGCGTCTCAGGCGTGTACCCGGCATCCTCGATCGCGTGGTGGACGCACTCGAGGAAGACCCGCTCCTGCGGATCCATGACCTCCGCCTCGGAAGGGGAGATCCCGAAGAACAACGAATCGAAGCTGGCGTGGTTATCAATGAATCCGCCCCACTTCGCATTCGTGGTGCCTGACTCGCCCGATGTGTCATAGAACTGGTCATGGTCCCAGCGATCTGACGGCACCGAGGTGACGCAGTCACGTCCCTCTTGCAGGTTCTCCCAGAGCGCCTCAAGGGTCGGGGATTTGGGGTATCGCCCAGCCACACCGATGATCGCGATGTCCGGCGAGGTTTCCCTTGCGGGTTCGGCAACGGGTAGCTCGACGGACTGCCTGGCCGCAGCCAGAGGCACGCCATCCGTCCCCAACCAGGCGACGCACTCGGCCGGGTGGTCCGCGACGAGGCTGTCCGCCAACTCCGCGAGGCTCCCGTTGTCGAAGAACACCGTCCGCGGCAGGGGCCCTAGCTTCTTCTCCAACTGAGCCGTCAGGTCCATGATGATGATTGAGTCGATGCCTAGAGCGTCAAGGGGTGCCCTGGCATCCAGCCGCTCCCTGTCGATGCCGGTGCGGTCGCTTACGAGATCGCATAGCTCACCCAGGAGACGGTCCGAAAGAACACTGGAGTCGTCTGGCAGGGATGGGAGAGCGTTGCGGCTCTGGCCGGCTACGTATGCGCGGAGCCGTTCGGTGATCCCGGTGAGCACGACGACGTGCCCGGAGTCGACCGTTGCAAGACGATGGAGCAGTTCCAGACCCAGTTGGTCATCCAGGAGGCTGAGTCCAACTTGTGCCAGGCCCTCCGCAGAGACGGTACCGTGTCCCATGCCGCCGCCCTCCCAGAGGGCCCACCCGATGGACTGGGTCCGGCCGGAACGCTCCCCGCGAGCAACCGCGACGCGGCGACGCTGGGCGAACCGGTCGCAATACGCGTTGCCGGCCGCGTAGTCGGCCTGGCCGAAGTTCCCGATGGCCCCAGCCAAGGAAGAGAAGACTATGAAGTCACGTATAGGCTCGCGCCGCGTGACCTCATCGAGGACCTCAATCCCGGTGGTCTTCGGCCGCAGCACCGCCGCGACACCCTCGTCGGTCTTGCCAAGGATGAGGCAGTCCCGGACGGTGCCCGCACAGTGGACGACGCCCGAAACCGTGCCAAGCTGGGCGACGAGGTCGCGCATCTCGGTGACGCTGGTGACGTCGGCACGGTGGTAGGAGGCGTCCGCCCCGGCGGCACGCAGACTCGCAACCAGGGCCGCGGTGGACTCGGACGGCTCGGAACGACCGATGAGGACAAGCCGCGCGTTCGCGGTGTGGCGGGCCAGGTCAAGCGCGACCAGACGCCCGAGACCGCCGGCGCCACCCGTGATGAGCCAGGTCCCGTTGTCGTGCCAACGAATCGCCGCCGATGCGGGCAGTTTGAGTTCGCGCCAGGTGAGAGCCCGGCGGGTGCCACCCAGCCAGACGCAGTCATCCTCGGGACAGCGGCGCTCATCCACGACGGCACGCGCCGCCTGATCGGCGGACATCGACTCGTCCACGATCAAGACCTGGATGAGCGCGGAGGGCTCCTCAAGCCGGAAGCTACGCAGCATCCCCAACAGGCCTGTCATCGGCGTGTCCTCGGTTCCACGAAGCATGAGTTGGACCAGCCGCGTCCCGGCTGGGATGCTCAACTCCCGCTTTAGGACGCCTATCAGAGCGACGGCGTGCTCGGTGTAACGCTCAGCCTCGGTCTCGCACGTGGTGGTCAGGGCAGTGACCTTCAAGTCCGGCAACTCGGATAGGCGGTCAACCAGTTCCCGATCCAAGTTGAGGCCGACAATGTGCCAGCGGTCGAGAGGTATCGCCGGACCGTTGGCGGCGAAGGCCGATTTCCAACACGTCTCGAACACGAGACCGCTGGGCTGCGGGACCTCGGGGCCTGCCACCGCACGGAACGCCACGTCGGTCAGCAGCACACACGGGATTCCGGCGTCGTCGTAGAGAGTGATGTCCACCTTCGAAAGACCCGTGGACGACGAGCTTCGCCTCAGGTGCGCCCACATGCCCTCTGCCATGGGGGCAAGGAGCTGTACGGATCCAAGAGCAAAGGGAAGTTCCGCGGCACCCGACGAGTTGGGCGATCCCAGGCCGAGCATGGCCTGCAGGGCGCCGTCTAGAAGGGCGGGATGGAACCCGAACCTTTCGAGACCATGCCTCAGGGTATCCGGCAGGATGATCCTGGCTAGGACCTCACCCTCACCCAAGGCGAGATGATCGAGCACGCGATGGCGCGGCCCATAGTTGAGGCCAAGGTCCGTGAAGCTGCGATAGCAGTCCTCACCGGGCAGCTGACCAGAGTGGCACCGGGAGCGGATTACCTCAAGGGACTCGATGGGGCGATCGTCGTGCGTCGACACCGCACTAGCCCGCGCATGAACCTGGCGTTCACCATCCGCTCCCATGGTCAAGACCTCGATCTCCGTCGTGCCGGGTCGCTCCTGAACGACGGTTACGGTTAGCGTGACGCTCTCGCTCGTCACCCTCACGGGCGCGAGCAGGATGACGTCACTCAGGTCACCGGCGACGCCGCTGTCTGCTAGCGCGGACCGCATGAGCTCCAGGTGGACGGCTGCCGGCAGGACCGAGGCCCCGTCGATGACGTGGTCAGCCAGGAAGAACTCTTCGGCGCTCAAGCGACAGCGGTACTCACATCCGCCGGGAGTCTCGGAACGCTCACCCAGCAGGGGGCGAGGAGCGCCGTGGGTGGGCGTCGGCACCCGAACCGCCCAGCAGCGCTCCCGCGCGAACGGGTACGTGGGCAGGGCGACGCGGCGTGGAAGGCCGCCGGGGTAAAGCAGCTCCCACGGCACCGCGGCACCGCTGACCCAGGCACGTCCTAGCGCGGCGAGGTCGCGTTCCAGGGCCAGCGCTTCCATCGCTTGGGTACCCCCCACAGCCTCGAGTGCTGCGGCCAGTTCGCGACGATTGCTCGGGGCGGTGCCACAGATGGCATCGGAGGACTGTCCCGCCAAATGGGCGCGCAGGGTGCGAAGCAGCTCATCGCCACGCGTAGCAACGACCGCCAAGCGATACGGCATCACCTCACGCCCGCTCTGGAGCGTGTGCGCTACGGCCGCCAGGTTCGGTGTCGCATCCATCGCATCGGCAACACTCGCCGTAAGGTCCGCGACGGTCAGGGAACTTCCGTCGAGCGGCGGGAGCGTGCCGGAGGGAGCGAACTCAAGGACCAGTCGCTGGGCCTCGAACGAAGCCAGCCCCAGCTCCGAGATCGGGGTTCCGGGTTGGATAAGCTCGGCGTCAACTCCAGTGAGCTCGGACAGCCGGGTGATGATCGAGTCGGCTCGAAGGCCCCTTTCCAACCAGTCGGCGAAGCGCCCAAGCACATTGTTCAGGGCTCCACCATCGCGCGCGGAGAAGACGAACAACCGCTCCTCAACCGGCGAGTAGGCCTCGTCACTGGAGAACTCCTCCACGATGACGTGCGCGTTCGCCCCTCCGGCCCCGAAGGCACTGACCGCAGCGCGGCGCACACCCGCTGGTCCCGCGGGCCAGGGTTCGAGCGCGCGCTGGACCACGAACGGGGAGGATGCGAAATCGATGTTGGGGTTCGGGACATCCGCGTGCAGGGAGGGGACGAGTTCGCGGTGCTGAAGCTGGAGCAGGACCTTGGTTAGTGCCGCCACTCCAGCGGCTGCCTCGCAGTGGCCGATGTTGGTCTTGACCGAACCGAGCGAGCAGAAACCCCGTTCCTGCGTGTCATTGCGGAATGCCTTGGTCAGAGCCTCGACCTCGATGGGGTCGCCCAGCTGGGTGCCGGTGCCGTGGGCCTCGACGTACCCGATGCTGTCGGCGCGGACGCCGGCTCGGTCGAGTCCCTCGCGCACGAGGGCGGCCTGGGCGACTGGGTTCGGCACTGTGAACCCGGAGGTGTGTCCGCCGCTGTTGACGACGGAGGCACGAATGACGGCCCGCACCGGGTCGCCGTCGGCGATCGCGCGGCCCAACGGTTTCAGTACCAGCGCCCCTACACCCTCCCCGGGAACGTATCCGCTGCCGTCGGCCCCGAAAGCTCGACAGCGGCCGTCGCGGGCGGCAAAGCGCCCCTGGCTCAGAAGCACAAGTTTGTTCGGGTGGACGGTCAGGTTCACTCCCCCGACTAGCACGATGTCAGATTCGCCTTGACGGATGCTCTGGCACCCCAGGTGGAGGGCTGACAAGGACGACGAGCACATCGAGTCGACGGTGAGGCTCGGCCCGGTGAAGTTCATGAAATAGGAGACCCGATTGGCGATCGCGGACAGCGAGCTGGAGACGGGCACGTCCACGCCGTCGTTTTCGGTCTGGAGGAGTTCGTACATCCCGTACATCGCTGCGGCGAAAACGCCAACGCGCTGCCCCCGCAGGGCATCCCGGGTCAAGCCGGCGTCCTCAAACGCCCGCCACGACTCCTCCAAGAACAGTCGGACCTGGGGATCAAGCACTGCGGCGTCGCGGGGGGTGATCCCAAAGAACAACGGATCGAAGTCCTGTATGCCGTCCAGGAAACCGCCCCAGCGCGCGTAGGCCTTTCCGGGTGTGCCGGGCTCGGGATCGAACCAGACGGAGTGGTCCCAGCGATCCGCCGGTACTTCTCGTACCGAGTCGCGCCCTACCCTAAGGTTCCGCCAGAAGGAGTCTAGGTCCGGAGCCTCGGGATAGCGACCGCTAAGGCCGATGATGGCGATGGGCTCATCACAGGAGGTTTCGTGCGTCTCGACGACAGTGATCGGTTCTGGCGCCGGTTCTGGCTCAACAACGCCTAGCAGAGCCTGCAGCGCGGCGCCGTGTTCGGCCACGAAGTACCCGGTGAGGGCATCCAGGTCCTCGAACTCGAAGAAGAGGGTCTTCGGTAACTGGCCTAGTTCCTTCTCGAAAGCTCGGACGAGTTGCAGCATGAGGATGGAGTCGACGCCAAGGCTGGCGAACGACTCGGCGGCAAGGACCTTGGCCGGGTCCGCATGAAGGGTCTCCGCTACGACCGACACCAGCCAGGTCTCGGTCGCCCGTCGCAGTTCATCGTTCTTCTCGGCTGGGGCGACGGGCAGCGCCATCGGTGGCATCGTGACCGGCACGAGGTCGAAGGTTCGTTGGATCCGGTCCCGGTCTCCCGCCAGGGGCAGCACATGGGATCGCCCCGAGGCCACGGCCGCTTCCAACGCACGACACATTGTCGTCACGTCTAGGGGCTCAAGCCCCCAGCCCTCGCGCATCCGGGACGCAGTCTCGTCGTCGATCCGCATCCCTCCACCAAGCAGGTAGGGCCATCCGATAGAGACGGTGACTCCCCGACGCTCGCCGCGGGAACGGGCGGCCTCGCGCCCGGTGCTGAACGCATCGAGGAAAGCGTTTGCGGCACAGTACGCCGTCTGGCCCACGGTACCGAGCTCTGCCGACACCGATGAGAAGCACACGAAGCAGCGCAGATCGTCGGCGGCGGTGGCGGCATCCAGGGCGAGCGTTCCTGTGACCTTGGCCGCCAAGACTTCCTCGACGTCGTTCGACGTGAGGTGCAAGGCGAGGGCATCCCGAGTTCGGCCCGCGACATGGAGCACCCCGTCGAGGCGACCGAGTACCGAGCGTGCGGCGTCGACCATCTGGGACACGGCGGCCGCATCCCCAAGGTCCGCAGGAAGGTACACGGCACCGGCGTCAAGGAGCGGACGCAGCTTGCGGGACGCGATGGGATCTAGTTCGCGTCGGCCGCTGAGGACCACATGGCCGCCCCGGGCCTGGATATGCTCGGCCGCCCGCGTGGCGAGGCCTCCTGGCGCACCAGTAACGAGGAATATCCCGTCAGCAAACACGGCATTGTCGGTGGCTACGGGCAGTTCCACAAACCCACGCTTCTGCCGGGTCGAGCCGGTTCGGCGTACGCGCGAACCAGTAGTAGCGGTCTCCTCGGCTACTAGCGCCAACAGGTCCTCGCCAGCGGGCAGTGTCTCAACCTCGATGCTGCGGGTCTGGAATCGCGGGTCCTCGGCTTCCAGGGCGGTGAGATATCCGGAGACAGCCGCATCAGCTGGGTGGGCCCCCTCGTGGAGGTGGATGAGGAATTGACGCTTTCGTGGCCGGGCGGTTGCAAGCGCCGCGGTGACCTCACGGATCGCCCCAACGCGTTCCCGCACAGCTTGGGCGGTGTCGCCGGCCGGGGCCCGGGTGGCCACGACGACTACCGGATGAGGGCGCTGTTCCAGCGCCCGGACAATCTCGGCAGTATCGGTGCCGCGCACCCGGGTGATTTCTTCAGTGTTCTTCAGGTCCTCTGCATCCGCCACGAGCAGGACGGGGGTTGCTGCGGTGGCCTCTTTGGGGGCGGGGCTCTCCACCCACTGCGGGGCCAGCAGGGTGAGGCTTTGGTTCGCGGGGCTGGCGAGTGGGGCGAGGGTGAGGCCATGACAGTCGACTAGAACGTTGCCGTCACGGTCGGCGACACGGACATCGAAGCCGCCGTGCCTGTGGCGGGTAACGTGCACGATCTCGGCGTCGGTCAGGGAACCCGGGAACGCGATGCGCTCGATGTGGAAAGGCACCGCAGGCACCTCGTCGGGTGCCATCAGCGGCCCGACAGCCTGCCACGCACTGTCGAGGATGGTGGCCGCCAAGGCCCGTTCACCCTCGCCTCGAGGTCCGTCAGCGAGTTGCGCGATGGCCTCGTTCGTCCCGGCATGGAGTTCCCGGAGGAGACGGAAGGCGGGGCCATAACCCACGCCGAAGGCACACCCCGGTTCGTCCCATCGCAAGACGACACGCTGGTTACAGCGGGCGCTAACCGCACGAAGATCGATGCTGCTTGGGGTCGTCGTCCCGTATCCAGTTTCCCCGGAACAGCTCGGGGCCAACGCCCCACACGGGCGCAGTTCGAAATGCCCCTGGGGGTCATGAGCCACCTCAAGAGTGACACCGTCGCTGCAGAAGATCGGGGACCTCAAGGTGACGTCACGAAGCTCAGTCACCGGGCGTTCCTGTGCGACGCAGGAGGCTTCTCGGATGATCTCGATGATTGCGGCGGCGGGCAGCGTCGGTACACCTTTGACGGTGTGCTGCACGACCTCAGTTTCACGTCCCGACACGACGACGGTTCGAGCAACCGCCTCGGCCGATCCTGTCGGAGACGGGGCGAACCAGCAACGATGCTTCTCGAATGGGTAGGTGGGCAACGAGATCCGTCGCGGCTCGGAGCCGGTGTGTAGCGTCTCCCAGTGAACGTCCGCTCCGAGTACCCAGGCGCGGGCGATCTCGTGCGGGTCGGCGCCGGGGGTGGGTGCGGAGTTGTCGCGTCGAGCCCGCCCGAACTCGACATCCGGGGTCTCTTCACCGTCCGCTACGGCACGTAGGAGACGACGGGCATCCAGCAGGTTGTCCACGACGATCGCGATGCGCTCGCGCGCTGGGGTCCTGCCGGTTTGAAGCGTGAATGCGACGTCCTCAAGGCGGGTGTCAGGGTGCCGCTCCAGAAACTCGTCAAGGCGTCCCGCCATGACGCGGGCGCGTTCAAGGGAGGGGGCCGAGAGCACCAGCACCTCCGGAGTTGCGACGACCGCGGCACGCGACGGCGCCTGGTACTCCTCGACAACGACGTGGGCGTTGGTGCCACTGAACCCGAACGAGCTGATGCAGGCGCGACGAGGCTGCCCCGCCGCCACGTCCCAGCGCTGCGTTGTGGTGCCAATGACGAACGGGGAGGTGTCGAAGTCGAAGTGCGGATTGGGCTGCCCGACGTGCAGTGTAGGAACGAGCTGACCGTGCTCCATGCACAACAACACCTTCTGCAGGCTGGCCACGCCGGCTGACTCGGAGACGTGGCCAAGGTTGGACTTGACTGACCCGATGGTGCAGAACTGGGTCCGCGCGGTACGGGCGCGGAAGGCGGCGCTGAGGGCCTCGAGCTCGATGGGGTCACCAAGCTTCGTGCCGGTCCCGTGCAACTCGGCATAGGAGATCGAGTCGGGGTCGACGTCGAACCGGCGGTGGACCTCCTGGATGAGTTCCTGCTGCGCCCCGAGGTTGGGAGCAGTTATCCCGTTGGTGTGGCCGTCCTGATTGGTCCCGCTTGCGATGATGAGCCCCCAGATGTGGTCGCCGTCACGCTCCGCGTCCGAGAGCCGTTTCAACACCACGGCACCGGCTCCTTCGCCCGGAACGAATCCATCGGCATCCTCCGAGAAAGCGGCGCACCGCCCGGAGGGCGACAGCATCCCCGCGTCATGCATCTTTTTGTACGACTCTCGGGAGAGGTAGGTGGCCGATCCGCCCGCCAGCGCCAGGTCGATCTCGCCGGAGCGTAGAGCCTGGGCGGCCAGATGAATGCTGACGAGAGAGGAGGAACACGCCGTGTCCAGGGTCACGGCTGGGCCACGCAGGTCCAGGAAATAGGGAAGCCGCCCGCCTGCGATGGCGTTGCTGACGCTGGTCACGCTGCTTGAGGCAGCCCCCGCGAGCTGCGCCATCATCTGGTACTCAACGGTCGACAAACCGAGGTAGACCCCGCATTTCGTGCCGCGGAGTTCCTGACGCGGGATACCCGCGTCCTCGAACGCCCGGTACCCTTCCTCCAGGAAAATCCTGTGGGCTGGACTCATCATCTCGGCCTCGCTCGGCGAGATCTCAAAGAAATACGGGTCGAACCGATCGATCTCGTCTAGATAACCCATCCGAGCGCACTGGATGTCATCTCCCGGCTCTGGAGCCCACCGGTCCGACGGGATATCGCGGACCCCATCCTGGCCGTCGACCAGAAGGTCCCAGAGCGATGAGAGGTCGGCGGCCGCGGCATAGCGACCTGACATGCCGATGACTGCGATGGGCTCGGGCCGAGGCGTGTCGGCTGTTGAGGTCGTCTCGACGGCCGATGTCCGTAGGGCCGTGAGTGCCTCGCGTGCCTGATACGGGTCTATGCGCTTCTCCTTGAGCGCGCGGAGGATCTCATGCGTTTTCGTCATCATCATGCCTTCCTGAAGAGCTCGATCAGGTCGTCGGCCGCTGACTCATCCGCCGAGCCCTGGTAGATCGCCTGGAGCAGAGAATCCAGATCGTCATCGATGTCAAGGCCGCTGTCGCTCGCGGCACTCAGAGGGGAAACGGGGTTGGAATCGAGGGGGAAACCGTACCGGCGGGATTCGGGCAGGGCGGCCTCGCTTCGGGGGGACACCTGTACGTCGGAGGCCACGAGGGCGGCGAACTGCCTCAGGGTCGGGAACTCGTAGATGCGAGTCGCAGACACCGACAGTCTGAAACGACGGTTCACCGCCTGAACCCACTCGACCGCCAAAATCGAGTCCAGCCCCAACTCCACGAAACTGCGGTCCGGGTCGATATCCTCCACCCCAACGAACAGCTCAGCAGCCAACAGCTCAGCCAGGTCCGCAATGAGAGAGTCAAGTTCCACTGCGTCTTCATGCTGGGCGGGGTGGCAGACACCGGAGTTGAGCGGCAGCGTTGCGGAGGCCGGCTGCTCCCGGTCAAGCTGAGGGACAACCATGGCGGCGAACTGCCTCAGGGTCGGGAACTCGTAGATGCGAGTCGCAGACACCGACAGTCCGAAACGACGGTTCACCGCCTGAACCCACTCGACCGCCAAAATCGAATCCAGCCCCAACTCCACGAAACTGCGGTCCGGGTCGATTTCCTCCACCCCAACGAACAGCTCAGCAGCCAACAGCTCGGCCAGCTCGTTCACCAAGTCCTGCGTGGACTCGCAGTTCTGCTCCGGGTGCGGTGGCGGGGTCTCGTCGTCGACCTCGGCGCCGAGAGCCCGCAGGGAGATGTTGGTCGGCCTGGCCGTAGCGGGCAATGGCCGGTGCATCTCCATCGCCATCTCCGTAGCGGGGCGCAGCCCGATCGGATGGGTCTCCTCGGGCGCTACCTCGATCGACGCCGCGGGCTCGCGTTCCGCGTGTGAAACAGTCATCGTCTCGACGGGCGCCTTCTTGGTCTTGGTCGTCCACCGAGCATCGGTACGGCCAGCCCAGAACTGCGTCCGGGCAAACGGATAGGTGGGCAGGTGCAACAATGCGGCACCAGTCGCTGTCGCTGGGATCTCGTAGCCCTGGCAGTAGAACTCGGCGAGGGTGCGTAGTGCCTTGAGCTGTTCCATTGCGGGGGCATCGGGGTCCGCAGCCGTGACCGCTTGGGTCTCCACCAGTTCGAGCACCACCGGATTGGTCTCATGGTCCCGGGCGACGGTGCCGCGCCTGATGTGCATGGAGCTCCCGCGGGAGGCTGCCTTCTTCAACTCGTCCTTTGCAGCCTGCACCCCCGTCGCCACGATCGCGCAGCGATGGACGAAGTGATGACGTCCGACGCCGAGGGTCCTGGCCAGGTTGGCAAGAAGGGCTGGGCTTTCTGACTGTAGCTCGAGCCAGTTTCCCAGGTCCCGCAGCCTCTGCTCGAGCTCGTCCTCGGTCTTGGCTGAGACGAGCAACAGTTGTCCGACAGAATCGGAGACGCTCCCTTCGCCTTCCCACTGCGACCGGGTGGGACCAGCCTCGAGGATGACGTGGGCGTTGGTACCGCTAAACCCGAAGGCACTCACGGCTCCGCAGCGCCTTGCCCCGGCAGACGGCCACGGGGTGAGGGACTGGTTGACCCGCAGCGGGCTGGAGTCCCAGTGGATGTAGTCGCTCGGCTGTTCGCAGCCCAGGCTCGGAGGAACGTTCTCTTGTTCCATCGCTAGCACCAGCGCGGTGATGCCCACGAGACCTGAGGCGGCCTGGGAGTGCCCCAGATTGGGCTTGGTCGACGTCAGCAAGCAGGGGTGTTCCCGGCTCGGGCTCGCGTACGCGGCAGCGAGTGCGTTGACCTCCACCGGATCGCCCAGCCGCGTGCCAGTGCCGTGGGTCACTACATGGTCGATGTCGGCCGGGTCGATCCCGCTCCGGTCCAGAGCATCGCGGATCAGCTTCTCTTGTGCCTCACCTGAAGGCGCGGTGATGCCGTTGGTTCGGCCGTCGCCGTTGACCGCGCTGGCGAGCACGCGCGCCAGCGGCCGACGCCCGTCCCGGCGGGCCTCGGACTCGCGCTGCAGGACAACGACGCTGATGGCCTCGCCGGGCACCATTCCGTCAGCCCGAAGGTCGAAGGCTCGGCACATCCCGGACGGTGAGAGCATGCCCGCCCCATTCATGGCATCGATGAAGGTGGGGGTGGCGAATAGGTTCACGCCCGCTACCACCGCGATGTCACAGTCCCCGACACGCAACGAGTTGCACGCCTGATGGAAGGCGACCAGGCCAGAGGAACAGGAGGTGTCAACTGCGATGTGCGGTCCGGTGAGATTCAGGAAATACCCCATGCGCGCGGCCAGTACCGAGTTGGTGTTGGACGTGATCGGGGCGTTGCTACCGACGACGAGAGAATAGTCCCCTGCCTCGGCTCCTACGAAGACGCCGATTCGTCGCTCGGCGATCTCCTGCGGTCCGACGGCCGCATCCTCAAGCCCGCGCCAGATCTCTTGAAGAAGCAGTCGCTGGCGAGGATCCATCGACGTCGCCTCACGCGGCGAGATCTCGAAGAACGGGGCATCGAACTCGGCCAAACCGTCGAGAGCGCCGAACCAGCGCTGACGGTCCTGGTCCCACTGGCGATCGCTCGGGGTCGACCCAATCAGGCTGTGTCCCTGGGCAAGCACCTCCCACAGCTCCTCAACCGTGCGAGCGCCGGGGAAGCGGCCAGCCAGTCCAACGATCGCGGGCATGTCCTCCGGGCCAGAAGCCTTCCGGGACGTGTCTACTAGGTTGGCTGGGGACGGGGACGGCTCGATGTGAACGGCAGCGGGTGCGTTTGAAACCTGGAACCAAGCAGTCAAGTGATCTCCGTGTTCGGCGACCAGGTGGTCCGCCAACCGCCGATTGGTCGAGTGGCTGTACAGGACATCGGGAGTTAGCTCCAGCCCCAAACGCTCCTGCAGCACACCGGCGAGTTCCACCAGCGTGATCGAGTCGAATCCGCATTCATCGAAGCTTTCCTCGGGGTGTTGATGCTCGATCGGCAGCCGCGAGACCTGCTCAATCGCCTCTGCAATGGCAACCGAAGTACACTCGGGCAGAGTCAGGCCCACGAGCGTGGGGCTCCAGCCCGATCCGCCCGGCGGCGACGGCTCGACCGGATCCGGCTCGGCTGCTGGCTCCTCCGGTGCAGCGTCAGCGAGGTGCGTTGGCAACTCAGCCAGTACGGTTCCGAGGTTGGGGAGCCAGTGTTCTTGTTTCTCGAAGGGGTAGCCGGGCAGGCTGGTGACCGGGGTGTTCGGGTAGAGATTCCGGGGATCGGGGTGGTATCCCTGGCAGTAATAGTCGGCCAGAGCCTCGGTGATCTCCTGAAGATTGTTACCCGAGTCACGATGGTTCCGAGCGAGTTCTTCAACCGCAGCAGCGATAGCCGGCCTAGGAACAAATCCTTTAGCAACCGTCCCACGACTGATCTGGGGATCATCATCCCCACGGACAGCCGCACGCAGCAGCCGCGCAGCATCTTCCGCATTTCGAGCCGTGATCGCGCACCGGTACGCAAAATGATGACGCCCGATCAGCAAAGTGTTACTAGCAGCGGTTAGCTCCCCAGGCTGGTCGTGATCATCAAACCACTGTGCAAGCTGTTCCAAACGCTCCTGAAGCGCCTCCGAGGTCTTGGCCGAGACCACCAACAACGTGGCCTCACGATCCACAACCACCCGACCATCGGGTGCGGGTGCCTCAACCACCACATGCGCATTCGTCCCAGAAATCCCAAAACTCGAAACCCCAGCACGACGCAACACACCACCAACATCACCCCACTCACGACACCGATCAACAACCTCCAAACCCAACTCATCCCACGCAACAAACGGATTCAACTCCCCCACATTCAACGACGGCACCAACACCCCAAACCGCATCTCCAACAACACCGCAATCAACGACACCAAACCCGACGCAGCCTGCGTATGCCCCAAACACGACTTCACCGACGACAACGCAACCGGCACACCACCACCAAACACCACACCCAACGCATTAACCTCAACCGGATCCCCCAACCTAGTCCCCGTCCCATGCGCCATCACATGAGACACCGAACCCGGATCCACACCCCCAACACCATAAACACCAGACAACAAATCAACCTGAGCAGAACCAGACGGCGCAGTAATCCCATTAGTCCGACCATCATAATTCACACCCGACGCAACAACCGACCCATAACTACAACCAGGAACACCACCACGCTGCAACACCACAACCGCCACAGCCTCACCAGGAACCATCCCATCAGCCGCAGCACCAAACGCCGAACAACAACCCGACCCAGACAACATCCCCGCATCAGCCATCGCATCAAACGCACCAGGATGAGTAATCACATGCGCCCCAGCAACCACCGCCACATCACACTCACCAGCACGCAACGACAACCACGCCTCATGCAACGCAACCAAACCCGACGAACACGCCGTATTAATCGCCAAAACCGGACCACGCAAATCCAAAAAATAACTCAACCGAGACGCCAACACACCCGAATGATTCGACACCAAACCACGATCAGGATTCGGCAAATGCTGATAGTCACCATCCTCAACACCAACAAACACACCCACACGACGCGCAGCCAACTCATCCTTACCCAAACCGGCATCCTCCAACGCATGCCACATCTCCTGCAACAACAACCGCTGCCGCGGATCCATACTCACCGCATCCCGCGGAGAAACCTCAAAGAACCGCGCATCAAACTCAGCAACCCCATCCAACGCCCCCATCACCCGACGCCGACCATCACCCCAACCCGGCCGCAACCCAGACACATCCCCCACAACCGACTCACCACCACACAACACCGACCACAACCCCAACACATCACCAGCACCAGGGAACCGACCAGCCATCCCCACCACATAAACCGGCTCATCAACACCAACACCACCAACAAACCGGCCACCTGACACCACCGGCACCGACACAGCCTCACGCTCCACCACATCACCAACCGGAACCACACACCCCTCCACAGGACCCCGATACCACTCAGCAAAATGGTCACCAAAACGCTCAACCAAATACCCAGCCAACAACCGACACGACGGATACGCATAAAACAAATCCGGAGTCAACTCAACCCCAAACCGCTCCCGCAAAACCCCAGCAAACTCCACCAACGTGATCGAATCAAACCCCACATCCAAGAACGAATCATCAACATCCTGACGCTCAACAGGAATCATCAACACATCAGCAACAGCACCCACCAACTCAAACTCAACACACCGCCCCAACGACCAACCAGACATCACCTCACGCCAACCCAAACCAACCCCACGATCCACAACATCAACGACCGCCGGCAGAGTCTGCGGTACCACACCGATCAGAGAAAGGCTCCACACAACGACGCCGGCAGCATTGAGTGCGGTGACCGTCACGCCCGCTGCCTCGCGGTGCACTACGGCCTGTCGGAAGGTTTCCGGAGAGTCGCCAACCCACGCTGCCCCGAGTCCGAGCTGCTCGTCAGGAAGCCAGGCTGCAATGGCTCGCTCCATGAGGGTCAGATCGGCCGCAAGCCCGGAGGCGTCCAGTTCCCCTCGCGCCTCGGTGTGACGATCCAGCACCAGCCAGTTACCCCCGTCGGTGCGTGCCTCAATGGCAACCGGAAGCTCTAGGCGTTCCAGTTGCTCCGGCAGGTTGTGCGCGACCTCCGACGTCACGCCCGTTATGGCCTGACCCCAGACCCTCGGTTCGCCGGCCGTCACGAGGGACCATGCGATGCGATTCCCGCTCACCGGTCGCAACTCGACTAGAACCTCATCCTTGACGGACAGAACACCCTGCCTCCCGAGGTCCTCGAGGCGGATACCGCCTCGTGCACCCGCTGGGAGGCTCAGCATCAAGGACTCCCAGACGAGGGCGATCTCGGCCCCTTGAGACAAGGACCCCGCGTCGATCCAATCCTCGTTACCGCTGAAGCGCGTGGCGAAACGCTGAGCCTCCAGGTCGGAGCGGTTCTCGCGCACCAGAGCACCAACCCCTGTGAGTCCATCCTGCAGCCGAACGACGGTTCCGAGGTTGGGGAGCCAGTGTTCTTGTTTCTCGAAGGGGTAGCCGGGCAGGCTGGTGACCGGGGTGTTCGGGTAGAGATTCCGGGGATCGGGGTGGTATCCCTGGCAGTAATAGTCGGCCAGAGCCTCGGTGATCTCCTGAAGATTGTTACCCGAGTCACGATGGTTCCGAGCGAGTTCTTCAACCGCAGCAGCGATAGCCGGCCTAGGAACAAATCCTTTAGCAACCGTCCCACGACTGATCTGGGGATCATCATCCCCACGGACAGCCGCACGCAGCAGCCGCGCAGCATCTTCCGCATTTCGAGCCGTGATCGCGCACCGGTACGCAAAATGATGACGCCCGATCAGCAAAGTGTTACTAGCAGCGGTTAGCTCCCCAGGCTGGTCGTGATCATCAAACCACTGTGCAAGCTGTTCCAAACGCTCCTGAAGCGCCTCCGAGGTCTTGGCCGAGACCACCAACAACGTGGCCTCACGATCCACAACCACCCGACCATCGGGTGCGGGTGCCTCAACCACCACATGCGCATTCGTCCCAGAAATCCCAAAACTCGAAACCCCAGCACGACGCAACACACCACCAACATCACCCCACTCACGACACCGATCAACAACCTCCAAACCCAACTCATCCCACGCAACAAACGGATTCAACTCCCCCACATTCAACGACGGCACCAACACCCCAAACCGCATCTCCAACAACACCGCAATCAACGACACCAAACCCGACGCAGCCTGCGTATGCCCCAAACACGACTTCACCGACGACAACGCAACCGGCACACCACCACCAAACACCACACCCAACGCATTAACCTCAACCGGATCCCCCAACCTAGTCCCCGTCCCATGCGCCATCACATGAGACACCGAACCCGGATCCACACCCCCAACACCATAAACACCAGACAACAAATCAACCTGAGCAGAACCAGACGGCGCAGTAATCCCATTAGTCCGACCATCATAATTCACACCCGACGCAACAACCGACCCATAACTACAACCAGGAACACCACCACGCTGCAACACCACAACCGCCACAGCCTCACCAGGAACCATCCCATCAGCCGCAGCACCAAACGCCGAACAACAACCCGACCCAGACAACATCCCCGCATCAGCCATCGCATCAAACGCACCAGGATGAGTAATCACATGCGCCCCAGCAACCACCGCCACATCACACTCACCAGCACGCAACGACAACCACGCCTCATGCAACGCAACCAAACCCGACGAACACGCCGTATTAATCGCCAAAACCGGACCACGCAAATCCAAAAAATAACTCAACCGAGACGCCAACACACCCGAATGATTCGACACCAAACCACGATCAGGATTCGGCAAATGCTGATAGTCACCATCCTCAACACCAACAAACACACCCACACGACGCGCAGCCAACTCATCCTTACCCAAACCGGCATCCTCCAACGCATGCCACATCTCCTGCAACAACAACCGCTGCCGCGGATCCATACTCACCGCATCCCGCGGAGAAACCTCAAAGAACCGCGCATCAAACTCAGCAACCCCATCCAACGCCCCCATCACCCGACGCCGACCATCACCCCAACCCGGCCGCAACCCAGACACATCCCCCACAACCGACTCACCACCACACAACACCGACCACAACCCCAACACATCACCAGCACCAGGGAACCGACCAGCCATCCCCACCACATAAACCGGCTCATCAACACCAACACCACCAACAAACCGGCCACCTGACACCACCGGCACCGACACAGCCTCACGCTCCACCACATCACCAACCGGAACCACACACCCCTCCACAGGACCCCGATACCACTCAGCAAAATGGTCACCAAAACGCTCAACCAAATACCCAGCCAACAACCGACACGACGGATACGCATAAAACAAATCCGGAGTCAACTCAACCCCAAACCGCTCCCGCAAAACCCCAGCAAACTCCACCAACGTGATCGAATCAAACCCCACATCCAAGAACGAATCATCAACATCCTGACGCTCAACAGGAATCATCAACACATCAGCAACAGCACCCACCAACTCAAACTCAACACACCGCCCCAACGACCAACCAGACATCACCTCACGCCAACCCAAACCAACCCCACGATCCACAACATCAACGACCGTGTCCAGGTCCTCGGCGGGTGCTACGGAGGGCTGCTGCTCGGTGAGCGCCTGGCTGGGTTCAAGCTCTATCTCCGGATTCTGGGCGGGCGTGGGTTCGGGGGAAGGCTCGGTCCCGAATCGCGGCAGGTCGAACATCCAGTAAGGCTCGCGCGCGAAGGGATATCCCGGCAGGGAGATACGACTCGGGTAGCCATCCTGATACTCGGAGCGCCAATCAACTAAAGCACCGTCGAGCCATGCAGCGACCAGCGAATCGATGTCGCCCGGCACCCCGGTGAGCGCCGGCTTGTGGTGCCGGGGCAGCGTGGCGCGCAGGTTCTCGTCGCTGTCGGGGTCAGCCAGGAATCCTCTTAGCCCCTCACGAAGGTCCTCCATTGATGCCGCTCGGATACACAGGCGGTGATTGAAGTGCTCGCGACCGGTCTGAAGGGTGAAGGACACCCGTGGTAGATCCTCATCGCCAAGGTCGCTTGTCTTGCCAAGCAGCGCGTCGGCCGAGGCTAGAAGCTGTTCGCTGCTCCGTGCGGACAGCAGAACGGCAGTCGCGGCGTGAGAAGTCGAGGTACGTGGTGACATGGTGAACTCCTGGATGATGAGATGAGCGTTCGATCCGCCCGCCCCGAAGGACGACAGACCGGCGACGCGCGAGCCAGACTCGGTGGAAGACCACGGCGTCAGTTCACGCTGGACGGCAAACGGGGTCTCGTCGAAGTTGATGAGCGGGTTGGTGGGTTCGCTGTGTAGGGAAGGAACCAGCGTCCGGTGCTGAAGCTGGAGGAGCACCTTGGTTAGTCCAGCGATCCCGGCAGCAGCCTCGCAGTGTCCAATGTTGGACTTGACGGAGCCCAGGGCGATAGATCCCTTCGGTGCATCCGGGAAGGCTCGGATGAGGCCACGAACCTCGACAGGGTCGCCTAGGCGGGTGCCAGTGCCGTGGGCCTCGATGTATCCGACGGCCCTGGGATCGATCTCGGCTCGCTCTACCGCCGTCAAAATGGCCTCGGACTGGGCGACGGGGCTGGGGACGGTGTAGCCGTTGGTCCGGCCACCATGATTGATGGCCACGGACTTGATGACACCGCGGATGGCATCGCCATCGGCCAGCGCTTTGGCGAGAGGTTTGAGGATGACGGCGCCTACACCCTCACCGGGCACGTAGCCATCGCCCCCGGCCCCAAAGGACTCGCAGCGGCCCTTGGTCGACCCGAACTTCGTGGACGAGAGGGCCAGGTACTTGGCCGGGTGTAGCGACAGGTTGACCCCGCCCGCGACGGCGACGTCAATGCTGCCGGTCCGTAGCGCAGTGCAGGCCAGTTCGATGGCCGTCAGCGACGAGGAGCAGAGGGTGTCGACAGCCATGGATGGACCGCCCAGGTTCAGGTGGTACGACACCCGGTTGGCGACAGAGGCGAGATTCCCATTGACCGAAACGGGGTTGCCTCGCGCCTGCTCTTGGGCAGCGTGGAGCTGGTACTCGTTCCAGGTAACCCCGACGTACACACCGGTGGCACGGCCTTGAGCCGAGTCGAGCTCCTCCGGAACGTAACCCGCGTCCTGGATGGCATGGTAGGCGCACTGCAGGAACTGACGCTCCTGCGGATCCATGGTGGCCGCCTCCCGCGGCGAGATGTTAAAGAACAGGGGGTCGAAAGCCTCGACCTCGTCCAGGAATCCTCCCCAACGCATATAGGAGCCGTTACCCTCGGGGTCCCAGGCGTAGGTCTCCGGGGACCAGCGCGTCGTCGGTACCTCACCTACCGAGTCACGTCCGGCAGCGAGGTTGCGCCAGAACTCGTCCACGTCCCGGGCTCCCGGGTAGCGTCCGGCGAGACCGATGATGGCGATGTCGTAGGCGCCTGTCGCTGGCGTAGTTGGTGCGATCTCATGGTCGCGTCTTTCCGGGACCGTCCAGGGATCTGGCTCCTGAGCCGGCTGAGGATGGGCGGCGGGGGCTAATGGCGCGGCGGTGGGCTGGAGGGTGGCCAGGTGGGACGCCACTTCGCCCAGCGTTGTGTACTCGAAGAACATTGTCTTGGGCAACGTCCCGTAGCGCTGTTCGAGGAGTTCAGTGATCTTCAGGATGGAGATGGAGTCCATACCGAGCCGCTCGAGAGGGGCGGCCGGGTCGAGCCACTCCACCGGCGTTTTCAGCACCTCGACGATGACTTCCTGAAGGTGTGGCATCACCTGTTCCGCTGTGTTCTTGGTTTCCCTCGGTAGCTCTGTGGTCTCGGCGGGAGACTCCGATCGCACGGCTGCCATGGCGTCTGAGAAAGTGGTGCCCGGGCGAACGGCAAACGCGAGTATCTGGGCGCTCGGCGCGGCGACGGCCGCCCGTAAGGCTTGGAGTCCCGACCCGCTCGGGATGGGCGCCCAGCCCCAGGTAGCAGCCATGGAGTCCAGCTGTTTGTCGGCAATCCGCATGCCTCCGTCGGCCCAGATCGACCAGTCGACGGTGAGCGAGTGGCCGTTACGCAGTCCAGCACTAACCTGCGCGGCACGGACGTTGGAGAACTCGTCGAGAAACGCGTTCGCGGCGGCGTAGTCACCCTGTCCCACGTTGCCGCGCACGCCCGAGACGGATCCGAAGCAAACGAAGTAGCGGAGGGAAACGTCGGCAGTGGCGAGGTCGAGGTTGATAGCGCCAACGGTCTTGGGATCAAGGACCCGGGCAAGGTCTGCGGGATCCTTGCGGAGCAGGTAGTCATCGGAGATGACGCCGGCCGCGTGGATCACACCCGTCAGGTCCTCCGAAAACTCTTCGACGACAGCCTTAACCGCCGATAGATCCGTGACGTCCACTGACCGGTAGTGACCCCGCCCGGGTTCAGCGAGTTCGTCGAGAATGCCGTCGATCCGAGCATCACGTGCCGCACGCCCGAGGGCGACGACACAGGTTCCAGGCGATCGCAGCACATCCGCAGCGATGAGGCGTCCGAGACCACCCATACCGCCGGTCACGAGATACGTCCCGGGGTGCCAGTTGGGGGTCTCGTTAGGAACATACTCTTCCCAGACCGGGACGAGGCGGGTGCCATCGGCATAGCGGACATGGGGTTCGCTAGACGATCGCTCGGCATCCAGGAGCCGGTCCAGTTCCTCAACCGCCACTTCATCCACCTCGATGAGCCGGGGCCTGAGGAGGGGCTGTTCCAAGGCACCGGTGCGGAGCATGCCGCTGAGTCCTGATAGGTGGTCATCGCTGTGCGTGACCAGGGTCAATGAGAGAGGTTCACGCAGCCCACGAAGTTCCTGCTGTAGTCGGGTTAGAAGGGCGTCGGCGGCGGACCGGAAGTCGCCCCCTGCCAGCGGCTCGTTCCCCGGGACCGGACGCGTGGCGAGGCGCCCTGCGAGAAGCGTTAGGGTACGCCGCTTGGCCGACGCCACAGGCGCCGCTGCGGTCGGCTCCCATCTATGAGCCGCGAGGAACATGCGGGCCGAGGCCTGATTGTCCTCCTGGGACTCGCTAGAGGTAAGGCCGACGATCTCCACGCACACACGTCCCGTTTCGTCGGCAATGTCGATGTCGAAGCGACGCCACATCGCCGCATTACCACCGCGGGGACGCACGATGGCCACTGCTCGTTCGGGAATGGCACAGTGTGCGCACACCTTGTCGACCGCCATGGGAAGCCAACGCGTCTCGTCGTTCACGTTCGCGACGCTCAGTACGGCCTGGAACGCTCCGTCCAACAGACCGGGGTGGATGGTGTCTCCAAACTCTTCGGCTGTCGACGCGACGAGTTCCACCAGCGCTCCGTCTTCGCCCACCGCGATGCTGGAGACCGCGCGGTGGGCAGGCCCGTAGGACAGACCCATGCGCTCGAACTGCGCGTACATATCGTCCACATCGACGACGTGGGTGTAGGTGGCACGCAACGCTGCAAGGTCGAGCCGCTTGGACGTTGTCCCCGGCAGGACTCTGGCGTGTCCGGACGAGTGAACAATATCTGGCTCGGCCGGGGAGACGATCGAGACATCAGCGCCGTCGCCGACCGGACGTAGGCGGATGCTTAGCTCAGAAGGCGTCTCAACGACCACCGGACGGATGAACCCGAAGTCCTGGAGGACCACAGTCGAATCAGTTCCAAATTCAGGGTTGGCCAGCCGCATGGCGCACTCCACCATGGCAAGTTGGGCAGCCGCCGGCAGCGTGGGACGACCTGCGATACGGTGATCGCGTAGGAAGCTCTCGCCCCCACAGAAGCGGCTGGTGAACCGCAGAGACCAGAAGTCGGATGTGTTTTCGTGGACGAGCGGGTGGAGTTTCGTTGCCTTCTCGGCGACGGTTGCAGCCGGCTCAACCCAGTACCGACCGGGCTCGAAAACGTAGCCAGGCAAGGTGACGACAGGGAGGTTTGTCCCTTCCCACAGCGCACAGAACGCATTCGTGTAACCGTTGCAAAAGGCCTCGCCCAGGGTCTCAAGGCAGTCACGTGGGTTCTCGGCCTCGGAGCGGCACAGTTGCCTCGCAAGGTCCTCGAGCTGCCCAGCCATGGTCGACCGAGGCCGGAAGTCGCGGGTAACCGAGCCACGGGCCACGGACCGCAGACGTGTTTCCGACGAGGCCGCCGCGAGTACGTCTCGGGTTTCATCCCACGACTCGACGACCGTTGCCCAACGCTCCGGTAGGTGCTGCCGGCCCACAGTGAGTGTCCGGCTCACGTGAGCCAGATCGGGCAGCAATTCATTGGGCTGGTCCGCAACCCAGCGGGACCATGCCTCGACCTGACGATCGAGCGCCTCGGGGGTGTCCGCACTCAGGACGAGCAGATGAGGGCCGGGACGAGTGCCTACGGCAACGTCGGGTGCGGGTGCCTCAACCACCACATGCGCATTCGTCCCAGAAATCCCAAAACTCGAAACCCCAGCACGACGCAACACACCACCAACATCACCCCACTCACGACACCGATCAACAACCTCCAAACCCAACTCATCCCACGCAACAAACGGATTCAACTCCCCCACATTCAACGACGGCACCAACACCCCAAACCGCATCTCCAACAACACCGCAATCAACGACACCAAACCCGACGCAGCCTGCGTATGCCCCAAACACGACTTCACCGACGACAACGCAACCGGCACACCACCACCAAACACCACACCCAACGCATTAACCTCAACCGGATCCCCCAACCTAGTCCCCGTCCCATGCGCCATCACATGAGACACCGAACCCGGATCCACACCCCCAACACCATAAACACCAGACAACAAATCAACCTGAGCAGAACCAGACGGCGCAGTAATCCCATTAGTCCGACCATCATAATTCACACCCGACGCAACAACCGACCCATAACTACGACCAGGAACACCACCACGCTGCAACACCACAACCGCCACAGCCTCACCAGGAACCATCCCATCAGCCGCAGCACCAAACGCCGAACAACAACCCGACCCAGACAACATCCCCGCATCAGCCATCGCATCAAACGCACCAGGATGAGTAATCACATGCGCCCCAGCAACCACCGCCACATCACACTCACCAGCACGCAACGACAACCACGCCTCATGCAACGCAACCAAACCCGACGAACACGCCGTATTAATCGCCAAAACCGGACCACGCAAATCCAAAAAATAACTCAACCGAGACGCCAACACACCCGAATGATTGGCCGTGATTGGTGTATCCGCTTCCAACCTGGAGAGGTATCCGCTGTCCTCGGCACCGACATACACGCCGATGCGTTTGTCGGTCAGATCGGCCGAGCTGAGTCCGGCGTCCTCCAACGCATGCCACATCTCCTGCAACAACAACCGCTGCCGCGGATCCATCAGTTCCGCTTCTCGGGGGGAGATGTTGAAGAACCTGGCGTCGAACTCGTCGATCCCGTCCAACGCCCCCATCACCCGACGCCGACCATCACCCCAACCCGGCCGCAACCCAGACACATCCCCCACAACCGACTCACCACCACACAACACCGACCACAACCCCAACACATCACCAGCACCAGGGAACCGACCAGCCATCCCCACCACATAAACCGGCTCTTGGTTGTCGGAGGAGTGCGGCGCCTCGTGGTTCTCCGACGCCAGAGGCGAAGGCTCCTCGGGAGCCGAGGCATTCTCGGCGAAAGTCGGCACCGTCTGGGGCACACGAGTCTGCTCCTCATACCGGCGGGCGAGGGTCTCCGAATCTTTGCTCATCAGATGCGCAGCCAGGCGCTGCAGAGTCGGGTGGCTGTAACACACGTCTGGCAACAGGCTTATCCCAAGCCGTTCCCCGGCCACTCCGCAGAACTCGACGAGGCTGATGGAATCTAGCCCGTAGGAACGCAGTTCCTCGTCAATCTCAATCTGATCCACCGGGACTCGCTGCAGCTCGGCAAGGGTGTCGGCGAGTTCCCACTCGAGGCACTCGAGGGCGCTCCAGCCAGACATGAAGCCCTTGCGACCGGGGCTGGGGACGAGCGTGGGTGCCGGCTCAGCGAGCAGCCGGCCGACGAGGTTCCCGTCAGCGGCATACAGCTCGCACTGCTCGTCGCGCAACACTGCCCACGCCGCAGGCGCGAAGTCAGACGAGGCCTCCAAGCTACGAACGGTTCCCGGCAACAAGGCTGGGAGTGCTCCGCCCGCGATGTGGGGCACCCTGTCCAAGCCCTTCAGCCGCACCAGGGTTGGTTGCGGGTCAGAGCCGCGGCTCCACGTCCCCTCAGTCCCGGATAGGGTCGCGACCTCGGTCAGGCAGGTCTCGCGCACTGCTGTCAGGTCGCCCGTAGGCGCCTCGGATAGCCGGGCGAGGCCGGACAACCCGGCGGAGCCGTCCGCGTCGCGGAGCCGAACCGTCCACTCAACCGAGCCTGATCCCGAGGCCGGCTTCACATCCACGACTGGCGGGTTGGATGGGGTCACGGTAAGCGATACGCAGGGCGAAGTGATGTCCAACCGGATCCATTCCCTCTGCCCGACAGCCTTATGAATCGCAGCTCTAGCCAAGCCGAGTTGGCTCTCGAGCCCGAGTGTCCGAGAGGCTGTTTGGGAGGCGAGCGCCTGGGAGATCATTTCTGTGCCTTTCAAGATGATGGGAGTCAACGAACGAAGGTGTCGTCCGGGAATAGGTCTTGGTACTCGATCGACCAGGTCGACGTGTCTTCCTCTAGCTCTAGAAGACTTGCGGGCAGCTCGCAGGAGTTCGGTGGTTCTACCCAATAGGTCTCCGCTGCGAAGCGATAGCCCGGAAGTCCCACAAATTCAGGCCGGCTACCGGTCCAGAAACCGGACCAATCGGGCTCGTATCCCTGACAGAACAACTCCCCTATTGCCTCAAGACGTGCTTGCAGTTCGTCACCGCCGGTGCCGGGCGTTCCCGCGATGAGTTCCGCGTGCACTCGCGCCAATGCCGGATTGGGCTGGAAACCTCGGCGCACTCGGCCTCGATGGCTCCCCGCAGGACGCTCCTGACGCACCTCACGACGCAATTTCTCAACCGCATCTGCCGTGTCGGTGGCGACGAGGGAGAATCGGCACTGTTGATGGACCCGGCCCTCGCCGAGGGTCCGGCTGACCGCTGGCAGCGGTACCCGTGCCCCATCGCCGTCAAGCCAATCAGCAAGTTGGGTGAGTTGCACATCAAGGGCCTCTTCCGTACGGGCCGACAGAACGATGAGGGAGTAATCGGGGGACGGAGCCTGTTCCCACCGCAGGCCATCACTACTCAGTGTGGTTCCGGCTTCGAGGAGAACATGAGCATTAGTACCACTAAACCCGAAAGCAGAAACCGCCCCAATCCGAGCCCCCTCACCCGCAGGCCACGCCACACCCTCACGCGCCAACACCAAACCCGACGAATCCCAATCCACATAATCACTAGGACACTCACACAAAATCGACGGCGCAATCAACTCATGCCGCATCCCCTCAACCAACGACACCAACGACACCAAACCCGACGCCGCCAACGCATGCCCCACATTCGGCTTCACCGAAGAAACCACACACGACCCACCACCAAAAACCGACACCAACGCATTCACCTCAACCGGATCCCCCAACCGCGTCCCAGTCCCATGAGCCACCACATGACCCACCCGATCCGCAGAAACACCCGAACGCTCCAACACCCCACGAATCAACGACTCCTGCGCCTCACCCGAAGGAGCCGTAATCCCATTAGTCCGACCATCCGCATTCACACCAGAACCCAACACCGACGCCAATACCCGACGCCCCCGCCGCAACGCCTCATCACGACGCTGCAACACCACAGCCACCACAGCCTCACCAGGCACCAAACCATCAGCCCGCTCATCAAAAGCCCGACACACCCCAGAAGCCGACAACATCCCAGCCCGAGACATAACCAGGTAATCGTTCTCACTGGCCAGCAGCGCTGCCGCGGCGACAACAGCCAAATCACATTCACCGGCACGCAAGGCATTACACGCCTCATGGAAAGCCACCAACCCGGACGAACACGCCGTACTGATCGCCATCGCTGGCCCCGTCAAATCCAAGAAATAGGACAGCCGACCGGCCAAGGCCGAGTTACTGTTGGCGGTCAGGGGCTGCTCATCGAAGGGCTGTGGGTAGTTGCTCTCCTCGACACCGACGAATACTCCAACCCGAGACTCCGACAACTCCCGCGACCCAACCGCCGCATCCTCCAACGCATGCCACATCTCCTGCAACAACAACCGCTGCCGCGGATCCATCGCCTCCGCCTCACGCGGCGAAATCTCAAAGAACAACGGATCAAACTCCCCCGGCCCCTCGACCCAGCCGGCCCGCAACGGGGCGCCGGAGGACTCGGCTCGGGTCCACCAGGGCCGGCGGTCCGAGGGCAGGGTCGCTACGGCGCTAGTCCCGGAGGCGAGCAGCTTCCAGAAAGCGTCGACGTCGCGGGCACCCGGGAATCGTCCCGCCATGCCAACGATCGCGACGGGTTCACGGGCACCGCCCGTGCTTCGGGTGGGCCATCCGGTGAGTTCCACGGCTCTGCCGACCGTCTCCTCGTCCGTCATCACGACTTCGCTCTCCTCACTGCTGGAGGGCGTGATGATCGCGGTGAAGTGATCGCGCAGCCGACCGATAGTGGGATGCCTGAAGAACAGATCTGGGGTGACTTTCGCTCCCAGGCGCGCGCCGAGTTCACGAGCCAGCTCGGTCAGTCGAAGCGAGTCGAATCCGTAGCTGGCAAGGCTCTCGCCGTCGTCGATCTGGTTGGTAGGAAGACCAAGGACCGAGGCCATGACCTGACGGATATCGTCCGCCACCCGGGCGGCAAGGCCGTGACCGTCTGTGTGACCCGCCCGACACTGTCCCTGCGAAGATCTGGCCGCCCTGCGCAATTCGCCACGAAGCCCGCGCACAGAGCCGATTACCTCACCGTCCTCGTTGAGGAGGTCGGCGTCACCGGATAGCGTGTCGCCGGTCCAGCGCGCGCGGGTCCGAATCCTCGTGATCTTGGTTTCAGCGGCTGGAAGGGCCGTCCATTCCAGGTCTACGAGGGAGAGCGACGAGCCGCCTGCCAGGGCGCCACACATGGTGGCGAGCACCTGAACGATCCCAATGTCCGTCGTCTCGTCGTAGGCACGGGGTGCGGGGGCTTCAACCACGTCCGGGCTTTTGAGGGGCCGGCGTTGCGTAACCGACTCCTCATAACTCACATGTCCACGTCCTTGGACGAGGATCCGGCCCGTCGGATCGTTGAAGGCCCACTCGAGATCCGAGCCGTTCCCCTCCTGAACGTTGATGCTCATCTCGGTGCTCAGCGGGCCGCCCCACTGCACATCGGTCAGAACCACGTCGCCGGAGTTGAGTCCGAGTGCCAACAGACAGGACACGCGCGCCATTTCAAGGGCAGCAATCGCCTCGGGAGCCGCGTCGAAAGAGGACTCGAAGCTGACGCGCCCCAGCCGGGAGGTGTTCCTGTGTACCAGAGGATGCAACTCAATCGCTCGCCCGTTTGCCCGGCCGTCGAGCCAGTAGACATCGCGCGAGAACGGATAGCCGGGTAGGGAAACAATGCCCGGAATCCCTGGGAACTGCCGCGCCAAGCCTATGTCATACCCTTGGCAGAACAGGTCCGCAAGCAGGCTCACGCCCTCGAACCGCTCAGGGCCCGCGTCTGGGATGAGCGTTTGGTCGACGAGTTGCTGGAGGTGGCGGCGCGCCTCAAAACCACGATCCACCACGCCGCGATGAATGCCACGGCCCGACTCCCCCTTGGCGGCGCGCTTGAGCTGGACGATTGCTTCTTCAAGCGTCGAGGCGATGACTGCGCAGCGATGGTTCATCAGATGCCGTCCGGTCTGCAACGTGTGCGCCACCTTTGGCAGGACGGCCTCGTCGTTACCGTACCGTTTCATCCATTCCGCGAGCTGCTCAAGCTGAACGGTAAGCACCTCGTCCGTGCAGGCTGACAGGGCGAGAACCAAGGCCCCGCTCGCCGCCTCGTCCGGGGCGGGCACCAACTCCTCTAAAAGCGTGGTTCCGGCTTCGAGGAGAACATGAGCATTAGTACCACTAAACCCGAAAGCAGAAACCGCCCCAATCCGAGCCCCCTCACCCGCAGGCCACGCCACACCCTCACGCGCCAACACCAAACCCGACGAATCCCAATCCACATAATCACTAGGACACTCACACAAAATCGACGGCGCAATCAACTCATGCCGCATCCCCTCAACCAACGACACCAACGACACCAAACCCGACGCCGCCAACGCATGCCCCACATTCGGCTTCACCGAAGAAACCACACACGACCCACCACCAAAAACCGACACCAACGCATTCACCTCAACCGGATCCCCCAACCGCGTCCCAGTCCCATGAGCCACCACATGACCCACCCGATCCGCAGAAACACCCGAACGCTCCAACACCCCACGAATCAACGACTCCTGCGCCTCACCCGAAGGAGCCGTAATCCCATTAGTCCGACCATCCGCATTCACACCAGAACCCAACACCGACGCCAATACCCGACGCCCCCGCCGCAACGCCTCATCACGACGCTGCAACACCACAGCCACCACAGCCTCACCAGGCACCAAACCATCAGCCCGCTCATCAAAAGCCCGACACACCCCAGAAGCCGACAACATCCCAGCCCGAGACATGGCGTCATACAGCTCCGATGTTGCTAGGATGTTCGCCGCGGCGACAACAGCCAAATCACATTCACCGGCACGCAAGGCATTACACGCCTCATGGAAAGCCACCAACCCGGACGAACACGCCGTATTGATCGCCATCGCTGGCCCCGTCAAATCCAAGAAATAGGACAGCCTGTCAGCCAGGATCGCGTTGTGATTGGACGCCACCGTCCCAGCATCACCGGCAACTCGCTGGTAGTCCCCTTCCTCGATACCAACGAATACTCCAACCCGAGACTCCGACAACTCCCGCGACCCAACCGCCGCATCCTCCAACGCATGCCACATCTCCTGCAACAACAACCGCTGCCGCGGATCCATCGCCTCCGCCTCACGCGGCGAAATCTCAAAGAACAACGGATCAAACTCCCCAGGCCCCTCGATGGCGGCAAGCGACCTGATGGATTCCTCGCCGTCACGCCACCAGCCAGCTCGATCACGTGGCGGCTCGGCGACCATGCAGCGGCCATCCGACAGGATCTCCCACAACCCATCGACGTCGCGGGCACCCGGGAATCGTCCCGCACGCCCGATGAGCGCCAACGGCTCGGTCACCCAGGCGGCAGCAGAACTCTTGGCAATCGTCGCCACGTTGTCTGTCGACGAAGCTTCGACGACCGGACCATCCTTGGGGACCAAGCGCTGGCCCGACGAACGGGTCCGGCGAGTCAGGGAGCCGCGGGTTGGGTTCGTCGCTGCGTTTCGGCGTGCACCGTAGCGTGTTTCGAGTCGGTCTGCGTGCTGCTCCAGCAAGTGTGTTCCGAGGCGCGCCACTGTGTTGTGCGAGAAGAACACATCGGGCGTCAGGGCCAGGTCGAACCGGCAGTTGAGCATGCCCGCCAACTCGACTAGAGCGACGGAATCGAATCCGAGATCCCGCAGAGGTTCCTGTGAATCGATGTCTGATGGGGCGACGGCGAGGATTTCCTCGATCACTTCCTTGATCTCCCACTCCACCTGAGCATTGATGGGAAGCGACGATGTAGGGGCTGGCCGAGACTCGGCGGTCCCAGCCTCGGAAGCCGTCTTTGTTACCACAACACTCGGCCGCGAGCTCTGCTGCCCGACCGTGACAGAGTACTGATGTCCAGGCTGCTCGAGGAGCCGGTCCAGCACAGCCAGCCCCTCCGCAGGTTGGAGCAGACGCTGTCCATTCATGCTGACGGACAGCGCCGAAGAAGCCTCGTCCGCCTCTCCCATACCGAGACTGCCCCACATCGGCCAGTTGACGGCAAGACGATGCGTGCGACCCGAGGCAGGCGCGGTCGCCCACGCCATCTGGAACCGATTGGCCACGGAGTAGTCGCAGCCCCCGAAGTCACCGACGATGGCGGCGCTCGACGAGAACAGCACGACGAAGTCGAGATCGAGCTGCTCGGCCAGCCGTTGGAGCACAAGGGTTCCGTCGGTCTTGGCGGCGACAGCTGCCTGGAACTGCTCGTCGGTCTTCTCCGCCAGAGTGCTGTCTGGACGCACCCCGCCGGCGTGGAAGATACCGTGAAGGTCGCCGAAGCGAGCCAGCACATCCGCTACGACCGCGTCCATAGCCGCCGAATCAGAAACGTCAGCTCGACACACCAGGATCCGATCCGGGCATCCCAACCCGGACAGAACTCGCTTTACCTCGGGTCGGGGTGCGCCACGGCCGACGAGTACGACGTTGGCCGACCAATCCGTCAGCAGGTGCTCGGCCAAGGCCATTCCGATGCCCCCGAGCCCACCGACGACGAGGTAGGTGCCTCCACGACGCATCCGCGAGGCGCCGGTCAGGCCGATCTCAGCATCACGCTGTTGGGAGATGAGCCGGCTCCCCTGCACGTAGAAGGCGCTGGACGGTTCGGTCGTTGCCCATTCCGACGCCACCACAGCCGCGACATCGGTGCATTCTGCATCTAGACCAAGTATCTGGAGGCGCGTCTCGGGAAGGATGCACTTAAGGGAGCGCTCAAAACCGATCCACGAGTCGACGTGAATGCGCGCCAAATCATTCTCCATCCGGGAGGCGATCATGATGCGTTCGGGGGACAGCCCTACCCGGAGACATGATCTGAGGAGTCGGAGGGGAAGTTGGTGAGAACCCGTCATGCCGGGGCGTTCAAGGGCATGCAGATGCAGGACGTTCACGGCACCACCGCGACGCGCCAGGTCGGCCAGCTCGGCATCCGACATCTGCCCGGTTAGGCCGTCGCTCATGTCGGAAGCCCACATCAACTCACCATCAATTCCGAGGGTTCGGAACTGCGTTGCCAGGGCGCTGCGGAGCTGATCATCGTCCAGGAAGACGAGGGTGGCGCCCCGAGGACCCTGTCCGGCAGCCGGATGGGGTGCGGGGAGCCACTGCTCGGTCCCCAGGGTCATGTCTTCGGGAAGCGGTGGCCTCGGGACGAAGCCGCCGCGGCGGCTGTAGAGCGTAGGAAGAGTCCCCTCAAGGTACTGGAGGCCAAGCTCTCGCCGACGAAGCTTGGCCGATGCGGCGAACGCCTCACTCGGTACTACTACGACGTCATGGACTGATAGCCCGTGGGTCATCGAGAGTGCGGATACGATGCGCTCGCAAAAGTCCTGCATGTCCTCAACCGGGAGGGTCTCAACCGCCTCCTGAAGAGCGACTAACCGTTCTGCCTGCTCATCGTCCACGGCGACCAGGACAGTGCGCCCCGGAAGGCCGGGAACGCCTCGGCGTACGGTCTCCTCGAGGTCGGCGAGGTGGTGGTTCTTCCCGCCAGCGATCAGGATGTCCCTGATGCGTCCGACGATGAACAGCTCCCCGTCAACGATCACGCCAAGGTCACCGGTTCGGTAGAAGCCCGTCTGGCCGTCGACACCCATGTCGAAAACCTGGGATGTGAGTTCCGGGTCCGACAGGTAGCCTGTGGCGACGTCACGGGTTTTTACGTATATCTCCCCGACTTTGCGGCTGGGCAGGACCCTTCCAGCCTCGTCGACGATGAGAACGGTGGTGTGTGACCCCGGCCTGCCACACGATACGAGAGCGCGGCCGCCTTGGTCTACGGGCTGATCGATGGCGGAGCCGCCGAGCAGAGCCTGGGGGTCGACGTGCAGTTCACGGACGGCTTCACCGGCACGGGCACCGGTGATCGCCTGGGTCTCGGTCGCCGCGTAGTAAGGGCAGAAGGCATGCTCGTTGAACCCGCGAGAGCCCAAGGTTCGAGAAAACTCGGCAACGGTCGCCGACCGGATCGGCTCGCCCGCGCACACGGCAGCCTTCAGCGAGGAGAGGTCGAGATCGGGGGCTTGGTCGGCAACGCAGCGTGCGGCAAGTTCGAACGCAAAGTTCGGAGCACCTGTGTGCGTGGCCTGTTCGGCCTGCAGCGCCCGCAGCCACTCGACCGGGTCGTCGAGGAAGAGGTCGCTTCGAAGCTGGATACTGCGACAGCCAGCGGCCAGCGGAACGAGCAGGTTGAGATGGAGTCCGAAGATGTGGGCGTTGGAGAGCCAGGTCGACACCGTGTCCGACGACTGCACGCGCCACCAGTCGGCATGCACGCAGGCGCCGTCCCACAACGCTTGCTGAGTCAGGCACACACCTTTGGGATTGGATGTGGAACCTGAGGTGTAGAGCACGAGTGCGACGTCTTCGTCGTCAACGGGCCGCTGGTCGCGCAGCTCACCCTCATATTTCAGAGCATCGTCGAACTCCAAGATGTCGAGCATGTCAAGGAACCTGGAGGCGTTGAGGAGCCTCCCCGTGCTTTCGTCAGCGAGAACGGCCGTAACGGAGGCATCCTCAACGAGTAGGCCGATGCGGTGTTCCCAGTCGTCCGCCGTGAAGTTGCTGGTGGCGGTGACGACGGCGGTGACGTTCGCGTGAAGACAGCCGAGGAAGGCCTGCGAGAAGTCGAGACCATCATCAATGGCTATAAGGATCCGCTGCTGTGGCTCAAGGAAGTTCTCCAAAAAGGAGCCGATGCGCGCGGTGGCTCCCACAAGGTTCGTCCCTGAGAGCAGCCGGGTGTTTCCATTCGCGTCGCGCATGCCGAGGAACTCATCATTCGGGCGCTGCCGACAGTGCGTCAGAAACGCACCCGTGTGCGGCGCGGAGGCCACCGATTCGAAGGCGACGTTCTTCTGGGCAAGCGGTGTAGATCCCTGAATTTTCATCATCGTTGTACCTGTCCGATCTCGGTGAACCTGACATCAGTCAGAGTCGCCAGAATCTGTTCCTCATTGCGGATCGTGATGTCGCAGCCGCTCGACCCGACCCGCACGTCGACGTCGGCTTCAAGTCCCATGGCTTGATGAACAGCCATCTCGCCCAGATACGAGGGCTCTGTGGTGTTACTCGCCAGCCCTTCCCGTCTCATTGCGAGCCAGGCCAACTCGAGCGCCCGTGCCAGCAGCATCGGCTGGATCGTGTACGGCTGTTCAAGGGCGGCCAAGGTCTCCGGCAACCGGATCCGGGCTGAGGCCATCCGCTCACCCAGCGAGAGGGCAACGATGCAGCCATAAGCTGGGCCGTGCCGTAGTCCAGCGGTCGCGAACTCTTCAGCTATGCCAGCTGGGTCGACAATCTCCAGTCCCCAATTTGCCGCGCTGCGCGTTGCCGGCGTCCCGGCGCGGATCGTTCCTTGGCACACCACTGCGCCGTCGGAGTCGAGGAAATCGAAGTCGGCGCCATCACCGGAGGGAACCAGGACTATGTCAAGGGGTCCTGCCGTCGGCTGTTCGGGAGCCCAGAGGAGATCGGATAGGACCACAGGACCGGATGCACCGCATGCGACTTCGTAACAGAAGCGCGCGGCCTCCAGCAGTGCGGAACTGGGCATCGACGCCACCCCGTCCACCTGGCGGTGCCGGGCGAGAACATCAGCCGGGTCTAGGGCGATCCGGAACCGCTGCTCCGCAAAGGTTGAGGTGTTGTAGGCGACCAGCGGGTGAAGCCGTCTATCCAGGCTGGGGCACTCAGGACTAGGCACGTCGTCGTACCAGAACGAGGTCTTGGCGAAGACATGTCCCGGCAGACCAGCGGCCTCCGGCATGAACCCCAGTCCGTCCCACGGCACCTGGTGACCCGCGAGCCAGCTCTCCTGGGCACTTTCGAGGTTGCCTGAGTTGAGCCAATCACTCACGGCGTCAGCGGAGGTACCCGGCGTAGGCAAAGCCAGAACATGGCTCGTGGGAACTCGCCCGCAACGGATCCTAAAAGCGGTTCCGATATCGGCAAACTCTGCGAGCCGCGCGATGGCCTCGTCCCGGTCGCTGACGATCAATGCCAACCGCTCTTCAAGAGGCTGGCGGGCCATCAAACCGAGCGCGGTGGTTCGCAGATCCCGTTCCGGGTGGCTCGCCAGGTGCGCCGCCAAAGCGCCGGCCTCGGCGCGCAGGCCATCCGCGGTACACGACGACAGCACGAGGAGCACGGGGAGAATGGCATCCCGGGTAACGGACGCGGCGTCGAACCCGCCCTCTAGGATCACGTGGGCATTGGCACCGCCGAAACCAAACGAACTGATCCCACAGCGAAGCGGCGTCGCATCGCCATCCGGCTGCCAGGGCTCGTTGGCGGTGGCGATCCGGAACGGGGAGCCGCCCGTATCGAGGTTGGGGTTCAACCGCTCGAAATGGCCGAGCCCTGGGAGCTCACGCCGCGCGAAACAAGCCAGCACCTTCGCAACACCAGCTAGTCCTGCCGCCGCCTCCAGGTGTCCAAGGTTCGTCTTGACCGACCCGAGGACGCATGAGCCCTCCGGCATGCCTGGAGCAAGTCGCTGGAAGGCGGCACTGAGGCCCTCAAACTCGATGGGGTCACCGAGAGCCGTCCCGGTACCGTGGGCTTCCAGGTAACTGATGGTTTCCGCGGGGACATCGGCGTCCCGGATCGCGGCCATCACAAGGTCGCGCTGTGCGGCCGGGTTGGGGGCACGCAAGGAATCGGTTCGCCCGTCATGCCCTATCGCGGTACCAAGAATGGCGGCTAGGACACGGTCCCCATCCTTCAACGCAAGTTCCAAGGGCTTGAGCAGTACCGCGACGAATCCCTCGGCGCGGACGAATCCGTTGCCCCGGTGATCGAAGGCGGCGCAGCGCCCGTCTGGCGACAGCATTCCAGCACGGTTCATCTGGTGGAAGCCGCGAGCGCTGAGAAGGGCGTTGACGCCCGCCGCGATCGCAAGCTCACACGAGCCGTCACGTAGAGCCCGCACCGCGTGATGCAGGGCGACCAAGGAGCTCGAGCAGGCCGTGTTGTAGGTCTCGCTGGGACCGGAAAAGCCGAACCAGCGGGACACACGGTTGGCGATCATCGATGGATGTACCCCAGGGTCGGCGAAAGGACCAAGAGATTCCAAGATCTGGGGCTCCTGGATCAGGAGCTCGCCGTAGTCGACGGCATTGACAGCACAGTGCACTCCCACCGGGGCACCGGCCAGGGACGCGGGCCGGTAACCGGCGTCCTCAAGCACGTGCCAGGTGAGCTCCAACATTTTGCGTTGCTGAGGATCCATGGCGCGAGCCTCGGCAGGTGAGATTCCGAAGAAGGCTGCGTCGAAGGCCCGGATGTCAGATGTGAACGCAGCGTATTCAGGGAACCCTAGGAGGGAGCTGTGGTTCCGGAGATGATCCCTCAGAATCTCGGGACGAGAGTCAGCGATCGGAGTCACGGCGTCTCCTTGTCGTGCGCTGTGTCTCCATAGAGCGTCGAGATCCCTGATGTCCCCGGGAAGATTCATGGCTACGCCGATGATCGCCACCTGACGCGTCCCCAGTTCTTTCCCCGCACGACTCTGCACCGGGGCGCCGGTAAACTGCTGCGGCACCGATTTGGTCGCCTCTTGCCCCGTCCCGCCGTCCAAACGATTCACCAGGTAACCCGCCAGTTCATTGATGTTGTGATGCATGAACAGCTTCGACGCAGGGATGGCGACCCCGAGGTGATGTCGGATGAGTCGGATGATCTCGACGTAGTCGACGGAACCCAGCCCGATACAGCGGATGGAGCCGGCTCGGTCCACGACCTCCGGTGCTAGACCCGTAGCAGGGGCCAGGATCTCCCTCACGAGTCGGTTGCGGAGCGCGGCGACACGGGCCGTCTCAGCGATCTGGGTAGTCACGAAACTGTCCTTCCCAGGCCTGCCCTCACACCAGCGAACTCCCGCTCCCAAGGCATGAGCCCGAGGGTGGTGAAGTCGCTTATCCGGCGAAGGTTGTCGGAATTGAGGAACATTTCGCGGTTCGCTCGAACGGCACGTGCTTCATGTTCGCAGATGGGGCCCGTCACTCCATTTAGGTAGTCCTTGTACGTTTGAATTGCCTCGCTGGGAACCCGGGTCAGCCGCGACAGACACCGGCCCAGCGCCCGCCTCGTGTCGGGGGTGGCTTCGTCCACCAGGCCCCATTGTTCGGCCCGCTGGGCGCCGATCGGCTGAGTGGTGCAGGTTAGGTAGTGGGCGTGCTGCCGGCCGATGCGCCTAATCAGAAATGGGAGGACCATCGCGGGGTAGAGCCCGAACAAGAGCTCCGAGAGAGCAAAGGTCGCTTCGACACTGCAGATGGCGATGTCGGAGGCTGCAACGAATCCGACTCCCCCGGCCATCACGCGTCCGCGGATATGCGCAACAGTGAGCAAGGGACCGGTTGCCATCCGGGCCCACAAGCGGTACAGCGAGCCCGGATCGTCTGGGGCATCCTCCGAGCTGGAGTACTCGGACAAGTCAGCTCCGACGCAGAAGACCTCGTGTCCTCCCTCAAGCACCAGAACGCTGCACTTCGCCTCAGCTTCATCAAACATTTCCCACAGTTCGGCGACCATGCGAGCACTGATGCTGTTACCTGACTCCGAGCGGTTAAGCCTGAGCAGAGCCACACGCCCATCGATGCTCAACTCAACGCAGGCCGGGGAGCTGTGTCCCCGCAAACCGGCATCGCCGTTCCCGGACCGTGTCATCGCGATCACCTACCGTCGACAGCCTGGAGTTGTGCAGCGCGGGCAGCCAGCAGTTCGGCGGCGCCATCCATGAGACGGCAGTTGATGTCGTCGACGTGCCTCTGATGCCAGTCCTCCAGTTCGCTGCCCTTGACCCACTGGTTAAAGGCGCCCAGGGCGGGACCGCAGGGGATCTGGAAATCAACCTGTTCCGATGACTCGCCTGCAAGAGCTAATTCGGTAGCACGATCGAAATACCACTGGAAGATGCGCTTCATGCTCTGCCTGGGGTCCTTGCGCACCGCAGCGGCTTCATCTGCGGGGAGCTGGGCCAGACACTGCTCGAGGACCTCGGCCAACGGGCGGCGGAAGTACCGCGACTCCAGCTGCTCAGAGGTGCGGGGGTCGATCTCGTCGATCGCAGAGTGCCGCCGGTACAGGTCGTGGAGCTTGCGCGCGCGGGCGGGGAAGAGCACACCCCGGCGCACAACCTGCATCTCCGAACCGAAGTCCAGGAGGTCACCGGCAGGTGCGTAAGAGGTGTCTTGAACGTTTAGCGACTGAAGTATCGACTTGACGATGTCGCTGGTTCCGGCCTCCACCGTGCACTGGTTGATCGAGCCCGTCAAGACGTAGTCAGCGCCCATGATGAATGCGGCTGCTGCGGCACTCGGCGTTCCGATACCGCCGGCCAGACCGACATGGATGGGGTCTTTCCAGCCGCGGGAAGCCACCGCGTCATCCCGCACTCGAGTGATCGCCGGGAACAGAGCCGTGGCGACGCCCCGGTCGGTGTGGCTCGCGGAATCTGCGACGACGGTCAGGTCCGAGGCCACAGGAATCCGTGACGCAAGTTCGGCTTCCTCTGCCGTGATCAATCCTTGGCTGCGCAGCTGGGCCACCAACGGTTCGGGGCAGGGTTTGAGGAACGCCTCCGCCACCTCGGGACGAGACACCTTCGCTAGGACCCGGTTGGGAACGATCACATCCTGAGTCGAGGAGCGGTGAACCCCACAGAGCCGGTAACGCACCAAGGAAGCGGTGACGCTGACGTATCCGGAAGCCTCAAGGAACCGGACCCCTTGCCTGAGCAGGAGATCGATGAGGGCGGTCTCGCGCTCATCCGAGCCTGTGCGGTAGGTGACGCTGGCCCCAAATCGGCCGCCTACCCCCAGTTCGTCGTTGAGGTGTCGAATCGCGTCATTGATCTCAGCATCGCTCTGCCCGCTGGTGCCGTAGAAGCCAAGCATGCCGGCCCTGGCGACCTTCGTTAGCAGCTCAGGCGTTGAGATGCCCCGATACATACCCCCCGTTACGAGGGCCATCGAAGTGCCGAGGGCGAGTTTGAAGGACTCGCTGCCCAATCGCGCTCCGGGACCCGTAGGTCGAGGAGGGGTGGGCGTCTGGTCACGCGCGAAGCTCGGCTGTGGCCGAACCTCCACCTGCTCAGGCTCCATCACATCTTCAGGCTCATCGTCGACGATGAGGGGGGTGGTCTGCCGCTGGATAGCGCGCAGCATGTTGGTCAGGACGTCGCCGGGACCATCTTGTACGAACTCGTTTTGGCCCTTGCCCAGCAGATAGCGAATGGATTCACACCATTTGACCGGGCTGCTGATCTGGGTGACCAGAGTGTCCTTCACGCGGCCGCGGACGTAGGGACGAGCCGTGACGTTAGCGATGACCGGGAAGGCCAGGGGTCGGAATTCGAACTGATTCACGAAAGCCCCGAAGTCCCTCTCGGCTTCACGCATGTAACGGGAATGGAACGCCCCCGTGACCCGGAGTTGCACGTAGCGGGCCCCGGCCGCCTGGAAAACACCCTGAATCTCGGCTATGCGCTCTTCACGGCCAGACAAGACAATCTGATTTGGGGTGTTAAGGTTGGCGATATCGACGTCGGTGATTCCCGCCGAGCCCATCACTTCACGGATCTCTGCTCCAGTCTTTCCAAGGACCGCCGCCATCCCACCGCCACTCGCCCGGCTCATCAACTCGGCCCTGCGCTTAACCAGGCGAAGCCCGGTCTCGAAGTCGTAGGCACCAGCAGCCAGGAGCGCGTTGTACTCACCAAGGCTGTGCCCCGCTGCGTACTGCGGCGACGCTGCACCTGCTGCCATTCGTGCCAGGTGCGTCATGGCGTTGACGACATACAGCGCCGGTTGCGTGTAGAGCGTGAAATCGAGCTGCCCTCTCGGGTCCTCGACGCAAAGTTCACGTATGGAATACCCAAGGACGGCATCAGCGGTTGCCTCAAGGGCAGGGAACTGATCGAACAGTTCATGGCCCATGCCGCGAAACTGGGATCCCTGTCCAGGGAACAAAGCGACGGTCATCTTGTTTTCCTCTCCCTATGGAAGAACAGTTGTCGTGGATCATGATGGAAACGGCGGGGCTGGGGTGGGCCTCAGGTGGCGTGGTGACCCAAACGCCGACCTCGACTTCACCGATTCGCTGGGCGAGCCTCAATGAAGGCGATTCCCAGTGGCGGCGGGGCGTAGTTGAAGGACGGTGGCTGGAACCCCGCCGCAGCCAAGAGGGCCCGATGCTCGTCAGCCGTACGCTCCGTGCCACCGAAGTTGACCAGCATGTTGAGGTCCATCAGGTACTGGGTGCGCTCCGCTTCGAGTCCGGCGTCGTCGATGACGCCTTCAATCAGGAGGAGTTGGGAGTCCGGGGTCATGGCTGCGCGGACCGTTCGCAGAATCTCGGTGGCCTTGTCATCACTCCAGTCGTGGAGAATACCCTTCATCATGTAAAGGTCACCTCCCTTGGGAACAGCCTGGAAGAAGTCACCCACTTTCCCGGTAAAGCGGTCCGCGACGTTCGCGCTGGCCATGACCTCGCGCGCCTTAATGATCGCCGCTTCCGTGTCCAAGACGGTGCCATGAATCATTGGGTTCTTCGCCATGATTCTAGAAAGGAGGGCCCCTTCCCCACCCCCGACGTCAACTATGTTCTTGAATCGGGAGAAGTTATACATATGTTCCAGGGGCTGGAAGCCGCCCATGAGGGTCATGCCCTCGTTAAAGCGCTTCGCGAAAGCGTCATCATCCTCGAGATACTCGAAGAACGGCTTGCCGAAATAGGAAGCGAATACTGGCTCTCCTGTGCGGACGGCTTCCGTGAGTCCTTCCCATGCACGGACAGTGAACGGCTCCGTCATGAAGGAGATGATCGGCGCTAGGGACATCGGGTTGCTTCGGCGCACGAGGCGTGCTGCGGTCGTGAGGTGATACGCGTCCCCTTTGGCCTCAAGGAAGCCTAGCCCGACCAACGCCCGCATGAGCCGCCTCATGGCACGGGGCTGTGCGCCGCAGGCGTCAGCTACCTCATCAGAGGTGGTCCCAGTCTCGGCGATAGCATCCAGGACTCCGAGGCGCACTGCAGCACCGACGACGTGAGCACTCAGACAACCAAACCCGGACTCCGCAGCCAGACGTACGTCGGCCTCGCTCGGGGGCGGGGCTGCTCCCCAACCAGGCGGAGGCGACGGCAGGGTGGGCTGCTCGCTGGCGGCAGTTTCTGGGACCACCATTCTGGCGTCGATCTTGTGCATCATTTTTCCCTTCTTGACTAACGATTTGAGCGGTCAGGCGTGGCGGCTTCTATAAAGTGCTGGCCCTACACCCAAAACCTGCTCGCCTCCCATATCGAGTTCCGATGAAATCCACTCTGCAATGGCCGCTCCGAGCGCGATAGGCCGACTTTGTATCTCCGATACGCCGGCTTCATGCAGCCCTGCAAACATGCGTTCTACTATTCGCTCTGGGGACATGTCATGGTGCGGAACTATGGCCACGGCGCTATGTCGAACCGACGTCGAGACACCCATGTGATCGTCCTTTCGAGAGCGAATCTCCTGCCTACTTAAAGGCCTGACACATTAACCTTCGGCTTTGACGCAGTGTCAATGTCAAGCGCTGCCGCAGACACTCCGTCTTCGGAGTCAGGCCAGGCGACGAGACGGCTCACCCGATCGGCGTGGTGTTACAGGAAGGGAAGGCTCCGCGCGGCGGAGCGACGCATCCGAAAATCGACGAACTGACGTTCGTCCTCGATGCAGAAGTAGAAGTTGTGGAGGAGTACCTGTTCCAGGGGCAGACCTATGGGTAGGCCATACCGGTGCCCTGGGAATACGCGCACTTGCGGCGGGATCACCCTGCGCAGGCGCCTGACACTGCGGAACATGTCTGATGCGGCTCCGTGGTACTCCTCGCAGACACCGACACCCTCCATGAACACCGTATCCCCCGTGAACAACTCACCGCCCGTGAGGAAGCAGGCGCTCCCCCGCGTATGACCGGGTGTGACGAGGGCGCGTATCGTCGATCCCCCGATAGGGATGGCCGAGCCGTCGTCGAACGTGTCGAGGCGGGTTGCTGAGAAGCCAGACGCGGCGACCTCCATGGCGCTCATAAGCACCGGGATCTTGAACTCATGCGACAGGATGTCGGCCAGGTTCGTGTGATCCCAGTGAGCGTGAGTGACGAGGATCACCGATGGGCGTGCCCCTGCGCGACGGCACACCTCTCGGAGGGTCTCGGGCTCCCAAGCCGGGTCGATGAGCGCCGCTTTCCCGCTCCCTGAGGAGCGGTCTATCACCACATAGGAGTAATTGATGAACCGCTCCTGCGAGACTCGCACTTGGTGCGCCTCGAGATGCTCGCTGCAACGCACGGCGGGCTGACGCTGCCCCAAGCTCATGGGCATGGCCCCGGAGGCCCCAGGAGTACACAGGTATTCAGCCCGCCGAAGGCGAAGGCATTGACCATGGCGACGCCAACACGCCAGGGTTCCGCCGTCTTGGGTGCGTACCTGAGCGGAATGAGAGGTTGGGTCAGATTCGCGCTCGGGAAAACTGTCTGCTCCTGAATCTGGAGAACGCAAGCAACCGCCGCCAAGGCAGAGGCAGCCCCCAGACAGTGACCGAGCACTGCCTTCGTGGCCGCGATCCAGGGTCCTTCACCATCGAACACGTCCCGGATGGCCTCAGCTTCCGCCTCATCCCCTGCAGGGGTACCCGTCCCATGAGTACTCACGAGATCCACGGTTCCGGGGTCGAGGCCGGCTCGACGCAGAGCCTCCTGCATCACGTAACGCTCAGCCTCTGGCGAAGGCTGAGTCTGACGGGTGCAGTGCAGCGCGGAAGCGCCGCTCAACACTGTTGCCAACGCGCGTCTCCCGCGGTGCTCAGCGTGAGCCCGACGTTCCAGGATCAGCGTCGCAGCCCCTTCCCCGAGCACGAGCCCCGAGTGCGCCACATCGAAGGGTCGGCACGATGTGGCCGCCGGCGAAGCCACGCGCGCCAACGTCCCCAGAGCGTGGAACCCCATGACTTCCACGTTCGTCAGCTCGTTCATAGTCGCCACAACGAGGCAGACATCAGCAGCACCGTCGTTCAGCAGTCGGGTGGCGGTCATGATCCCCAGATTGCCGCTAGCCGATGCACCGCTGACGACCACCCCTTCGCCTTGAGTCTTCACGACATCGCTGACCAGGCCAAGCAGGTCCGTTGCCCACATCCGATGGGCGTAGGTGGGGCGAACCCGCAAGGGCGAATCAGCGTGCTTTTTGGCCATGGTGTGAGCCGCCTCGAGCGTCATCCCGTCCCCGGCCACGATGACTGCGATCCGGCGCCGATCTGCCACCTCGTCGAGGTGTGCCTCCTTCGCCGCCTCAACGACGGAAAGCAGACTGAAGCCGACATACCGCGGATCACGGGCGCTGACCCGCCGAACCACTTGCGCCATCGCGGCATCCAACCCCACCTGCGAGATCGCATCCGCCAAGGTTCCAGGAAGGCGAGCGCGTAGTCCCGTCTCAACGGGCAGTCCGTCTTCCGGGTCCGTCAGACTCACCAAGGGCGTACCCAGTCGCAAGGCCGTCGCGAGGCTATCGACCCCGGAACCAGCTGCGGACTGCGCCCCAATCCCCGTGATCACGATCGCGGATTCAGCCATGCTCAGTCCTCCTCGTCGAACTCAGCACGCCCGCCACGAAGGACACCCAGTTCCTTCGCCTCCCGCAGCACATCCGAGAGCATCTCGGGATCGCGACCAAATGGGGTGACGATGGAGTGAACCGCACGCACCACCCGCATCGATTTCAGAGCCGCCGCCAGGGACCCGGACGGGGTGAGATCGACATAGAGGTTGCTCTCGTACTTCGGGAGGGCGCGGATCGTCTCTGAGAAACGTATGGGGCGAGCAATCGCCTCCCACGCTGCCGTGCCCGAGAAGGACGTTCTAGGACCGGCAATCGATGACGACCAGGTCTCGGGGCCCGTCACCGACACTCGATCGGCCGCTGAGAAGCCAAGGCTATAACCGTCGATGAGTCGTCGCATTAAGGCATCCAAGGAATCGCAGGCGGAAGAATGGAATGGATATCTCACGGGAAGCTCACAGCAGATGGCCCCCGAGATCGCAAGACGCCTGGACACATCCGCCAACGCACTCGACTTGCCGGAGAGGACTACGTGCTGGTCACTGTTTACGGAGGCCAGCGACACCTCGTCACTCTTCACGGCAGCAGTCACGGCTTCCAAGGAGCCAAGCACCGCGGTCATCCCGCCTGCCGGGAGTACGCTCGGGATGGCTCGTGTGAAGCGGGCAATGAAACCGAGGGCCATGTGGGGATCTGCCATACCAGAGACGGCCAATGAGATGAACTCCCCGAGACTTGCCCCGACAATAATGTCAGGCTCCAAGCCGTGGTCCCGCAGTCGCACGGCTAAGCCGTATTCCACCATGAAAAGCCCCAGGCTGGTTAGCTCAAGGTCGTCGCACGGACCACCGATCCGCGAACGATGCAGGTAGGACAGTGGTGATCGGCCACATGCAAGAGTGGCGATCTCGTCCAACTCCTCCTGGAGAGCCCGGAACCGTGCATCCTTCTCGTAGAGGGAACGGGCCATCCCGAAATACTGGGAGCCCTGCCCTCCGAGCAGGAACACTACATGGGGTATCAGCCGAGTCACCACGGTTGGCTCCGGAGCTAAACCATGGCGGGAGACTTAGCACCCGCCCGGCGGGCGATCTCTCGCACAGTCGATGCGCCAACGAACTCAACCATCGGTACCCGAGCCCCACACACTTCCAGGAGCTCGGAGATGATCTCCATTCGATCGACAGAGTTGGCGCCCAGCTCCACGAGAGTTGACTCAGGATGAATACTGGCTAGGTCGACATCGGGAAGTATCTCCGCGATGACATCAATTAGCGTAGCTTCAAGGTCTGAAATGGACATTGGACTCCTCCAGTTTTGATCTAGCGGCACCTCACCGGCCGCCACAGGGTGAAACTCTTTGAGATGCGACAACCAGGCATTGTCCTGCTATCGCGATCACCGGCTTGCGAATCCCAGACTAGGGACTTACGCATGGGCCGAAAGAACTAGCCGGCACCGTCGACATGTGCCGCGAGGACCGTGAGAGCTCGCTTCAGGACCTCTCGTTCTCGCTCGTTCGCAGTAGACTCAGCCAACCCAATGGCCTCGACCAAGTCATGCCCAGAGACTGACTTCAGACCCGCTTGAGCATTAACGGTGTAGAGATCAACGAGTAGTCGCCCGTAGTCCTTCGCCAAGTCGGTCAACTCTGGCTCCCCCGAGTCCTCGTTGATTCGACGCAGCCTCTCTTCAAGCACGGACAGGCGGGAAATTATCGGGTCCTGGATCACCGCATCCACCACCCTCGCGACCTCTTCACTGCCGTACCCGGCGGCCAGTTCTTCCAGCGCCTTGTCGGCAGCTGTGGTGTCGTAATTTCCCAACCGCCGCAGCGCGGCGAGATGCCGCGCGAACCTGGGCAGGACATCCACCGGGGTGTTGTCGCGCAAACACTCCTCGATCACGCGACGCTGACTCTCGATTTCCGCAACCCGGTCCGCCAAGGCCTGGTCCAGTTCCAAGAGGATGCGACGGGCGCGAGGGCTGGTCGGCGTGTGGATGATATCGGCGATCTCGTCGAGGGTGAGCGACATCATCGAGAAACGCTTGATGCGCAGCAGGGTGAGCAGATGGGTCTCGTCGTACAGGAGTCCCTTCGTCGTCCGTTTGGGCTCTCGGAGCAGACCGATTTGGTGGTAGTACCTCAAGGTACGAACCGTGATGCCCACCAAGTCGCTGATCGCCTGCGTGCTCCACGTGAGCCCCGTCAAGGCTGCCTGCTCGCCCGACCGGTTCGGCGGCGCACCGGGCGACATCTCGTTGCTCAGGTCGTTGTTGATGGACATGCCGACAGCATCCACCGTGACGTTACGTCAAGGTCAACCTAGTGAGGCCACCCTCCGACGGTAAACTCCCGACCAGCCGGCACGACGGGAAAGGGAACTCACGAATGGACTTCTCGATCAAGGACGCGGCTCGCATGGTTGGGCTCACCCCACGCACTCTGCGCTACTACGAAAGCATCGGCCTCCTGCCGGAGGCGGAGCGGACCTCCGGGAATTACCGTCTGTTCAACGTCATGGACATCATCGACCTGATCCGGATCAAGCGGTTGACGGGGCTCGGGTTCGACCTTCGGCACGTGCGTCAGATCATGGACGACCCAACGAGCCCTGAAGCCACAGCAGCCCTGGACGCGCAACGGCAAGTCCTCACCCAGCAGATCGATGAGCTCCAGGAAAAGCGGGCCAAGATCGAGGAGATCCAAAACGCCCAAGCCCCACTCGACGTTGCCATCGAATTCGCCGATCTAGAGCGCGCCTGGGCAGACGCGCAGTCCGGACTCGACGTCGAGGACCGGTTGAAACTTGAAATCGAACTACTCGCGGCGTTCGCCGACGACCCTGATCGACTCAAGTACGAGAAGCTCACCCGAGCTTTCATCGAAAAACATGACGACCCTGGGTTCCGAGAGCTCCGGGAGCTGGATACGAGACTGGAAGTCCTTGAGCCAGACGCCTCCCCAGAAGAGATCGCGGTACTGGTCGATGACTACGTCAGGGTCCTTGGCCCGATCCGTGCTCGATTCGCCCCCACAAGTGAGAAGGCACTTGCCCTCGCCTCCGCCATGGAGGAGTTCACCTACAACGAGGCCCAGCTCACTGTGATCACAAGCGCTCGGAAGCGCCTGCGGTCGTCAGACGGTGAGAGTCCTGACCCCTCCCAAGCCCCAAAGTGACGTCATGTCGCACCAGGGGCTTGACTTTGACGCTACGTCAGCATCTTGAATCGAGTCCAAGAGGTCAGCCGGAAGGCAACCTCAGGACCCGAGAAAGGAAGATGCACAATGTTCACGATCATCGTCACGACCAACGCCCCCACCGACACGTCCTTCCCCTGGAATTGGTGGAATTGGGGCTGAGCCTCAGCTCAGCGGGACCGCACCGCACTCATTCCGTTCCTCACAGTCGAGGGATGCAACACAACTCATCCACGGAACGACTCACAGTCCTGATAGCGGCACCGCACGCCGCAGTTGGATTGAAGGACTGAGACTGCGTTTAGCACCTCGTTATCGTTGGCCCAGCTCCAGCCGCCCACGTGGCACGTCGGAGTTATCAACAGGTCAGGGCACAACCGGATACACACAGAGGCTTATTCAGGATCTGTCAGTCATTCAGCATCATACCTTGTCAGGTTCGTGTTGGGAGCGCCCTTGAACAACCCTCACGGTCCAGCGACGTGACTGCGCGGACGACGAGAACAACGTTGTCGTTCATTAGGTATCCGGCAACTGGACATCTATTGAACAACACGATGTTGGCGTCAAGCAGCCGCTCTCGCTCAGCCGACGGAGGTGCTGCTTCGTTCCGGATCATCTGATCTTTCGACCACCCGGATAGCAAAATGGGGCCCCGACAGCTGTCGGGGCCCCATCGCTATTGGCTCATTCTTCGCGCTGGAAGCTCAACGTCGCGGCGTAGGCTCTGGACTCCGAGGGCCACCGGCTGGTGATTGGACTGCTATGAGTTTTGTTGACGGTAGTGAAAACTCGGATCATGGTTTGGCTGCTGCCCACGAAACGCGTAGCACCCCACGAGGTAACCCAGCACCCGCGCTGCACACAGCACGAGGTCGAACGCATGGGTGGGATGTCCGAAACCGCGTCCACCGCGAGCAGGCGTTTCCGGGCGGGATAGCGTGGCCTTGCAGCTGGAAAGGACAAGGACATGGGACGACTCACGAGGACCGGACGCTGGATCGCCGCTGCCCTTGGTCTGGGTGCGGGGACCATCGCCGGGTACACGGCCTGGACGCTGAACGCCCCGAGACGCCCCTGGCCGCCGTACACGTTCACCCCCTTCGAGGTGGGGGTACCGGCAGAGGAGGTCTCCTTCACCACATCCGACGGGGTGTCCTTGGCAGGTTGGTGGCTGGACAGCCCCAGCTCCCGGAGCGTGGTGATCTGCTGCCACGGCCACCGGAGCAACAAAGCCGACATGCTGGGGATCGGTCCTGGCCTGTGGCGCGCGGGCCACAACGTCCTGCTCTTCGACTTCCGGGGCAACGGTGACTCCGGGAACGGCCGACAGTCCCTGGCCCACTACGAACAGGCCGACCTGACCGCCGCGCTGGACTGGGTGGCCCGGTCCCACCCCGGGAAACGGATCGCGGTGATGGCCTTCTCCATGGGCGCGTCAACCGCCATCCTCACGGCCGCCCGCGACCCGCGCATCGAGGCCTTGGTGCTCGATTCCCCGTTCGCGACCATGTCGGGGGTGATCGCGGCGAATTACAGGCGTTACCGGCTTCCCGGAGGCCTTCTGTTGCCGGTGGCCGACCTGGTGAACCGGGTTTTCTGCGGCTACGCGTTCAAGCAGGTGCGTCCCGTCGACGCCATGAGTTCGCTGTCTCCTCGCCCGGTTCTGCTGCTGCACGGCACAAAGGATCGGATCATCCCCTACGAACACGCCCGGCAGTTGGCGGAGGCGGCCGGCCCGGGGGAGGTCGAACTCGTCGCCTTCGAGGGCGCCGATCACTGCGGCGGCTATTTCGTAGACCGCCCCGGATACATCGCCAGGGTGGCCAGATTCCTGGAAACGGCTCCGGAATAGGGGAAGGTGTCCCTCCCGACTGGATCGTTCACGCGGGGAAGGCTCCGGCAGGGCATGGTCGGCGGGAAGCAGGCTGCCGCGGTCGTGGGCGTCGATTCCGTCGTGGCAAGGGGTGCTCATGGGCTCCCTCGCGGCTTTTCCCGTCACGGGGAGATAATGGGAAATCCGCACATCCTGCGCAGTTCGCCACCGAGGAGGCATCATGCGAGCAACCATCATGCGGGCACCGGGCGACGTGGTCGTCACCGAGGTGGACCGTCCCGAGATCATCGAACCCACCGACGCGATAATCGAGCTTGCCGCCGCATGCATCTGCGGCTCGGACCTGTGGCCCTACCGGGGGTACGACAAGGCCGAGAACCGCGCCATGGGACACGAGTACGTCGGTACCGTGGTGGAGGTCGGTTCAGCCGTGACCACGGTGAAGCCGGGTGATTTCGTGGTCGGATCCTTCTGCATCTCGGACAACACCTGCGAGATCTGCGATTCCGGTTACCCCTCCCGTTGCGTCAACGGCGGGTTCGTCAGCGGCACCCAGGCGGAGTTCGTCCGCATCCCGCAGGCCGACGGCACCCTCGTCGTCATGCCGGGCGGGCGTCCCGAGGACCCCGACGTGCTGGCCTCGCTGCTGGCCGCCTCCGACGTGCTCGGCACGGGCTGGTTCGGGGCGGTCGCCGCGGAAGCGGGTCCGGGCAAGACCGTCGCGGTGGTGGGTGACGGCGCAGTCGGCCTCCTGGCGATCCTGGCGGCCAAAGAGTTGGGGGCCGAACGGGTCATCGCGATGTCCCGCAACCCGCAACGCCAGGCACTCGCCAAGGAGTTCGGGGCCACCGACATCGTCGAGGAACGCGGCGAGGAGGGTGTCTCCCGAGTGAAGGACCTCACCAACGGGCTGGGCGCACACAGCGTCGTCGAGGCGGTCGGCACCCAGCAGTCCATGGAGCAGGCCATCGGGGCCTGCCGCCCGGGTGGGCACGTCGGTTTCGTCGGGGTCTCCCACGGCGTGAGCCTGCCGGGTGGCCTGCTGTTCGGCACCGAGGTGCACCTGCACGGCGGGCCCGCTCCCGTTCGCCGTTTCCTGCCGGACCTGATCGATCGCATCCTGGCCGGGAAGATCAACCCGGGGAGGGTTTTCGACCAGCGGATTCCGCTCGACGAGGCCCCCGAGGGTTACAAGGCCATGGACGAGCGCCGAGCCATCAAGGTGCTGCTCGAGCCCTGATCATGTTGAGCGGCCGCCCTGGGGCAACCGGTCGGGGCGGCCATCCCCAATACTTCAGACTTCAGGGAACGGGGCAGAGCGTCCCATTGTCCGGAGCCGACTCCGGCGGGGTATCGTCCTTCCGCGCCTCGGCCGCCACGCGAAGAACCACCTTGGCGATGCGAGCCCCAGCCTCCGGAACGCCTTTGAACCCCGGGAAACTGGACAGGTCCACGACCCACGGCCTGCCCTCGTGTTCTATCACGTCCACACCGTAGACATCGGTCCCCAGCACCCGCCCGCATTCCATTGCGAGTTCTCTGGTGGTGGCATCCAGCTCGATCAGCCGGCCTCGTTTCTCCTCCAGGGTGACTGGCGGCCACACCCGTTCGACGCAGAACACGTCCTCCCCGATTCGGTAGATCTTGCGATCCAAGGTCTCGGGCTCGTAGTAGCGCTGCGCGAACATCTCCTCCGCCCCCCACGACGCGGGAACATCCGTGGAGTCATGAATGACCTGGATTCCCCGTCCGCGGGAACCTCGGCGCGGCTTGAGGATCACCGGTCCATCCACCAGCATCGGCAACAGATCTTCCGGCCCGGTCACCGGGCGGCATTCCGGAACGGGCAGACCGGCTTGGGCCAGTACCTGATTGGTTCTCAGCTTGTCCCTGCACAAAACTGTGACCGGGTAGGGACTCACCGTGGGAATCCCTGCCTCGTGCAGCCGCCTCCCCCACTCCAGACCCGCCGGTGTCTTGTCCTTGAGCACTGCCACATCGGCCCGGGGTATCGGAACGGAGGAGTCCATTTCTGCGGGAAACAACGAGATAGTCGCGACCTTGGCCAGACGAAGCTCCGCTTCAAGTGCATCCAGCAGTGGATTGGAGTCCCCAGACGACCCAGATCGCAGAAGAATGACTCTCATGCCGCGGATCTTACGCCGATCTACGAGGCTCTATGGGTGTTTCCGTGTCAGACTCTTGGACGGAATGGTCGTCATCGATTTTCATGTGGCTGGCCAACCACCAGGAGTAGATTTCGGTTGCCGTCCCAGCGCACAACCTGACCACCAGTACCGCCGGTAACCCGAAAGTTGTCCAGATGACCCCGGCCAGAATCGGCGCCCCGAACTCCCCGGCGTCCTCCGCGGTGCTCATTATCGCCAGTGTCCGGGTGCGCCGCACCGGATCGAGAGCAGCCACCTTGGCCATGACCGCTCCCCAGGCCGGCCGGAAAGCAGCCTTGCCTGCGTCATCCGCCACCTTTCCGATGACAAGGCCCGCATAGCTCGGGAAGAGCAGCCAGACCAAGGAGGAGAACACATTGCCGATGGCCCTGACCCCCAGCACCAGCTTCAGGCTCACCCGGTCCGCCAGCCATCCCCACAACGGCCCACTGAAGGACATGGCGGTGGAGAAGACGTACAGCGATGATGCGGCTGCTTCCGACAATCCCATGTACGACACGGAGAGCAGTGGAAGCAGATTCGCCATGAGATAGGCCGTACCGTTCATAGCCGCACCCAGGAGCGCATAGGGCCGGATGAGCCGGCGCAGTTCCACAGGAACCGGCGTTTTCTTCTCCGGTTTCCGGCTCAGACCTGTTACCTGGGGTCCTCGCAGCCCAATGAGCACAAGCAGCATGGGAAGCCCGGACAAAATGGCCGAGACCGCAAAAACGAACGCGTGGTCACCCGCGAGGGCGGTCAGCAGAATCCCCGCGGAGAACCCGCCAGCAGATCCGGCCACCGTCTTGACGGTCTGGTACCAGGAGAATCGTTGAGCCACCGCTTTCTTGCCTCCCAGGGCCGCCAGAATCGTCGAGGAGGATGGATCCCGCAGGGAGATCGCAACCCCGTGCAAACCTCGGACGAGAAACAGGTGAAGAGGCGTCTGGGCGAACACCAGGGAAAACACCACCACGGTCCGCAACCCCACCGCCACGATGTAGGCGGTTCGCACTCCGATGCGGTCGATGACGGCACCCATCATGGGTTTCAACAGGATCGCGACGGCGGTGTTCGTCGCCAGCAGAACCCCGATGTTCTCAATCGACATGCCGAGGCGATGCGCATACAACGGCAGGGAGAAACTGATCATCCCGAAAGCCAGGCGCGACAGGAAACCTTCCGCTACCACCACACCCAGGGGGCCTCCGCTGCCGTTCCGGTTCCGCACCGCGTGCCGGGGCGCCCGGATGCATCGACGGGTGTTCCAGGTGGTCAGGGTCACGGTCATTCCGACGATCAGAAGGACCCCCAGGACCAGCCACGGCCTGTTGCCAGGGCTCGCCCATTCCCAGTTTCCATCCACCAAGATCGCAGCCGCCGACGTTGCCACGGTGACGGCGACGACCACCGACCAACCGATCCAGCGCGCCCGGCAACGCCGCCTGCGGAGCTCGGGATGCATGATCCGACGGGTCATGAGCCACGGGCCACACGGTCGATGGTGGCTGCAATCACGGGAGCCGGATCGGGGCATCCCTTGTACCCGGGGAAGTAGTTGACGTCCACCACCCTGGGGCCGTCCGGGGACTCGATCACATCGCATCCGAACAGTTCCAGGCCGAATCCGGAACGGATTCGTGCGGCGATGTCCTTGATCTCCTCATCGACGTGAACGGAGCGCCCGAAGCGGGTGAACGACTGGGGATCGAAGGGTTTGCGCACCGCCCAGACGTTCTCCCCGGCGACGTACACCTTGAGGTCCTCTCCGGGACCAGGCACGTAGCGTTGGGCGATCAGCGGCCCGGGAGGCGCCTGCATCGAGGTCAACTGCGCGGCTTCCTCGATCAGATGCAGTCCCGCCCCACGGTGTCCTCTGTGGGGTTTGATGATGAGGGGCCCTTCCGCCAGCAGTCCAATCGCCTGTTGGGGACTGCCGATGAGCCATGTTTCGGGGGTGGGCACACGCAGCTCCCGCATGAGTCTTCCCGCGGTCACCTTGTCCTGGGCGGTCAGGCAGGCTCCGTATTCATTGCACACCGCGATCCCCTGCCCGTGAAGAGCACCGGCATAGCTGAGTGCCAACTCCGTATGGCTCTTGAGCACGTACAGATCGGCCTCCGGGGCCAGGACATCCGTACGCAGCAGGCGGTCCTCGGGAATCCATCCGGTCACCTCATGTCCCATCCTTCCCAGGAGCCGTTGGGCTTCCAGCACGACGGGACTGGGAACATCGGGGACTCGGCGGGTCAGCAGGAAGCAGATTCTCATATCGAAAGGCTCATTTCTGGGAGACGAAGGAATGGTGCGCTGATCGACTCCCCCCGGGTGAACTCGCCCCATGCGTGAGCCACCATCCGGGTGACGACGTGGCGATGTCCGACACCCGTCACCTGGGACACCTTGGCGATCATCCGTTCCCGGGAGACGAGAAGACTCGGGTCGCTGACGAGAGCCGCGGCCGCGGCTCTCGTCAAATGGATCGGCGGCACCTGTCCCTTGGCGGCCAGCCGGGCAGCCCCGACCAGGCGCTCCCCCCGGCCAAGCTTGCGGAGGGCATCCCGTCCCACCCGGTCGACCGTGTCCCCCAGGGCCGCGTTGCGGAACCGCCACAGGATGGCTTCAAGATCCTCCGGGGTACCGGATACTTCCTCCCCGTAGCGTGCTGCAAGTCCCCGCCTGCCCTCCTCCATCGCCCCCAGGACGGCCTCGGCTATCTCCGGATCCATGGCCGCGGCGTGCAGGTACCGATATCCCTTAAGTCCTCCCAGATAGGCCGCCGTGGCGTGCCCTGCGGAGAACCGGTAGAGCTTGCGGCGATAGTAGGCCCGGAAATCATCGACCGGGATGAAGTCCTGAACCAACGGAGCGGGATCCACCAGAGCCGCACCATCAACCACGACTTCCCGGGGCAGGTCCCCCACGACCCGTACACGACCATCCGCGGCGAAAACACGATGGGCCACGGCCCGGGCGATGACGGCCCCAGTGAACCCGTGCCGATCCACACCCGATCCCAACCGCCTTCTCAGGCCCTTCCGGATGATCCGAGCGGCGTTCTCGTGGTTCTCGAAGGCGATCACGTTCACGGGACGAATCGCACGTTTCAGCCCCTCCGCGATGAGGTCCAGCACGGCGGGCAGCATCCGTGCCCCGACCGCGGTGCCCACCACATCAGCGGTGGACACGGCCTGCACAGCTGCGCGACGATCCGCCAGGTCGACGGTACGCACCGGCACCAGGAAACGTTCCATCGTCCATCCGTCGGTCAACTCAACCTCTACGACTCGGGCATGTTGCAGGGCCGCGGCGACATGTCCTCGGCCCAACACCGTCACCTCGTAGCCTGACTGGTGGAGCTGTTCAGCGGCCAGCCCCAAGGCGATGCGCCCTGCCCCGATGATGGTGGCCCTCACCGGCGGACTTCCTCAGCGATTTCCATGCCGCGGGCATAGATGTAGTCGGCCAATCTCAACGCTGCGTCCGGAACTCCACCGAGCCGGGGAAAGGGACAGACCTCCACCACCTGCAGTCGTCCCTCGGCACCCACCAGATCCAGGCCGAAGAGTTCACTCCTGAACATGCTCGCCACTCGATCTGCGATCTCACACATCTCGTCGGTCGCAGGCACGGGTTCTTCCCGCGTCTCACTCGAGAAGGCCATCCAACAGGGCCGTTTCACCGCAAACGTCTGGTGTCCGATCCGATACACCCGGTGGGCGTATTGATCGTTGGGATGGACTTCTTGAGCGAGTGTTGCTCCTTCGGGCAGCGGCAGGTCGATCACCTCGTCGACGTTCCAGAGAACCTTCGCTCCCACGGAGCAGCTCATCTCTGCCGATCTGAGGACGACGGGGCCATCACGGAGGGGCTCGATCAGATCCTCTGCGCTCCCGGCCACCCAGGTTCTGGGGGTGGGGACCCCCGCGGATGCCAGCAGCATCACGGTTCGGATCCGGTCCCGGCAGAGCCTCACCATCTCAGGGACGTTCAGGCACCGGGCCCCCAATGCCGCCAGGCCCGTGGTCAAGGAGACAACCGCACGGGATGGGGACGCGAGAAGGTAGAGGTCGTGCTCCACCGTTACATCTCCCAACTCGACGCATCCAATGGCGTGCCAGGCATCGACGCGAACTCCCCACCGCACCAGCAGGTCCAAGCACTCCCGGGTGAGGGAATCCTGCTCAGGCACACGCTGGGATGTCAGCAGGGCGATCCTCACGCAACCGCCCTCATCAACACACGCCTGGCCAGCACCTCGGAGGCGTTGGGGACGGATGAATAGTTGGGGAAATCATTGACTTCGAGAACCTCCAGCCGCCCATCCACCTCAAGGCAGTCGACACCGAAGAATCGCAGCCCGAAAACCTTCGAAACGCGATTGACGATCTCCCGCAGTGAGTCATTCACGGTCACGCCCCCCAAGGACCGTGCCGTGCACGGGCTGATCGGGGAAGGCCGCCGAACAGCAGCAATAAAATCTTCAATTACATAAAGCTTCAAATCCGCCCCGGAACCGGGCCGGTATTCCTGAGCGATCAACTCAGGATCGCACCATCGTAATCGCAGCAGATCCGCAGGCTCCTCAAGCACGACGATCCCCTCGGCATTGTCCCCGAACACCGGCTTCACGATGATGGGGTACTCCAGATCAACGCCCGCAAGATCCTCCGGTGAACAGATCACGGTTCGCGGCCGGGCCAAGCCCGTGTCCCTGAGGAGCCTGGTCATGATGCGCTTGTCACGCACCTGTTCAACCGCTGCCGCCGTATCGACCACAGGTATTCCCGAAGCGGCAACATCCGCGAGAACGGCCAGGGTTCCGGGACGCCGGCCACGGGCCACGGCGACATCCACCCGCACGAGAACGTCCCGCCACTCATCGGTCGTGCACTGGGTCTCATCCAGTTCTTCGACATGGGCACCGCGATCCCGCAAAGCGGCAATCATGCCGCTCGGCTGGGCCTGGGACCGATATCGCCGGTCCACCAACGTGAGGACTCGTGTGGTCATGGGCGCAGCCTAAGAGACCGACAGAGGAAGCACCACGGATTCGCCCCGGAAATAGGAGGGCTGGCCAAAAAGAGGTCACGATCGGGAAACCGCCATCCCATGTGCCGCGAACAACCCAACTCGCGGCCCCTTAACTTTCGTCAGTTATCGTCCGATCGTGACAGTCAAGCACGTCTTCACGCACGCGTGGCCCGGCCATAAAAGTCGAACCAACAATGTCACCTCCGGACGAGGTGTCAGGCATCGGAGCAATCCCGCTCTCCCTTGAACGAGGCCGATCTGCCAGCCACTCATGTCCGCTCCGCCGCGGAGGCGCGAATGCGAAGTTCCCGCAGGAAGAAGCAGGGCGCGCACACCAGGACCTCACGACACCCGGACCGCGATGACACGCGAATGCCGCCCCATCCGATTCACGGGGGCGGCATTCACTTTCCTCGGCGAGATCTCTCAAGCCTTGCGGTGCGCGGCGGAGGCCACCAGCTGCTCGACGAGCACCTGGAGCTGTTCGGCCTTACGCTCATGGGCGGTCACCACTCCGTCGACGATGTCAGTGAACAGCGACAGGGCGACATTGGTCCGCACCACGTGCATGTTGAAGTTGGCGAGGATGGTGCGCCAGTGCTCGACGGAGCGGATACCACCGTCGGAGCCGTAGCTGACGAAGGCCGCGGACTTGTTCATCCACTCGGGGGCGAGCCAGTCGACGGCGTTCTTCAGCACACCCGGGACCCCGAAGTTGTACTCGGGGGACACGAAGATAAAGGCATCGCACTCGTCAATGGCGCGGCTCCACGCCCGAACGGCCTCGGAATCGTACTGGCGGTTGGCCAGCAGCGGAGGGACGGGCGCGTCGTACAGGGGCAGGTTGAAACTGGCCAGGTCGAGCAGAACGAACTCGACATCGTTCTGCTTCGGAACGTTGTCCAGCACCCAGCGGGCGACCGGAGCGGCGTTGCGCCCCTGGCGGATCGAGCCTTCGATGACACCAATCTTCACAGTGACTCCTTTCATCTTCAGGCATCCTACGCGACCCAAACCCGCTCCCCGGCAATTACACGACCTGTTCCCGACCCACAGATGTTAGATTTGTATAACTTGACGAGCGGTATGTCGCTCAATATGATATGAATACCTAACATCCAGGAGGCGACTTGCTCATCACGCACATCAGGCGTCATCGCCTCCTGGCCGACATGAACCAAGCGGACCTGGCCAGGCTCGTTGGCGTGCGCAGGGAGACCATCGGGCATCTGGAGAGGGGCACCTACACGCCATCACTCAAGCTGGCCTGGGACATCGCGAAGGTCTTCGGCACCAGCATCGAGGAACTGTTCGAATTCAGGGAGGAAGTCGATTGACATGGACGAGAGAGCGCAACAGATCGGAACCCGAGCTGCAACCATAACCCTGGCCATCGCCTACGTGTTCTGGCTGGGGGTTGCGTTCAGCAAGTTCATCGGAACCAGACGCATCGAGACAGCCGCCGCTGAGATCGTCTTTCTCGCCCTGATCCCGTTCGTTCTGCTGTGGTTCGCCCGCCAGGATGAACGCCTGTTACTCCCCAGGCTTCGCGAATACGCCGACCTCGAGGAACTCCTGAGGCCCCGCCACGTCCTGCGACGGACACGCCGCTACGCGCTTGGAGCGCTGGGATTCTCAACTTTCCTGACCGTCGCCGACTACCTGGCAGAGCGCCTGACAGGCGACATCATGACCCTGCTCCCCCTGACCACCTGGCAGGCATGGGCCCTCCAAATCGGCTGCGTATTCCCGGTCTTCCTCATCATCGACACCCTGTGGAACGAGCTCGCCATCCGCCGTTACATCCGCAAGATCAAGGAGCTGGAAGACCATGAACAAACGCGATGAAGCCATCCTCAACTTGGCAGACCCCGATGATGAGATCTTTCAGCTACGCGCCTCGGCACGCACCAAATGGTGGCTCGAGGCCCTGGACTTCCTCAATCTGGGCATTCACGACATGATCCTGAACAGAAAAGCGGCTTCCAGCCGCTGGTACCTGGTCGGCTCCGGGAAGCGCTGGAAACTCTGCGCGCTGAACCGGAAGGACGAACCCACCTGGACGGATGCCACCCGGGCCCTGTCCGATACGACGGACCTGAAGAAGTTTCAGCTGGACGGGATCGTCTACCGCCTGCAACGCCGCATCCGCTGACACGGAATCACGCCTGGCCATGGCCGTCCACTCTTCGGTGTCGGGGCGATCTGCTAGTTTGAACATCGTTCAAAACGTCGTGGAGGAGAGACCATGGACCTGAATGAGCTTGCCGATGACGTCATCGCTGGCCGCCCCGTCACCCCCGAGGAGGCCCTCGCCGTGCTGCGGCTTCCGGATGCGGAAACCCTCGCACTCGTGGCCGCGGCGGGGCGGGTGCGACGCCACCACTTTGGCACCACGATGAAGGTGAACTACCTGATCAACCTCAAATCGGGTCTGTGCCCGGAGGACTGTTTCTACTGCTCCCAGCGTCTCGGTTCCCAGGCCGACATCCTGAAGTACCGGTGGCTGAGGAACGAGGACGCCGTGGCCGCCGCGAAGGCCGGAATCGCGGGCGGCGCGAAGCGGGTGTGTCTGGTGGCGAGCGGCCGCGGGCCATCCAACCGCGACGTCGACAAGGTGGCCGAGATCATCGGGGAGATCAAGGCCGAGCACCCGGACGTGGAAATCTGCGCCTGCCTCGGACAGCTCAGGGAGGGGCAGCCAGAACGGTTGGCCGCCGCGGGAGCAGACGCCTACAACCACAATCTGAACACCGCGGAATCGCACTACGACAACATCTGCACCACCCACAGCTATCAGGACCGCACCGAGACCGTTCAGCACGCCCGCGAGCACGGTCTGAGCGCCTGCTCGGGCCTGATAGCGGGCATGGGTGAGAGCGATGAGCAGTTGGTGGAGGTGGCCTTCGCGTTGCGAGAGATCGGCGCGGACTCGGTTCCCGTGAACTTCCTGATGCCCTTCGACGGCACCCCCCTGGCGGGTCACGCCGACCTGAGCCCGCAGCGTTGCCTGCGCATCCTGGCGATGATGCGGTTCGTCCATCCGGACAGCGAGGTGCGGGTCGCGGCGGGCCGGGAACAGCACCTCCGCAGCCTTCAGCCCCTGTCCCTGGAGATCTGCAACTCGCTGTTCCTGGGTGACTACCTCACCAGTGAGGGACAAGCAGGGGCCAAGGACCTGGCCATGATCTCCGACTGTGGGTTCACGGTTCTCGGCCAGGAGGAGACCAGCCCCGAGGTCGATGTCCGGCCCGTGATCAGGAACCGGGGGGTCGGGACCCCGGAGCCGGCGAACGCCTAGGGCCACTTTCGAGGCAGGGCCTAGGCACGGCGTTTGAAGAACGAGCGGATGCCCTCCCGGTGAACCGCCGCCACTGCGGTGAGCGGCAAACCGGCCGGGCAGACCTCGACGCACTCGCCGTAGCTGCTGCACGGCCCGAACGACGCATCCAGGGCGTCGACGACGGCCCGGGCGCGGCGGGTACGTTCCACCTTGCCGTGCGGGAGCATGGCCAGGTGCGCCAGTTTCGCCCCGGCGAACAGGTGGGCCGCCCCGTTGGGGCAGGCGGCGACGCACGCCCCGCAACCGATGCAGGCGGCGAAGTCGAGGGCCAGTTCAGCATCCTCGTGGCCGACCAGGAAATCGTCGGCATCCGGCGCGGTCCCGGCCATGATGTCGACGTGCCCGCCGGCACGGATGATGGAGTCCAGGGCCGCCCGGTTCACCACCAGGTCCCGGACCACGGGGAAGGCCGCCGACCGCAGCGGTTCGATCCGCAGCTTCGTGATGCCACCGAAGGCTCGCAGGTGCTGCCGGCACGACGGGGTGTTCGGGACCGGGCCGTGGGGAACGTCGTTCACGGTGACCCCGCACGCCCCGCACACCCCTTCCCGGCAGTCGGATTCGAACGAGATGGGTTCCAGGCCCTGCTCGGCCAGCTGGTCGTTCAACCGGTCAAGCAGCTCCAGGAGGCTCATCTCGGGGGTTGCGTCCGTCACGACATGGGTCTCGAATCGTCCCTCGGACGTCGGCCCGTCCTGTCGCCAGATCTCAAGTTCGACCCTCATCGGTAGTTCCTCACCTGCAGTTTGACGCTCTCGAATCGCAGCGGCTCCTGATAACGGCGGTGCTGGCCGGCCGGGTTGGTTTCCCACGCCGAGACGTTGCACCAGCGTTTGTCGTCGCGTTTGGCCTCCCCGTCCGGGAGGGCGTACTCCTCACGGAAATGCGCCCCGCAGGACTCCTGGCGGTCCAGCGCATCCGTGATCATCAACTCCGCCAGTTCCAGGAAGTCGGCAACCCGCCCGGCCTTCTCCAGTTCTTGGTTGAGCCGGTCGTCGGTGCCGGTCACCCGGACATCACGCCAGAACTCCTCGCGCAACTCCTGCACTTGTTCCAAGGCCCGTGTCAGCCCGGCCTCGCTGCGTGAAACCCCGCATCCCGTGTAGAGGATCTCACCGAGACGACGATGGAATGTGGCAGGCCGGGTGTGTCCGGGGTTGTTGACCAGGTGGTCGATACGCCCGCGCACATCTCCCAGCGCCTCCGTGGCTTCGGGGGCGTCCACGTCGAGAAGGGGTTGCCCCGCCAGCCCAGCCAGGTAGTTGGGGATGGCCAGGGGAAGCGTGAACCAACCGTCGACGCAGGCGCTGAGCAGGGAATTGGCCCCGAGCCGGTTCGCGCCGTGGTAGTTGTTCCCGGCCTCCCCGCCGACGAACAGCCCAGGGACGCTGGTCATCTGGTTGAAGTCACACCACAACCCGCCCATGGTGAAATGGGCTCCCGGTGCGATGCGCATCGGTTCCTCGTAGGGATCCTCGCCCGTCGCGTCCCGGTACATTTCGAAGAGGTTCCCGTAACGCTCCGCGATCACAGTCCTGCCCAGCCGGGAGATGGCATCACGGAAGTCCAGGTAGACGGAGTTCTTGAGCGGCCCCACTCCCCTGCCGGCCTCGATCTCCGTGCGGGCGGCCCGGGATGCGATGTCGCGCGGGGTCAGGTTCCCAAACGCCGGGTAGCGCCGTTCCAGGTAGTAGTCGCGCTCGGTCTCCGGGATGTCCCCGGGAGCACGTTCGTCACCCGGGGTCACCGGAACCCAGATGCGCCCGTCGTTGCGCAGCGACTCGCTCATCAGGGTGGTCTTGGACTGCCAGTGTGAGGACACCGGCAGCGCGGTGGGGTGGAACTGGATGAAACTCGGGCTGGCGAAGAAGGCCCCGCGGCGGTGGGCCCGCCAGGTTGCGGTGGCGTTCGAGTTCATCGCCAGGGTGGAGTGGAAGAAGACACTGCCGTAGCCGCCGGTGGCCAGCACCACCGCGTGTCCCGTGGTGACACTGACCCGTCCGGTCACCAGGTCGCGTACCACCACTCCCTGGGCGCGGCCGTCCGCGACGATCAGGTCCAGCATCTCATGGCGGGTGTGCAGCTTCACCGTGCCGCGTTCCACCTGGCGCAACAGGGCCTGTGCGCCGGCGATTTGGAGTTGCTGGCCGGTCTGGCCTCGCGTGTAGTAGGTGCGGGAAACCTGCACACCACCGAAGGAGCGGGTGGCGAGCTGCCCGCCGTATTCACGGGCGAACGGGGCGCCGATGGCGTTCATGTGGTCGATCACCCGCACCGATTCCTCGGCCAGACGCCACACGTCGGCCTCCCTGCCCCGGAAGTCGCCGCCCTTGACGGTGTCCGTGACGAACCGGGTCAGCGAGTCACCGTCCACCTTCCGGGCACGGGCGGCGTTGATGCCGCCCTGGGCGGCGACGCTGTGCGCACGGCGGGGTGCGTCGTGAAAGGTGAAGCTCTCCACCTTGTAGCCCAACTCCCCCAGCGCCGCGGCCACGCCGGACCCGGCCAGCCCGGTTCCGATCACGATCACGGTGTACTTCTTGCGGTTGGCCGGGCTCACCAGTTTGTACTCGGCCTTGCGGCGTTCCCATGCGGTGCGGGGGTCACCTTCGGGGAGGTGGGGATCGAGCATCCCGGTGGCCAGCATCTCCACGGGGCGTGGCCGGTTGGTCGTCGTGGTCATGCGATCACCCCCAGCAGCACCAGAAGGGGAATCATGGCGTTGCCCAGCACCACGGCCAGGGCCAGCAGGCCTCCGATGGCCACCCAGACCTGCCTGAACCGGCGGCCCGTGACCCCGAGGTCCTGCAGCAGGGTGCGCCAGCCGTGCTCGATGTGGAAGCCAATCACCAGCATCACCACCATGTAGAAGATGGCCATCCAGGGACGGGAGAAGCTGGCGACGAGGTTCGCGTAGGCGTGCATCTCGGGATCGGGGTGCCGGAAGAACGCAGACGCCAGAGGACCGCCCACCGTCAGGTCGCTGATGTGAACCAGCACGAAGACCAGGATCAGGATCCCACCGGGCAGCATGAAGGCCGCCGCGCGGGTGCGATTTCGGTGCAGGCCGCGCCGATGAGCACCGCGGCCGCGCCGCCCCCTCAACCATAGGGTCAGCGCCGCTGAGACGTGCAGCAGCAACGAACCCGCCAAGGCGATTCGCAACGCCCACAACACGCTCTGCTTGGGAAGCAGCGGGTAGCCGACCTCACGCAGCCACGCCGCGTAGTGGTTGAAGGCGTCAGCCCCCGCGTAAACCTTCAGGTTGCCGAACAGATGCACAGCCACGAAGGCAACGAAGAGCACCCCTGTGACCGCCATCACATGCTTGAGCACGAAATTCGAGGGCCCGCGTCGCCGCGTTCCCGTCGGGACATCCACCGCCATTGTGGTCATGGCTTAGTTTAACTGACCGCTTCTCGCCGCTTGCACCCGCATGGACTTTTCATGAAGCCGAGGAACGGGTATTGTTTGTCCTCGCGCAAGCACCACTAGCTCAACTGGCAGAGCAGCTGACTCTTAATCAGCGGGTTCAGGGTTCGAGTCCCTGGTGGTGTACCGGACCAGGACACCGGTCCCGCGCACCACTAGCTCAACTGGCAGAGCAGCTGACTCTTAATCAGCGGGTTCAGGGTTCGAGTCCCTGGTGGTGTACTGCGCAAGGGCCCCGGGAACCCCGGGGCCCTTTTGAATCATTCGTGGTTCCGGCGCCCCAGCACGTAGATGGTGACGGCGAACAACGCCACCCCTAGGAGCGCGCCCCCGATGATCGCGAGCCGGTCGGTGCGCCAGCCGTCCTCGTCACGCAGCTCTTCCTTGATGGTCTGGAATTCGCCCGCCACGAAACTCTTCGCGTCGTCGATGCCCCGCCTGGCAATGTTCGCGGGTTTCACGGAATCAACGAGGTCCTCCATGGCGCCTGCCAAGCTTTGGCGGTTGCTGGCCAGCTCGGCGCGGATCTCGTCCACGGTGCGGGTGGTGTCGCTGTCCATTGCTTCCCCTTACTTCAACGATCGGATACCAGCTTAGAGGCTTCCGCGCGCCGTACACTGTCGGTCATGACTGCGCGCCTCACCCCGGGTTCCCCGGCCCCCGCCTTCACGTTGCCAAACGCGGAAGGAGTCCCGGTTTCGCTCGCCGACCACCCGTCCCGCGCGGTCATCGTCTACTTCTACCCCGCGGCGATGACGCCGGGTTGCACCACCCAGGCGGTGGACTTCACCGGCGCGCACGCCGCCTTCGCGGCGGCCGGCTACACCATCATCGGCATCTCCCCGGACACGGTTGAGAAGCTCGCGAAGTTCACGGCCGGCTCCAAGATCGGATTTCCTCTCCTGTCCGACCCGGAACACGAGGCGTTGAACGCCTACGGCGCCTTCGGGACCAAGAAACTGTACGGCAAGGAGATCGAAGGAGTCCTGCGTTCCACCTTCGTCATCGACGTGGACGCCGAGGGCAACGGAACCATCCGGGTCGCCCAGTACAACGTGAGGGCGACGGGGCACGTCGCGAAACTGCGCCGTGAACTCGATGTCTGAGTTCCTCACCATCGACTCCGGGATCGGCGACGGGGTGGATGTGGAACTGGAGGTCAAACGATCCCGTTTCCTCACCCGGCTGCGCCGCGTCACCTCGGAGGAAACCGCTCGCGCGGTGATCGAGGAACGGCGCTCCAAGTTCTTCGACGCCCGTCACCACTGTTCCGCTTTCGTGCTGGAACCCGAAGCCCGCACCGCACGCTCCTCGGACGACGGGGAACCAGCGGGAACCGCGGGGGTGCCGATGCTGAACGTGCTGACCTCCAATCACCTGACCGACGTGGTGGCGGTGGTGACCCGCTACTTCGGGGGCGTCAAACTCGGCGCCGGCGGATTGGTACGGGCCTATTCCGAGGCCGTGGCCCAAGCGGTGGCGGCGGCCGGAACCAGACGGGTGGAGCTGTGCTCCCTGCTGGGAATCGACGCGGATTTCGCGAGCATCGGTGCTGTCGAGGACTCGCTGCGTGGTTTGATCCTGCCCTCCGGGGCCGCCGTCGCGGTGGTGGGGGTCGACTGGGGTGACCGCGCCCGGATCACCGTTGCGGTTCCGGTGACGGCCACCGGCGAATTCGACGCTTTCCTGGCGGCCCTCTCGGCCGGAACCTTGACCGCGGTCCCGGCGGGTCAGCGCTGGATCGACCGTCCCGGCGGCTGATCCTTTCCCGGCTCGATGCGTTTCACCACGGCCGGGTGCCCCAGCACCAGCACGAGCACAAACCCTCCACCCGCGATCCACGCGAACGGGGCGTAGCGGGTGATGGGCAGCAGAACGCCCGTCACCACTACTATGGCCAGCAGACCCGTTCGAACGTATTTCAGCACGCCGAGACCTGTCAGAGCCCGCTGGTCAACGCAGTTTCAGGGGACGGGAAACGCCCGCGACGATGAGTGCGAGACCGACCAGCAGAAAAATGATGCCTGCCGAGTCTCCCCCACTCGACGACCCGTAGCCACCGCCGAAGAAGCGCGCGAACTGGCTTCCGGTGAAGACCAACACGAGGCCTATGAGCGCCTGGACGGCCCCCATGGCGATCTCATAAACCCAGACCGCCGGGGTCACCTGCTCCTTGTTCATCCCCGGTCCCCCGAACGGCCGGGGCGGTGCTTGGAAGCCCTGAGGCTGCGGCTGTATGCCCTGGGGGCTCTGATAGGCCTGCGCAGGTTGGCTGCCCTGGGAGCCCGGCTGGGCGGTGTGTTGCTTGTTCTGCGGCTCCGGGGAAGGGGCGGTGGGTTCACTCATCGTCTGGGATCTCCGTTCCGTGTCCTCGCGTCGGCCCTTGCGCGGAATCGTCCCGCGAGATTGGTCACGGCCAACCTTACCCATACCGGCACGTTCCGTTGCCGCGATCCCACACATTTGACGAAGGCCATCCCCGATCCACGAAAGTGTGCACCTGCACTCATGAAAGACTGGCCGAATGGTTGGACAGCGAAAGACTCCTTGGAAGACAGCGGTCGCGGTCCCCACCGCCGTGATCGTTCTGGGTTTCGTCGGGCTCGCGGCGGTGGCGCCGCGCTGGTTGAGCGATCTGCTGAAGGAAGCGAACACATCCGTGGTCAACGGGCTGGGCTGGTACTACAGCCTCATCGTTGCGGGTTTCGTCGGATTCGCCCTGCTGGTGGCCTTCGGACCGTACGGGAACATCACCCTCGGCCCCGACGACGAACCCCCCTCCTACTCGTTGGTGAGCTGGTTCGCCATGCTCTTCGCCGCGGGCATGGGCATCGGGCTGGTTTTCTGGGGCGTTGCAGAACCCCTGAACCACTATGCCTCTCCCCCACCCGGCACCCCGGCGGGCACCTCCGACGCCATGAAGGCACAGGAAGCGATGACGACCTCCTTCCTGCACTGGGGGCTGTCCGCCTGGGCCGTCTACATCGTCGTCGGCCTGGCCATCGCCTACACCGTGCACCGCAAGGGCCGGAAGGTATCACTCAGGTGGGCGCTCGAGCCGCTGTTCGGCAGGCGGGTGCGCGGTTGGTTTGGGGATGTCGTCGACGTGTTCGCCATCGTCGGAACCCTGTTCGGGGTGGCGGCCTCCCTGGGCTTCGGAGCATCCCAGTTCAGTTCAGGACTGGATTATCTGGGAATCCTCAAATCCAACATCTGGGTATTGCTTGCCGTGATCGCCATCATCACCGCACTCGCCACATGCTCGGTGTTGAGCGGCCTGGACCGTGGCATCAAGTGGCTCTCGAACGCGAACCTGGTGCTGGCAGCTGTTCTCGCCCTGGCCGTGCTGCTGCTCGGTCAGCCTCTGTTCGTGCTGCGCGAGTTCGTCCAGACCATCGGCGACTACCTCAGCAATTTCGTGCACCTGAGTTTCCGCACCCTGCCGTTCCAAGGGGAGGCCGGCGAGTCCTGGCTCGGGTCTTGGACCACCTACTACTGGGGGTGGTGGATCAGCTGGTCACCGTTCGTGGGAATCTTCATCGCCCGTATCTCGAAGGGACGCACCGTCCGGGAATTCGTGGCGGGAGTGTTGGCCGTGCCGACGCTGGTGACCTTCCTGTGGTTCTCGATTATGGGTGGGACGGCGCTGTGGCAGCAGCTTCACGGGCCTGGTGGCCTCGTCAGCCCGGACAACAAAGTCGACAACGTCAACGCCCTGTTCCAGGTGCTGGAACACATCCCTGCGAGCAACTTGCTGATCGTCGGATTCCTGATCCTGCTGGTGATCTTCTTCGTCACCAGCGCCGACTCCGCGGCCTTCGTGGTGGACATGGTCGCCACCGGCGGGGAGCAGAATCCTCCTGTCCTGACCCGAGTGATGTGGGCCGTTCTCGGCGGCGGCATCGCCGCGGTGCTGCTGTGGGGTGGGGCGGTCTCCGGTGGGGAGGATCTGACCGCCGGGCTCGGGGCGCTGCAAACCATGACGATCATCGCGGCGGCGCCGTTCAGCGTGGTGATGGTGTTGGCCTGCCTGGCGACGCTGCGCGCGTTCAGCAACGAACACCGACAGCGCCTGCGGCTGGAGAACCGGGTGCTGCGCCGGGAAATGACCGAACACGTGATGGGCAAGGTGACCGAACACGTGAAGGAATCCGTTGCCGAGCACCTGGACGGCCAGGAGATCACGGTGAGTGAAGAGTCCGAATCAGGCGATAAGACACGCAAGCCCTTCCGGATCAAGCTTTCCAGGCGCAGGAATCGCACCTCGGAGTAGTGGGATCTCTCTGGCTCGTTCCTGGGTGCACGGACCGTATGATCAGGGCTGAATGTGGATGGCGCTCCAGCCATCCACATTCCGCCGGGCCAGGACCCGATCGTGGAGTCTGCCGGATTGACCCTGCCAGAACTCGAACTCGTCGACGTCGATCCGGTATCCACCCCATTCCGGCGGGCAGGGAACGTCCTTTCCCTCGAAGCGTTCGGATGCCTGAGCTGCCGCTTCGAGCAGGTCGTCGTGGGAGACGATGGGCGTCGACTGCCGGGATGCCCACGCACCCAGCTGGCTGGCCCTGGGACGCTTTGCGAAGTAGGTTTCGTTCTCCTGGCGGGTGAGTTTCGTGACCGCCCCCACCGCACGCACCTGGCGCATCAACCCCGGCCACCAGAAGGTGGCGGATGCCACCGGGTTGGCGGCCAGCTCCTCGCCCTTCGGGGACGTGTAGTGGGTGAAGAAGACGAGTCCGTTCTGGCTCGTCTCCTTCAGCAGCACCACCCGGGAACGCGGACGACCGTCCGCACCAATAGTTGCCAGCAGCATGGCGTTCGGCTCCACCTCGTCGGCGGCAATCGCGGCATCGAGCCAGTCCGTGAAGAACTTCCATGGTTCGAAGGAGGTCAGGTCCTGAGGTAGCGCATCCCCGGAGTAGTCGCGTCGCACATCGTGAAGGCTCATGCCTCAAGTCTCCCAGAAGCCGGGAGGCAGCTCCGGGACGGGCACCCCATCGGCGCACGGAGGGGCGGCATTAACGATCAACACGGACAGTTGTCTGTCGTCCGGGCCCGCTACTGTTGATGGCATGGCTGGCGGTGAGAACCTGCGCATCGGTGACGCTGAACGCGATGAGGCGATCGTACTGCTGCGCGAGCACATGAGCGCGGGCCGGATCACCGCGGAAGAATTCGACGAACGCATGTCCGCCGCGCTTACCGCGAAGACCCGGGGGGAGCTCACGATCCTGTTCAACGACCTACCCGGGCGCACACCCGGGGATCCGTACGCCGCACACACGCCCGTCCCGATTCAACCCGTCATTGAGCAGCATCCCGCGAAACAGTCGAAGTACAAGCCCCTGGCGATAGTGGTGGTCCTGACGCTGCTCGCGATGAGCCTGCGCCACTGGGGAATACCACTGCTCATGTTGGGTCTTCTGCTCTTCTACGTCTTGAATTTGTCGGGCGAGTCACGCAGTTCACGTCACCAGCTCCAGCAGCAACCACCCCGTGGCCTTCACCCCCCGGAACGCGAGGAACTGGTGGCGCTGCTCCGCCAAAACCAGAGACTTCTCGCCATCAAGCGTTACCGGGAAATGACCGGAGCCAATCTGCTCACCGCGAAGAACGCCATCGACGCCCTGCACGACGAGCTGGGCAGATAGCCCCGGTCTTCCATGATGGTTGGTCGGATGATTACAACCAGCGGCCCGGATGCCCTCCGGACCGACACCGGTGTGACCAGCCCGGATCCGATGCGTGAAGGCCCTGTGGGACGATGGTTCCATGCTGGCCCTCGCGAAGACGCACCCCGGCCCAGGCCTGGAGCTTATCGACGTTCCCGTCCCTTCCCCCGGCCCCACCGAGGTCCTGATAAAAATCCGGAGCACCGGGATCTGCGGCACCGATGTGCACATCGACCGCTGGGACGGCTGGGCGGCCCGGACCGTCACCACCCCACTCGTCCTGGGACACGAGTTCTGCGGCACCATCGTCGAACTCGGTTCGGCCGTGACCAACCTGGAGGTCGGGCAATTAGTCTCCGGTGAGGGACACTACGTGTGCGGAAGATGCCGCGCCTGTCTGGCGGGAAAACGTCACCTGTGCCAGCGAACCCGGGGAATCGGCTATCACGTCGACGGGGCCTTCTGCGAGTACTTCGCCATGCCCGCCGCCAACATCTGGGTGCATCCACCGGAACTCGATCCGGATGTCGCCGCCATCTTCGATCCCTTCGGCAACGCCGTCCACGCGGCGCTCCAGTTCCCAGCCCTGGCCGAGGACGTCCTGGTCACCGGCGCCGGTCCGATCGGGATCATGGCGGCCCTGGTGGCGAAGTTCCAAGGAGCCCGGAACGTCGTCATCACCGACCTCAGCGACGAGCGACTCGCCCTGGCGGAGACGTTGGGCATCACCTCGACGGTCAACACCGGCCAGGAGGACCTGGAGGAGGTCTACGACCGTTTCTCGATGAAGGAGGGATTCGACATCGGGCTGGAGATGTCCGGGTCGGGTGCGGCGCTGCGTTCCATGATCGACCACATGACCCACGGCGGCAGGATCGCGTTGCTCGGCACCCCCTCGCAGGAACTGACCGTGGACTTCTCCAAGATCATCTTCAGCATGCTCACGATCCAGGGTGTGACCGGCAGGCAGATCTTCGAGACCTGGTACGCCATGAACGCCCTGATCCGTTCCGGGCTCGACATCTCGGGGGTCATCACGCACCGTTTCCCCGTGACCGAGTTCGCCGAGGCGTTCGCCGTCGCGGGAGACGGCCGCTCCGGCAAGGTCGTCATGCACTGGGAACAGTGATGAACACCCCAATTTCCTCACCCATTCGAAAGGCACGACCATGACCTTCCTCGACGATGTGCTCTCCCAGCTCGACGCCCTGCGCGCCGAGGGCCTGTACAAACACGAGGAGCCGCTCACCACGGCGCAAGCGGCGCACGTCGGCGTCCCGGCCGGGAACGTCATCAATCTGTGCGCGAACAACTACCTGGGGCTCGCGGACTCACCCGAGTTGATCGCGGCCGCCAAGGACGCTCTTGAGCGTTGGGGTTTCGGCATGGCCTCGGTGCGGTTCATCTGCGGCACCCAGACCCAGCACCTGGATCTCGAGGCCGAACTGACACGGTTCCTGCGGCCAGGGGCGGAGGGATTCGACACCATCTTGTACTCGTCGTGTTTCGACGCCAACGGCGGGCTTTTCGAGACGCTGTTCGGAGCCGAGGACGCGATCATCTCCGACGAACTCAACCACGCCTCCATCATCGACGGGGTGCGCCTGAGCAAGGCGGCCCGTCACCGGTACCGCAACCGGGACCTCGGCGACCTGCGTGCCCGCCTGGAGGAGACCCGGAGCGCGCGGCACCGGGTCATCGCCACCGATGGCGTGTTCTCAATGGACGGCTATGTCGCCCCACTGGACGAGATCTGCGCCTTGGCCGACGAATACGGCGCCCTGGTGATGGTCGATGATTCACACGCCGTCGGTTTCGTCGGCGAGACCGGGGCCGGCACCCCGGAGCGTTTTGGTGTCACCGAACGCGTCGACATCATCACCGGCACCCTCGGCAAGGCTCTCGGCGGGGCCTCCGGAGGGTACACCTGCGCCCGCTCCCCCATAGTGGAGTTGCTGCGGCAGCGGTCGCGGCCGTACCTGTTCAGCAACTCCCTGGCGCCGTCGATCGTCGCCGCCACCCTGGCCGCCCTCGGTCTCCTCGGCCGTTCCGGTGAGCTCCTCGACCGGCTGCGCGAGAACACCACCTATTTCCGCACCCGCATGGCCGAGGAGGGATTCGAGATCCCCGAATCCGATCACCCGATCGCCCCCGTGATGATCGGCGACGCGGTACTTGCGGCCCGCATGGCGGACGCCATCCTGGCGCGCGGCGTCTACGTCCGAGCCTTCAGCTACCCGGTGGTTCCCAAGGGCCGGGCGAGGATCCGGACCCAGCTGTCGGCTTCCCTCACCCGTGATGACCTGGATGCGGCGATCCGTGCATTCGTCGAGGCAAGGTCGGAGGTGCGGTAGAAGACACACCACAGCTGGACCCGTCCTTCTCCGACGGGTTTTGCTGACCTTGTTTTTGATGCGCTGATCTCGTTGCGGTTCGCAGGCGTTGTGATGCATGCGAACCACGACAAGGCCGGAAAATCATTGAGGAATGTCGTTTGCAAGCGATGTCCCGGCCACCGAGGCCCCTGTTCAATGTGCGTGAGGAACAAGGTGACTGCCGATCCGGCGATTGACCTCGCCCTGACTCCACGACCTCTGTCGGTCGATGCTGAACGAACGATGGTCACTACACTGTCAGCTGTTCGAGGCATGGAGTAGACCGGAAGAGAGACATGATGAGCCTGACCCCTGACGCACCGATCCTACTCAGGGTACCGGCGAACCATCTCGATCAGCCAGGTTCCCTCACCGAGAGGATCCTCGCGATGCCGGCGGTCCTCACCGGTGCGCGCGGGCGGGTGGCACGTGGCGGGCACCTTCTTGTCACCGCCTCGGAGGTCATTTTCGAACCTCATTCCTTCAACCTCAACAACGAGAGGAGTCAACTGCGAATTCCCGTGGCGGAAATCACCGGTGCACGTTTGAGGACTGTCGTCATCACCGCCACCGTCGTGCTCTCCACCATCCGCGGCATTGACCTGGAGTTCGTGAGCTGGAGCAGGAAGAAAATCATTGCAGCCATTCAGCAGGCACGCACCGCGCAGGGGCTCCCTCACTGGCAGGCCTAAACCCCTTGGGACTTGTTCATCGGGCGTTCAAATGCTTCAACGGCATTGCAGGCCACTGTAGCGCTTTTTAAACAAAACCTTTTCCTCACACCCGAAGAAAAATGGAAGTCGAACTGGGCCTGACCAGCGGTTTTGCTCGCGAGAGGTGATTTTGAATCGGAACTCCGGTGGCCAAATTTTGTTTTATACATGCTGCGCCTGATGCAGAAGTTGATCCTTTCCTGGTTCAGGATCTCGCCGAAGAGAAGCGTGTTCATCGTTGCTGGATCACCTTGTCCCCACCACTTCTCAAGCGCATCTCCACCCGGCCCGTCTCCCCCCTGTCCAAAAGTTATTCACCCATCAACAGTTCTCCGGTCAGGCCGCCGTCAACGAATAATCAAAGTACCGACGAAGGGACTCGAACCCTCACGCACAAGGCACAGGAACCTAAATCCTGCGTGTCTACCAATTCCACCACGCCGGTCAGCGGGTGTCAGCCTACCGGGCCACAGGGCCCTGTCGCGGTGCCGTCTCAAGCCGGGACTCAGGCAAGTCGGGTAGTTCCTTGGCCAGTTGCAGAGCCGGATCGTCCTCGAGAAACGTGCGCACCGGGCCCGGGCCGGTATGCCTGGTCTCGAACCGGACGGTCACCCTGCCCAACCCGGATCCCCAGACCCAGCCACGTCCCAGCGCATCATGGATTACGTCGGCACCGGGGAAGAACCCGCGTCCCCGCACCCCCGAGGTGTCCACCTCGACCTCGGTCTCGGTTCTTCCCGTCTTCGGAGTCTCGTCCTCGAACAGGCGCTCCTGGGCGGCCCTGGTGAAGTTGCTGACCCCGATGCCGAGCAGCCTCACCCCCTCGCGAATGTCCACCTCCGCCAGGAGCTCCTCCCCCACCCGACCGATCACCTCGGCATGATCCGTAGCGCCCCCCAGCGACCTGGCCTTCGAGATCGTCGTGAAATCCGCCATCCGCACCTTGATCGCGACCGTGCGGGCAAAGGACCCGGAGCGTTGTAGTCGCCCGGCCACCGATTCTGCGTCGCGCCTGAGTATGGAGGCCAGACGGGGCCAGTCGGTCAGGTCGGTGGGGAAGGTGTCCTCCACGGAAATGGATTTCGCTTCCCTTTCCGCCTCCACCTCGCGGTCGTCGCGGCCATGCGCCAAGTGCCGCAGCGATTCCCCGGCCGCGCGGCCCAGTTCACGCACCAGCTCCCGGGGGTCGGCGGCCCGCAGGTCGGCGACGGTGGCCAGCCCGAGGGCCAGCAGTTTTCCCTCCGTCACCGGCCCCACCCCGGGAATCGCCCGCACCGGCAACGGGGAGATGAACTCGATCTCCTCTCCGGGAGCGATGATCCGGACCCCGTCGGGTTTCGCCGCCTCCGATCCCAGTTTGGCCAGGAACTTGCTGCTGCCCACCCCCACCGATGCCGTCAACCCGGCGGTGCGCCTGGTCAGTTCCGCCCGCAGCCCGGCAACGTGTTCGTCGAGTTTTGCGAGGTTCCATCTGCTGGCCTCGAGGTCTACGTAGGCCTCGTCGAAGCTGAGGGGCTCCACCAATGGCGAGATCTCCCGCAGCAGCTCCATGACCACCTGCGATGACTGCCGGTAGGCGCCGAACCTACCGCCCAGGAAGGCCGCGTGCGGGCAGCGACGCCTGGCCTCCGTCCCCGACATGGCGGATCGCACCCCGAAAACCCGGGCCTCATAGCTGGCGGTGGCCACCACTCCCCGCGGCCCGGCACCGCCGACGATCACGGGTTTGCCTCTGAGGCTGGGTTTGTCGCGCTGCTCCACCGCGGCGAAGAACGCATCCAGGTCCAGGTGCAGGATGCTGGATGTGGATCGCATACGGGTCAGGTTAGTGATCTCCCCCGACACGAACCTGCCGGTTCATTCGGGCGCCGGGGTTGGCCGGTACTGCACGAAGTCATAGCCCTCATGGATCTCACGGCTGATCTCGGTCCATTCGTGGGAAGCGACGACCGGGAAGGTGGCGGCCCCCTCCGGTTCCTGATGGACATGGGTGATGTCCAGTTCCGTCAAGTAGGGCCACGCTGCCGCGTAGATCTCCCCGCCCCCGCCGATGAAACAGGTCTTCCCGGGGGTGGTGTGCGCCAGCCGGATGGCCTCCTCGATGGAATGGGCCACCTCGACGCCCTCCGCTGACCAGTCCGGTTGCCGGGTGACGACGATCGTGCGGCGGTTTGGGAGCAGCCCGATCTGTTCGTGGGTTCGTCTCCCGAAGATGATGGTGTTCCCGGTGGTGACCGCCTTGAAGCGGCGGAAATCGGCCGGGATGTGCCAGAGCATGTCCTCCCCCGATCCGATCACGCCGTTGTCAGCCACCGCGGCTATGGCGACTATCCGCATCAGTTCTCCTTGACATCCAGCACCGAGCGCCCGTCGGCCGAGAACTTCACAGTGATGGGCTTTCCGTGATTCGTTCCGGTCACCTCGATGATTCCTTTCGCGTCCTCCCCGGGGGCCAGCCGGATCTGCTTCGGAACCGCGCTGGGCCATAGCTCCTGGAATCGGGCCCTGGCCTCCTCAGGCGCGGAGCCTCCCCCGAACCGGTTCAGATCCGTGGTGGGGCCATCGTGGGTGCCGCTGGCCGGTTCACTTATCACTACCACCCCGTCGATGGTCTTTATCGTGGACAACAAAGACGGGTTCCCCCTCACGGTCACGGTTCCGGAAACGGAGTCCACCTCCAGGGTCAGATCCACGATGCCCCCCAAGTTCCTGGCCTCCAGCGCCTGGCGAACCACGTACCAGTCCTCCCAGCTGCGCATGGTGGGTTGCACCGGGCGGGGTTCCCTCGGCCCTGCCCCTGTCAGGTCGGGGCGGCTGGCGTGCCACGCGGCAATCCCCGCCAGGCCCACGGCACCCACGAGCCCCGCGATCAGGATTCCCCGGCGTCTCGGTCCGGGTCGTGCTTCCTCACGGGAAGTTTGGGGCTGGTCGTTCCCGGGGATCTGGACCGGTAGCCCACGAAGCACGTCCCGGCACTGCCGGTGCGTGGTGGCCGCCAGCAGTTCGTCGCGCCGCTTCTGGAACTGCTCGTCGGTGAGCCGCCCCTCGGCATAGTTGGTGGCAAGGATGTCCAGGTAGACATCGCGCTCCTTGAAGGAGACGTGCAACTCGCTCATGAGCAAACGCTATCCCGTGGCCGTGACCGTTCGCAGCCCGTTCGGGGCTTCGAAGACCCCGGTTTGACTCCCGGGGAAATTGTCGGGGCCTCGGGCAGAATTGCTGCGTGGTCGAGTTCTTCGGGGTCAGGCATCATTCACCGGCTGCGGCGCGCCTGGTCGCCCGGCGGATCACGGACCGCCCACCCGCGGCCGTGCTGATCGAGGGCCCCACCGAATACAACCAGCGCATCGAGGAGCTGATGCTCGACCACGAACTGCCCGTCATGCTCTACTCGTGGGCGCCCATGTTCCCGGACGCCCCCGAAGACAGCACGGAATGGGGCATCCGCCGGGGCAGCTTCTACCCGCTGACCGACTACAGCCCCGAATGGGTCGCCCTGCGCACCGCGCACCGCGCGGGGATACCGGTCGAGTTCATCGACCTGCCCTGGCTGGCCTTCGCGGACACCGCGGTGGCGGAGAACCGCTACGCCGAGGCTCCGGTCACCAAGGAGGCCGCGGACAGGCTGATCAGGGAGTTCGGTGTGGACGACATGGCCGGCCTGATCGACGAACTGATCGAGATCGATCCGGAGCTGTCGCTGGAGTCCTACCGGGAACGGATCGGGTTGCTCGGGTCGATCCTGCGCGGCGAACCCGATCGGGAGACAAAGACGCGTGAGGCACACATGGCGCACCGGATAACCGACGCCCGGCGGCGTTTCGGCGATGACATGCTGGTGGTGTGCGGGGCCGCCCACGTCGACGGGCTGGAGGCGCTGCTGTCGAGGGAGGTGGAGCCGGTGGATGTGTGGATGCCGCCGGCCGACGACAACCGCTACGGCATCGCCCTGACCCCCACCTCCTACGCGGCGCTCGACGCCCTCGACGGCTACGACGCGGGCCAGCCGAATCCCGGTTTCTACGACCGTCTGTACCGGGATCGCGCCGAGGGGCGGCGTGACACCAGCGAGGAACTCCTGGGACAGGTCGTACTGGAGCTGCGCAGGGCGAAACAGTTCGTCTCTCCCGCCGACCTGATAGCGGTGCAGGCCACCGCCGGGGCCCTCGCCCAGCTGCGGGGACATCAGCAGATCTGGCGCACCGATCTCGTCGAGGGAATCACGACCGCCCTCGTCAAGGACGATTCCGGGAAGGATCACCCGCTGCTGGCCCACGTCAACGACGCCCTGCGCGGTGACCGGCTCGGACACCTGGCAGCGGGCACCCGGCAACCGCCGCTGACACTCGAGCTCCGGGCCGGCCTGGAGGCCCTGGGATTGCTTCCCGCGCCGAAAAGGCGAGAGGAATCCGCCGACCTGTCGAACGACCTCGGCCTGCGGCGTTCGCAGCTGCTGCACTCCTTGGTGGCCCTGGACATCCCGGGCATCGGGCTGACCGCCAGCGCGGACGACGACGGCGTCGAACGCTGGTTCCTGGTGTGGACCCCGGCCTTCGAGGGATCCCTGGTGGAGGCCGCCCGGTACGGGGGCAGCCGGGAGCAGGCGGTGACCGCTCGTCTGCTGGAACGCGCCGCCGACATCACCTCGGATCCGGCAGCCGCTGCGAATCTCGTCCTGGAGGCAGCCCTGTGTGGGGTGGCTCGCCTGTCGGTCAGTCTCCAGGCCCGCACCGAGACCCTGCTGGCCACTTCCGCCAACCTGATGGGTATCGGTGCCGCGACCGGGGTGCTGATGCGGCTCTACCGTTACGACCCGATCCTGCGGGCCACCGGTCGCGCGGATCTGGGGCGCCTGCTGGAGGTGGCCTTCAACCGGTCGGTGCGGCTGCTGGAACGTCTCTCGCCGCTGCCGGAGGGACCTGGACTGGAGGGTTTCATCCAGGCCGTGTACCAGCTGACCGACAGCGCGGAACGGATCGGTGGAGATCTGGATTACGACATCGACGGCTACCACCAGGCCCTCTCGGTGGTGGTGGGGGACGACCGTCAGGCACCCACCGTCCGGGGAGCCGCCCTGGGAGCCCAGTGGCTGACCGGGGCCCGCCCGGATCCGGAGATCGCCGGGCTGCTGTCCGTGATCGCGCTTCCCGAACAGCTCGGCGATTTCGTCGCGGGCCTGTTGGGGGTGGCCCGGGAGGCGGCCCTGCGACGCCCGGATGCCCTGCTCCGCCTCGACGACATCCTCACCGGCCTGGACGACGACGCGTTCTTCGCCTCCCTTCCGGGGCTGCGGCGCGCATTCAGCTGCTACACCCAGCGCGAACGTTTCCAGGTGGCGCAGCTCATACTGGGGGAAACGGCGGGATCGACGCTCCTGGACTTCTCCGGTTCCGCCGAGGACGCAACCGCCATCGCGAAATTCGAGTCCGCCGTCGCGAAATCACTGGATCGTTTCCTCGGGAGGCGGCATGGATGAACGATTGACACGCTGGCGGCTGGTGCTGGGGCGGGGTTCGGAACAACTCGGGAACCTGGATCCCCAGCAGCAGGCCCGCTCCGATGCCTTGGGGTACCTGTACGACCGGGAGGGGCAGGACGACGGCGCCGGGGCGGGGTACGGGGCCTCGAGCCTGACCGTTCCGGAATGGATCAACGAAATCCACACCCTGTTCCCGAAACGCACCGTCCGCACCATCGAGGAGGACGCACTGGAGCGTTACGGCATGGTCGAGTTGGTGACCGACAAGGAGCTCCTGGAACGGGTGGAGCCCTCCGAGACGCTGCTGCAGGCGATCCTGCAGACCAAACACCTGATGAGTTCCGATGTGCTGCAGGCAGCCAGGCAGATCGTGCGGAAGGTCGTCGCGGCGCTGGTGGAGAAGATGCGCCCCAGGATCCGGCGCACGCTGACGGGTCGACGCGACCCCAACCGGCGCAGCTTCTTCAAGGTGGCGGCGAACTTCGACCCGAAGCGCACCATCCGCGCCAATCTGAAGAACTACTCGACGGAAACACGACAGCTGGTCATCTCGGAGCCGATCTTCTACTCGCGCACCCGCAGACAGTCGGAGAAGTGGCAGTTCATGGTCGTGGTGGACCAGTCGGGTTCGATGGCCGAATCCGTGATCCACTCGGCCGTCACGGCCTCCATCTTCCACGGACTCCCGACCCTGAAGAACCATCTGATCGCTTTCGACACCTCGGTGGTGGACCTCACCTCGGACATCGCCGATCCCGTTGAGACGCTGATGAAGGTGCAGCTCGGCGGGGGCACCGACATCGCGCAGGCCATGCGCTACGCCGAATCGCTCATCACGGAACCGCGAAGGGCCATGGTGGTGCTCATCACGGACCTGTACGAGGGCGGCTCGGTGCACGACCTGGTCCAGTGCGTCACCCGGATGGTCCAGGGCGGTAGCAAGGTGCTGATCCTGGGTGCGCTGACCACAAACGGGGCGGCCTCCTTCGACGAGGAGCTGGGGCGGCGGCTGGCCGCGCGGGGAGCCCGGGTGGGGGTCATGACCCCGTACGAGCTGGCCGACTGGGTTGCGGAGGTGATCCGGTGAGCCGCCCGGACCTGCTCCGTTTGAGCGGTGACGTGCTGGAGGACCTGACCAACAGGGGCACCTTGCGGCGGGCCCGGAAGGAACTCGGCGCCGCGGCCCTGACCGTCACCGAGGCCGATGACGGGACGGTGACGGTCTCCGCGGACGACGGAACCACCTGCGTCCTGTACGCGAACCGGCCCTTCGCGGAGTGGACCTGTTCCTGTCTGGCAGCCAACAACTGCCGCCACATCGTCCGCGCGATCCTGCACTACCAGGCAGCCTGCTCCGAGCCGGGAGTCATCGAGGACGAGGAGCCGGATTCGACGGACCTGCCCGGGCAGGAAACCCCCAGGGCCGCTGCCCCCGGGAAGGTGGAACCGGAGGCCGTCTTCAACCCGGCCAGCATCACCCGCGAACATCTGAGGGCCGCGCTCTCCCCCGCCGCCCTGAGGCGGGCTGATCAGCTGGCCGGGCAGGGCCTGCTGGCCCACGTCGGGAGCATCAGGGGAATCTCCGTGGTGCGGATCCACCACCCGACCCCCGTGTCGGTGCGTTTCCTGGCCGGCGCCGACCTCAACTACGTGCGCTGCACCTGCCACGACCCCGATCCGTGTCTTCACGTCGCGGTCGCGGTCGCTGCCGCGGCGGGCAGGCGGTTCGGGGACACCGGTCTGGTGTCCGTGGCGGGGGACGCGTGGCGACCGGACGCCTCCCTGCTTTCCGAGATCCGCGGCGCGGTCGGTGAACTGGTGAGGGTCGGGGCGGAGTCCGGGCACCGGAACCTGCGCGGGGTCTGGCGTCGCCTGGCGGTCAGGGCCCGCGAGGCCGAGCTGCATCACGTCGCCGACGTCCTGGACGAGTTGCTAGACGAGCTGGCCCGTTACGAGACCCGCAGCCAGGAGTTCACCCCGTCGCGGCTGGTCGAGTTGTCAGCCGAGTTGTTGGCGCGGGCGATGTCCCTGGCCAATCCGGAACCGGCACGGATCCCGGATCGACTCGTCGCGGGTTCCCCCGCCCAGCAGACGCGGGTGTCGAAGGCCCGGTTGATCGGTCTGGGCACCGAGTTCGTCGAACTGGACGACGAGTGCCGGTTGATCGCCCATTTGGTGGATGCCCGAAGCGGCGCTCCAATGCGAGTCACGAAACGAATCATCGACAAGGAACGCAGGCCCTCCTCGCAGCTCGCGGGTGGCCTGGTCTCCGGCATCACCATAGGCAACTGGGGTGGCGGGCAGGTGATGTCGCTGGGTGGCCGGATGTTCGGGCACGGGGATTTCTCCCACACCAACAGGTCGGCGGTGAGTTTTCCCGCAGGCGCGATGGATCAGTTGGAGACTCCGTTCCGGGTGGAAACCATCACTGAGCTGGCCACCCAGCAGACACGACTGCCCGCCGTGCTGGATGATCGTTCCGCAGGCACTGACCTGGCCGCCTGCCGGGTGACCAGCGTCGGGAACATCCATTTCGACCCCGGCATTTCCAGTCTCGTGGCCGACCTGCGGGACACCGACGGGCAATCGTTCCAACTGGTCCTTCACCACACCGCCCGCCGCGACGGGAGCGTGCGCGCCACCCTGATTCGCCTGCAGAGCTGGGAGAAGGATTTCCCCAAGGATGCGTTCGTCTCGGGACGGTGGCGCTGGGGCGCCAGGAGTGTCGTGGTGGATCCGTTGCTGCTGGTCGGGGACGGCCTCCCGCTCCAGCCGCACGTGGCAGAGCCCGTCGCAACGGATGTGCAATGGCAAACCGGGACCGGGGATGCGCCGCTGACCAGCCCGGGGGCCCTGCTGCGGGGGCTCGACTCCCTGCTGGGAGAACTCCTGCTGGCGGGCGCCGACCGCATCCACCTCCGCGACCAGGACTGGCGCGAGTTCGTCCGGCAGGCCCGCAGGGCGGGAAGCCAGCTGATCGCGGACCACGCCCAGGCCTTCCTCGATCACCGGGACCCGGCCCGGGTGGAGAAGCTGCTGCTGATCTCGGCCTTCGGTGGCCCCCTGGCCTGAGAGACCCCGCGGGTAGGGACCACGAAGAATTGTCAGTCCCCTGACCTAGGCTCTCATGACATGAAACGACGCCTGCACCTGACAGAAGGTAACTCGGACAAGTTCTGGTACATCGACGTGACCGAAGACCAGGTGACGGTCCGCTACGGACGCAGCGGAACCACGGGCACAACGAGAACGAAACAGTACGAATCCGCGGACAAGGCCCTCACCGACGCGAAGAAGCAGGTGGACGCGAAGATCAAGAAGGGCTACACCGACGACGCCACAGCCTCCACCGAGGAGCTGGAACCCACGAAGACCACCCGAACCGGGGAGAAGAATGAAACCGGAACCGCGGAGCGAGTGGTCGCCGAGCCAGTCGGCGCTCCCCTCGAAGTCTCGGATCTGGACGCGGATGATCTGGGGCTGGCCATCACTCCCTTCGAACGCGCCTACGACATCAACGCCGAAGTAAACCTCCAAATAGACGATTCACCATTCGACCCCGAAGCCGAACTGGAACGAGCCAAGCGGATCGTCACCCAAGAAAAATACAGCAACGGCTACTCCTCACTGAGAAGATTCCGTTTCACCGAACCCTTGTTCACCACGATGCCCAGCCGGGAGCGAATCGCGTGGTGGGTATCGCACTTGGAGGCTCTTGAGGAGGCCAGGAAGAGGGAGTACTACGCGGATCAGAAAATCAAGTACAAGTGGAGCTTTCAAGCCGAGATCGACTGGCCGACATGGCTGAAGGTCGTGCTGTACACCGATTGGAACTGCCCACTCAGCGAGATAGTAAACCACTTTCGCATGGGCCTCCTTGAAGACTCTCTGGTCCTACGCGCCGTCCTGAGCACACGCACAGAAAACGAGATCGCCGAGGCCCGGGCACTTCTTCCCTCGCCTCTTCCCTCGCCGCTCGGCTACAGCCTAGGTGGCGACATAACGTTTGGTGATTCCACGATATTCATGGCTGCCGGGCTGGATGCGCTGTCCCCGGACGAGGCCCGGGAACTGATGGACGTCTTCCCTGATAACTCCCTGAGGGACTGGAAGCATGCGCTGACAGCTCTGGTGCTCCCGACAGCGGAGGAGCGGGTGGCCTTCGCACGCAGGACGGGCGCTGGAACCACAGACTGGGAAGACGTGATTCCATGGATTGTTGCCACCGGCCAAAAGGGCTTTGGCCTGCTGGTTGACTGGTTGGGCCGAGGCCCCCGGGACACGGCATCATTGATGCTGCAGGTCGCCGCCGAGGTGGGCCATGGCCCAGGCATGACGGAACTGTTCCTGAATGCTCTGGATTCGAAAGCAGCCGACGTGGCCGCGGAATGGATACGTTCGCACATGCCACAAGCCTTGGCGGCAAACCTCATCCCCACCCAAGCCAATGCCCTGGCCCCCTTCCTGCGAGAACTACCCCGCGAACAGCTTCGAAACGTCGTCAAACAAACCGCAGGCAACACCCGAGCCGTCATTGACGATATCCTCACCGAAACCACGATTCCGGCACTACCCGCCGACACCCCATGGTGGCAAGACGCAATCAAAACCACAAAACTACCAAAAACACAAAAGCTTCCATTCAGCGTGGAAGCCCTACCCTTGGTGCTGGTCGACGGATACCGGCTCGATGCCACGCACATGACCCAACTCATGCAGGCTTTGAGCGACACCGAACGACACCCTTTGACGGCTGCAATCCACGACAGAACCGACCCAGCCAACCGAGACCACCTCGCCGTCACCCTGCTGAGACTTTGGCTGAATGAAGGAGCTCCCGCGAAACTGTCGTGGCTGATGACCGGCGCCGGCTGGCTGGGAGGCAGTGAATTCGTCAACATCCTCACCCCGATGATCCGGGAATGGCCGGGAGTCAGCCAGCACCAGCGGGCCGTGAAGGGCCTCACTGCGCTGCGCAATATCGCATCGGACGAGGCCCTGCAGCAGATCTCCGGGATCGCGGCGAAGGTGAAGTTCGCCGGGCTGAAGAAACGCGCCGGCCAGGCGATGGATGAGATCGCCGCCCAGCGTGGCTTCAGCCGCGACGAGCTGGAGGACCGCATCATCCCCGACGGGGGTCTCGATGAACGCGGCACCCGCGTCTTCGACTACGGAACCCGCCGATTCCTGGCCTATGTGACCCCGGATGGCAAACTGGCCGCACGCCTCCTGGATGCCGAAGGCCACCCCACCGGCAAGGTGCTCAGCACCCTCCCAGCCCCCAACAAAAGCGATAATCCCGATCAGGCAAAAGCGGCGAAGGCCGAATACAACCTCGTCAAGAAAGCGGTCACCACCCTGGCGAAGGTTCAACTGGCACGCTTCGAACGAGCCATGGTTCAGGACCGCCGATGGAGCCCGGAGGACCACGCCCGTTTCATCGCCCCCCACCCCGTCCTGAGAAGGCTCCTGGCCGGAATCATCTGGGGCCTCCACGACACGGAAAACACTCTGACGGCCACCGCCAGGACCGACGAGGACGGCCGCCTCGTCAACCCGGACGACGAACCCGTCGATACCGATGGCTGCTCCATCGGGATCGTTCATCCCCTGGAACTGGACGAAGCCACCAAGGCCGCCTGGGGCGAGGTGCTGTCCGACTACGAACTCGTCCAGCCGTTCAAACAACTCGACCGACCTATCTTCCACCTCCCCGACGACCAGGGCGACGACACGAAACTCCACGACCTGCCCAAAGGAAGATTCCCCGCCACCAAACTCATCGGGGCCTTCAACAAGTACGGCTGGGAACGAGGCGAAGCCCTCGACGCAGGCGTCTACTGCATCCACGCCCTCACGATCCCAACAGCCGACCTCACAGCGGTGATCTGCTACACAGGCATGTGGATGGGACCCATGACGGACCAGGACGATCAGGAAATCGAAGCGGCCTATATCCTCAAAGGCCACCACGACCCGAAAAACCTCGGCTGGGGAAACGAAATGGACACGAAGAGACTCGAACGCATCCCCTGGAATCAGGTTCCGCCCAAGATCGTCTCCGAGATCTTGGCCGCCTTGAAGGAGATGTCGAACACATGACCGACATGCAACGCCCACCGGCCGAGTTCCGTCACGCCGACGAGTTGGAGCTCCTGAAGCAGCGCGACAGGAAACAAAAACGCCCCGTCGCTCCCGGCTGGCAGCTCTCGGCGCAGTCGGTGGTGGAGTTCGTACTGGGCGACGGGAAGGAGATCACGGGCAAATATGTGGGACGCCGGTCCTTGGTGGAACGCTGCGTGGTGTCGCTGGCCACGAACCGGGGATTGATGCTGATCGGCGAACCCGGAACGGCCAAGTCCCTACTGAGCGAGCTCCTGGCAGCGGCGATCTCCGGGGACACCACCTTGACCATCCAAGGTTCGGCGGCCACCACAGAGGACGCCATCAAATACTCCTGGAACTACGCGATGCTGCTGGCCGAGGGACCGACCCTGAAATCCCTCGTGCCCGCCCCCGTTCACCGGGGCATGTCGGAGGGTAAGGTGGTGCGTTTCGAGGAGATCACCCGCTGCGCCCCCGAGGTACAGGACTCGATGCTGTCGGTGCTCTCGGACCGCACCTTGTCCATTCCCGAACTGGACGCGACCCACCGGACCCTGTACGCCAAACGCGGATTCAACGTGATCGGCACCGCCAACACACGCGACCGTGGCGTCAACGAGATGTCGGCCGCTTTGAAGCGCCGGTTCAACTTCGAGACCATCGGCGCCATTGAGAACCTCGAGGTGGAGATGGCGCTGGTGGAACGCGAAACCGATGCGATGCTGCGGGCCGCCGAAATCCCGGCCCGTCTGGGCCGCGACGCCACCGAGGTGCTGGTCAAGGTGTTCCGCGAACTGCGTTCCGGGAAGGCCTCCGGGCAGGGCGTGGAACGCCTGAGCAGCGCCATGTCCACGGCGGAAGCGGTCTCCACCGGCATGGCGGCCGCCGTCCACGCGGCCTGGTTCGGCAACGACACCCCGGGCGGCAGGGAGCTGGCGGAAGCCATCGTCGCCTCGGCACTGAAGGACGAACCGGAGGATGTCTCCAAGCTGCGCGCCTACCGCGAACAGCACATCAAGAAACGCTCCGGCATCTGGCAGGAACTGTACAAACACCTGCCCTGACCAAGGGACATGTCCCGTAAACCCGACGGAGTTCCACGGGCAGTCAGGAAGTCTCCCAAACCTGTGGTCAGGGCGCTTCCCAGCCACCAGAAGCGGTTTCGAGCCGGGCTCAGACCTTCCGACCCGCTACCTTCCCGGTCCGTCCCCGAGGATCAACCGGTTTCACGAAACAGAGCCCTCTACACCGCTATGGGCGCTTTTATCGCCGGGTGGGGGTCGTAGTTCTCGACGGTGATGTCGGGCAGCTCGAACCGGTCGATCTCCCGTACCCCGGGGTTCAGCACGAGCCGTGGGAGGGCGCGCGGCTGGCGGGTCAGCTGTTCGGTCACCTGATCGAAGTGGTTGTGGTAGATGTGCGCGTCACCGAGGGTGTGGATGAACTCCCCCACATCCAGCCCCGTCACCTGCGCGACGAGGTGGGTCAGCAGCGCGTAGGAGGCGATGTTGAACGGCACCCCCAGGAACACATCGGCTGAGCGCTGGTAGAGCTGGCAGCTCAACCTGCCGTCGGCCACGTAGAACTGGAACAGGGCGTGGCATGGGGGCAGGGCCATGGCGTCCACATCGGCGACGTTCCAGGCGGAGACGACGTGCCGCCTGGACTCCGGGTTGCTGCGCAGGGACTCGATCACGCCGGCAAGCTGATCCACGTGCCGCCCATCCGGGGTGGGCCAGGAACGCCACTGGTAGCCGTAGATGGGCCCGAGGTTGCCGTTCTCGTCGGCCCATTCGTCCCAGATGGTGATGCGGTTCTCGTGCAGCCAGGCGATGTTGGTGTCGCCCCGCAGGAACCACAACAGCTCACCGAAAACGGACCGGGTGTGCACCCTCTTGGTGGTCAGCAGCGGAAATCCTTCTGTCAGGTCGAATCTCATCTGGTGGCCGAAGACGCTGCGGGTGCCGGTTCCGGTGCGGTCGCCGCGGTCGATTCCGTCAGCCATGACGCGGCGCAGCAGATCCAGGTAGATCTCCATCACTGCTCCTTCAACCAGGCGACGAAAGCGCGCACAGCCTTGCCACGGTGGCTGATGGCGTCCTTCTGAGCGGCCGTCAGCTCCGCGGATGTGCAGGCCCGACCGTCCGGCAGGAACAGCGGGTCGTAGCCGAAACCACCATCACCGCGTTCCTCCTCGGCGATCCGTCCCGGCATTTCCTCACGCCAAAGTTGCCTACCACCATCGGGCAGCACCAGAGCCAGGGCACATACGAACCGTGCGCCGCGCCGCTTGGCGGGCACTCCCGCCAGTTGCGCCAAAAGCAGCGCGTTGTTGGCGGCATCATTGCATTCCGGACCCGCCCAGCGGGCGGAACGGACCCCCGGCATGGAATTGAGTTCGTCCACCTCGAGGCCCGAGTCGTCTGCCAGAGCAGGCAGACCGGTGTGACGGGCCGCAGCTTCGGCTTTGATGAAGGCGTTTCCCTCGAAGGTCCTCTCGGTTTCAGCGGGTTCAGGATAGGGGTCAAAGTCACCTAGGCCCAACACCTCCACTGCTAGTCCCGCGTCTCGGATGACGCGACGCAACTCGACCAGTTTTTTGGGGTTGTTGGTGGCCAGCACCACCTTCTCGACACCGCCTGTCACGCCAAGGCCTCGCGTTGTAGCCGGGTCAGTTCCGCGCACCCGGCGGCACCGAGGTCGAGCAGCTGGTTCAGGTCGGTGCGATTGAAGGGCTTCCTCTCCGCTGTTCCCTGCACCTCGATGAAATCCCCCGACCCGGTCATGACGATGTTCATGTCCGTCCCGGCCTGTGAATCCTCCTCGTAGGCCAGGTCGAGTAGGGGCACTCCCTCAACGAATCCGACGGACACCGCAGCAACGGAGTCCTTCAGCGGTTCGCCCTTGAGCACGTCCAGTTCCCGCAGGTGGGCAACAGCGTCCGCAAGAGCGACGTAGGCGCCGGTGATGGCCGCGGTGCGGGTACCACCGTCGGCCTGCAGCACGTCGCAGTCCAGGACGATGGTGTTCTCCCCCAGTGCCGAATAGTCAACGACGGCCCGCAGCGAACGCCCGACCAGGCGGGAGATCTCGTGGGTGCGACCGCCAATCCGGCCCCGCACCGACTCGCGGTCGCTGCGAGAATGAGTGGCTCTGGGCAGCATCGAGTACTCGGCGGTCACCCAGCCGAGGCCGGTATCCCGTCGCCAGCGGGGAACCCCCACTGTGACGGATGCGGCAACCAGCACACGGGTCTTCCCAAACTCCACGAGCACGGATCCCTCGGCATGGTCGAGCCACCCGCGGGTGATGCGGACTTCACGGAGCTGGTCGGCTCGGCGGCCATCGATGCGCAGAATCATGGGGCCAACCTACCGGAGTTCAGCGAAGCTCCACCTGCTCGACGTCGTGGACGAAACGCCCGAGCAGTCTCTCTCCGATGCCCTGGAAGGAGTCAGCGTCACCGGTCGTCAGGAACTGGCGGCTGGCGTGCCGCGGGACGTCGTGCAGCAGGCCCTTGCGGGTGAGTCGTGCGTACGTGTCCTGGGCACAGGCGTCCGAGGATGAAACCAGCACCACATCGTCACCGAGCACATAGTTGATGACACCGGTGAGCAGCGGATAGTGGGTACAGCCGAGGATCAGAGTGTCAATTCCCGCGACCTGGAGGGGAGCCAGGTATTCGCGGGCTACCCCGAGCAGTTCCTCGCCCCCGGTGATACCGGCCTCCACGAATTCCACGAACCGTGGGCAGGCCTGGGTGGTGAGTTGGACATCCCCTGCCACTGCGAATGCATCGTCGTAGGAACGGGACATGGCCGTGGCTTCGGTGCACACCACCCCGACCCGACCGCTGTTGGACGCAGCCAAGGCGCGCCGGGCGGCGGGCAGGATCACCTCGAGGATCGGCACATCGTAGCGCTCCCGAGCATCCCTCAACACCGCAGAACTGGCGGAGTTACAAGCGATCACCAGCGCCTTGACCCCTCGCTCGGCCAGGTGGTCGAGACCCTGGAGAGCGAACTCCCGGACCTGCGCAATCGACCGGGGGCCGTAGGGGGCCCGGGCAGTGTCACCGAGATAGACGAAATCCTCGTTGGGGAGCTGGTCCACGAGGGAGCGCATCACGGTGAGCCCTCCGAAACCGGAATCGAAGACCCCGATCGGGGCCTCACGTCCTGTCACCGTCCTTCCCCCCGCCATTTGGCGTGGAGCGCGTCCTCGATCAGCAGCGCAAGCCAGTCGAGGATGGCGGCGGTTTCGGGGTCGTTTGCCACGTCCTCCCTCGTCGGTTCCGCCAGCCGTTCCGAGGAGCCGGTCAGTTCCACATGCCATTGGGCCCTGAGCGCCGCCAGAACCGAGACCCAGGAGTCGATGTCCCGGCCCGGAACCAGCACCCGGTCCTGGTCGTCGTCCTCCAGGGCGGCAAGCACCTTCCGGGCGGCCTCGAGCCGGTTCTGGGCCTGGCCTGCGATGGCGTGGCGCCGGAACTGGCCTGCCTCGCCGGCATCGGGAAGGGCGGGCGGGAAGAAACGCCCGAGCCCGGGTTCCTCCGCGATGGTCTCGGCACAGACCGATTCGGCCCTGAGCTCCGCGTCGAGCCTCACCAGGGGATCGTCGGATTCGACATGGGGAAGCAGCGGTTCCAGGTCGTGTGCGTAGCGTTCCACAAGGAAACGCAACACCCGGCCACGTCCGTCACCCGCGTGGAAAACCCAGGTGAAGTCGTTCACTGCTGCTCCATGGTGGCCCAGAGGGTGTAGTTCTGCATCGCCAGGACATCGCGTTCCATGGCCTCGCGATTGCCCGCCGACACCACTGCGCGTCCCTCCGTGTGAACCTTCAGCATCAGCTCCTCCGATTTCGGTTTCGGATAACCGAAGTACTCGCAGAACACGTGGGTGACGTAATCCATCAGGTTCACGGGATCGTCCCAGACGATCGTCACCCACGCCTCCGCCGGGGTTTCCAGCGGAGATTCCAGCACCGCCACCTGGCTGTCGGGCTGCTCCTCGGCGGCGCGGGGAGGCGGTGGAACAGGTCGAGGACACATGCATGCCATCGTACCGACACACGATACGGACATCCCATGCGTATCCGCACCGTCCACGGGCTGGATCTGCTCCCTCCACCCCCTAGTACGCTGGTTTTCCATGACGACAGCACTGCTGACCGACCACTACGAGTTGACGATGGTTCAGGCCGCCATGGACGCGGGCACCGCGGGCAGGCGTTCCCTGTTCGACATGTTCACCCGTCGTCTGCCGGAGGGCCGCCGCTACGGGGTGGTCGCGGGTCTCGGACGGGCTTTGGAGGCCATCGACGAATTCCGTTTCGATCCCGCCACCCTGCAGTTCCTGCTGGATCAAGGAATCATCCGCGACAACCTGGCGGAGTGGCTGGCCGACTACCGTTTCAACGGCGACATCTGGGGTTACCCGGAGGGTGAAACCTACTTCCCGGGGTCGCCGGTGCTGTCCGTGGAGGGCAGTTTCGCGGAGGCCTGCGTCCTGGAGACGGTGTTGCTCAGCATCTACAATTTCGATTCCGCCATAGCCGCGGCCGCCTCCCGCATGACCGCCATGGCCGAGGACAGGCCCTGCGCGGAGATGGGATCGCGCCGAACCCACGAATGGGCCGCGGTCGGGGCTGCCCGCGCCGCCTACATCGCGGGATTCTCAGCCACCTCGAACCTGGAGGCCGGCCGCGCCTACGGAATCCCGACCATGGGCACCGCCGCGCATTCCTTCACCCTCCTCCACGATTCCGAGGAGGACGCCTTCCGGGCGCAACTCGACGCGCTGGGGGTGGAGACGACGCTGCTGGTGGACACCTACGACGTCGAGGCCGCCATCCGCAAGGGAGTGGAGCTGACCGAGGGTCGGTTGGGGGCCATCCGGCTCGATTCCGGCGACCTTCCGATGATGGCCCGCCAGGCCCGTGACCTCCTCGACGACCTGGGTGCCACGAGCACCCGGATCACCGTCACCTCCGACCTCGACGAATGGCAGATCGCCGCCCTGCGCGGCGCCCCCGTCGACGGGTTCGGGGTGGGAACTTCCCTGGTCACCGGTTCCGGGCATCCCACCTGCGGGTTCGTCTACAAGCTCGTGGCCCGTTCCGAATCCGCGGATCGGGAAGCGCCGATGACCCCGGTAGGAAAGAAATCAAAAGGCAAGAACACCTTGGGAGGCCGCAAGTTCGCGATGCGCAGGCTGGGCGAGAGCGGTCGCGCGGAGGCCGAGATCATCGGGTTGGGTGCGGCCCCGGTCGGTGACGGCAACGACCGCCACCTCCTGGTGGAAATCGTCAAGGACGGGCAGCTGGTGTTCCCGGGAACCCTGGAGGACGCGCGCACCCGGCACCGGGAGTCGCTTGCGGAGCTTCCCCTGGCGGCGCTGCGCATCAGCAGGGGCGACCCCGCGATCGAGACGATCATCCTCGACGGCGCCGGGGTCCAGACCACCAACCCGTACCAGGCGGCCCCCAGACCTGCGAACCTGTGATCCCACGGGCACCAACCACCCGGCACGGCCCCCGGTGAAAACCACCGGGGGGCCAGAACCGGAAACGGGTCAGGAATCCTGCCGGTCACCGTTCATGACGTCCGCGACCCGGCGGGGCAGGTCAGCGGTGAACAGATCCTCCAGTTTCAGGGATTTCCCCCCGGAATCGGCGAGCGGCACCCGCCAGTTGGGGTACTCGTTCATCGTTCCCGGTTGGTTCTGGGCGCGTTTCTCCCCCGCCGCGTCGGCCAGGGAGGCCACCAGCACCTTGGAGTTGGTCAACCGCAGGTAGCGGTGCATGGCCAGCATCACCTCGACGTGATCACCGGCCAGGGCCTCGTCGAGAAGCCCGAAGGCGATCAGTCGTTCCACCCACATGTCGCGTTCCCGTTCGGCGACGGCAAGTTCCTGCTCGACCGGTTCCAGCAGCAACCCGAGCTGTTCCCGAAGCCTGACATGACCGCTCTCGAGGTATCCGAGGGTGGGGGGCAGGTCGTGGGTGGTGACCGAGGCCATGCAGTACTCACGCCACTTCTCCGGGGGCAGCACCTGCCCGTCGGTTCCGTACTCCCACCACAGGATCGCGGTGCCCAGCAGGCCGCGGCGCGACAGGTATTCGCGCACCCAGGGTTCGACGGTACCGAGGTCCTCCCCCACCACCAAGGCCTGGGCGCGATACGCCTCCAGCGCCAGGATCCCGATCAGCGCCTCGTGGTTGTAACGCACGTAGGTGCCCGCGCTGGGCCCGAGCCCATCGGGCACCCACCACAGCCGGAACAAACCGATGATGTGGTCGATCCTGAGCCCGCCCACACGGTTCAGGGCGGCCCGCACCATGGCGCGGAACGGTTCGTACTCGAGCTCCTCCAGTTTCAACGGGTTCCACGGGGGCTGTCCCCAGTCCTGACCGCCCTGGTTGTACTGATCCGGAGGAGCCCCGACGGTGATCCCGGGGGCATATACGTCGCCCATGAGCCAGGTTTCCGCGCTGGTCTTGCCGACCCCCACGGCCAGGTCGGCAAGCACACCGATGCCCATGCCCGCCTCCTCCGCGGCGGTCTGCGCCGCCGACAGCTGCTGCTGCGCGGTCCACTGGAGCCACTCGAAGAACTCCACCCGTTCGGCCTGTGCCGCGGCGAACTCCTCCGCCGCGGTGGAACGCGGGTCGCGCAGTTCCTCGGGCCACTGCCGCCAGTCGGTGCCGTGGATCTCGCTGAGCGCGCTCCAGACCGCGAAATCACGCAGCGCGCTGCCGCCGCGGCGACGGAACCCGTCGAAGGACAACTGGCGTGCGGGGCGGCGTCCGGCCCGGAACAGCTCCCACAGCGCTTCCCGTTTCCCCTTCCATACGGTGTCACGGTCGATGACCTTGCCATTGCCACGCACGGACTTCCGCAGTTTGCGGATCCGGCGTCGCATCGGCTGGGGAAGGTTGGCGTATTCGGGAACCGTCTCGGGCCTGATGTACAACGGGCTCAGGAAACGCCTGCTGGAAGGTAGGTACGGTGAAGGCTCGATCGGCGATGTGACCTGGGCCGCGTGCAACGGGTTGACCAGCACGAAACCCGCCTGCTGCTCGTTCCCGGCCCATGCGACGAGATCGGCGAGATCGGTGAGATCCCCGAACCCCCAGGACCGCTTCGACGTGACGCTGTAGAGCTGGACGGCGTATCCCCAGACGCGATCGTTGCGCATCCCGGGCGGAAAACCCACGAATCCCGGAGTGACCACCAGGGCGGCGGAAGCGGTTCCCTCACTGGATGTGGCTTCCACGCGGTGGTATCCGAGCGGCAGGTCCGTCATCTCGAAGCTGGCCTCGCCGCGGAGCTGCCCGGCCACCTCGCGATCCGGGGTCCAATTGTCGACCTGTGTCGCGGGCCGTCGCTCCCCGTTTTCCAGCACCACGTCGAGGGACACCGGCGACCCGGCCGGAACGTGCACGTCGATCCGTACCGTTTCCCCCTCTTCGACGACGGTGCAGGGCGGCAGGACCCGCCGCCAATGCTGCTCGTCGAGCCGGGCCAGCGCATCCCTGCGCTCCTCCGGGGTATCGGCCTCCACACCCATGGCCCGGAGCACCGCAATCACGGTGGCCTCCGATATGAGGGTGTGGTTTCCTTTCCAGTCCCAGAACTCCCGGGCTATTCCCAAGCGTTCGGCGAGTTCGTCCAACTCGGCAGTCAGGTGTGACAAGGTTTCATTCCTCCTGGCTGGGCAAGGATCAGTTCTTGACGACGATGGTGCCGGCCATCATGTCATGAAGGGTTTGTTTTTTCTCGGTGAACAGCGGCATCAGATAATTGATGAAAATCGGCAGGAAAAACAGGGCGGCACCGAAGTAGCCGATGAGTTCGTCCGCCAGGGTCCGTGCCAGGGCGCGCACGAACCCGGGGGTCCGCGCGGAGGGATCATCGGCCCGGGTAACGCGGATGCGCATGACCATCTTGCCCAGGGTGGCACCGAAACCGGCGATGAGAAGAACCCGGTAAAGAACACCCAGCACCATGACGGCAATCCCCGCGGTCATGAAGGAGTTGAGGAGTTCCATGGGTACCTCACTCGGGTAGCTCTTTCCGGCCTGCGCTGCCCTGACCAGCTCGTACATCCAGGCCTCGAAGCGTTCGTAGAGTCCCGGGGCCAACAGCTCGATGAGCAGGTAGGAGGGGATGGCCAGGATCAGCCCGTCGAGGATGCGGGCAGCCACCCGCGCCCCCCAACTCGCGTATCTGACGCCCGTCCAGGGCTGCGTGATCGTGTTGTAGAGTCCCCCGCCATCGTGGCCGACGGGTTTCGCCGGTCGGCTGTCAGGCCGGGTTACGTCGGACCAGCTGGCGCCGTCCCAGTAACGCTCATCGCCGGAACCGGCTGGGTCGGGGTACCACCCAGCGGATGGTTGCGGGGCGGAATAATGCATGGCCACAAGGATGCCATCCTGAACCGCCGGAAACCACCGAGGCCGGCAGCTGTGTCCCTCACCCCGCAATGTCATGAACCGGCCCGATCCGCAGCGAAGCGGCGATGGCAAGCACCGATGCCGCCAGCAGCATGAGGAAGATCCATCCGAATGCAGGCACTTCCTCCGCGAGCAGCACCGCGTAGCAGGCCCCCGTGAGTGCGGTCATCACCGAACTCCCGATTGACTCGGCCACCAGCAGGGCACCGGAGTTGCGTCCCTGTTCCCGCGGGCCGGACAACGCCATGGTGGCCACGGCAGTGCTGGAGACGGTCAGTCCCATCCCGCATCCGGCGAGGGTCCAGGCCGCCACCCCGATCCGCAACGGCATCCCCGTCCAGGTCAGGAAAACCGTGATCCCCGCCATCCCGAAGGCAACGAAACAGGTCCCGGCGGTGATGATGCGGTCGCGGCGCAGCCTTATCCGGGCCTGAAGCCAGGAGCCGAAACTCCATCCAAGGCTCCCTATGGTCAGGGCCAGGCCCGCCTGTAAGGTGTCGAGTCCTTTCAGGTTTTGCAGGCCGAGCAGCAGAAACGCCTCCCCCGCGTAGAAGACCCCGGTTTGGACTGCGCGACTGGCGATAATGGGGCCGAGCCCGTTTCTCAAGTCTCTGGCCCGTGGGGGCAGCACTTTCGGTACTCCCAGTCCCAGGGCTGCCAGTCCTGCGGCCGCCGCCAGCAGGCTCCAGTGTCCGAGGCCCTGACCGGCCAGCTGCAGCAGGGCCGGCGCCCCGGCCACCGCAGCCACCGCCCACCAAACGGTCCCGGGAGCATCGGAATCCGGTTCGCTGCGTTCCTGGAGGGACTTCAGATGCGGCCAGGTCAGGGCGGCGGCGATCAGCAGCAGGGGCACCGTCGCGGCGAAATTGAGACGCCAGTTCACCGCCACCAGAGCGGCCGAGATCGGCGGTCCCAGGAACGCGGGAAGCACCCAGCAGAAACTGAGCATCGCGAGCACCGCCGGGCGTCGTCCCGCGGGGAACGCGAGTGCGATGACCACGTAGAGGGTCAGGTTGATGGCTCCGGCTCCCAGGCCTTGCACGAGCCGGGCCGTCAGCAGCATCCAGACATCCGTGGCGAGCGAGCCTACGGTAAGTCCCAGGAGCATCGCGCCGAAACCCAGACCCATGGAGACCAGCGGACCGTGCCGGTCGCAGTGCCGCCCGGCCACCAGGATCGCGGTCAGCATTCCCGTCACGGCCATGGAAAAGGCCCACGGATAGAGGGCGACGGCGTCGAGGGAACGCATCGCCTCGGGCAGGGCCGCTGCGACCCCAATCATCTGGAAGGCAATGGCGAACACCGCCAACAGCAACCCCACCAGCAGACCCGTGGTGCCCTCGCGACGGGATCCGGTGTTCACGATGTTCTCCAACGTCTAGGATTGAATTCATGAGTGAGTTTGCCCCCGGTTCCCAGACGGTTCTGGACGAACGCGCCGAACTGCGGGACTCCGACGACCACGAACGATTCAGCCACTACGTGCCGGCGAAGAAGCTGGAGAAGGCCAAGTTGACCGGCACTCCCGTCGTAGCTCTGTGCGGAAAGGTCTGGGTGCCCTCCCGGAACCCGGACAAGTACCCGGTGTGCCCGGAATGCAAGGAGATCTGGCAGTCCATGAAACCGGGAGATCCCGGGAAGTGACCGCGTCCGCGGTTGCGGCCCGGTGATCCGGGCCGCAACCGGCGGGTCAGTAACGGTAGTGCTCGGACTTGAACGGGCCTGCCACCGGCACCCCCAGGTAGTCGGCCTGCGCCTGGGTCAGGGTGCTCAGCTCCACCCCCAGCGACGGCAGGTGAAGGCGCGCGACCTCCTCGTCCAGGTGTTTCGGAAGCAGGTACACGCCGGACGGGTAGGCCTCGGGCCTGAGGAACAGTTCCATCTGGGCCAGCACCTGGTTGGTGAACGAGTTGCTCATCACGAAAGACGGATGTCCCGTAGCGTTGCCGAGGTTCAGCAACCGGCCCTCGCTCAGCACGATCACCGCGTGCCCGTCCGGGTAGATCCACTTGGCCACCTGCGGTTTGATCTCGACCTTCGTCACGTCCTTCCGGGCGGAGAGCCCGGCCATGTCGATCTCGTTGTCGAAGTGTCCGATGTTGCCGACGATGGCCTGGTGTTTCATCCGGGCCATGTGTTCCTCGAGGATGACGTCGCGACACCCAGTGGCGGTGACGAAGATGTCGCCGATCCCCACCACCGATTCGAGCCGCGACACCTGGAAGCCGTCCATCGCCGCCTGCAGGGCGCAGATCGGATCCACCTCGGTGACGATGACCCGCGCGCCCTGGCCGCGCAGTGACTCGGCGCAGCCCTTGCCCACGTCGCCGTAACCGCAGACCACGGCCACCTTGCCGCCGATCAGGACGTCGGTGGCGCGGTTGATGCCGTCGACCAGGGAGTGGCGGCAGCCGTACCTGTTGTCGAACTTGGATTTGGTCACCGAGTCGTTGACGTTGATGGCCCCGAACAGCAGGGTGCCGTTTCGGTGCATCTCGTAGAGGCGGTGGACACCGGTGGTGGTTTCCTCCGTGACCCCGAGGATGCCCGCAGCGAGGGCCTCGAAGTCCAGCTGCCCCAGCGCCTCCCGCAGGGCGGCCTTGACGACGAGGGCCTCCTCCGGATCCGCCGGGTCGTCGGCGGGCACGGCCCCAGCGCGTTGGGCCGCGACACCCTCGTGGACGAACAAGGTGGCGTCACCGCCGTCGTCGAGGATCAGATTGGGGTTCGTCTCGCCAGGCCAGTCGAGGATCTGGCGGGTGCACCACCAGTACTCCTGGAGTGTTTCACCCTTCCACGCGAAAACGGGCACCCCCCTGGGGTCCTCGGGGGTGCCGTCCGGGCCGACGACGACGGCGGCCGCCGCGTGATCCTGGGTGGAGAAGATGTTGCAGGACGCCCACCTCACCTCCGCGCCGAGTGCCACGAGGGTCTCGATCAGAACCGCGGTCTGGACGGTCATGTGGATGGATCCCGCGATGCGGGCGCCCGCCAGTGGCTTCGAGGCCGCGTATCGTTCGCGCATGGCCATCAGGCCGGGCATTTCGTGTTCGGCGAGGGTGATCTCCTCGCGGCCGAAACCGGCCAAGGACAGGTCTGCTACACGGAAGTCGAATGTCACGCCCCGGAGTCTACGCCCAAGCCCACGGCCACGCCCGGGCGTTCTTGAGATGGGTGTCGTGTCCCACCCCTCGGGGCGGCGTTTCCCGGTCTTCCCGGGTTCGGGACAAACCCCTTTACCCAGCCTTTTCCTCTCAGCCTTGGGCCGGGCCCAGGCCGATACCCAGGTAGGTGGCGGCGTAACGTCCCTGGAGCAGCAGGGTGACGTAGCGTTCCACGTCGGAGGCGCCCAGTTCCGCCATGCCGGAGCTGATGTGACACACCCGCACCCCGACGCAGTCGGCCAGGCGCGCCAGCCTCCGGGCCGTCTCCGTCATCGGTTCCGGCACCTGGTCCGCGTCGAGCAGCAGCAGCGCGGGACCGATCTCGGCGTCCTGCTCGAACGGGTCGGTGAACACGTCGCGCCGGGGGGTGTCGAGCAGCACCGCCTCCAGTTCCTCGGCGTCTGCGGCCAGGGCCAGTCGCCCGCTGGCCCGCCGCAACGTCTCCGCGATCCGCCGGGATGCGCGCCCCGCCAGCGTCGTCCCTCCCCACACCAGGGGAAACGAGTCGGCCAGGCCCACGGCCAGGTCCTTGCCCGGGTTGTCCCCGAGGGGACGCGCCGGGGAGCAACGAACCGCGACGGCATCCGCGGCCGACGCGGCGAGCTCGACGTCCACCTTGGGTCCGAGCTCCAGCTGGCCCAGCAACGCCAGCACCGCGATGGCCGCGGCCATGGGATCGTCGGGCGGGGTGGGCAGGTGGGTGGTCAGGGGACCCGCGCTAGCCGCGGCCAGGGCCGACTCGTCCGGAGCGGCGGCTATGACGGTGGCTCCCCTGCGGACGGCTTCGGCGAGGCCGCGGACCTCCCAGGCCGGGGCGTCGTGGGAACCGAGCGCGACCACCAGGTCGAGCGGCCCCACCCATGCGGGCAGGGCAGGGCCCGGCCAGGCCATGAACGGCACGGGACAGGCGGGTTCCAGGACGGCCCGCACCAGCCGCGCCTCCGCTCCGAGCACCAGCACCCCGCGCGGCCGGTCGGCGCGGGTGAGTCTTCCCGCGGGTTCGCTCAGCGCGGCACGCCGGATCCGGGCGCCGGCCGAAGCGAGCCACCAAAGCGATTCCTCGTCGGCCAGGTCGTCGGCCTCCAGGCGGGAGTCATCGAACCATCTGCGAATCATCCGGGAACCTCACTGGGTGTTTCGTGCCTGGTCGATCAGCAGGACCGGGATGCGGTCCTCCACGGGATAGGCCAGCCCGCAGGCCGCGGAGGTGCAGACCAACTCCGAGCGTTCGTAGTCGACGGCGAACTTGGCGTGGCACGCCGGACATGCGGCGATGGCCAGGAATTCCGTCGAAAGTTCCAGAGCGGTTTCACTCATCGGCTTCTCCTTCATGAGCACGAACGATGGTCAGCACCTCGTCACGCAACCGGGTCATGGTTTCGGCGTCCCGGGCCTCGACGTTGAGCCGGAGCAGCGGCTCGGTGTTGGAGGGTCTCAGGTTGATCCACCAGCCGGCCCGTTCGTCACGGATCGTCAGCCCGTCCCAGTACTCGACGCCGCCCCGTCCCTCGAACGCCTTGGCGACGCGCTCCATCGCGGCCTGGTGGTCGGTGATGGTGGAGTTGATCTCTCCGGAACGTTCGTAGCCGTCGAAGCGGGCGGCGAGCGCCGACAACGGTTCGGCCGAGGACCGCAGCTGTTCCAGGACGTGGAGGGCGGCGAGCACCCCCGTGTCGGCCCCCCAGAAATCGCGAAAATAGTAGTGGGCGGAGTGTTCGCCGCCGAAAACGGCGTTCTTCTCGGCCATGAGCGCCTTGACGAAGGTGTGTCCCACACGTGAGACCTCCACGTTCCCGAGACCCGCCACCGCGTCGGCCACCGCCTGGGATGTGATCGCATTGACCACGACCGTTCCCCCGGTTTCCTTGGAGAGCTCCGCCACCGCGATCATTGCGGTCACGACCGAGGGATCGACCACTTCGCCCCGTTCATCGATCAGGAAGCACCGGTCCGCGTCGCCGTCGAAAACCAATCCGAGGTCCGCGGAGTGTTCGCGCACCGCGGAGCGGGCGTCCACCAGGTTCTCCGGTTCCAAGGGGTTCGCGGGATGGTTGGGGAAGGTGCCGTCCGGTTCCATGTAAAGGCCGATCAGGTCCACCTCGCGGTTGACCAGGACCTTGGGGACGGTGAGCCCGGCCATCCCGTTCCCGGCGTCCACCACAACCTTGAGCCGACGTTGCCCGGTCATCGGCACCAGCCGGTCCAGGTGGGCCACGAACTCGGCGGTTAAGTCGCGTTCCTCGTAATCGCCCACGACTTTCTCCCCTGTGGTCACCGTCGCGGCGCGTTCCCGCAGCTCGGCGGTGAAACCGGGGCGCACCGGAGAGGCGCCGGCCAGACAGAACTTCATGCCGTTGTACCTGGCGGGGTTGTGGCTTGCGGTGAACTGCACCCCGGGCAGGTCCAGCTGCCCGGAGCCGAACCAGAGCAGATCGGTGGACGTGAGCCCGAGGTCGACGATCGAGGCCCCGGCCCTGCGTGCGCCGTCCGCGAAGGCCATGGAAAGCTCCTCCCCGAGCTGCCGCATGTCGTGGCCCATGACAAGGGTCTCGCCGGATAGATCGAGCAGTTCCACGAAAGCGGCGCCCAGTTTGCGGGCCCCGTCGAGATCCAGTTCCGGATCCGCCCCCGTCACGACGCCACGAATGTCATTGGCCTTGAAGATCTGCTCCTTAAGCACGTCCCGAGCTTACCGTTGGTCGCCTCATCCGTGGCTCATTCCACGGTGGGGAGCAGACGCAGATGCCCACCCTTTCGTCTGCCGGTGCTGCGGGGTTTGGGTTTCGGGGCCGGGGTGCGGTCCACGGGGGTGGTCGGAACGTCCTCCTCGTCGCGCAGCCCGATTTCCCGGACGGCGTTCGCGAGGGCCACGAGTTCATCGTCGGCCTCGGGTTCGTTCCGCCTGCGGTCCAGGGGAAGCCGGATCACCTCCCATCCCATCGGGACGGAGGTGCGGGAGGCGTGCTCGGCGCACAGATCGAAGGCCCCGGGCACTGCGACATCGGCCAGCGGCCCCAGCACTGCCGTCGAATCCGCGTACACGTAGGTGAGTGTGGCCACGGCAGGCAGGCCGCAGGCAGTCCGGGAACAACGACGCACCATCGAAGCCTATCGCTTTCCGCGGCTAGAGTTGCCGCATGCCACGCAGCCGCGACCGTCACGACCGGGGAATGCACGGACCTGTCGCCCTACCGGATTCCAACAACCGCAAAACCGTTCCACTGCGCCCCCTGAGCCGGGTCGAATACTTCAACCAGTGCGTGAAACAGGCACTCGCCACCATCGCCGAGGTCGACCCGCACGCCCTCGACGGCATGGTGGTCGGGGTCGAGGACGTGCCCCTGCTCAAAACCGCCTGGTCCGGGGATCGAGTACCGATGTCGGCCGCCCTGGAACCGTCCAAGAACAGGCCCGCCCAGATCGTGATCTACCAACGTCCCTTGGAGCACCGCGCCAGCAGCCGCTCCGCTCTGCGTTCCCTGGTGCACCGCACGATCGTTGAGCAGCTGAGCGCCCTGACGGGCCGCCCGGTCAGTGAGCTACTGGGATACGAGCCAACTGACTGGGAGGATTGAAACCCCCGGGGGTTCCACGGAACGGGTGTCTTCTCGAAACCGCCACGGCCGAAACGCTTCCGCGGGATCCCGCCCGCTGAATCTTTCAGTCCTTCCTCCAGAATCGGAGGCCGAGCACCGCTGTCACCAGCGCCAGCGGAATGGCCAATACCAGTTTCCACCACGCCTCGGCTGCCACCGGTTGATTCGTGTACATCCCGATCAGCACATCGAACCACTGCTTCAGGGGATTCCACGCGAGCACGTCCCTCAGGATCTGTGGAAGTCCTTCCAGCGGTGTTGCCGCTCCACTCCCGAAGAACATCACAAAGAAGACAACGGCGCTCAGCGCCTGCGTGGTGCGGGTGCTCAGGGGCAGGGCGCCGAGCATGAAACCGAGACAGCTCAACCACGCCAGAAGGGCGATGTTCAGGATCACGAAAAGAGGGTTGGCGATCTGGGCGAGCAGGCCGTGCCGGATCCCGACCAGGGTGAGCACCACCGCATAGGAGAAGACGACCAGGACCATCATGGCCGCCAGAACAGCGACGGCGAAAACCCAGCCGGGGAGAGGAAGCGTGCGGTACCTCTTCGTGACGCCCCGGGTGCGCAGCTCGGAGAGGTATATGGGCATACCCATCAGCAGCAGGTTGGAGCCCACCGTGCCGATCAGGCCTGGAACCATCGTGTCGATGAAACGTATTCCCCCGCCCACCTCGATGTTGGCGTAGGGAATACCGATGAAAACATAAATGACCAGAGGAAAGGCGAGGGAGAAGAACACCGCCACGGGTTCGCGCACGAGAAGCCTGAGTTCCTGCTGGAACCAGACCCACATGATCCGCGAAACGGGAGGATGTTCCCGGGTGGGAAGGGCAACAACTGGTTCGATCATGTTGTTTCCTTCTTCCTGCTCGCAGCCGCGAATGCGAACACGTCCTCCAGCCGCACGGAACCGAGCAGTACGTCGGAGAATTTCACCTCTCCCGCGTCCCGGAGCCTCTCGAGTTTTTCCCGCAGGGCGGTCAGCCCACCGGAATCGCCGATCACGCTGATCGCAGAGCCCGCTTCCAGCGGAGTATGTCCTTGCGCGCGAATCGCGGAGACGCAGCCGGGATCCCCGGAGAGCACCCGCAGCCGGTGGTCCCCGCCAGCTGCCGAGAGCACCTCTGAGACGGGCCCCGGAGAATCGCTCTTCCCTCATCCAGCACCAGCAGGCGATCCGCGTAGGTCTCCGCCTCGGCCAGGTCGTGGGTCGAGGTGAGCACGGCCACGCCCTTGGAACGGCGATCCCTCAGGAACTCCCAGAGAGCCGTCCGGGCGACGGGGTCGAGACCGCTGGTTGGTTCGTCCAGGACAAGCAGCCGGGGAGATCCGATGCAGGCGATTGCGATGTCCAGGCGCCGCTGCCATCCCCCGGAAAGTTTGTCGACCATCTGGGACATCCTTGAACGCAGACCGAGCGCATCGATTATCACATCGACGTCACCAGCATCCCGGTACAGGCACTCGGCCGCTTTCGGGGCCTCGCGGACCCGGAGTCGTTGAGGCAGCCCACCGACCTGCAGCTGGACGCCCATCCAGTTTCTGTGCGCCCCACCCGGAACGACGGGCTGTCCGAGGAACTCCGCCCGGCCCGAGGTGGGCAGACGCAGCCCGCACAGGATCTCCATGGCCGTTGTCTTGCCCGAGCCGTTCGCGCCGACGATCACGAGTACCTCGCCGGAATCGATGGTGAAGCTCAGGTTGTCGACCGCCGGGTGCGACAGGCCGGGGTAGGTGCGCGTTACCCCTGTAAAACTGGCTACCGGCATGAACGTTTCCCGTGGATTCGCTGCGGGATCCCTTCACTCACGCGCGGAGCGGATCCGCCCTCCCTCGACCGCTGGGGTGTCGCTGCCACGACCTCGTCCTCCCATCGTCTTGAGCAGGGTCACCGGATGCCAGACAGGTGCCCGGTCAGAGGGTATCAACCGGGGGTGTCACCAGGGGTCGGATCCGTTCCCGGCTCAGTGCAGTTCGGGGTCGAGCTCGGCAGCCAGCGGTGGGGTCCCCCCTGCGGTCATCGGTTCCAGGGGAGCCGCCCAGGAACCCGTTTCACCGGAGGAGACGACGGCTCCGAACAGCGGTTGGCCGGAGCCGACCGTGACCCGCTGTCCCTGCTCGGTGGTCGCGGGGAGTTTGTGCACAACGGTCTGTCCGGCGCCCACCGTGACCGTGGCCTCCTCCTCGGCCCCCCCGGCCCCGGTGGCCGTGACCGTGGCCTGCACATCGGCCGTCCCCGGGTTCGTCAGCTGCAGTACGCCACCGGGTGAGGTGAAGGTACCCAAGGACGTCCCTGCCTCGACAGGCGCCACCTGGGCGGAGTCCCCCAGGGTGAACGCCATGCCGGCCATCACGGGTGCGTCGGAGTTGACCTGAATGGCCGATGCCTCCCCGAGAAGGGCGTTCTCCAGCGACACCGACACGCTCGCGTGTGGCGGGATGCTGATGTTCCCGCCCCCTTGGGGCTGGTAGGCGGGTGTGGTTCCGTAGGCCGTCAGGTTGGCGGTGATCCGCGTCTCGCTGGGATTGGCGAGCACGACTACGGAGCTGGTCGCCCCGGCCGGGATCCCGGGAAGTAGATGGGAGGTGCCCAGCTGCGAGGGCCCGGCCGCCGTCCCGCTGCTCTGGGTCTGGGTGATGGCCATCACCGCGGCACGGCCCCGGCTGGCCTGGAAGGACACCCCCACCGGGGTTGCCTTCTCGGTCAGGACGGACAAGGCGATGGTGCGTTCCTGGTAGGCGGCGAGCGTGATTCCCCGGGCCCCCAAGGCTTGGATCTCCCCTTCCGCACCGTACAGGGTCAGGTCGATCGCCGCTTCGGATGCGTCCGGGTTGACGATCTTGAGCTGCGTGTCCGCTGTGGCCGGGAGCGCGATCACGCCTTGGGAGACGGGTTTGACGCACTGGGTGAGGGTCCGCACGGCATCGGATCCGGATATTGCCCCGCCCACCGGCCCCTCCGTGCCCTCAGCGACCACGGAGGTTTCCTGTCCCGTGAGCACCGTGCGTTTCGTCTCGGTGGCGGAGCCTCCCAGCGGAGTGACCGTCGTGGCGTTGTCCACCATCACCGTCGCACCGGAGGTCGCGGGCACGCACACCACCTTCGTGGAGCGAACCGCCTCGACCGTGGTGACCCTGGGCAGTTCGGCCGGTGTCAGGGTGGTTATCCCGACGACCACGCCAGTCAGAACCGCGAAACCCAATAGTGTCTCGAACACGCGTCGCATCTTCAGTCCTCCAGTCCGCGCCGGGCCCCCGAGGAGCCTCCGATCGTGGGGGCCGCCAGGCCGATGATCAACACGACGACACCGACCTGCAAACCGAACATCCACCAGGTCGGTGCCATGCCCCAGGTCACCTTTCCCGCGAGCCCTGCGGGAACGACGAAGGTCGCCTTCCCGCCCTCGGGGAGCGGGGTGAGTTCCTGCCCGTTGATGCGTACCCGCCACCGGTCATCCGGGGTTTCGGCGAGCACCAGGCGGCGTTCGGTCTCGGCTGCCGTGATGTTTCCGTCCAGGACGGCTTTGCTGCCGTTCTCGTCGACGATGTGCAGACGGGAGGGAAGCTCGACCACCGTCCAGATGACGGTGTCCCCGTCCACCGGGGAGCGTGTCAGGCCTGCCGCGTTGCCGACGGCCGCCAGCTGCTCGGTGCTGAACCCCTTCATCCACACGTGACTGACGCCGAGTTCCTGCAGGCGATCGGCCAGGTTCTCCGGTGCGTCACCGCCACCGAGCAGCTGAACGAGGGCCGCGAAGTCGTCGCGGAAGGCACCTGCCGGGTTGCGTTCGGCCGTACCCCAGCTGGGCTGGGAGGAATCGACCACGTTCCATCTCAGTCCCCCGTCGGATTTGGTCTCGATCATCAGAACCCGGGTCTGACGCTCCGAGACCACCACGCCGCGGGCGAAGCCGAGCTCGGAGGGGTGGTTGGAGACGGGACCCGCGAAGCCGATGACCGCCCAGACCCCGGCCGCCAGCAGTGAGACCGTGGAAAGGCATGCGAGCAGGACGCGCAGATCCGCTCCGGCCTTCTCGTCCCTGAGCCTCATGGCGACGATCGGGGCGAGCAGCCCGGCCACCGTCAGCAAGGCCCAGCCCGTCAGCAAGGCCCGCGCCTCTCCGCCGTTCACCGGCAACGCGATCCGGGAGAGCACCACCCCTGCGATGAGCGGGAGCCCGATCCCGGCGATCGAGAGCAGACGGATGCTCGTGCTCCGGATCGTGCAGATGGCGTAGCCCGCCGCCACTCCCAGGACCGCGAAGAAAACGATGTTCGCCCACAGCGGCAGCCCGGAGGGCAGGATCCGTCCGAACAGGGTGGCCAGCGAGGCTGGTGTCCACGCGGGCCAGGCCAGCGGATCGGGTCCGGTCAGGAGACGACTCGGATAGGCGATCAGCGACGGAACCCACGGGGCCAGGAAAGCGGCTGGGAGAATGAGCGTGATCAGCACCGGCAACCAGACGAAACGGTCACGGATGATCCAGATGATTCCACCGATTATCGCCAGGATCAGAAGCACCGGCCAAGCCGCCGCCCCTATCAGCAGCCACGCAGCGGCGCTTGCGGGTGCCCGGAGCCGTTCGGCACCGAGGCTGTCGTCGATGGCCATCCGGTGGATGGCGGATGCGAGTTGCGGCAGGACGACGGCGAGCATCATTCCCGCTGCATCGCCTGCTGTCACCAGGCCGAGTAGGATCACCGCCCCGGCCCAGGTCCCGGCGGCGATCGCCGACGTGGTGCGGGACACCTCGAAACGACGCAGGAAGGCGTGCGCGGACAGGCCCGCCAGCAGAGGCGCCAGCCCCAGGGCCAGGAAGATCAGCAACTGCGGGCTACCGAATGACAGGGTGGCCAGCAGCGCCCCGACCATGAGCCAGGGCGCGTCGGAACCCGCGAGGCCGGCGGTTGGGCTCAGCGCCGCTTCCCACGCCTTCCCGATGTTGTCGGGAGCCGGAAGCAGACCTCCGCCGAACACGTCCCCGAAGCCGAACAGGTTCCGCAGCGCCACTCCCCCCGCCACGAGCAGCAGCAGCGTCAGGATCGCCAGGGGGGCCAGGAACCGGCGTTGGGAGGGCCCGCCGGCGAAATCGTCCCCGGTCATCTCGTCGATGCTGAACCCGGATTCCTGGTTGGTGAAGTCCCGGTACCGGTCGGCCAGGTCCGCTCCCAGCCGGTCGAGCGCGTTGCGCACGGACCAATAGCGTCTGGGCAGCAACCGGGAGACGTCCATGTTGCCCACCGACCTGGCGGCCAAGGTCTTCACCTGGCCCCGGGTGGATGTGAATCTGCGGATGGCCCGCAGTTCGGCGCCCGCGAGCCGGGGGGATTTGGCCAGGAGGAACCCGATTGCCCGGAGCCAGCTTCCGATCACCAGTCTGGCGGTCGAGGCCGGTTTCGCGCCGCGGGCGGCCACCACCCGGAGAGCGGTGAGGCGGTCGATTTCGTGCGATTCCTTGGCGAATGCCCCGCTTCGTTCTCCCGTCCTGCCGGACTGGCGATGCGTCAGGGCCGCGTCCGGCCAGGTGACTACCTTGTGCCCGGCCTCGTTGGCGCGCCACCCGAAATCCACCCCGTCGCGGTGCAACGGCAACTCCGGGGCCAGGCCGCCGAGCTGACGCCATACGTCGCCACGGATCAACATTCCTGCGGTCGACCCACCCAGCACCGGTTCCGAGATCTCCTGCCCCTGGTCGATGTCACCGTTGTCGACGATGGCGACACGTCGCCCCGTCGGGGTGATCGACTGCCCGATCTCCGCCAGGGTCTCGGGGTAATTGCGGCGGCGTGGTTGGAGCAGCTTCGGGTACAGAACGGCCGCTCCCGTCCTGGCTGCGCCCTGCAGTAATCTGCCCAGCGCGTCGGGCTGGGGCGCCGAATCATCGTGCAGCAACCAGACCCACGGCGCGTCAGGAGGCAGTGCAGTGGCGACCGCCTCCCCGAAACCGAGGTTCCGCCCGCCGTCCAGCACACCGCTTATGATTCCCGCCGCACGGGCCTGTTCCAGTAGTTGCCGCGATGAGTCCGTTGATCCGTTGTCCACCGCGACGAGCATCGCCGGCCGGGGATTCAACGCCGCCAGAGCTCGCAGTTGGCGTGGTAACCATTCCTCCGCGTTGTGCACCACCATCACGGCGGCCACCATGCGGGGATCTATCGTCTCGATCGGCTCGGGCTCCGGCTCCTCGTCGATCCAGGCCCAGAGGTTGTCTGTCGTTGCCTGACTCGTCAAGCCGTTTCCTCCTGTCAGCAGGCCCCCGATGCCCGGGGGAACACACACCCCAGACGATAGCCCACTCGGCGACTCGACGAGCCAGGCAACTGGCTCAGATGGCCTGGCGCTTCAGCTTCCGACGCTCGCGTTCCGAGAGTCCACCCCAAATCCCGAATCTTTCGTCATTGGCCAACGCGTACTCCAAGCATTCAGCGCGCACAGTGCAACTCGAGCACACACGCTTTGCCTCGCGGGTTGACCCCCCCTTCTCCGGGAAAAATGCCTCAGGATCCGTCTGTGCACACAATGCATGCTGGTGCCAGGCGAATTCATCTTCGGCGTTCACCCCCAACGTCCAGATGTCGTCCATTTTGCCCCCTCTCTGGCCCAAATTACACACGTGCGGTTCCTTCGCGTCAAGCCCGTCCGGCGAGTCGGCTTGCACCGGGGCCGGGCGGACAAATCCAGCTCATTTCCCCAACCGTTCGCCACCCCCGGGAGGACAGGAACCCCAAGGAGAATCCGCCCGCCCGTTCTCATCGTCAGGACCGCCATCGACCGTTTCGCCGAACCGTCCCCCCGCTTCGATGGGCACTGCTGCCGAGGAGCCGAGATCCCCGACGGCTGATTAAGTTGAAGGTTGAAGATATGACCTAATCCTACCCGTGCCAGAAGGACGGACAATCCGGATCCGGGGTCCCTCCTGTCCTCCGTTTGGCCAAGTCCTCGCGTCCTGCCTTCCCCGGGGTCGGTCATGCCCGATTCTTGGCCAAACCCCGGGCACATCGCGGCCGTCCGTCAGGCGTATTCGGCGCCAATCCGGTCGCGCACCAACTCCACCAGTTCACGTATCCGTCCGGCCTCCGACAGCGGGGTCACGAGGGTCGCCTCCGGGGTGTGGACCACGAGCGCGTCCCGCAACCCCATGGTCGCCACAACATGCCTCTCACCAGCGGTGTTGATGATCACGCACCCCGAGGAGTCCAGGTTCATGCTGCACCCTTCGACCCGGTTTCCGTGCTCGTCCAGCAGGAACTGCTCGGCGAGGTTCTGGTAGCTGCCGACGTCGGCCCAGGAGACGTCCAGCCCCACCGCAAGTACCTCCGCACTACCCTCACCGAGGGAAACCGGCTGCATGACCGCATAGTCGATGGAGGTCTTCAGGAGGGTGGGGAAAAGCTCATCCAACAGCTCGTTGTGAGCAGCAATTATGCGCACTTTTTTGGCAGTGTCCGGAACCAGCGCCTCAAGTTGGTCCAGCAGCGTCTCCACGCGCCACACGAACATCCCCGCGTTCCACCAGTACTCCCCGGAGGCCAGGTAGTGCTCGGCCACCCGGAGTTCCGGTTTTTCCTTGAACTCCGAGACCCGCCAGGCGTCCAGTTCCTCGTCCACGCACCCGTCCCGGTGCAGGTATCCGAATCCCGTGTGAGGCTCGGTTGGGACGACCCCCATCGTCACGAGGGCCCGGGGCCTGGTCTCCGCCACGTCGAAGGCGCGTTCCAGGGTGGTGCGGAATCCCTCGACGGGGGTGATGATGTGATCGGCGCTGAGCATGGCGACGACGGCCTCCGGGTCGCGTCGTTCGAGGACCGCGGCGGACCATGCCACGGCGCTCAGCGAATCTCGTCCGACGGGTTCTCCGAGCAGGTTCTCCTCCGGCAGCTCGGGAAGCTGCCGGGCGACGACGTCCACGTAGGCACGGGATGTGCACACGAGGATCCGGGCATCAGGGATCATGCCCGCCACCCGTTCGTAGGCGAGCCGCAGCAGGCTCCGTCCGTCAAAGAGTTCCAGAAGCTGTTTGGGCGTTCCCTGTCTCGACAAAGGCCACAACCTCGTGCCCGAACCGCCCGCCATTATCACCACGTAGCGCATGACAGGACTCTACTGGGACACGATGTCGTCCCACCCGGTCACCGGTTGTTTCCACGGATGTGCACGGCGCGGCCCGGACCCGTGCGCGGAGCCTCTAGCATCGGGGCATGTTCACCGAGAAACTTCGCGGGCGGTTCGGGGCCGCGCCGCTGTTCACCCATTACGACGGAACCGCCGGTTCCCGGGTGGAATTGTCCGGGACCACTTTCTCGAACTGGGTGGACAAGACCGTGAACATGTTGGACGGTCTCGGCGTGGGGCCCGGGGAACCCGTCCATCTGGACCTGGTGAACACCGACCCGGGGCACTGGGTGACTGCGGTGTGGGTGGCCGCGATCTGGCAACGCGGTTGCCCCGTGGCGGAACGGGACGACGGTGACGCGGTACTCGCGGTGGTCGGTCCGGCCAGCCAGATCAGGGGTCCTGTCACCGTGATGTGCTCGCTGCATCCCCTAGGGCTGGGTCTCGGGGATCTTCCCGCGGGCTGCACGGACTACGCGGATGTGCTGGCGGAACCAGATGTTCACTGGGAGGAACCTGCTCCCCCGGACGACCTGGCGTGGCTGCCGGACATCACCCGTGCGGGGCTGGAGCGTTTCCCGGGATCGGATCAGCGGCTCCTGTTCGCGGATCCACCTCCGGGTTGGGAGAGCGTGCGGATGTTGCTGGTATCCCCGGTGCTGGGGGGCGGCTCGACGGTCGTGGTGACAGGCATCCCTCCCGAGCGCGTCTCCCGGATCGCCGCCGAGGAGAAGGCCCTTCTCACCCGCGTCGGGGAAGCCCTCTGAGGAACCCGGTTCCCCAGGCCAGGTGCATGGTCGCCAGCACCACGGGCAACCGGAGCCGCGCCGCTGCCGGCACGTCACGCATGGTCAGGGTCGCGAAGACGAGGAAACCCAGGTACAGCACCGGGAAGACGAGCATGGCGGCCAGCCAGGGCCGCCGCAGCCACACCCCGGTCATTCCGGCTCCCAGGCCGACGCCCGTGCCCAGGACGGCGGCGGGTGGGGCGAGGTAGCGGCGGCTCGCGGTGTCGGGGTGTCGCCTGATTACCTCACGCCGCCACCTTCCTGTCAGGTGGAATTGTTTCGCCAGGGCCCGCAGGCTGGAACGGGGACGGTAGACGACCCTCAGTTCCGGAGTGAACCACACCAGGTGGCCGGCGCGACGGAGCCGGTAGTTGAGTTCCCAGTCCTGGGCGCGGTGCAGGGATTCGTCGAAACCACCGACCTCCTTCAGGGCGTCTCGGCGAAAAACGCCCAGGAAGACGGTGTCCGCAGGCCCCGCCGGTGTGGCGGCCAGGTGAAATCCACCGCCCCCGAGGCCCAGGTGCGAGTTGTATGCCGCCGCGACGGCCTGTTCGAAGGGCGTGCGGCCCTGGGCGTCCATCAGGCCGCCGACGTTGGCGGCCCCCGTCGCCCGGAGGGTTTCCACCGCGGTGGTGATGTATCCCGGGCACAGTTCGGCGTGGCCGTCGACGCGGACGATGATCTCGTGACTGGCCGCCTCGATGGCCAGGTTGAGGCCGGCTGGGGTGAAACCCGTCGGGTTGTCCACCACGACGATCCGGTCATCGGCGGCCGCCAGGGAGTCGGCGATCTCCCGGGTGCGGTCGCTGCTCGGCCCCACCGCGATCACCACCTCCAGTTCGCCCCCATATCCCTGGGCCAGGACACGCCCGACGGCGGCCTCCAGGTGCGGCTCCTCATTGCGGACGGGCATGACGACACTGACGGGTTCGGGAATCACGGCGATCAACTTACCCGGCAAACAGGTGTGTCAGCACTTGGCGTCGTGCTCGGTGACGGGTTGGTTCCGCTGGCTGTCCTGCTGCTGGTCTTGGTCTTGGAGCTCTGGGAAGTTGTCTTCTCCGTGGGAGCCGGGGATGCGCTGGTGGGGGCGGGGACGCTGCTGCTCGTGGGGGCGGCGGATGTGTCGTTGGCCTCCGATGCGTCGATGGTCTCGGTCACGGTCCTGCGGATCAGGGTGAAGTCCGGGGAGGACGTGCGGATCAGGGGCGGGGCGAAGTTGACGGATTCGATCGGCAGGGCCTTGCCCTTGATCGCGAGCTCCACCAGCTCGGGCAGTTGATCCGTTCCGGCGTCGGTACGCGCTATGTCGCTGCCCGCCTCGGCGAGGTCGACGAACTTAGTTGCGACGGTGCCGGGATCAAGCTGTTTGGCCATGGCCGCCATCACGCACTTCTGCCGCGTCATGCGTTCGTAGTCGTCGGAGTCGGCCCGGGAGCGAGCGAACCACAGCGCGTGGTAGCCGTCGAGGTGGACGTTTGTCCCCGGCTCGATCCAGCCGTAGATCTCCGATCCGACCCCTCCGATGGGTATCCGTTTCCCGATGTCGAGGTTGATTCCGCCCATGGCATCGACGAGCTTCTGGAACCCGGCGAGGTCCACCATGGCGTAGTAGTTGAGTTCCAGGCCCAGGGTCTCCGAGACCGCCTCCTTCATGGCGGTCAGGCCGGCTTCCTTGCCCGGGTAGAGGTCGGCGTGTTCCTGTCCCAGGGTGTAGACGCCGTTGAGCATGCATTCCTCACCGCACCGGAAACCGTCGGGGTAGAGCTTCGCCAGTGGCGACGAGGACGGGAAGGGGGCACCGACGAGGTTCCGGGGCAGCCCGAACACGACCGTGCGTCCCGTCTCGGCGTCTATGGAGGCGACGTTGATCGAGTCGGGTCGGATTCCCTCCCTGTCGGCTGCCGCATCCACGCCGAGCAGCAGGATGTTGTAGCGGCCCCGCTTGGCCTGGCTGTCGCCGCCACCGGTGAAGACATCGGAGACGTATCCGGCGGCGGTGAAGGCGCTGGCGAGCAGGTTGGTGCCCAGACCGGCCGCCACCGCCAGGGCGAGGCAGGTCCCGGTCAGGACCAGGCGGGCGCGGCGTTTCAGGTCCGGGGGCCGCGACAGGCGCCAGGCGTCGAACAACAGGGCCAGCCAGCCCAGGAAAACCAGCCACACCAGGATCCTCATGACCACGGTGACCGTTCCGTTGAGCAGGAAACCGACGGTCGGTCCCCGCCAGAAATACAACCCCAGCCCGGTGAGCAGCGCGAACGCGACGAGCACTCCCCAGATCCGCAGCGCCGTCCGGCCCACCCCGCGGTTTCCCGCCACGTACTGGGCGGCTCCGGGTAGGAAGACCGTCAGCAGGATGAGCCCGATGGCGCGTCTGTTCCGTACGGCGGCATCGGGGGCGGTCATGGCGGCTCCATGGGCAGGCGACAAGGACTTCCAGTGGTGCCACGGGCGGATGAAGCCGTTGCGGCGACCATCACGACTACGAACCGGTGGGGCGAACGACGAGGATCGCACCGGGTCGCGCGCCCGACGGGAATTACGCGGCCGGTGTTCCCCGGACATCCGCACCATGGGTGCGCCCCCCGTCCGTGGGACCTCTTACAAGGGTGAACCCCTGGCGGCCGCCTCGCTGGCAGGCACGCCGCCGAACTGGCCAATCCGCCCGAAGGGTAACCTTTCAAACCATGAGCGACCACAGACACGATTCCGATCTCGACTGGTTGTACCGCCGCGACCAAGAACCGGACCGGACTCGCCGGTACCCGTCGTCGCCTCAGCCGGAACCATCACCTTACCCTCCCCAACAGTCATCGCCCAGACAGGAGCCGCCGCCCTATCCCCCTCGTCAGCCGTCACCCAGGCAGGAGCCGCCACCTTACCCACGCGAGGCAGCTCAGGATTCCTGGCGGCAGATGCCGCAGCAACCGTCGCAGGGGTTCACCCAATCCCCGCCGCCCTCCCACCCACCGAAGGTGCGTGGGCCGAGGCGCCGGCATCCGATCAGGCGTCTGGTTCTCGTCCTGGTCCTCGCGTGGGTGGCGTTCATGGTCGGGACCCCCATCTACGCCTGGACCATCGGCAACGTAGTACAGACCAAACCCGGGGGCGACCGGCCCGCCGAGCAACCCGGCACCGCCGTGTTGCTGGTGGGCTCGGACGGACGCGAAAAACTCACGGAACAGCAGCGCGGCGAACTCGGCACCGGGGACACCGAGGGGCAGCGCACGGACAGCATGATGCTGCTGTACAAACCCCCTTCCGGGAAGTCTGCCATGATCTCGCTGCCCCGCGACTCCTGGGTCAATGTTCCCGGACACGGCAAGGCGAAATTGAACGCCGCCTACGCCTGGGGCGGGGCTCCGCTGCTGATCCAGACCATCGAGTCCAACACCGGGATCCGGATCGACGGCTATCTCGAGGTCGGTTTCCTGGGCGTGGTCGAGGCCGTGGATGCGGTCGGTGGCATCGAGGTCTGCCCGGAAAAGGCCATCAGCGACAAGGACGCCCACCTGGAGCTGCCTGCGGGCTGCCAGAACATCAACGGGAAGACGGCCCTCGGTTACGTCCGGATGCGCAAGTCCGACCAGACCGGCGACATCGGCCGCATGATGCGCCAGCGCGAGGTGATCGGGAAGGTCGCGAAGAAGGCCCTGAACCCGCTGACCCTGCTCAATCCCGTCTCCTACTGGAAACTGAACATGGCGGCGGCCCACACCCTGGGAAGGGGTTCCGAGACCGGCTTCGGTGAAGTGCTGGGAGGAGTTGGGGTGTTCCTCAGTTCCGCCACGGGATCCGGGTATTCCCTCAGCGTGCCCGTCTCCGACGCGAATGCCAGTCGCGACGGCCAGAGCGTGATGCTCTGGGACAAGAACGCCAGCCAGGAGGTCTTCAACGCCGTGATCGGGGGCAACACCGAGCCGCTCGCCAAGTACGCCCACTGATCCCGGCGGCCAGGGCCCGGCGGCGGCTCGTGGCGGGCCGGACTCTCCCAGCTTGAAGATTTTGGCTAATCTGGACAGAGTGCCGGTTTCCCGAGTTGGAGGGACAGAACAATGAGTCAGTACTATCAAGGACCTCCCCAGCAAGGAAATTACCCGCAGGGCCCCCAGCCGCCGGGAGTTCCCTTCCCCCAGGGTGGGCCCGTCGTCCCCGTAAAGCGCAAGTCCAAGAAGACGGCGATCATCGCTGGTTTTCTCGCCCTCGCCCTGCTGGTCGGGGGCGGCTTCCTCGCCTGGTCGCTGCTGCGGGGGGCAACGCCCGCCGCGGCCAAGGGCATCCCTTCCAACGCCCTGGCGGTGTTCGAGGTGAACCTGAACCCGTCCGCGGGCGACAAGTTGGCGGTCAAGGAACTCGCAGCGAAGTTCCCCTTCCTGAAGGACGAGGCCAACGACGCCGGGGATGACTACAAGAAGGCTCTGTGGTCCGTGTTGGCCAAGACCGACAAGAGCGCACCGGACTACGAGTCCGAGGTGAAACCGTGGCTCGGTGACTCGCTCGCCATCGCGGCACTGCCCGGGAAGGACTCCAGCAGGTCTGGGCTCAACTCATACGTCTTCTCCGTCCAAGTCACCAACAAGGACTCCGCCAAGGCCTTCACCGACAAGCACATCAAGGACCGTAAAATCGTCTTCGTCGACGATCTGATGGTGATCGCCAGTGATGAGGACAGCGACATCAGCGAGTCCTCCCTGAAGAACAACATCACCTCAGTCGAGTCCTACAAGGCGGACATGGGCAAGCTGGGAGACGGTTTCCTCGCCACCGCATGGGTCTCCTCGGACCTCGTCAAACAGGCCAGCGAATCCGGGAAGACCGGCTCCACCGATGTCCTCGAGTCCCGTTTCGCGGCGGGCCTCAAGGTGCAGGACGGGGCCATCGCCCTGCGAACCATCACCTGGCAGAAGGACGAGATCAAGGACCGCGGCGAGAACGTCAAGGACCTGGCCGGCAGCATGCCCGCCGACTGGCTCGGTTCCCTCACCTTCTCCCTGTCACCCAGCCTCGTGAACAAGATGTGGGAAAACATCGATTCCCTGCCGGCCTCGAGTCAGCGCCAGCTGAAGAACTTTGGGATCTCCTCGGCAGATGATCTGCACGCGCTCGTCGGCACCCAGTTCTCCGTCGCGTTCACGGGTGATTCGAACACGCTCCGGGCCGGCTTCAAGGTGCGCACCAAGGACCCGGAGAAGCACAAGAGCATCGTGGAGAAGATCACCAGGACCGGCAGCCTCAAGGATGCCAAGACCACCGTCGAAGGCGACACCGTCACCACAACCTTCGGCACCGACATCGGCACGTTCTCGAATCCCGGCGAGAAGCTCAGCGCGAACAGCGACTACGAGAAACTGACCAAGGGAATCGACAACCCGCAGGCCGCTGCGTGGGTCAACGTCCCACAGGTCCTCAAGGCCATGGACAAGAACAGCAGCAATGGGCTGCCGAAGCAGCTCAAGGAGAACCTCGAATCGATCAGCGGCATCGGAATGGTCGCGGGCCAGATCGATGACCACTACTTCGATTCCTGGGTTCGGGTCGGAACCAAGTGACCCCCACTGACACGAGGACGCCTCCGGTGAACTTCCGGGGGCGTCCTCGCGTTCTAAAGGACCTAGTTCCCCGAACTGGCCCTGCGCACCACCTCGCCCTTGGCGCGTGCGGTGTCACGCAGGTTCGTCTGGAACTGCACCATCTGCGCCCGCAGTTTCTCGTCACCGGCGGCGAGGATGCGGACGGCCAACAGGCCGGCGTTGCGGGCGTTGCCGACGGCGACCGTGGCTACGGGCACCCCGGCGGGCATCTGAACGATCGACAGGAGCGAATCTATGCCGTCGAAGTGTCTGAGCGCCACGGGCACCCCGATCACCGGCAGCGGTGTCAGGGCGGCCAGCATCCCGGGCAGATGTGCAGCGCCCCCAGCCCCGGCGATGATCACCTTGAAGCCCTGTTCGTGGGCGGAGCGCCCGAAGGCCACCATCTCCTCGGGCATTCGGTGGGCGCTCACCACGTCGGCCCGGTAGCTGACTCCGAACTCCTCAAGGGCCTCGGCGGCGGCCTGCATGGTCGGCCAGTCCGAATCGGAACCCATCAGGATAGCGACATCACTCATCGGTTTCTCCCATCAGGTAACGGGCGGCATGCCGGGCACGTCGCATTGCCGCTTCGAGGTCGGTGCCGCAGGCGGTGACGTGACCCACCTTGCGGCCGGGACGCACCTGCTTCCCGTACAGGTGAACGGCCAACTCCCGGTCCCTCGCGAACACGTGTCTGAGGGCTTCCGTGAGGTCCTTCTCGGCTCCCCCCAGCACGTTGGTCATCACGGCCACCGGGCTGGTCATCTCCGGGCTGCCGAGCGGAAGATCAAGGACTGCGCGGATGTGGTTGGCGAACTGGCTGGTCCGGGCCCCCTCGATGCTCCAGTGACCGGTGTTGTGGGGGCGCATGGCCAGTTCGTTGACGACGATGCGGCCGTCGCGGGCCTGCATGAGTTCAACGGCGAGTACACCGATGACCCCCAGTTCGCCCGCGATGCGCAGCGCCAGCTCCTGCAACGCCGCAGCGTCGGTTCCGGGAAGCCCCGGTGCCGGGGTTATCGTCTCCACGCACACCCCGTCGCGCTGGGTGGTCTCGGAGACGGGATAGACCACGGCCTGGCAGCTCGAACGAACTGCGATCACGGAGAGTTCACGTTCGAAATCGATGAACTCCTCGGCCACGATCACCACTTCATCGCCGGCCGAGACGTCGGGTTTGGTCTCGAAGGGGGCCGCGGCCTCCGATGGCCCGTGGAGTTTCCACACGCCCTTCCCGTCATAGCCTCCGCGGGAGGTCTTGGCGATGATCGGCCAGCCCTGCTCCTGCCCGAAGTCGATTAGTTCCCGGACCGTCCGGCAGATCGCGAAACGCGGGCACGGCACGCCCAACCCCGACAACCGTTCCCGCATCCGGGCCTTGTCCTGGGCGTGTTCAAGTGCCTCCGGTCCGGGTTTCACCACGATCCGGTCCTCCAGAGCGCGCAGATGCCCGGTGGGGACGTGTTCGTGATCGAAGGTGATGACGTCGCACTGCCGCGCGAAGGCGGTGAGCGTATCGAGGTCCGTGTAGTCGCCAACCGTGGTCAGCGGGATCACCTGCGCCGCGGAGGAGCCGGAGCTTTCGGCCAACAAACGGGTTTCGATGCCCAGTCCGATGGATGCCTGCTGCATCATCCGGGCCAGCTGCCCGCCCCCGATTATCCCGACCCGATAACGACGCTCCACGGGGCAGCAGCCTACTATTCGATTTCCCTCTCTTCGTCGAAGATTAGGTTGGCGATCACGGTGTGCACCTTCTCCACGCTGGGAACGTCATGCAAGGTCAACGGATCTTCCGCTGCCGTCAGCAGTATCAGGGTGCCGCAACCGAAAATCCGGTCCATCAGGGAGCTCTCGGTGTTGACGTTGTTGATGCTGCGCAGCGGGAAATCGTGGCCGGTCCTGTTCAGGATTCCCTTGCGGGTGATTATCCGGCGGTTCGTGATGGTGTAGGTGGAGGTCAGCCACAGCAACCAGGGCCTGATGACCAGCCACACGATCACGGCCGCGAAGATGATGACCAGAAACCAGATGCCCCAAGGTTTGACCTGTTCGGGGAGCAACACCAGGAAGATGGTCAGCAACGCACTGGCCAGGAGCAGGGTCAGGATCGCCCCTATGAGCGACTTGAGATGGGTACGCAGATGCAGAACCACCTGCTCGTCGGGAGCCAGCATGTCCTTCTTAAGTGCCATGACACAAGTCTTTCACGTTCACCGGGCAAGCCGGGCGTGGATGACGTCACCGACCGCGAAGGTCTCGATCCCGGATGCGGTCGCCACCCGGAGCCGCCCGTACTCGTCGACCCCGTTACCGATTCCCTCGACGACTCGTTGCGCGTCGACAACGATCCGCAGCGGGGTCCCGATGGATGCGCAGCGCCTCTGGTACTCGCCACGGACCTCTCCCGCGCCCTGCCAGTGCTCGTAGAGCGGCTGGAAATGTTCCAGGACCGATTCCAGGAGTTCTCTCGGGTCCTCGCGAAGTCCCGCGATCCTGAGGGAGGTGGCGGTCGGGACCGGAAGCTGATCCTCCCCGATCGAGACGTTTATGCCGATCCCGATCACGGCCCGGGCCCCGTCCTGGTGTTCGACGCGTTCGCTCAGGATCCCGCACACCTTGCGCCCGTCGATGAGCACGTCGTTGGGCCATTTGAGCTGAACCCGTCCCAGCTCGGTGGCCAGGCCGTCGACGGCCGCGTGCACGGCCATGCCCGCCAGCAGCGACAACCACCCCCACTGGGGCAGTTCCGGCCTCGGTTCCAGCAGCATGGAAAAGGCCAGTGAGGTTCCCGGGGGAGCCACCCAGGTGCGGTCCATGCGCCCACGGCCGGCCCGCTGTTCCAGGGTAGCCACGACGAGCCCCTCCGCCCCGCCCCGCCTGGCCTCCTCGGCCACATCGGAATTGGTGGATCCGGTGTGATCCAGCCAACGCACCTCACGCCACATGCTCACGGACATGACCGTCACCTTAGAGGCTCCGGGACAGGGGTGCCACGGGACCGCACCGGGGTGTGTGCCTGAACAACGACGCCATCCTATGCGTCGCCGGACCGCCATGCCGGGCGGGGACCCGGCAGAGGCCGTCACGGACCGTGGGGTTGTCGTGTGTCATTCCGGGTGGTTGGTTCCATCGGTCAAAACCGGCCGGGACACCCGATCGGGCAAATAATAAAGAGCCAATGAATCCAAAATCCTCTGCAACTGACCAATAGCCGCATCACGCTCCCCCTCCGTTCCCGCACCAACAACAAGCCTCGCAGCCTTGACAGCACGCCGCAGACCATCCCGGAACTCAGGCGCGGCATGACGAATCCCCACCCGTTCCGCATGCTGCCTCGCAAGAACAAAAGCCAGCTCAACCCGATCTGCCCGCTCCGACGAAGGATCATCATCAAACTCAACCAACGCTCTCTCAAACGCCGCCGTCCTCGGCACCACTGGATCAAACAAAGCAGGACACTCAACCCGATAAATTAAATCACCACGAAGCCTGCCATACTCACCTCGGATCCGTTCCACCTGAAGCCCCGGGGAAACAGCAGCCCCAGCAGGCAGAGCCCCTCGCCACAACTCCCCACGCTCGACAGCCAACGCATATTCATGAACATTCCCAGGAGTGACACCAAGTTTCTCCTGGCCAAGGATGCGGTATCTCTTGACGAGAGAATCTACGACGACGGGAACAACCACATATATCTCGAGCAGTGCGGCCAAGGGAAGGAACAGCACCCCCACCCCACTGATCCCCAGCGGACGATCCCCACCCAGAAGAAAAATGGTTGCCAGGACGAGCAAAACCCCTAAGCAGATACCCACGACGAAGGCAAGCGATCCGGACGGCTGCAGAGGAGGCAGGAACATTACCCGGGCCCGAGAACCCAGAGACCTTTCCGCCAATTCTCCTATCGTCGCCGAATAAGAAAGTCGGAAATCATTCTCAGGGAATTCTTTTTCAGCAAAGGGCAGTCGGGCCATGGGAGAGGTCACCCGCAGCTGCCGGCCATCTGCATCTCCGGCAACTTTCAGAATCCGACTCCGTGCATCGTCGTACACCAGCAGAACGCAGGGCTCATAGTCTCTCAGCCGGGCATCCGGTCCGGCCAGTTGCCAGTGGATGCCGCTCACGATTCCCTCCTGCCGGGAAGCAGCTGTCTGACCCTGCGCCCCTCCAAGGACAACCGCGCCTCTTCGGGACCGGGAAGATAGTAAAGGGCCAAATCCTCCAGGATGTCGATGGCAGCTTTCATGGCGGCTCTCCGTTCGGCGGATGTGGCGGCCGTATCCCGAGCGACCCGAATGCAGTGCAGCACTTTTTCCGCGCGTCCACGGGCCTCCGGCGGGAAATGCCTCATCCCAACACGCTCGGCGTGCTCCCTGGCAATCCGGAAGGCTGTTTCAATGGCGGCGGCCATCTCGATTTTTTCGTCTGCCTCCAGACGAGCCGACGTGGAATCCCACTCGAACAACACCAAGGCCAGTTTCTCACCGCAGGGGTCGCCGGCATCGAACAGGGCCGGAAACTCGACGCGATAGGCGATGTCACTCAGCAAGCGACCGTATTCCTCCTTCACTGCGTTCACCCGCTCGTCGGCGTCGGTTGAACGATCCGCCGGGAGTTCGAATTCCTTCAGGGAGTGGACCTTGCCATCCATTGTGTACACAAGTTTTCTGATTCCCTTGGTCAACAGCTTTCCCGGGGTCAGGAAAAGCAGGAGCAGGGAGGGCACCATGAGGATCCCCACCAGCAGGACCATTCGCCCCGTGAAACCCGCTCCCCAGCCCCCGTCAAGCCAGAGCCGCCAGAACACGATCCAAGCAATAACCGCAAGCGCCGCTCCCCCGAACCTGATAATACCAGAAATCTTTTTTCCCTGAAGTTCACCCGCCTGCCCCGGGGGTAATGAAAAGGCGCGGATCGGCACTCCCCTCCCCGCCTGCATCACAAAATCCTTGAGCACCCGGGTTTTCAGCACAAGAAATTCCGACGGCCCCGATTCATTTTCATGAAAGAATCGGACCGCTACCCTTCCATCATCCTTCCCGGGGCCCCGATCACGCTCCACCAAGCACATGGCATTGTCGAACTGCAGCAGGATGTTCTTCGGCAACAAATCGACTGGGGTTGACAGAGGAATCTCTTGAAGCCTGATGGCCATGACGACAGGGTATCGGCCCCCGGTCCAGCACCTCCTTTGGAATCACGGCGGGCGGTCACGGTCAGGCCTGCCGCGCCCGCTTCGCCCGGACGCTAAGGTTCCATGCATGGACATCGACATCCACACCACTGCCGGCAAGCTGGCGGATCTGGGGCGTCGCATCGACGAGGCCGTCCATGCCGGTTCCGCCAGTGCCGTTGAGAAGCAGCACGCCAAGGGCAAGATGACCGCCCGGGAAAGGGTGTTGGCTCTCCTGGACGAGGGCAGTTTCGCGGAACTGGACGAATTCGCCCGGCACCGTTCCAAAAACTTCGGGATGGATGCCCGCCGCCCCTACGGGGACGGTGTGATCACCGGAACCGGGGCCATCCATGGCCGCCCCGTCTGCGTCTTCAGCCAGGACGTGACGATCTTCGGCGGGGCGCTGGGCGAGGTCTACGGCGAGAAGATCGTCAAGATCATCGATTTCGCGCTGAAGACCGGATGCCCGCTGATCGGGATAAACGAGGGCGGCGGTGCGCGCATCCAGGAGGGGGTGGTGTCCTTGGCCCTGTACGGGGAGATCTTCCGCCGCAACACCCGGGCCTCCGGGGTGATCCCGCAGATTTCGTTGATCATGGGGGCGGCGGCTGGGGGTCACGTCTACTCCCCCGCCCTGACGGATTTCGTGGTGATGGTGGACAAGACCTCGCAGATGTTCATCACCGGCCCCGAGGTGATCAGGACCGTCACGGGCGAGGACGTCTCCATGGAGGAGTTGGGCGGTGGCCGCACCCACTCCAGCAAATCGGGGAACTCGCACTACCTGGCTGCGGACGAGAACGACGCCCTGGAATACGTTCGTGACCTGATCAGCTACCTGCCACAGAACAACCTGGAGGATCCCCCCGTCTACGACGACGCCGAGGTGGATCTGACCATCACCGACCACGACCGGCAGCTCGACCAGCTCATACCGGATTCCGCGAACCAGCCCTACGACATGCGCGAGATCATCCACAACGTGCTCGACGACGAGGAGTTCCTCGAGGTCATGGAACTGTTCGCAGGCAATGTCATAACGGGTTTCGGACGGATCGAGGGCCGCCCCATCGGCATCGTCGCCAGCCAACCGACCGTGTTCGCCGGTTGCCTCGACATCGACGCATCCGAGAAGGCCGCGCGTTTCGTCCGCACCTGCGACGCCTTCAACATCCCGGTGCTGACCTTCGTCGACGTCCCCGGTTTCCTTCCCGGCGTCGATCAGGAGCACCAGGGCATCATCCGGCGCGGGGCGAAGCTGATCTTCGCCTACGCCGAGGCGACCGTGCCCACCATCACGGTCATCACCCGCAAGGCATACGGTGGCGCGTACATCGTGATGGGTTCGAAACATCTCGGGGCGGATGTGAACTTCGCCTGGCCGACGGCACAGATCGCGGTGATGGGCGCGCAGGGCGCGGTCAACATCCTCCACCGCAGAACCCTGGCCGAAGCCGAGGACCCGGACCGGTGCCGCCAGGAACTGATCGCCGAGTATGACCAGGAGCTCGCGAACCCGTACGTCGCGGCGGAGCGGGGCTACATAGACCAGGTGATCTACCCGCACGAAACCCGGGCCCAGATCATCCGGGTGCTGCGGCTGCTGCGCACGAAACGCGAACAGTTGCCGCCCAAGAAGCACGGGAACATCCCGCTGTGACCGGGCGCTACAACATCCGGGCGAGCGGGGCGACGGAGGAGGAGATCGCCGCGCTGGTGGTGGTTCTCCGGGCCCGCGACATGGCCGATGACAAGCTCAAGGCGGCCGATGACCGCCCGCTCGCGGGCGGCTGGAAATCCTATTACCGGACCGTGCGCCAGCAGCTCGTCTACGGACGTGACGCCTGGCGCACCTACATCAGGTTCTGACGATGCGTTTCATACTCGCCTCCAAATCCCCCTCCCGCCTGGAGTTGCTGCGCCGGGCAGGCCTGGATCCCGAGGTCCACGCCAGCGACGTGGACGAATCCCTGATCACCGATCCCCAGCCGGTCCGGCTCGCGCTGCGGCGAGCGGCCGCGAAAGGAGAGTTCGTGGCCGAGCGGGTGGCGGGCGAGGCGATCTTCGTGGCCTGTGACTCCGTGCTGGAGTTCGAGGGCCGCGCCCACGGCAAACCCCGCACCGTCGAGGCCACGACCGCTCAGTGGCAGCGGATGCGGGGCCGCCAGGGCGTGCTGCACACGGGCCATTTCGTGCTGGTCCGCAGCGACGACGAGGCCCGGCAGGCGCTGCGCACCGCGAGCACGGTGGTGAAATTCGCCGACGTCACCGACGAGGAGATCGCCGCCTATGTCGCACGGGGCGAACCCCGCTGGGTGGCTGGCGCCTTCACCATAGACGGGCTGGGTGGCGCCTTCATCACGGGTGTCGAGGGCGATCCGCACAACGTGGTCGGACTCTCCCTTCCTCTGCTGCGGCAGATCCTGCTCGACCTGGGAGTCACCTGGCCGAGCCTGTGGCGAGGTGGCGCCGAGCCCTGATCTCAGGCCTGGCCGGGTTGCTCCATCCGCACCTGTGTCACCCGGTTCCAGTCATCGAAGGAGCAGTGCGCGTGCGCTCCGTCCGGGTAGGTCAGGACGATGCCACCGTCGTTGGTCCGTACCGGTTTGAGTCCTCGTTGGGCCCCGTAGTTGCCGATCGTCTGCCGATGATTCCCGGAATACTGGAGGCAGACCGACATCAGTCGCGGCAGCGCCTCCGGGACGGGTGCCGGCAGTTTGAGGTCGAGGACCGCCAGGTAGGCCACCCCGTTGCTGTACGGAGCTGCATAGATGGCGGGTGCACCCGACAGCCGCGCGGCAAGGAAGGCCACGGCCGATCCCGGCCTCATGCCGTAGTCCGTCACGCCCTCCAGGGAGAAGGATTCCACGGAGAACTCCGGGATGCCGGCCTCGCGTCCCTTTGCGCACCCCGGCAGGATCGCCGACACCGCGGGATGCGATGCACCGTAACCCGGGTTCGCCCAGGACCACATCCACGTGTTGGATATCTCGGACGAGGTGCCGACCATGGCAACCTCGTAGACCCGTTCCCCCAGCCACAGTCTGCGCTGGTCCAGGTCGGCTCTCCACTCGGCGGCACCGGCCTCGTCGAACAGGGCCTGCTGCCCCTCCACGGCGAGCAGGGCGAAATCGGTCAGGGCGTCAGCGAGGGTCACAGCCATGCCTCAATGCTTACACACTTTCGCTCCGGTTCTCGAGGAAAGTCGCGCCCTCCCCCGACGAGGGTAGTTTCGATTTCAATTTACGCGATGTGTTATCGCCGGTTGACCAGTCTCGACAGGGACTTGAAGGACGGCTTGGCCGAGCAGCAGAATTGGGGCATGTCGCTGCCTGCCCGCTCTCCCCTGACAGACGTCGGGGCGAAGGCTGCCAGGATTCTGGACCAGGCGCAGGCGATGGCCGATCAGTTGAGGGCCGAGACCCGCGCGGAGGTGCTGGAGATCCTGCGGCGCCACGAGGCGGAACGAACCGCCGCCGAGGACCTCGCGGCGGCCAACGCGCAGGCCCGGCAGGAACTGGCCGAGACCCGCAACCAGGCCCGGCAGCGCATGGTCAAGGCCGACGAGGAGGCGCGCTCCACCATGCGTGAGGCCTCCTCCCGGGCGGCCCGCCTAGTTGCCGGGGCGGAACAGACCTGCGACCAGTTGCGCACCAACGCCGCCCTGGAGGTGGAGCAGATAATCCAACGCGGCCGCGACGAGGCGGAGCAGATCCTGGCGAAGGCCCGGGAGGCCGCGGAAGAGACAGCGGAACGGCAACACGCCGAGCAGGAGAAGTTGGAAGCCACCTGGGCCGAGCGGGAACAGGCGTGCGAGAAGAGCATCGCCGAACGCAGGACGGAGGCTGAGGCCGAGACCAGGCAGTACCTGACATCGGCCCGTATGGAAGCCAGGGAGATCGTCAGGAAGGCCCGCGAGGAGGCGGAGCGGATCAGGGAGTCGACCACCAAGTGGCGCGAGGAGTACGTCGCCGCGGCGGAGGCCACGGTGGCCACCGCGGAGAAGCAGCGCGAGGAGCTGCTCGCCTCGGCCCAGAAGGAATCCCAGCAACTGCTCAAGGAGGCCTCCTCGCAGCTGAGCTGGACCAAACAAACCGTGGCCGATCTGCGCATCAGCGTCGAGGCCGAGGTGGAAGCGAAACGGGCCGAGGCGGCGGAGGAACTGGAGGTCTGGAAACAGACCCAGAAGGACGACCTCGACGCCTTCATAGTTTCCCGCCGCCACGAACTGGCGGTGGCGGAGGCCGCCACCATCGCAGCCGTCCGGGAGGCGAACGAGCGGGTCGGGAGCCTGCTCTCGGCCGCCCAGGAGGAGGCCGAGCGAACTCGTCGCACCGCCGAGCAGGAGGCCGAGAACCGCCGTCGCACCGCCGCGGAGGAGTCACGGGAACTGGTCGAGCGGGCCAACCGGATCCTCTCCGTGGCCAAGGACGAGGCCCAGACGCTGCGCGAGCAGACGATGACCGAACTGGAGCAGCTCCACTCGGAGCACTACACGAAACTGCGAACCGATCGCGAAGCCGCCAAACGCGAGGTCGAGAAGGCCCGCGCGGAAGCGGAGCACGCCCGCGCAGACGCACGTCGCCGACTGAGGGATGCACGCGAAGAGGTCAAGGCGCTCTCCAGGCAACGCGACGAGATCACATCCCAGCTGAGTAAACTGTCCGGGGTCATTGAGGCTTTGGCCGCACCCGGCGAGAATGAATTAGGAGACCGATGACCGACGAAACATTCGCAACGGTACGCCGGGGCTACGATCCAGCCCAAGTCGATTCCGTTTTGCGCCGGATGCGACAGACACACGCCGCCGCCCTGCAGGAAGCGGCCACCCAGACGGTTGAGATCAACAAGCTCAACCAGGCGCTCGAGGCCTCGCAGGGCCGCGTCACCGGGCTGCAGCAGCAGGTGAGCGAACTCCAGGAGCAGGTGACCCAGGCCCAATCACACGCCTCGAACGGCCACGGCACCGACTTCACATCCCTCGGGGAACGGATCGCCCAGATGTTGACCCTCGCCCAGGAGGAGGCCGACGACATCCGGCTGCGCGCCCAGGAGGACGCCGAGGCCATGGAGATCCAGGTGGCCCACGAGGTGGAGCACGCCCGCGCGGCCGCGGACGGTTACGCCACCGAGACCCGCAGCAAGGCCGAGGCCGACGCCGCCCGGATTATCGACCAGGCCAACCGCGAGGCCGACGAGCTGCTGGATCACGCCGACCGCGAGGCCTCCGCGCGCCGCCGCGAGGCCGAGGCCGTCTTCGAGCAGCAGCGCGCCGCCGCCGGGGCCGCAGCGGCCGAGTTCGAGGCCACGCTGGCGGAACGCAGGGAGCGCGCAACCGCCGAGTTCGCCACCCAGATGGCCAACCACGAGCGTGCCCTCGCGGTTGCCAACGACAAGCTGACGGAGGCCCAGACCGAGGCGGCCCGCGTCCTCGAGGAGGCCCACGCATCCGCGGAGGAGGAACGGGAGCGTGCCGCTTCCGAGGCCAAGTCGCGCCTGGAGAACGCTCGGATCGCCGCGGAGCGCGTCAAGCGCGAGTCCGAGCGCGAGTTGAGCGCCCTGGCTGCCCGTCGCGATTCCATCACCGAGCAGCTCGCGAACGTCCGTCAGATGCTTTCCACCCTGGGTGGCAGCGCCCTGACGATGAACTTGGCGCCCGGAAGCCCGACCAGCCCCGGCGACGTCGCCGCCGAGGATGCGGCCACGAAGAAGAGCACCTCGGCCAAGACGACTGCCAAGGCCAGGTGATCCGACCCGCTCACTGCTCGCGATCGGTACGCAGGGAAAGCGCCGAGAGCCCTTCGGTGACGGTGAAGGCCCCCTGCCACTGACCGCGCCGGAACAACAACGAGTCCTGCCCGTCAGCCGTGATCTCGAATCCGGCGGCGGGCAGGTTTCTTCTCAGCCAAGCCGCAAGCTCCGCCCCACCGGGGGACGTGATGACCAAGGTGACGTTGGCTTCCAGGTCGACTCGGTCACGGATCACCAGCCCGGAGGGAAGCCAGAAATCGGCCGGGCCGTTGCGGAACCCGAGCCGGGTCAGGGTGACGCCGTCGGCCGGGGCGCTGGCGGTCCAGGTGACCTCCGGGGTGGCCGGTTGCGGCGGCGGGGTGGTGCAGCCCGCGAGTGCCAGGAGCACCAGCAACCCGGCAGCTGTTCGCCTCATCGGCGCTCCAACCCGAGCACGACGTCGCGGGGATCCTCCAAACAGATGCGCACCTGTTCCTCCAGCCGCTCCTGCCGCGGGACCGGGAGTCGGTTCGCCGGGAACCAGCCGAAGTCGCTGATCTCGCCGTCACCGATCCCGGGCCGGCCACCCACCAGCCGGCCCCGGAACCCGTGATCCAGGAAACGACAGCGGTCGCCGTTGGGGAAGGTGACCTCGTCCATGACATCCAGCCACAGCATCCGCTCCACCTCCACCTCGATGCAGGCCTCCTCCCGGGCCTCCCGCACCACGGTGTCGGCGGGGTTCTCCCCCGGCTCAACGATCCCGGAGATCGCGGCCCAGTTGCCGTCGTCGGCGCGGCGGCCAAGCAGCACTTCCGTCCCGGCCTCCCCTTCCCGCAGCACCACGAGATTGGCCCCGCTCAGCCACAGCGTCTCGTTCCCGATGTGACGGCGCAACTCGAGAATGAACTCAGGTGTCGGCATGGTCCAACTTTAAAGGCTCCGTGGAGGGACGGGGCAGCACCAAGGCTGGTTGAGGTCGGCCATCTGGTGCCAGTAGGCCAACCTCAACCAGCCTGCGGAGCCTTTCTCCCGGATGCCCCTATCCGCTGTTTTCCTGCCGAGCACCGGATCCGCTGGCGGCCGGCGGGGCGTAGGGACCACGTTCGGCGATCTCCACCCAGCGCTGCTCACTGATCCGGGACGCGAGAACCAGGGCGACCACGACGTAGAACGCCCCCGTGAGGGTCCAGTTGATCGGGCCATCGCTGGTTCCCACGATCCGAGCGATCGATGTCGCGAGGTGAAAGCCTCCATGGATGCCTATCCCCGCCCAGACGCTGCGCATGATGAGACAGAGGCACGTGGCTGCCAAAGCGAATCCGAACGGGATGGCGAGGTAGATGACCCGCTCCAGGACGTTCTGCTGACCGCCTCGGGAGATTATGTGTGGGATGGTGAAAACGATCACCGAGACCCAGACGGCACGTGTGGGACGATCGGAGAAGCTCTGCAGGAGGTAGCCGCGCATGATGGCTTCCTCCCCAATGCCCTGGAACACGTAGGATCGTGCGAGAACCACGAGAACGGATACGACGATGAACCACCACGGCACTTGGAGGTCCATCGGCGGCGAAGGAACAACCAGGCCGAGAACATGGGAAACGGCGGTGACGCAGCAGATGACGACCGTCGAGATCCCGGTGCCGACCAGCAGCGCTTTCGCCGCACGGCGGTTGAAGACCAGCCCTGCGGCGCGCACGGGCCGGTGATCCATGTAACGTGTGAGCATGAGGGCGAACAGAAGGTAGGCGATGCAGGAAACCGTCCACATCACCACCAGCGTCCCGGTTTTGAGTATGGGGTCATCTGATACGACCCAGGCTTGGAACGAGCCAATGCCGCCGAACAGCAGCGAGGAAAACGCGGCCGCCTCGAAGGCGACGAGAGCCAGGAGAATGCGTGCCCAACCGGGTGCACGCGGAGGAGTTCGCAGGAACCGGGCCTGTGGGGATGCTTCGATACGTTGAGCTGTCATGTTTCGACGCTAGGACGCGATCATGGTTGTTTCGCGTGACCGGAGACCGGATTTCTGCCCCGTACCCATGACCGCGGTCACGGGACGTCGGATCATGGTCCGGTCTACAGTGAAGGAATGAAAACCAAACGGCGCGGCAGCAGGCAGGCGGAGGGTTCCTTACCCACCGGCGCCAATCTCTTGCCAGTGCTACAGGTTCTCTCGCTCATGTGCCTGGCCATTTCCGGGCTGCACATCCTGCGCGGTGGTAACCAGCTTAGCAACGCCGCAGCGTGCTACATCCTGGGCGTGACCTGCTTGGTGGGTGTCTTCTGGGTGGCGCGAAGCCACGCAGTGACCGGTCGAGGGCGCGCCACCTGTTCCGTGGTCGTGCTGCTTCTTCTGATCGGGCCGGAGTTGCTGGGCAATTTCTCCTTCACAGTGCCGATACTCATCGTGGCAACCGCTCTGCTGGTGATCGACGTCGGCATGTACACGAGCCTGGCCGGGAGCGGTCTGACATCCATCGTTCTCCTGGCCCTGGGGTTGACCTTGGGACAGGGGCCGGTGGAGTCCTTGTCCATCGCCGTCTCCTCCATGGTCCTCATGTCCGTGGGGACGACGCTGGGTCTGGTCCTGTCCAGGTATGACGCCGCCCTGGCACAGATCCGCCGGAAAACTGCGCTGGAGAAGGAGTTCATGTTGGCACAGGAACGCGCGCGGGCCGCACATGAGTTGCACGACGGCCTGGGGCACCGGTTGACCCAGATCGGCATGAGCCTGGAGTTTGCGGGCCGCGTACGTGAAACGGATCCCGACGCGGCGTGGGACGAGGTGGCGGTAGCAGAGCGGACAAGCCGCGATGCGATGAACGAGATGCGCACCTGGGTCAGGGCCTTGAGTCCGGCGCGCAGCGAAAACGACCGCTGCGGTGTGGACCTGGAAGCCATCGCGGCGTCGTTCCGCGGAACGGATGTGGACGTGAGGGTTCGTGAGGAGTTGAGACCGCACGTACTCACCGATGCGGCCGAACTGCTCGTGTACCGCACGGTACAGGAGGGGTTGACCAACGCTCTCAGGCATTCCCGGGCACGCGTTGTGGAAATCCTTGCGACCAGAACCGGTGACGAGGTCCTGGTGTCGGTGACCAATGAAATCCCCGCCGCACAGGACCGGAAGATTCCGAAGGCACCGGTTGGGGACCCGGACGGCGCATCCGCGGGATTCGGCATCAACGGGTTGTCCGAGCGCGCCGTCGACCTAGGGGGCACGGTCACAGCCGGCCGGAACGGCAACTCGTTCCGATTGACCTTGACGCTTCCCCTCCGGGAGGCCGCCTCGACTGGCCAGGACGTGTCATGAGCGCTGCTCTCCGGGTTCTCGTTGTCGATGACCAGCAGCTCCTCCGCCGGGGATTGATCATGCTCTTCGGAACGGTCGATGGCATCGATGTCGTGGCTCAGGCGGCCCACGGGGACGAGGCCCTGGCGGTGCTGCGCGCCAAGAGGATCGACGTGGTTCTGACGGACGCGAAAATGCCGGTCATGGACGGCATTGAGCTCGTACGGCGGTGTGCACGGTCACATCCAGGGCTACCAGTCCTGGTCCTGACCACCTTCGATGAACCCGACATCGTCCGAGGGGCGATTGCCGCTGGGGCTGCAGGATTCCTTCTGAAGGACACCTCCATCGAGTCCCTGGCCGAGGCGGTCCGAGCCGTGGCTGATGGCGGGCTGGTGATCGACCCCCGCGTGGCACGTCTCGCTTTCACCACCGACGGTTCACGGACGGCAGGGGACGAGTCCCCGGTGCTTGCAGTCCTGACCCCAACCGAACGCAAAGTGGCCTCCCTGGTGGCCGAGGGCCTGACCAACCAAGCGATAGCCGCACGCATGGTCCTGGCGGAAGGCACTGTGAAGAACCATGTCTCCACCCTGTTGCACAAGTTGCAGGCTCCCGATCGCACCGCACTCGCGTTGACGTTGTACAAGGCTTTCCAGTCCTGAAATCGCTCCCGGCAGGATGATTCTGGCTCCTCCGCAACCGGCCTTGTTCCCTCCACCCTCTGAGCCACGAAGGTCTCAAGTTACGGCTAGACTCCGCCGAAGAGGTTCTACCGGAGGAGGCAGGAAGGTGAACAACGGGGTCATCTCGAAAGTTCTGATCGCCAACCGCGGGGAGATCGCCGTCAGGGTGATCCGGGCCGCGCGCGACGCGGGCATCGCCTCGGTCGCCGTGTACGCCGACTCCGATGCGGACTCCCTGTTCGTGACGCTCGCGGACGAGGCCTTCGCCCTGGGCGGAGCGACCCCCGCGGACACCTACCTGAACGTGGAGAAACTTCTCGACGTGGCGCGCCGCTCCGGAGCCGACGCCGTGCACCCGGGCTACGGTTTCCTGGCCGAGAACGCCGGTTTCGCCCGCGCCGTCATGGACGCGGGCCTGAAATGGATCGGCCCACCCCCCGAGGCCATCGAGAGCCTGGGCGACAAGGTCAAGGCCCGTCACATCGCGCAGAAGGTGGGTGCTCCGCAAGTGCCGGGCACCCCCGATCCCGTCGCCGACGCCGCGGAGGTGGTGCGTTTCGCGGAGCAGCACGGCCTGCCCGTGGCCATCAAGGCCGCCTTCGGGGGTGGCGGTCGCGGCCTCAAGGTGGCCCGCACCCTCGAGGAGATCCCCGAGCTGTTCGATTCCGCAACCCGGGAGGCCATCACCGCCTTCGGGCGCGGCGAGTGTTTCGTGGAACGCTACCTGGACAAACCCCGGCACGTGGAAACCCAGTGCCTGGCCGATGAACACGGCAACGTGGTGGTGGTCTCCACCCGCGACTGCTCACTGCAGCGCCGCCACCAGAAGCTCGTCGAGGAGGCGCCGGCCCCGTTCCTCAGCCCGGAACAGGAGGAGCTGCTGCGCAGTTCGTCGAAGGCCATCCTGAAGGAGGCCGGGTACGTCGGGGCGGGGACCTGCGAGTTCCTCGTCGGCCTCGACGGGACCATTTCCTTCCTGGAGGTCAACACCCGGCTCCAGGTGGAGCACCCGGTTTCCGAGGAGGTCACGGGGCTGGATCTGGTGCGGGAGATGTTCCGCATCGCCGAGGGCGAGGAGCTGGGCTACGACGACCCCGAGATCCACGGCCACTCCATCGAGTTCCGCATCAACGCCGAGGACGCCGGGCGTGGTTTCATGCCCGCCCCCGGCACCCTGGTCAAGTGGCACGCTCCCACCGGTCCCGGAATTCGTGTCGACGAGGGCTATCACGCGGGCATGACCGTACCGGGAGCCTTCGACTCGCTCGTGGCGAAACTCATCGTCACCGGCGCGAACCGACCCCAGGTCCTTGCTCGGGCGCGCCGTGCCCTGGGTGAGCTGCAGGTCGAGGGGATGCCGACGGTCGTCCCGTTCCACCAGGTTCTGTTGGAGGAACCCGATTTCGTGGCCGCCGACGGCAGCTTCGGGGTTCACACCCGCTGGATCGAAACCGAGTTCACCAACGAGATCCCCGCCTACACGGGGGTGCTGGGTGACCCCGAGGACCTGGGCGAACCGGAGGTGATCGCTGTGGAGGTCAACGGGCGTCGCATGGAGGTGAAGCTGCCCGCCGGTTTCGGGGCCCGCCCCGAGGCCCGTGGCAAGACCCCGAAACGCCCCACCCGCCGCGACCGGGGTGGCGCCAGGGTCTCCGCCCCGAGCGGCAACGGCCTGATCTGCCCCATGCAGGGCACCGTCGTGAAACTCTCCGTCCAGGAGGGCGAGGTCGTCGAGGAGGGCCAGGTGGTGGCGGTCATCGAGGCCATGAAGATGGAACAACCGCTGCACGCCCACCGGCCCGGCCAGGTGGTGAGGATAGCCATCGCCCCGGGGCAGCCCGTCAATGCGGGCGACGTGATCTGCGAGATCATCGACCCGGAGTAGCTCTGATCGCTACTGCGCCGATGGCAGGAACTGGTCCATGTCGAGGGCGGGCAGGGCTGCGCTGGGTACGCTGACGACCTTCGCGGGGATTCCCGCGACCGTGGTGTGTGGGGGGACATCCTTCAGCACCACGGAACCCGCGCCTATTTTTGCGCCCTCCCCGATTCGGATGTTGCCGAGCACCTTGGCTCCTGCTCCGATCATGACGCCGCGCCCGATCTTGGGGTGGCGATCGCCGCCCTCCTTGCCGGAGCCGCCGAGGGTGACCTCGTGGAGCATGGAGAAGTCGTCCTCCACTACCGCGGTCTCACCGATCACCACGCTGGTGGCGTGGTCGAACATGATGCCCTTGCCGATCCGTGCGGCCGGGTGGATGTCGACGGCGAACACCTCCGAGATCCGCGATTGCAGGTACAGGGCCAGTGCATGACGATCGCGTTCCCAGTAGGAATGCGCCACCCGGTAGGCCTGGATGGAGTGGAAGCCCTTGAAGTAGAGCAGTGGGTTGGCGTATCCGGCGGCGGCTGGGTCGCGTTGGACCACGGCCTGCAGGTCGGCGCGGATGGCGTTCTGGATGCACTTCTCGTCGCGCAGCACGTCGAGGATGATGTCGCGGAGGCTGAGGGCCGGGAGGGTGGCGTTGTCGAGTTTCGCGGCGAGTATGTAGGCCAGCGCGGTTTCCAGGTCGGGCTGGCTGAGCACCACGTGCGACAGGAACCCGGCCAGCAGGGGCTCGTTGGCGGCGGCTTCGGCGCACTCGGCGCGGATGGATTCCCAGATCAGGTGGTCGGCGACGATACGTGCAGGATCCATTGCTTCTCCAAGTGGTTTGATGACTGCCGAAACGGAAACACAAAGGCTACCTGCTCGCATTCCCACCGCACCGGTTCAACCTTCCGTTTCCGCCTCACGGGTAGGCTCGTTGCATGACCGCAGAGTTGCGTAACGCCCAGCGCGATGAGTTCTGTCGCGTGTTGTCCATGGTCGCTCCGGATGCCCCGACGCTGTGCTCGGGTTGGACCGCGTTCGATCTCGCCGCGCACATCTGGATCCTGAACCACGAGCCCCTCGCCTGGGCGGGAATGCTGCTGCCGCCGTTCTCGTGGCTCACGGACCGGGAGATCCGGCGGACGAAGGAACGGTTCTCCTACGCCGGGCTGGTCGAGGAGATCCGCACCGGCCCGGCGTCCTTCGCGTGCATGCCGACCGATCCCCGGGAGGATCACCGGCACTCCCTCGGCGAGTACTTCATCCACACCGAGGACGTGCGCCGCCCGAACCGGCTGCCCAAACAGGAGATCTCCCCCGACCTGGCCGAGGCCCTGTGGCGGCGTCTCAGGACGGCCTCCTGGCAGCTGCACCCGTTCGCATCCTGGGAGTTCCGCACCCCGCAGGGTGGCCACGGGAGGATCGGGCGCGGCCCCGTCACCAAACAGATCACGGGCGAACCAAGTGAACTGCTGATGTGGGTGTACGGGCGCACCGAGGCCGCCCGGGTGGAGATCGTGAAGTTCTGAGGTTCACAGGAAACGCACTGGCTTCTCAGGGGAAACCCATCGTTGCGGCCCCAAGGATTCTTCCCAAGGGACGAAACCGAAAGACGGGACAGCAATGGGATTCAGGAAGATCACGGCCAGGTTCGCGGGGCTCGCCGCAGCAGTCCTGCTGGCGGCCGGGACCCTCGTCGGATGCGTGAACGCGAGCGATGTGAAGGCGGAGGAACCCGCCTCGGTGAGCAGCGCAGCGCCGGCCACGAAAGCCTCGACCACCTCCGCGGGAACCACGACCGGCTCCAGCGCCGGGGCCACCTCGGCGGCGAGTACCGCAGCCGGCACGAACACCGAGCTGACCTCCGGTCAGGTGAGCGTGACCATCGACGGCAAGTCCACGACCCTGTCCGGTGCCTACGTCGTCGACGGCATCGACGCGGTGATCGACGGCGGAACCTACTCCTCCGCCACCGCCGACCAAGCCGTCTTCCTGGTGGTCAACGGCGGCAGTCTGACCATCAGGAACGCCGGGATCACCAAATCCGGGGACACCTCCAACGAGGAGCAGTCGAACTTCTACGGATTCAATTCCGCGGTGCTGGTGGCCGGTGAGGGATCCAGCGTGACGGTGGAGAACACGACCATCACCACCCAGTCATCCGGTTCGAACGGTGTCGTGGCCACCGGCGGCGCCACCGCCACGGTGCGGCAGACCACCATCGAGACCCACGCGAACTCCTCGCGTGGCCTGCACGCCACCTACCAGGGAGCCATCACCGGCGAGAACGTGGCCATCCACACGCGCGGAGCGCACTCCGCCACCCTGGCCACCGACCGCGGCAACGGCACCGTCACGGTCACCGGGACCAACGACCTGAACACCGAGGGCGATGGTTCTCCCCTGCTGTACTCCACCGGTCAGATCTCGGCCAGCGGGGTCACGGGGGAGGCGAAGGACTCCGAGGTGGTCGTGGTGGAAGGCAAGAACTCCGCCACCCTGACCGATTCCACGGTCACCTCCAACGGCAAGAAGGCCGTGATGCTCTACCAGTCCTTCAGCGGTGACGCGCACGACAAGGACGCCACCGCCACCCGGTCCACGTTCACGATGACCAACACGAAACTCACCGCAAACGGCACGGACGCGGTGCTCTACGCCACCAACACCACCACCTCCGCGACCCTCACGAACGTGGAGATCACCTCCAGCACCTCGGTCGGCGTCAAAGCTGACGAGGACCGCTGGGGCAAGTCCGGAAGCAACGGAGCCACGCTGCACCTGGTCCTGGACGGCACCACCATCACCGGCGGTGCGACGGCGGGAAGCAGCTCGGCGATCACCATCGCTTCCACCAACGGTGGCAAGGTGGAGGGGGAGGTGAGCGGTTCGGTCACAAATTCCTGACATGGCTACAACGGGCGGCCGGGAATCCCCTCCCCCGGCCGCCCGTCCATGCCGCCATCCGCGATCGGCGCAGGGCGGTTAGCCACATGGTTTCGACACGCCCGGCTCGCTGACGCTCGCTGGTCGGCTCAACCAACTTCGGAGAGTCACAGACCGCCTCGCTGATGCTCGCGGATCAGCTCGACCAATTCCGGAAAGGACAGGTCGGCTCGCTGACGCTCGCGAATCGACTCAGCCAGCTCCGGAAAGGGAAACCCCACCGGCTCGCGGGGCTCGGCTCAATCAGCGCCGAAAGGGAAACCCTCCCGGGTTGTCGTCATTCGCCGGGGGCGCGCACCCCGATGGTGAGCAGCAGGTTGGCGTAGAGCCGCTGGTCGGCCGAGACGATGACGACGGTGACGTCCTCGGCCTTCGCGGCGTCGTAGAAGTCCCAGCGGGGAATCTCGTCGAAGGCCACGCCGGGCAGGGCGGCCCGGTACTCGTCGTGGGCGGGGATCACCTCCGGGGCCTCGATGCCCACCGCGTCCGCGGCGGGCACCATCAACCCGGCCCTTTCGATGGGGACGGTGCGTTTCAGCACCTCGAGGATCCGGGTGACGTCGAGCAGCCCGGGCGCGAGGTTCAGGAAGATGCGTTCCGCCGCCGCGGGTGCGCCGCTTGCGACCGGGTAGTTGCCGTCGGTGATCAGGATCTTGCCGCTGTGCCCGCTGCGTCCCAGCGCCGCCAGCAGCCCGGGGTGGGTCATGGGTCCGTACAGCATGTCAGTGTCCTTTCGTGGATTCTCGGATGATCAGTTCGGGGGCGAGGATCGTGTGTCTCGCCGGCCCCCCGGCGATCAGCTCGGCCAGGTGCCCCACCGCGCAGGCCCCCACATCCTGGTGCGGTTGTCGGATGGTGGTCAGGGGTGGCAGGAAGCTGTCCGCCCCGTCGACGTCGTCGACGCCGACCACCGCCACGTCCCCGGGCACGGCCCGGTCGTGTTCCGCCAGCCAGCGCAGCGCTCCGAGCGCCAGGTGATCGTTGCTGGCGAACAGTCCGTCAATATCGCTGGGGAAGTGTTCCCCGAGCGCGTAGCCGCTGCGGGCCTCCCATGAATCGGACGAGACCTTGACCGGTTCGATCCCGGCTTCCCGGCAGGCCGCGTTGAAACCGTCGCGGCGTTCGTGGGCGTCGAACCAGTCGGAGGGACCACAGATGTGCAGCAGCCGCCGGCGTCCCAGCTCCAGCAGGTGGTTCGTCGCTTTCCGGGCCGCTGCGTCCTGGTCGATGGCAACGCTGGCGACGTCGTCCGGGAGATCGAACCGTTGCCCGACGAACACCGCCGGTATCCGGCCGTGCAACACCGAGACGAGATCCGCGGACTGGGCGTGACCGCCCAGCACCACGATCCCGTCCACTCCGAGCGGCACCAGCTGGTCCAGGGTGGGGTTCTGGTCCTTGGGACTGCCCGCCACCGAGGTCTGGTAGCCGAGTCGCCCGAGCTCCGAGACGATCGACAGGAAGGTGCGCGCGTGCCCGCCGAACAGCGGAGTGGCGTTGACGACGTGGATGACACCGGTGCGGCGGTTCGACAGCGACCGGGCCGCCAGGTTGGGGCGGTAACCGAGCTCCTCGACGGCGGCCAGCACCCGTTCCCGGGTTTCCGGCGCCACGACGCTGGCGCCGCGCACCACCCGGGAAACGGTCTGGCTGGAGACCCCGGCGAGTTTCGCGACATCGGAGAGCCGGGCCCGGCGGGAACTGAACCTCATGGCCGGTGGATCCTGGTCTCGGCGGTGGCGGCAATGACCTCGTTCCTGCGGGCCGGGTCGAGTGCCCCGGTGATCTCGAACTGCCCCAGCAACGACCCGAGGGTGGAGGCCTCCGCGGGCCCCGCAAGCACGGGAACACCGAGGGAGCGCGCGGTCAGGTCGCACAGCAGGGTGTTGCGGGATCCGCCTCCGACGAGGTTCAGCTGTGTCGGGGCCTGACCGGTGAGCGCTGCGAGGTCCCTCACCCCTCGGGCGTAGCGTTCGGCGAAGGACTCGCACAGCGCCCTGACGAGCTGCCCCTGGTTGATTCCCGCCGAGGCCCCCCCGGCCCGGAGGGCCTCGGTGACGCGTTCCACCATGGAGCCGGGTTGCGCGTACCGGGGATCGTCGGGGTCGATCACCACGCCCAGGGAATCGGCCCGGTGGGCTGCCTCGACCAGGGCAGCGATGTCGTGGACCTGCCCGGCCGCCTTCCAGTCGCGCTGGCATTCCTGGAGGATCCATAGCCCGGTGATGTTGAACAGGGGACGCACCCCGCCGTCGGCGCGGGCCTCGTTGGTCAGCCCAAGGGCGCGCGCCTGTTCGCCTAGCAGCGGTTCGTCCCGCAGCACCCCCAGCACCGACCACGACCCGGCCGACAGGAAACACGTGGCGCCCTCGTCGCGTTGCAGGGCGGCGACCGCGCAGGCGGAGTCGTGGGCGCCGGCCCGCGCCACGGTCAGCTGCTCCAGGCCGGGGATGGTGCAGGGGCCCGCGATGCCGTACTCGGGGGTCAGCTCCCCCACCCAGGAACGCGGGATCCCGAGGGCGTCGAAGACCTCACCGGCCCAGTCGTTCACGCCCGGGGCGCACAGACCGGAGGTGGATGCGATGGAACGCGACCAGCCGCGGGCGCCCGTCAGCAGGTGGGTGAACCAGTCGGGCAGGAACAGGATCTGCTCGGTGCGCGCCGCCGATTCGGGTTCTTCGCTGAGGTAGGCGAACAGCTGGTTCGCGGAGTTGATGGTGGCCGGTGCCGTCCCGGTCAGTTCCCATGCCTTCTCGTCGGGCAGTCTCTCCCGGAAGGCGGCGAGGGTGCGGCTGGTGCGTTCGTCGCGGTAGCAGCGTCCCGGGGTGAGGGGTTCACCGTCCGCGCCGAGAGCAACCCAGTCGACACCCCAAGTGTCGATGCTCACGCTGGCCGCGTCGGGGAACCGTTCGACGGCCAATTGCAGCCCCTTGATCATCTCCTGCCGGATCAGGTCGAGGTCCCAACACAGATAGCTGTCGCGCATCGCGGCGGTGTGCGGGAAACGGTGCACCTCGGTCTCGGTGATGCGGTCGTCGTCCAGTACCCCCGCGATCACCCGCCCGGAGGAGGAACCAAGGTCTACGGCTAGGGCTGTGACGGTCACGGGACTCTCCTGAAAAGCTGGTTCTGAACAAACGTTAGCGTTGACAACACAACTCTGGTCGCTGTGTGGGCATCCTCGCGCGGGAATCGCCGCGGCCTCGGGGCTCGCGGCGATTCCCGCGCTGGAAAGGCGCGGCTCAGCCGTACAGCGGGCCGAACTGGGCGCAGGCGCGGTAGTCCGCGCCCTCCGGGTCGGCGGTTCCGAAGCCGAGCCAGTTCTTTGGCCGGAAGACCTGTGCGGTGGGAACGTTGTGCATGTTGACGGGGATGCGCAGCATGGATGCCAGCGTGATGAGGCGGGCCCCGATGTGGCCGTAGCTGATCGCACCGTGGTTGGCCCCCCAGGCGTTCATCACGTCGTAGACGGAGGTGAACGGGCCCTCGCCGGTCAGGTTCGGCACGAACCAGGTGGTGGGCCAGGTGCGGTCGGTGCGGTTCTCGATGACGGTTGCGACCTCGTCGGGCAGCTCCACGGTCCAGCCCTCGGCGATCTGGAGCACGGGACCGAGTCCATCCACCAGGTTGATGCGGCACATCGTGACGGGCACGTCGCCGGCGGAACGGAAGTGGGTGGACATGCCTCCGCCGGGGAAGTACTCGTAGGTGGCCGGGTGGAAGGTGGTGCCCTCCAGCATGGCCTTCTGGTCCTCCTCAGTGACTTCCCACCAGGGTTTGATGACGTGCTGGCCCTCGCGCACCGCGGCGAAGGTGCCGTCGAGGGTGGTGGACCCGGAGTTGCGCAGGTCGATGACGCCGCCGGCGGCCCGGCCCTCGAGCCTGTGCCCGGTGACGCGTTCGACGGATTCGGCGCTCCAGTAGGTACGCACGTCACTGAACAGCTGGGAGGTGTTGGTGAGCAGGTGGTTGAAGAGCATCGAGGCGCCATTGAGGGAGTCGTTCTCGGTGGCCAGGATGTGGGGTGCGCGGGTGCCGTTCCAGTCGAAGGTGGTATTGAGGATGGTCTCCATCAGGTCGCCGTTTGGGAACCCGTCGGTCCACTGCCGCTGCCCCTGGAAACCGGCGGCGATGGCACCTCGCCCGAGCGCCTCCTCACCCCAGCCCTTCTCCGCGAGCCGGGGATTGCCTGCCATGAGGTCGCGGGCGATGAGGGTCATCTTGACCGAGTAGGCCCACCAGTCGTCGTGCCGCTCGGGTTTCTGGTTGTGCGGCGGGTTGAAGTCCTCGCCCTGGCGGAAGTTCTCCCTCACCCAGGCCAGCGCCCTCTCGTACTCCTCGACGTCGTAGATCTCCTCGTTCACGCGGCGAGCGAACTCGCTCATGTCGATGTACTCGTTGCGCATGCCCAGGTACTTGGTCCAGAACTCGTCTTTGACCACGGAGCCCGCGATGCCCATCGAGACCGCCCCCATGGACAGGTAGGAGCGTCCCTTCATCTGGGCGACGGCGAGGCCGCAGACGGCGTAGTCGAGCAGCCGCTGCCGCACCTCTTCAGGGATGGTCTCGTCGTCGGCGTCCTGCACGTGCTCGCCGTAGATGCCGAAGGCGGGGATACCCAGCTGGGTGTGGCCGGCCAGTGCTGCGGCCAAGTAGACCGCGCCGGGACGCTCTGAGCCGTTGAAGCCCCAGATGGCGTGCGGGATGGTGCGGTCCATGTCGATGGTCTCGGTTCCATACGCCCAGCAGGGGGTCACGGACAGCGTGAGGCCGACGTTCTCTCGGCGGAACTTCTCGGCGGTGGCCTGCGCCTCGGCCACCCCGCCGATCGTGGAGTCGGCGATGACACACTCGACGGGGTTGCCGTCGATGTAGCGCAGCTCCGCCTCGTACAGGGCGGCGACGCGCCTGGCCATGTTCATGGTCTGGTCCTCGAGGCTCTCGCGGACCCCGCGGCGCCGGCCGTCGATGATGGGACGGATGCCGATCTTCGGATGGTTCGTCATGAATTGTTCCTTAAACTTCGATTGTGGTTACCGGGCTTGATCAATTCCGGTGTCCCGAAGCTGGCGGTTTCGAGACGCGGGAATCGGTCAAATGGGAGGTTCCCGCCGGGCGGGTCAGTACCCGCCCGGCGGAGACGGGGGATCACTCGTAGAGGTTGGGTTTGATGCTGGGATCGTCGATGTTGGTCTTGTCGTACCAGGCGAACCCGGAGTCGATGGTCTTGGGCAGGTCCTTGCCGTTGACCGCGAGGATGGCTGCCTTGACGGTCTCGTAGCCGATCTTCACCGGCGACTGGGTGACGGCCCCGGCCTGGGTGCCGGCCTTGATGGCCTCGATCTGGGTTTTCCCGGAGTCGAACCCGACGACGGTGACCTTGGCACCGGACTCGTTGGCGCCCTGGATGGCGCCGGTGGCGGCGGCCTCGTTGGAACCGTAGATGCCCGCGATGTCGGGGTTGGCCTGGATCATCGACTTGGAGGTGTTGGCGGCCAGGCCGACCTCACCCGCGACCTGCTCGGGCAGCAGGGTGATGCCGGGGGCGTTGGCCTTGATGTACTCCTTGAAGCCGTCGCAGCGCTGCTTGCCGGTCTGCGAGGTCTGGTCGTGGCAGATCAGGCCGATCTTGCCCTTGCCGCCCACCAGCTCGATCATGTGTTTGGCCGCCTCGGCCGCCGCCGCGTTGTTGTCGGTCTGGACGGTGGACAGCGGAATGTCGGAGTCCACACCGGAGTCGAAGGCGACCACCGGGATGTTCGCGGCCTTGATCTTTCCGAGCAGGTCGGCGGCGGCACCGGAGTCGAGGGCGGCGAAACCGATGGCCGCGGGCTTGGAGTCGAGGGCGGTCTGGAGCTGGTTGAGCTGTTCCGTGACGGCCTGCTCGTTCTCGGGACCGACGAACTCGACCTTGTAGCCGAACTTCTTGCCGGCGTCCTCGGCGCCTTCCTTCACCGCCTGCCAGAAGCGGTGCTGGAAGCCCTTGGAGACCAGGTAGATGGTCTTGGTGTTGTCGCCCTTGGGGACATCGCTGTCGGCGACCGCGGTGGCCGCGGCGGTGGACGACTTGTCGGCCGTCTTGCTGGCCTCTCCGTTGCTGGAGGTGGAGGTGGTGCAGGCCGAGAGCCCGAGCGCCAGGACGGACGCGAGAGCGACGGCGGGACGCAGAAGACGCATGGTCTTTCCTTTCGAGTCAGGGGCTTCGATGCCCCGGCAGAGAGGGTTTTCAGGACCCTCGGATTATTCAGTTGTGGTTCAGTTGTGAGGGAAGATTTCCGGTTCGCTGTTCAGACCGCGGCCGCGCGGCGGCGCCGGACGTTGTCCACGAACACCGCGATGAGCACGACGATGCCGGTGACGACGAGCTGCCATTCCTGGGCGACCCCCATCATCTGCATGCCCTTGCGGAGGGTTTCCATGATCAGGGCACCCACGACCGTGCCGAGAATGTTGGCGCGGCCACCGGCCAGGGACGTGCCGCCAATGACGACGGCCGCAATCACGTACAGCTCGAAGCCGACGCCCTCGGATGGCTGGACGAACCCGAAACGCGCCGAGTAGAGAATGGCGCCGAGCGCCACGAAGATGCCCGCGACGACGTAGACCAGGGTTTTCCAGAGCTTGATGTTGACGCCGCTGAGGCGGGTGGCCTCCTCGTTGGAGCCGATGGCCAGGGCGTAGCGCCCCAGGAGGGTCTTGTTGAGCAGCACGCTGGCGATGATCGCGAGGATGATGAACAGCGGGATGGCGTTGGCGACGCCGGGAATCAATTCACCGGCGGCGAGCCATTTGTAGTCGGGGTTCTTGATGGAGATCGTCGACTTGTTGGTCAGCACCAGCGCGAGCCCGCGGGCGGCCATCATCATGGCCAGGGTCGCGATGAACGGCGGCAGCCCCAGGAAGGAGATGTTCACACCGTTGACGAGACCAAGCAGCGCACCCACCAGGAGGATCAGCATCAGACCCCCACCGAGTGGAAGGTTCATCCAGTCCCCCGAGAGGAAGATTCCCGCAAAGACCGCCACCAGCGTCATGCCGGTCCCGGAGCTCAGGTCGATGCCGGAGGTGGCGATGACGAAAGTGGCTCCCAGCGCCATCACCCCGATGTATGCGGACTGCTGGATGATGTCCAGGGCCACCCCGAACTGGGCGAAGTTGGGTGCCGCGAAGCAGAAGAAGAGGTAGATGATCGCGAGGGCCGCGAACACGAAGATCTGCTGCAGGGAAGATTTCGCGATCCGGAGGACCGGATTCGGCGCCGCCACCACCTCGGCGGTCCCGCTGTTGTTGCTCACGCTGCGTTTCCTTTCAGCTGCGCCTTGCCGACGGTGGCAAGTTCCATGATGTTCTCCTGGGTGGCCTCCTCGTTGTCGAGGAAACCGGTGATGTGACCGTGCGCCATCACCGCGATCCGGTGGCTCATCCGCAGCACCTCGGGCAGTTCCGAGGAGATCATGAGGATGGCCTTGCCCTGACCGCAGAGCTGTTCCAGCAGCTCGTAGATCTCTTCCTTCGCGCCGACGTCGATACCGCGGGTGGGTTCGTCGAAGATGAGGACTTCGCAGTTGCGGATCAGCCACTTGGCTATGACCACCTTCTGCTGGTTGCCGCCCGACAGCTTGCCGAGCAGCTGGTTGACCGACGGGGTTTTGACCCGCAGCCTCCTGCTGTACTCTTCACCGACGGTGCGGATCCTGCCGTCGAGGATGAAGCCCCCGATGTTGAAGTCCTTCATCGCCGCCATCACGGCGTTTTGTTTGATGTCCTGTTCCAGGAGCAGGCCGAACTGTTTGCGGTCCTCGGACAGGTAGCCGATGCCGTTTCGCACGCCGTCCGCCGCGGTGTTGATCGCCACCTTCCTGCCGTGGATCCAGATCTCGCCCGCGGTGCGCGGATCGGCACCGAAGACGCAGCGGGCCACCTCCGTGCGCCCGGCCCCCATGAGTCCGGCGAAACCGAGGATCTCGCCCTTGCGGATCTCGAAACTGATGTCGTGCAGCAGTTTCTTGGTAGCCAGCCCCTCCACCTTCAGCACCACCTCATCGGAGGTCACTTCGGTGCGCGGCCGGGCATCGGAGGAGACCTCGCGGCCGACCATCATGGAGATGATCTCGCGCATCTCGACTTCCTTCGTGGTCACGGTGCCGATGTACTGGCCGTCGCGCAGCACCGAGACGCGGTCAGTGATCTCCTCGATCTCCGGCATCCGGTGGGAGATGTAGATCAGCCCGGTCTCGGGGGTGATGAAGTCGCGGATCATCCCGAACAGCGCCTCGGTTTCGCCGACAGTCAGGGCGGCCGTGGGTTCATCCATCACGAGGATGCGGGAGTTGTAGGACAGCGCCCGAGCGATCTCGACCATCTGCTGACGGGCCACGGAGAGATCCCCGATCCGGGCGGCCGGGTCGAGGTTCATCCCGAGGCGCTCGAAGAGTTCGGCGGCCTCACGGTTCAGTTTGGAGTCGTTGATCCAGCCCGCCCTGTGGCTGCCCTGACGGCCGAGGTACAGGTTCTGCGCCACGGTCAGGTCGGGGACCATGTTCAATTCCTGGTGGATGATGGACAGGCCCAGTTCCCGGGCGTGGTTCACGCCACCCACCACGACCTGTCTGCCCTCGAGCCAGATCTCGCCCCCGGGGTCGGCGGTGTAGATGCCGGTGAGGATCTTCATCAACGTCGACTTTCCCGCGCCGTTCTCGCCGCACAGGCCGAGCACCTCTCCAGCCTCGAGATCGAGGTTGACGTTTTGCAGCGCCTTGACCCCGGGGAAGGTCTTGCTGATGTTCTTCAGCTCAAGCAGCTTCGTCACTTGCACTCCTTCGTGTCCTGATCCGCCGAGCTCCGCGAAGGTGTCCGCTCCGGCGGATGTTAACGCTAGCACCACTTCCGCGGGACACGTCAAGTGCGTTATGAAACGGTTATCAGTTTTTCTTGAAACCCCTAGTCAGAGCCACATGGCAACGCTGCCATCAATGCTCTTCCCAGCGGCGTCCCCAGGAGTGCTGGTTCTTTCCTCCCCCATGGCGGCACCGGGCATGAAAAACCGGGTGGCCGCCCCTGGGGGGACGACCACCCGGCCCGGTGTCGTTGTGGATCAGGCGTGGGTGCCTGCGGAACGCAGGTACTCGCAGGCCTCGACGACCCGCTTGGCCATGCCCGCCTCGGCGGCCTTGCCCCAGGCGCGCGGATCGTACTGCTTCTTGTTGCCGACCTCGCCGTCAACCTTCAGCACGCCGTCGTAGTTGCGGAGCATGTGATCCGCGACGGGACGGGTGAAGGCGTACTGGGTGTCGGTGTCGATGTTCATCTTCACCACGCCGAAGTCCACGGCGTCCGAGATCTCCTGCGGGCTGGAACCGGATCCGCCGTGGAAGACAAGGTCGAACGGGCGCTCCTTGCCGTGCTTGGCACCGACGGCGTCCTGGATCTCCTTCAGCACCTCCGGACGCAGCTTCACCGCTCCGGGCTTGTACACGCCGTGCACGTTCCCGAAGGTCAGGGCCGTCATGTAACGGCCCTTCTCGCCCAGGCCGAGCACCTCGACGGTGCGCAGGCCGTCGGCGACGGTGGTGTAGAGCTTCTCGTTGATCTCAGCGGAGACGCCGTCCTCCTCACCGCCGACGACACCGACCTCGATCTCGAGGATGATGTTCGCCTTGGCGCAGCGGCTCAGCAACTCGTCGGCGATGGTCAGGTTCTCCTCCATCGGCACCGCGGAACCGTCCCACATGTGCGACTGGAACAGCGGGAGCTGGCCGTTCTTCACGCGCTCCTCGGAGATGGCCAGCAACGGACGCACGAAGCTGTCCAGCTTGTCCTTGGGGCAGTGGTCAGTGTGGAGTGCGACGTTGATGGGGTAGTTCTTCGCGACCTCCTGGGCGAAAGCGGCGAAGGCGGATGCGCCCGCGACCTTGTCCTTGATCGTGGGACCGGAGAAGTACTCGGCGCCACCCGTGGAGACCTGGATGATGCCGTCGGAACCGGCCTCGGCGAAGCCCTGCAGGGCGGCGTTCAGCGTCTGGGAGGAGCTGACGTTGATGGCCGGGTAGGCGAACCTGCCTTCCTTGGCCCGATCAATCATCTGGGCGTAGACCTCAGGAGTTGCAACTGGCATGATGCCTCTTTTCGTACTGAGACTAGGAACGGGCCCAGCCTATCGCGCAACGCCCTGCCGGGGGAGCCCCGGCAGGCCAACGCTCAGAGCAGCCGGTCCATGTCCGAGGCGTCCACCCCGATCCTTCCCATGGACCTGGCCCTGGCAGCCGAGTCGATGGCCCCGGGCATGGCGTCCAGGAAACTGACAGGGATGCTCGCCACCTCTCGGCCCGAGACCTCCAACCGCAGCCGCGGACCTGCTCCCCACCTCCGCCCGGAGATCTTCAGGGCCGTGATCTCGGCCCAGCGGGCACGCACCTGTTCCGGATGGACGAACTCCACCCCGGTGCCGTCGATGTAGAGCGCCGCCCCCTGGCCCAAGGAGGCCAAGTCCTGTTTCGCGCGTTTGAGGGAAACCACCGTGGCGACGATGCGAACCAGCGTAGGCACCGCCCAGATCACCGCGAGGGCAGGGAGGCTCCAGGATGGAAGGGCCCCCTGCACGGCCTGCCTGGCGTCCTCCGGCAGGAACACCGGGCCCAGCCACACCAGCAGCAGGACCGCACCGAAAACCAGCGCGAAGATCACCTGGAGGCGAAGCACGGAACGCTGCCTGGCGATGCGCGCGGCCGTGGGGGCCGGGGTCAGGGCTACCGCGAATCTCTCTGCAGGGGTCATGGCGTTCATGCTAGAGGCTCCACGACCGGGTGCTGGAGGGCCCAGTGGTACATGGCGATGGCGGCCGCCGCCCCCGCGTTCAGGGATCGGGTGGAGCCTCGTTGGGTGATGGCGACGAGCCGGGTGCAACCCGCCACCACCCCAGGGGTCAGGCCGGGTCCCTCCGAACCGAAGACCAGACAGACGTCACGGGGCAGGGCGGCGGTTTCCAGCGGAACCGACCCGGGCAGGTTGTCCACCCCGACCGCCTCGATGCCCCGTTCCCCCAACCAGCCGAACAGCGACTCCTCGGTTTCGTGGTGGTGGACGTGGAGGTAGCGGTCGGTGACCATGGCGCCCCGCCGGTTCCAGCGTCGTTTCCCGATGATGTGGACCCCGCCGACGTTGAAGGCGTTCGCCGTGCGCACGATGGAACCGATGTTGAAGTCGTGTTCCCAGTTCTGAATGGCCACGTGCAACCCCGACCGGTTGAGATCGAGATCAGCGACAATAGCCTCGAGTTTCCAGTAGCGGTAGCGGTCGATGACGTTGCGCCGGTCCCCGCCGGCCAGCAGCTCTGGGTCCAGCCGGTCGTCGGAGGGCCAGGGCGGTGGATGGGGCCCAACTCCCACGACCGGGGCCGCGGGATCGTCCACGCCGGGACTCACCGCCGCTTCAGACGCCGGTCGACCCACACGATACCGACCACGACGACGGCGCCGGCCAGGGCGAGGCCGACCGGTACCGGCCAGTCGAGCCCCGGGGCCAAGGGCCTGCCATCGGGTCCCCAGGGCACCAACGCCCTCAGCGACCCGAGCAGCAGACCCGACATGACGGCCATGGTGGCGGCGTGTTTGTGTTCCAGCAGCCAGTTGAGCCCCTTGACGAACAGACCCAGCCCGACAGCAGCCCCGGCGGCGAAAATCACGATGTAGAGCATGTTGCGGCTCTGCACCGCTTGGAGTGTGGAGCTGTAGAGCCCGAGGGTGAGCAGCACGAAGGAACCCGAGATGCCGGGGAGGACCAGGGCACAGATGGCCAGGGCAGCAGCCCCGAAAACCATCCAATAGGCAGGTTCCGTGACGGTTTCTTCTTGTCCCCCCAACCCCGTCAACAGGAACGCCGCCACAGCAGCGGCCAGGAACAGGCCGCCCAGTCCCAGTCGCTGACCCGCGGTACGCAGGTCTTCACGGCGAATGCCGAGCGCAGGAACGACCACGGAGGCCAACACCATGCCGAGGAACAGCGATTTGGCCAGCTGGGGGGTCTCCCCCACGAACGCTTTCATGACCCCCGCCATGGCCACCACCACGATGGCCATGCCCAGCAGGGCGGGGATCACGATGCCCCAGCGAACCTTCCTGAGCTCAACGCCCGCCTCGGAGAACTTGCCGGTCACCACGCGTTTCACCGCGCTGACCACGTGGCTGGCCGAGTTGATGAGCGGCTCGTAGATGCCCGATATCAGGGCGATCGTACCTCCCGAGACGCCGGGCACCAGCTCGGCGAGGCCGATCAGCATTCCCCTGACAAGGTTGGCAACAGCGGTTGTTGGGTTGAAGCGCCCAGCGGCGCGCCTCGGGTTTTGCATCAGGCTCCTTCTCGCGACCGACCCGGCGGACAACGTTAGCGTCAGTTGCCGTTCAGCGCGATCAGGCTCCTGCGGGGGGCTGTCCGAAGTTGACCGTCGGGGCCTGCCGGACCGTCGGGTCATTGACCTCGAAGTAGGTGGCGCGCTCGAACTTGCCCATTCCAGCGATGATGTTGGTGGGCACCGATTCGATGCGGGTGTTGTAGTCGCGCACGTTCGCGTTGTAGAAGCGACGGCTGGCAGCGATCCTGTCCTCGGTGTCGGCGAGTTCGCGCTGCAACTCCAGGTAGTTGGTGTTCGACTTCAGGTTGGGGTAGGACTCGACGGAAACCATCAGGCCACGAACCGCCTCGGTCAAGGCGGACTCGGCAGCTGCGCGCTGCTCGTTGGGTGCTCCCTGCACTTGGGCCGCGAGGGCCATCGCGTTCTGGCGAAGGCTCGTGACCTTCTCCAGGACACCTCTCTCGTGGGAGGCGTAACCGCGAACCGTCTCGACGAGGTTCGGAATGAGGTCGTAGCGGCGGTTCAGTTCCACATCGATCTGCCGCCAGGACTCCTGGATGACGTTGCGCGCCTTCACCAGACTGTTATAGGCGGAAACGCCCCACAGGATTGCCACGAGAACCAGGATCAACAGGATCCCGATGAGGCTCAACAGCATTGACATGAACTCAGCTCCTTAGAAAGTTCGGCTCACGACAACGGTAGCGCCTCGGAGGTCCTCGGGCCCACGTCCCGGGGTCACGACGCCATCGGGGGGACCGGTCAGAGACCGAGCTCTTCCAACCCGATGGCGTAGCGGTATTCCAGGCCTGCCTCGGCGACGCGTTCCGCCGCCCCGGTTGCACGGTCCACGACCACGGCCACGGCAACCACCTCACCGCCCGCCCGGCGCACGGCCTCCACCGCGGTCAGGGCCGATCCGCCCGTCGTCGAGGTGTCCTCCACCACGAGCACCCGCCGCCCCGTGACATCGGTGCCCTCGATGCGGCGCTGCAGGCCGTGGGACTTGGCCTCCTTGCGCACCACGAAGGCGTCCAGCCGGCCCCCCGCGGCGGCCCTGGCGTGAAGCATTGCGGTGGCCACCGGATCGGCTCCCAGGGTCAGTCCCCCGACCGCGTCGAAGTCCAGGTCGGCCACCAGCTCCGACATGACCCGCCCCACCAGCGGCGAGGCCGCCCCGTCCAGGGTCACACGGCGCATGTCGACGTAGTAGTCGGCCTCCTTCCCGGAGGCCAAGGTCACGCGGCCGCGCACGACGGCCAGTTCCTTGACGGCACGGATCAGGTCTTCACGATCAGTCATCTCGGCTCCTGTGATCTCACACCCACCGCGGGCTCGGGGTCGCCGTCCATTGTCCCATCACGAGAACCACAGCTTGCTGCCGGAGGGCGGCGGCGAGTCCTGCATGTCCGCATCCGTGAACGGTTCCGCGCCCCCGATCCAGCTTCTCAGTTCCCGTCCCTCGATCCAGCGGTACGGGCAGGGTTGTTTCGCGCTGTCGCGGCGCAGACCGGTCACGTCCACCCGGGTCCCGGACGCGGCCAGCAGCAGGTTCCCGAACCGGCGTCCCTTCCACACCGCGGGCTCGGTCCCGACCAGCAGGTGACGCCAGCGCTCCGCAAGCCCCGCGGCAAATCGTCTGGTCCACCCAAAGGGTGAGGAATCGGTCACGTTGCAGATCACCATCCGCCTGCCCCTGCCCAGCCTCGCCAGTTCGTCCAGGAACTCGGCGGCGACCAGCTCGCCCGGCACCCGGGCGCCGTCGAAGGCGTCGAGCACCACCAGGTCGGCGTAGTCCGGGGGCATGGCGGCCACCCCGGAGCGGCCGTCGACGTCACGCACCTTGATGCCGCTGCGCGGCGGCAGAGGCAGTTTCCGCCGGACCTCCTCGGTCAGCCCGGCGTCGGGTTCGCACACGATCTGCGCCGTCCCCGGCCGCCGCCAGGCGATCCAACGCGGAATGCTGAGTCCCGCCCCTCCGATGTGGATCACCCGGATTCGTTCGCCCTGTCCGACATCGGCAAGGCCGTGTTCGAAAAGCAACGAGACCTGGACGACATACTCGAAGAGGAGAAGATCCGGGCGGGCCGGATCCACCCAGGACTGGGACGTCTCCCCGAACACCACGCGGAAGGCCCCCGGATGTTGAGGATCTGGCACCAGCGGCATGACCCGATTATCCCAGGACCTTCTGCCCGGCCCCGCCTGAAATCCCCGGCCGGGCGCCTGATAAGGATGAAACACCACCCAATTCGCGGGAAGGAGCCAGCAGCATGAGAGAAGCACTCAGGCCTCCCCCAAGGCCTTCTCTTCGTCTCGCTGACCGCTCGTTCACAGATGAGGCCACCCTGGCCGAGGCCCTGCGCAAGGGCGGGCCGAAGATGCACGCGGAGCTGGCCGATAACCTTCCCGAACTCGTGGAGTGGGCGTGGACCGGGCCCCGGGGAGATCCCGTCCGCAAGGCCGTGGCCCGTTTCCGGCTGCTGAGCCAGGAGGCGGGAGCCGCCCTTCTGGCCGCGGTGCTCGCGGGAGACGGCAGGAGCATCGTGCGCGGCCTGGATTTCTCGTCGACGGCCCACAACGAACTCGCCGATGCCGATCCCGGCCTGGTCCAGAACCTGTTCCGGGGAGACGCCCTGGCCCAGTTGGGCCGGTTCACGCGCAACGAAAACCTGCTCCGTCTCGCCCATTCCTGGCGCATCCTGGCCGAGAAGGCCATCGCGGCGCTGCCCTCCGGGCTGGGCGAGAAACGGGAGGCCACCGTCCGCGCCATTCAACTGTTCACGTGGCGCCTGACCTGCAGGCCCGGGCTCGATTCGGCCCTGAAACAAGAATACCTGAACGCCCTTCGACACCATCCGGGAACGCCGGAGGCGCCCTGGGTACAGGAGCTGGCGGATCCCCAGCGAATCACCAAAGCGCGCGCCGTCGCCCTCATCGCGGCCCTGCAGGAGACCACCCCGGAGCCGGACGGGAAACCAGCGCGGCCGGCGAAACGGAAATCCCGGTCCGATCCCTCGCAGCCTCCCCCGGCGGACATTCCCCCGAGGCTGCTGGCGGTGTTGGTGAGCATCTGTTCCGGGTTCGTCCTCATGCTTCTGTGGTCGCTGTGGGGAAGGGCCCTGTACGAGAACACCCAGGACGTGGATGTGCAACGGTGGTGGCTGTATCCCTTCTGCCAAGCGGTGGCCACGGTGGTTGCCGCCATCCTGGCTGGTGTGTTCGGCAGCACCCCGCGGTTCAGCCCGTGGGCCGCCACCACCCTGCAGACCTTGGCGCTGCTGGGAGGTTTCCTGGCCACCGGGAAGCCACAAACCGGGACGCCGCCGGCCGTCTCGACCCCCTCCTTGGCGGAGATCGCCCTGGCCCCGGGCATCGGCTGCCTGCTGGTGCTGCTCCACGGTCTGCTGGCGGTGGCCCTGCCCGCCCCGTCCCCGCAGCGGATCCACCGAACCGGGAAACGCCGTCTCCTGCTGTGGCTGGCGGTGGGCCTGCCGGGCGCGGTCGTCGCCGCCGGCTGGGCGAGCACCACCCTTCAGATCTTGGCCGGGGACGGCATGTGGCCGGCGGTGATCACGGCGGGTTCCGTCTTCGCCTGGTGGGTGCTGCCGGTCTTCGTCGTCAACTGGCTCGTGCTACCCCTGCCCCAGTTCCGCTGGTGGGTTCCGGTGCTGATCGGTCTGCCGGGCGCGGTGTTCGGGATCCTGATGCCAGGCTGGGTGGGCGGCCGGGACCCGTTGCTGTGGCTCACCGGTCTCCTGTGCCGGGGCGGTCCGGATTGCGCCCCTTGGCCGTTCATCGCCACGCTCCTGCTGCCACCGTGGTGGCCCTTCCTCCTGGCCGGTGTGCTCCACGCCGCCGTTGCAGGCATCGCCGGGCTGGCGGTCATCAGCCGCCGCGAGGACCTGACCCCGTTCCAGGACATCCCCGGTTGAGGAACCACCCGCGTCCCGCCCCGGTAGGATGTGGGCCACGCCGCCCGGATGTCAGGAACGCACGCAGGTCTGCACCGGTTCCGAAACCTGCCCCTTGGCGCGCCGCAGCACGATCTTCACGCAGGTCTGTTCCCCCTTCAAGGGAAGGATGATACTGGGTTCGTCAACGCTGTGGCGGGCTTCGGACTCGGGTGCGCCAACCACCTCCACCAGGTAGGAGTCGGCGGGTTGCGGGTCCGGATTGGTCCAGGTGAACTTGATCTCCTGGCCGGTCACCCTGCCGGATGCGTCGACCACCGCCGGAACCGTCTTGGTGCCCCGGTCGTTGCCCCCCTGGGATTCCTGGGCCCCGGGGCCGATCACGCCGTTGAACCACAGCACCCCGAAGGTCACCGCGGTGACGATCACCGTGATCCCCGTCAACAGCAGGGTGAACTGCTTGCGCTTCCTCTTCTTCTTCCTGCGCGCCTTCTCGGCCTCGTCGGATTTGTTCACCTCCGAGCTCTTTGGCTCGGGCACGGGAAGTCCCTCGACGTGCCGGAGTCCCGCCTGGGCGAAACCATGCCCGCGCAGCAGCACCCCCGGTCCCGGGGCCCCCGTTGACATTCCCGGAGGGGTGGGGTCGAAGGCCGGGCTCATCGTGTCGTGGAAGGTGTAGCCGCCCGTCAGCGACGACATCCCCATCGTGTATCCGGCAGTCAGCATCGACCCGGAGTCCCCAAGCAGCCAGCCGGAATCAATGCTTCCCGGTTCCCGGTGCTCGGTGCCATAGGCGGTGTGGTCCTCGGATTCGGTCAGGACGTCGACCGGCGTCACGGGCACCCCCATGGAGGCCTGGACGGCCTGGATCGCACGCGCGAACTCCAGAGCCGAGCTGTAGCGCCGCGCCGGGTGCGCGGCCATCGCGGTCCCCAGCACCTGCTCCAGCATCTCGGGCACGTCGGGGCGGCCCGTCCGGGGAGCCACGAAGGAACGGGCCCTTTCGCGCAAGGCGTGACGTTCGTTGTCGCCGCCCGGCACCGCGAGCGGGCTGCGCCCCACCAGCATCGCCCATGTGGTGGCAGCCAACGAGAACACGTCGCTCCAGGGCCCCGCCTCCAGCGGCGAGTCGGGGTGCATCTCGGAGGGAGCCCACAGGGGGCTCAGCGCGTTGGCCGCCGCGGAGAAGTCATGGGAGGCCGAGATCCCGAAATCGGTCAGGGCCGGACGTTGGAAACCGGTGAATAGGATGTTCGCGGGTTTGATGTCGCGATGGAGGATGTCCTGCCGGTGCACGGTTTCCACGGCACCCGCCAGCTGCACCGTGTACTCCATCGCCAAAGTGGTCGCCAGGACCCGGTTCGCCACCCGGATCCCCAGGTGGGCCGTGGAACACTCCTCCATCACCAGGAAGGGCCGGCCGTCGGCGGACAGGCCCGAGCTGTGGATGGTGACGATGTTCGGGTGACCCGACAACCGGGCCATCAGCACCGCCTCCGCGGCGAACGCGTTGAAGGTGGCCTCGTTGACGGTCTGGTGCAGTACCTTCACGGCCACCCCGCGCCCGAGCGAATCACGGTAGCGGAAGACGTCAGCGAAGCCACCGCCACCGAGCCACTCGATGAAGGTGAATCCCGGTATTTCGGGAGGAGTTGTTCGCTGTGCCATCAAGGAATCCGATCAAGATGTAGGAGCAGGTCGTGACCCAGGTCGATCACGTCTCCAGGCAGCAGGGTAATGGGCCTTTGGGGCAAGCGCACGGGCGGTTTGGCCCTGCGTCGCACACAGGTGCCGTTTCGGCTGGCCAGGTCCAGCGCCAGGACACGCCAGCCGTCCAGCAGGATCGCCAGGTGATTACCGGAAACGTGCCGGTACTGCAGGGCCAGCAGTTTCGGGGGTTCCGGCAGACAGAGTGCGTCCGCGCTGGGATGCCGGCCGATGATCATGGACTCGAGCAGCGGAATGGGTTCGACGTGCGGCACCTTCAGCCAGCCGAGCTGGGGGCGCTCAGTGCTGCGTGGTTCCCCCGTCACCGGTTCGCCGCACACGAAACAGCGGGACCTCTCCCGCGGGTTCGGATGTCCCGCCGTGCAGAACCGGGCAACCACCTCGGTCGTCTCGGGGCGGCGGGGTCTGCTGTCCTCCGATGCGTCGGAGAGGGTGTCGCCCATCAGCAACTCCTCATCGCTGGGGACCGCGGGGCCGTGTTTGGGCGCGGGTGTGTCCTCCTCAAGCACCGGTCCGTCCTCCGGGATGGCCGGTTCCCCCGGTTCGTCGACGGCCCGGTGTTCCCGGGGCAACTCCCCGAATCCCACGCCGTCGGCCAGGACGACGCCCCCCACCAAGGGACTCGACGGCTCCACGACCCGCCCCATGTGAAGCGCCGTCACCCCAGAGACGACCCGCTCCGCCCAGGTGGCGACCCCCTCGCCGCGGAGCGGTTCGTTTCCGGCCGGGCTCACGATCTTCACGGTCAGGGCGCCGCGCACCGCCAGATGCCATCGATCGCCGTCCGCGATGGCGGCGGAGAACGGCGGCAGTTTCAAAAGCCCCGCCCCGGTGCTCTCCGAAAGGGTCCTGATGAAAACCCCGAGTTCTGATTTCTCCCGCAGCCTGGAGAACAACAACTCCGCGACGGGCAACCCCACGCTGGGTGAGAGCAGCGCGAACCCGCCCTGCCAGGCGACAGCGATCCACCGCCCCTCACTCCATCGCAGCACGCCATCGAACGCCATCAATTGCCCTCCGGATCAGGAATGGTGTCCCCGTGAATCCATGAGACTGTTTCCCCCTCCCCCTCGTCAAGCGACACGACGTCATCCGCTTCGCCAATCTCTCGGGCCGCCACTACGTCTCGTCCTTCACCGGGAAATCGGAGACCCCGCCGGGCAGGTGCCCCGGTTCTCGGAACATGTCGTCCCCGGATGGGTGGCGACTGTGATTCACGTCGTCAGCCGGGGCCCTGTCAGGACACCAGTCTAAGTGTGCGCCCCCCGAAGTGCACCAGATCACCCTCCGAGAGCCGCCAGGGTTCGTGGGTCGGGATCCGGGTGCGTTCCCGGTCGGTCTCGATGTAGACGCCGTTGGTGGCCCCGATGTCGATCACCTGGACGTGGCCGCAGACGGGTCGCAGCACCATGTGGGTCTTGGACAGTCTCATGGTCTCGTCGGTGACCCGCACCGAACGCGCATCGGGGTAGGCGTCGGGGGCGAGCGGGTTGCGTCCCAGCACCAGTGGCCCGTCGACCTTGATCCGAAGGCCGTCGTCCAGGACCACCTCGGGAATCACCTCCGGCTCCTCGTCCGCAACCGTCTTGTCCTGCACCAGGGACGGGGCCCTCGCCGCACGGACCGCCGGAGCCGGCCTTGCCGCCGGCGGTTCGGCCGGGCTGATCGTCGTGGCGCGGGCTGGCGAGACGGGAGGAAACACCGGAGAGGCCGAGGTCGCCGCCCAGGAACCGACCGGAGGCTGGAACACCGAGGCCTGCGACGGGCTCGTCGGCGAGGGCGGTGGGAACGGCGAGGGCGACGGGAAGGGCCGCGGAGTGAAGGGACTCGGAGGACGAACCGGTTCCGCGGCACGCGTCGGGGCGGCCCCGGCCTCCGGGTCCGGCCCCGTCTGCGACATCCCGGCAGAAATGCCACGCGCCGGGGCGGGTATCGGCCAATCGACGTCCGCCTCGGAGGCCGGGGAGGGCACCGAAGCGGCGGGAACCCGGTCAGGCGAGGACATCACGGGTTCGGAGGAAACCGGGTCCGCGGTGGGCGGGTAGGCGGGAACCCCTGCGGGTTGGATCCCGGGATCGGGCGCATCCAGGCCGGAGAATTCCGAGGGCCGTTGCATCTCGAATCCCGGGGTTTCCGTTCCGCCGGTGCCCGCACCGACCGCAACCGGCTGCGGCATCCTCACCTGCGGCCTGGGAGCCGTGGACCGGGATGCAGGACCACCGTAGGCGGGGGGCGCGAACGCCGATTCCGGGGTCACCCGCTGGGCCGGGGCACTGAACGGGGAGACCGCATACGCCTCCACGGGCTGCGGCATCGCGGCCCCGCCACCCACCGCGACGGCCTGGGCAACGGGCTCGGGGGGAACCGGATCGGCCTGGGCGGAAGTCTTCTTGTCGACGGCCACCAGGTTGAACGCCCTGTCCAGCCAGTGCTGACCATCCCTGTAGGTGAAGTAGTAGGAGATCGTCCCCAGCAGCAGGGTGACGCACTCGAAGATCACCTGGACCAAGAACTTGGCCAGCATCATCGAGCCCTTCGGCTGGTTGGTGTGGCTGTCGACGAAACGGTACCCGAGGAGTTTTCCTCCAAACGACGTGGACCCCAGGAGCGCCGCGGCAAGACTGAGGACGAGAACCACACCCCCCAGGATCATCCCTCCCAGGCTCAGGGCCGCGGTCAACTCCCCGGAGCCGAGGAAGGTCCCGCTGACCACGAGCAGGGAAGAAATCAGCAACCCCACCACCCAGAGCAGGTGTCCGATCACCCTGCGGCCGACGCCGACAGGTGTGGCCTTGTTGCCGCCGAACTGTCCAGGCATCATTCTCTCCTCATTTCTTCGGTTCTCCGGTGGAATCTTCGTTCCTCCCCGAGCGGTCACTCGCCTGCGGTTTCCGGGAACGCCGCTCCGTTTCCACTCCCACCCGCCGAAGCGATTTGAGGGAGAAGAAGACGGCGGGCCGAGCGTACCAAGGCTTCGTGGCCAAAAGTGAACTCTTGAGTTCCCCCCCCTGCTTCCAGACCGAGTCACGGACCTCCGTTTCGGGCTCCTCCGGTCCGAAAACGGAGGAATCCACCTGATCCGCCATGGATCTGATGGGCAGATCCGGGTAACCCTCCTGGAGATCGTCGGCGGATTCCCTGCGCGTGTGGTTCATGACCGCCACGAAGCCCAGATCCCTGGCGCGGTCCACCACCTCGTCCCAGGCCCCGGCCACCTGGTCCGCGACCTCGCCCTTCTTGCGCCGCCTGGCAGCCCGCCGTCCCTTGAGGATCGCGATGACGATCAGTGGGGACAGCAGAAGCAGGACACCACCGGCGCTGGCGGCGATCACGATGGCCACCTGCACCCAGTCCGGGGGCTGATCCTTCGGGTCGTCGAAGTCCACCTCCTGCTGGTCGGCGACGACGGTCTCGTCCTCGACGTGCTCCGGAGGGGTCGGTGGTGGATCGACGCGGGGTTTCGGTTTCGGTTTGGGCTGGGGATTCTCGGAGTTCGGCACCCGGTTGCGATCCGGTGTGGGATCGAAATTGACCCAGCCAGCGCCCTCCAGGAAGGCCTCGACCCACACGTGGGCCTCGGTGCCACGCACCTGCCACCCGCTGCCCACATCGGCATCGGAGGCAGGGTAGAAACCCATCACGACCCGGGTCGGGATGCCCAGCTGCGTGGCCATCAGAGCCATGGATGCAGCGTACTGCTCATCGTCACCAACCCACTGTTCCTGGTTGAACATGTAGGCCAACCGCTCAGCGGTGTGCCCTGCCCTGGAACGGTTGTCGGATCCGTCCGAGTAGAAACCCTCCGTCCGGAGTTTCTGCTCGATCATCGACAGCTGCTCGTAGGCGCTGGTCGCCCCCTGGGTCCAGTCCGTGGCGTTCTTGACCAGCACCTCGGGCACCCGGTCCACCCGCGCCAGGGGCGCCGCGCCGCCGCGGACGCCCTTCAAGCCCTCCCGCTGGGATTCACCGAAGGGAAGGATCACCACACCTGTGATCCGCAACATGCTGCCGTCGCCGATCCGGGCCGTGGTGAGCGTCTGCTTGGTGTTGCGGTTGAAGTACAGCCCGCGCGCCTGCCTGGTGGCCTGTTCCCCCTCGAACTCGATACGGGACGGTTCCCCGAAGCTCGGCACCCAGACGTCGTCGTAGGCCTGCGCCGTGATCTCCGAGACCTGGGTGGCGACCTCCGGTTGCCACGGCAGTTCCCGCCCCACCCGCAGGTACTCCCCGATGTTCTGGGAGACGTTGAACACCACGCCGTTCCACTCGTCCATCACGGCAAGCCGGAGCCTTCCCCCTGCGGGCATCCCTGCGACCTGGAACAGCACGTCGTTCTTCTGGTTGAGCTCGTACAACCGGTATTTGGTCAACGGGCTCGGGTACTCCTGGAGTTTCAGGGGCGGGGCCACCTGGTCGCGCAGCACCTGCCGGTGGACGTCGTTGCCGATGACCACGTTCACCCCGAGCGCAGTCCCGGACGCGAGAGCGATCACCAGCATCGCCGAGAGCCCCTGCCAGGTGCGACGGGACAGGCCACGGGGCTGGCGCACGAGGAACTCCGCGTTCGCAGCCCCCATCCGGCTGATCCTGTGGGCCGCGCTCCACAGGAGCAGACCGGCCCCGAGCGCCGCTCCCAGCCACAGGGCCGTCGGGGCCTGCCGGATGCCGAAGGCGATCCCCAGGGCCAGCCAGAGCGTCGGCAGCAGCATCGGCCACACCACGGCCCGCGTGAACCTGACGATCCCCACCAGCGCGGCGGAGAACAGGATCCCGCCAAGCAGGGGCGCAGCCTGGGGACCCGAGAGATCCCCCGCGGGAGTGGCCACCGTCAGGATGTCGTACCAGCCCTGATAGGTGAGTTGCATCAGCCGGGCGAGAGTGGTGAGGCTGGGGACGAAACCGTTGATCGTGGTCTCCGGAAGCGCCAGCGGCCCCCCCAGGAGCAGGTAGAACACGAGGATCGCGAAGAACCACAGGGCCGCGCTCCACCGGAACCGTGCGGCCAGCAGGGGAACCAGGGCCCCCGCCGTGATCCCGGCCAGAGCAGGCAGGTATCCGGGGGTCCCGCCGAAAACCGGCTGGAAGGCCACCACCCCGGGCAGCAGCAGCAACCAGGCCCCGGCGACCCGGGACAGGGAGAAGGTTCCCTCGCGTCTCATGCCAGGCTCCCGACCGCGGGACGCAGGTCGTCCAGTTGCGGGATGTCCAGGACAACCAGGTCCCCCACCCTGCGTCTGGCCAGTTCCTCACCCCCCAAGCACCTGACCGCGAACGGGAACACCCCCGGCGGCAGGGCGAGCTGCGACGAGCGCAGCACCGCCGGGCTGGGGCTCCCCGTGACGAAGGCCGCCACGGAAATCCCCGGCATGGAACCGTGCTTGACCGCCAGTTCCCGCAACTCGTGTCCCTTGTCATCCAACTCCACCCCGGAGAGCCGGTCCAGCAGGCCCATCGCGTTCGGAAAGGGAACCTCCCCTTTCGATGTGCAGAGGGTGACCTGTTTCTCCTCTCGCAGCGCAGCGACCCCCAGGGAACCCACCACGGAAACGGCGAGTTCGAAATCCTCCGGGGATGCGTAGTCGCCGGGGAGGGTGGACAGCAGGATCAGCAGGTGGGCCCTCATGGTCTCCTCGAACTGCCGGACCATCAGCTTGCCCGTCCGGGCCGTCGTGCGCCAGTGCACGGATCTGCGGTCGTCTCCCGGGACGTATTCCCGCAGCGCGTGGAATGAGACATCCGAGGAAGAGAGGTTCTGCGTCGCGATCCCCTCGATGTCCCGCAGGAAACCGATCGTCCGGGTCTCCAGCGGCACCACACGCGGATGGACGAACAACTCGCTCACATCCGAGAGCACCTTCTTGCGGCTCACGGCAGCAAGCGGATCCGTCATGGCGGATCGCACCGGCCCCAGCAGAATCACCCCGCGGCGCCGGGCGGGAATCGAGAAGGGTTCCTCATGCACCTGGCCGGGGCCGAGTGCCGGCACCCGGAAGGAAGCGACCTCCCCGTTCACGGGGAACTCCAGGGTGGCCGAACCGGATGACCTGCCCGGCTCGGAACGCACCTGCACATTCCCCCTAGCCTCGTCGCCCACCTGGACCCTGGGGCGTTGCAACTCGAACAGCACCTCGTGTTCCCGTCTCCCCAACACCGACAGTACCGCCACGACCATCACCACGACACACATCACGGACAGGGCGCGGAACTCCAGCCAGCCGAGCCACCAACCCGGGATCCCGGTCACCACGATCCCGATGAGCAGGGCCCAGCCCAGCGCGGTGACGGACGCGACAAGACGGGAACGCGAGATGCGCCGCAGGACCCGGATCAGACCGGGCCTCCGGGAAACGGTTGCGGTGGCGACGGGTTCTGGCACGGGTCCCACTCAGGCGTTCATCCGGTTCGTGGGGGCCTCCACGGATGCGAGCACCCGGGCAATCACGTCGGTCGGCTGCACACCGGCGAACTCCGCCTCGGGCGACATGATCAGCCGGTGCGTCCAAACCGGCGCAGCCAACTCCTTCACGTCGTCGGGCAGCACGTAGTTGCGGCCGTGGGCGGCCGCCCACACCCGGGCCGCCCGAACCATGGCGATCGCCCCACGGGTGGAGACCCCCATCGATGTGTCCTCGTCCTCCCGCGTGGCCTCCACCAGCCGCTGCGCGTAGTGCAGTACCGAGTTGTCGACGTAGTTGTCCTTGACGGACTCGATCATCTCCGCCACCGCCTGCTGTGCGAGCACGGGGTTGAGCCGCTTGGAACGGTCGGGCTGGGAGGAACCGGCGAGCACGTGAATGGCTGCCTCCGTGTCGGGATAGCCGACGGAGGTCTTCATCAGGAAACGGTCGAGCTGCGCCTCGGGCAGCCGGTAGGTACCTGCCTGTTCCACGGGATTCTGGGTTGCGATGACCATGAACGGGCGCTCCGTCGGGTAACGCTGGCCGTCCACCGTTACCTGCGACTCCTCCATCACCTCCAGCAGCGCCGACTGGGTTTTCGGGGAGGCGCGGTTGATCTCGTCGGCCAGCACGATCGAACTGAAGATGGGTCCGTGGTGAAAGGTCCAACGCGAGGTGGCCTGGTCGTACATGGTGATGCCCGTGATGTCGGAGGGCAGCAGGTCCGGGGTGAACTGGATCCGGTTGTGGCTACCATGAACCGAAGCGGCGATCGCCCTTGCCAGAGCGGTTTTACCGGTGCCCGGCGCGTCCTCGAGAAGCAGATGCCCCTCGGCCAGCATGCAGGTCAACGCAAGGCGGATCACCGGGGCCTTGCCGAGCAGCGCCTGCCCGACGTTGTCGGTCAGCCGCGCGAAGGTGTCCGCGAAAAACGCGGCCTGTTCCGGGTTCATGGTCATCTTGGGTCAATCACCTTTGTTTTCGGTCGGGACATTCACCTGCACCGGGCAGTGATGTCGAATCCCTCTGAGGGGACGTTGTAGTTCTCCGGGAACACCCAGTCCGAGAACTGCCTGCTCGCGTTTCCACTGGCGTCAACCGGCCCCACCTTAACCTTGGCCACGTCTTCCTGATCGGCGGGGTTGGGCACCTCACACTTGACACGTCCCCCGGGTTGCCAGTTCTGCAACGTCACCTTGAAGGCGTTGCATCCCCGTCCCCCTCCGTCCGGGCACTCGACCGAATCGCCCTTGGACAGGGTCGCCTTGGTGTCCCCCCAGGTCGAGGCGCAGGACTCGGCGGAGTAGTCGCTCCAGTCGCCGTGTTCGTTCTGTGTTCTCGCCTTCACGCAGACATTCTGCTTGCGGTCGTTCCCCTTGTCCACGGAGCCGGAGAGATCGGTGGTCGTCCACGTCTCGACGCTGGGGTTCCTGCCTTCGGCCTTCACCGTGCTGGTGATCTCGACCTGCTTGACCCGGGCGCCGTTGCTGGAGCCGGGCACCTGCCAGCGCAGGGTCACGTGATCCACCCCGGGCTCGCTGTTCACCACGGGCGCCTGGGGCGGCCCGTAGGCCGTCACGGTGGCGGTCGCCGCCTCCCCCTCGGAGGTCTGTCCCAGCACGTTCGCCACGGCCACCAACCGCACGGTCACCGCCTGTCCCAGCTGGAAGGCGGGGCTGCTGACCACCGTTCTGCCGGGTTTCACCGTGCCGGACTGGCTGCCTGCGCTCCACCGGTAGGTGATCTCGTCCGCCCTGACCCCGTTCCCGGAGGCCGCGCCGAAGCTGAACTCCACCTCCGATCCCTTGCCGGTCGGTCTCAGGGAGAACCCACTTGGCGCACCCGGCGGCTGGAAGGCGCGCACGGCGTTCGAGGCAGGCGAGGCCGCGGACCACTTGCCGGACTTGTTGGTGGAGCGCACCGAGAAGGTGACGGTCTCGGTGGAGGGATCCATCGGGGTGGTGCAGCTGGTGTCCTGCTGCTCCGGGCACACCTCTTTCCCGTTCGCGTCGGTCACCACGTAACGGAAGTTCGAGTCCCCGTTCGGATTTCCGGGCGGGGACCATTTGATGTTCGCCCTGGGCTTCACCGAACTCGAACTGCTGTCCATGCTCACGGTGGGAGCCCCCTGGTTCGACGGCGCACCGGCCGGGGTCTCGGGCCGCGACTCGTCACTGGTCGGCGGGGTGAGCTGACTGTTCTCGTCGGTCAGCCGGTTGTGGGCCGTGACCGTGAAGGTGTAGGCCTGCCCGTTCGTCAGGCCCGTCCACGTGAGGCTGGTTGCGGTGGTCTCCTGTTTCTGGCCCCCCGGGTACATCGTGACGGTGTAGCGCGTGACGGGGGATCCGCCGCCCGGGACGGTGGCGGCCTCCCATGTCAGGGCGATCTGCTGGTCCCCGAAGGCCGCGGTGGGGGCGGAGGGTTTCGATGGCAGCGCGTCCACCAGGATCTCGTTGCTCGGCTCGGAGCGCGGGCTGCGGGAGTTGAGGTCGCCCTCGGCCACCTCCGCCTTGACGGTGAAGGTGTAGCGGCCACTGTTCGCCAGCCCCGGGATGTCGCAGGTGGTCTGGAGGCCGCAGTTCTTGCTGCCTCCCTGCCAGAAGACGGTGAACCCCTTCGGGGTGGCGCCGCGCCATCCGCTGTGGGTCCAGGAGACGCGGGCGGTCTGGGAGCCCGCGTACTGGGCCGTCACCGCCGTGGGTGCTCTGGGAACGTCCTTCACGACGACGCGGATCACTCCCGTGCGTTCCCTGGAGGGATCTTTCGTGGCGTCGGCGACCCGGAAGGTGACCAGGACGTCATCGACGGTGTCGGCTCCGGTCCCGGAATCCGTGGGGGTGACATTTATGACGTTGCCCTCGCTGGTGACCGTGGCCGATCCACGGACCTGCGGGCTGCCGACCAGGGTGATCTCCCCTCCCGTGTCCGCGAACGGGTTGGTGACCCACCGGGTCAGGTCGAAGGAGGCCGTGTTGCCGACCCGCCCGTCGCGTTCGACGATCTCCGAGATCGTCATGGGAGGCCGGGTGGAGGCTATCACGGTGACCGGGATGGTCATGTTGACCGGATCGGTGGAGCCGTCGTGGACCTGGACGACAATCGAACCGGTGGAACCCACCGGGGTGCCCTTGGGCACGGAAACGCTGAGTTCCTGCCCGGAGACGCTGGCCTGCACCGGTCCGTCGGTGCTCACCAAAGAGTAGGACATGGTGTCGTTGTCACCCGGGTTCGGGTCCGAGACCATGTTGCTCAGCGAGATCTTCTGGGGTGCCTCGTCGGGGGCCACTCTGAGCTGGGTGGGTCTCAGCTGCGGGGGTTGCTGCCCGTCGCCCTCGACGATGACGCTGAGGCTGAGTTTGCTCTTGAGCGCGGTCGAGTCGTCCATGGATCCGCCGTCGGTGACCTCGAAGGAGACCGTGGTCTGTCCCGAGAAGTTCTTGGCTGGGGTGAACTCGATGGTCTGATCGTCAATCACCCGGACGCCGTTGTTGCCCACCTCGGGGCTGCCCCCCGGCCCGGCGACCACCGAGTCGACACTGGTCAGGCGCGCCGTGCGTCCGGGCCTAGTGACCACCCAGTCCGTGAACCGGATCGTCAACGGCTCCCCCGCCTTGACGCGCGCCTGTCCCCTGCCCGTGTTGATCGCGGGTGGAATGGCCTCACGACCGGGCACCACGATGGCGGCACGCGAGGAAAGCCCGTCGGAGTCGGTGACGGTGTAGAGCACGATCTGCCGGTCATCGGCGAGGGGCACCGTGACCGTCCCGCCCTTGACGGTTGCCGGGGACTCGGCGGTGACCTTCAGGTCGGAGACCACCCCGTCCGGATCGGAGTCGTTCTCCAGCACGGGCACCTCGACCTGGTCCACCCCCGCGATCGCGGAAGTGGGAACCACGTCGTCGTTGGCGACGGGCGCCTTCGGTGGCACGTCCGAGGCGACCCGGACGGTGACGACCCCCCGGTCCGAGACCCCGCCACCATCCGTGATCGTGTAGTACAGGTGGTAGATGCCCTCCTGGGCGGGGGTGACCACGACAATCCGCTGCCCCCTGGTCTGCGCCTTCGGATCCCAGCTGTCGTCAGTGGCGGCCGCGGATCCCTTCACCAGCTGCAGCTGGTCCCCGTCTGGGTCGATGTCGTTGGCCAGGGCTGGGATCTCCAGCCTGGTGGACGGCCTGGCCGCAACCTCGTCGGCCACCGCCACGGGGGCCTGATTGGCCGCCGGGGGCGGCACTACGCCGACGCGGATCAGGCCCTCCCCCTCGGCCCCGAAACGGTCGAGCACCCGGTAGGTGAAGGTGTCGGTGCCGGACGCCCCCTTCGACGCGTCGTAGACGAGGTAGTTTCCCTCGACCTTCACCGCCCCGAGTTTCGGCACCTGGCTCCCGAGCCCACCCAGGGTGACCGAGTCGCCGTCGGGGTCTATGCCGTCCAGCGGCACCGGTATCCGCACGGAGGAGCCGGCGAAGGTCCTGGAGTCGATCTGTTTCGGGGTCGGTTGTTCGTTGTGCTCGTCCTTGGCGCGGATGTTCACGGTCACCGTCGTCGAGGCCGGGTTGCCCTGCGAATCCCGGACCGTGTATATGGCCTCCGCGGTGCCAGCCTCGCTGCCTGCCCGGAACCGGATCGCGCCGTTGGAGACGAAGAACTCACCCAGCGACGGGTCGGAACGCACATCGAGGTCCGACGACAGCGAGATGTCCAGATCCGCCGGGGAGTAGTCGTTGCTCAGCACCGGAACGGTGACCAGGTCCCCAACCCGCACCACCGAGCTGTCGGGGGCGGCGACGGGGGACTGCACCGTGGAGGGGGGTTCCTTCGGGATCACCAACACCTTCGCCGTCGCCGATGCGTGCCCGTTGCTGACGGTGTAGGTGAAGCTCTGCGGTGAATCGATGCCCGCCGGGGCGGTGACCCGGAGCAGCGAGTGCTTGATCACCTCGATGTTCAGTCCGGGAGCCCCGGCCTGGGACACCCCTTGAATGGCCAGCACCCCACCCGCGGGGTCGAAGTCGTTGTCGAGCGCGTTGATCGTCAGGGAACCGTTCGCGGGCAGCAATCCCAGATCATTCTCGGGCACCGGTTGGAGTCCCGACGAGTTCGGGTCGATCACATCGACACGGATGCGGCCCTTCGCGTTGTTGGGGCCGTCCGTGATCCCGTAGACCAGCGTGTAGTTCCCTGCCTTCGAGGCCGTGAAACGGATCGTCCCCGCTTGGTAGTCGGGTTTGAGTTCCACCCCGTCGGGGGCGGCGGAGACCTCCACGAGCTTCAGGGAATCGGAGTCGGAATCCGTGTCATTGCTGCGCGGGTCGAGGGTGATGGCATGCCCGACGGTGGCTACGTAGTGGTCGTTGTTGGCCACGGGCGGAGAGTTCGTGGAGCCCGGTGATATCTGTGCCGCCAGCTCCCCTGAGGCCGCGTCCCTGCCGTCGGAGACCGTCAGGTTCACCGAACGCCGGCCCGGACCTCCCTTGCCGAGGTCCTTCACGGAGACGTACCCGTCGGGACGCCACGTCATCTCCAGGCTGTCGTCCTCGACGGTGGCCTGTTGGAGGTAGATGGGGTCTCCGTCCGGGTCCACCCAGTCCGCGAGCACCGAGTATCCCGCGGAGGCCCGTTCGCTGAGGTTGACCTGGCTGTCGCGGATCTTGTGGGGGGCGGAATTCTCGTTCTCGGCGCGGATGTTGACCTTCACGGTGGCGACGTTCGACACGTCCACCCCGTCGAAGGCCTGATAGGTGAAGGTGATCGTGTCCTTCGCGTCCGCGGGCACCTCGATGCGGAGCGCACGGCCTTCCTTGGCCTGGGAGATCTTCACACCTGAGGGGACGTCCCGGATTATCGCTGTCAGCACGTCGCCGTCGAGGTCGATGTCGTTGCTCAGGACGGGAAGCACGGTGGCGGTTCCCGGTCGCGCCCCCAGCTCGTCGTCGACGGCCTGCGGTGGGTGCTGCTCCTCCGAGAACTCCCGGGTCTGGGACTTGTCCGTCTCTTCTGATTCCTTGTCCTGTTTTTCGTCCACCAGCTGGGACTCGACCTGCTCCCAGTTGTTCACCTTGACCATCTGCTTCAGGGGCAGGAAGACGTCACCGGTGACCTCGTCGTTTATGACAATCACCTTCCGGTTGGCGCGGAAGACCGGCTGCTTGGCAGCGGCAAGCTCGGGATGCTGGGCCCGTTCGTAGTCGTCTCCCCCGCAGTCGCGGACGTAGTAGCCCGATTCCGCCCACAGCGCATAGGTGCATCCCTCGAGCTGCACGGGCGCGGCGGGTTTGCCGTTCGGGATGCTCTCCCGGGTCACCTGCCCCGAGGAGATGTCCACCTTGAGCAGCTCTGAGGGCGTGGCCACGACCACCGTCCCGGAGGGTCCCGACGGTTGTTGGAGGACCCCGCCCGCAAAGCCGTCATTCGTCACGGGGTGCCCGTCGATGGTCAAGGTGGTGCCGTCCAGCACCACGATCTTGTCCCCCACCACCGTCAGCTGGGCGGAGTCCGAGAGCCTTCCCTCCAGTTTCCGTCCCTGTGCCCTGGTCACCGCCTGGTCCCCCGAACCCGTGACGGTGTACAGCTGCCCGTCCGCGGTCAGCACGTACCCGGTGCCTTCGACGCCGACAGCGATCCTTGGCGTGTCCAGGCCCTTCAGGAGCGGGTCCGCGGTGAGGCTGAAGCTCGCGGCCCCCCGGGTGTCGGTGGCCCACACCCGTCCCTCGCTCTGGTCCGCGAAGAGCACCTCGTTGCCGCCGTGTGCCGTCAGCACACCGGCCACCCCGGCCTCACCCAGAAAGGTGAGGGAGGCCACGTCCACGGGATGCACGGTGTCCGAACTGCGCACCAGAACGTTGCCCGCGGACTGGGTCACCCCGAAGGAACTGCTGGGAGGGCGGAGCGCGCCGTCTATGGTCTGGGATTCGTGGTTGAGGTGCCCCACCAGCCGCTTGGTCTGGTTGGTCACCCAGACGCCACCGTCGTTCAGGTCGACGTCGGCGGCCGGAACCCCCCGGTGAATCAGCGCGAGGATACCGAGGGAGAGCGCGACGAGACCGACCAGTACGGTCTCGACACGTTTGCGCGTGACCAGGGCCATGCGTCCTTCTTCCTACGTTCTCCCCGCCAAGTCTTCAGTCCAGGCACCCCCCGCCCAATTAACCTTCCGGTACGTGCCCGGACTGACTGGAACACTAAGGGGTCACCCGGGCCTGTCTCCAAGCCAGGTGGTGTACGGACCTGTACGAGAGTAGCTCATACAAACATAACCCGTAGTCAGGCCCGTTTGTTCTTTCTGTCTCACGTCTACATCTGCTCACCCGGAGAGGGTGATCCGTGCACACGGTCCTCCTTTTAGATGACACCCTTTAGGGTAGTCCACATGCTCCCTCCTCTCAGCCGCGGTGCCCTGGCCCAGCAGATGGCGGCCGCTCGAAGCAGGATCGGGCTGTCCATCAGGCGTGCCGCTGCGATAGCCGAGGTGCCCGCCTCGACCGCTCAGGGATGGCTCGAGGGCAGGCACCTGCCAACCCCTTCGCTGATGCCGCAGTTCATGACCCTGCTGCGCGCGCTGCAGCTCGTCACCGTACAGAACGAAACGGCCTGGGCGGAGGCGTTGGACCGGATGCGCCGCTCCAGCATCGTCGCGGAGTCCCCCTATGTCGGCCTGCGTCCCTACGCGACCACGGAGTCCAGTCTTTTCGTCGGACGGGAGCGCTCCCTGGAGGAACTCCTGGACGCATGTTCCCGGACCCGGCCTCCCCGGATCGTGATGGTCGTCGGGGCGTCCGGGGCGGGCAAGTCCTCCCTGCTGGCCGCCGGGCTGATCGGCCGCGGCACCGCGCCCGACGGCCCGTTGTCCCACCTGAACCCCGTCCAGTCGACGGTACGCGACCTGCTGGGCTGGAAAACACCCACGGAGGCGACCCTGCTGGTCGTCGACCAGTTCGAGGAACTCCAGCAGCTCGAGGCCACCGAGGCCGGGGAGCTCGTGGACACCCTGTGCCGGCTGCCCGATCACGTGACCTGCGTGATCGGCCTGAACGCGAACGCGGTCGGGACCGTGCTCCGTCAGGAACGCCTCGCCCCGTTCCTGGCCTCCCCCGTCCTGGTTGGGCCCCTCACCACCGCCGAATACCGGCAGATCATCGAAGTCCCGGCCCGTCACCACGGCCGTGCGGTCTCCACAGAGCTGACCCACGTGTTGATCCGCGACCTGCACCAGTACGGCTATCCCGACCCGGGGATCGTACTGCCGCTGCTGTCGAACACCTTGAAACGCTGTTGGAACGCCGCATCGGGAGAGACCCTCACCACCTCCGACTACCTGGCCTCGGGTGGCCTGTGGACCTCACTGAACGACGAAGCCGAGGCCGTCTGGCAGGATCTGTCTGCGCAGGACCGTCCCTTGGTCAGGCGCCTGATGTTGTCGCTGGTGGTCGTGGACGCGAACCGGCTGCTCCGGCGCTCGATCCCCTTCGGTTCGTTGTCGTCGCAGATGGTTCCGGTGGCGGAGGCCTTCATCGCGTCCCGTCTCCTGACCCACAGCGAAGACCATCTGACCATCACCCACGAGGCCCTCCTGACCCGCTGGCACCGGTTGCGCGGCTGGGTGGAGCAGGAGGAGGCGACGCTGCTGGTGGGGCGGCGCATCCACATGGCGACGAAACTCTGGGACGAGGGCGGCCGGGCACCGGAGGGGCTGATGCCCGTGGAGGCGGAGATGTGGCAGTCCTGGGCGAGGGCCGAGGACGCCCCGGTGATCTCGAAGAACGAACACGAGTTCATCGATGCCTCGCTGGCGCTCGGACGCGCCCACGAGGAGGAACAGGAGAACCGCCTTAAACACACCCGCAGACAGCGGCGAACGGCTTTGGGGATCGCGACGGTCGCCGTCGTCCTGGCGGTCGTGGCCGCCTTCCTGGGCATCCATTCCGCGGCCCTGACCCAGCAGGCCAACACCGCGGCCCGCGCCGCCCGGGCCCAGCAGCTGGCCCTAGTCTCGGACCAGATCCGCAACACCGACCCGAACGAGGCCGCGCAACTCGCCGTCGCCGCCCACCGGTTGGAGGAGAACCCCCGCACCCGTTCCACCGTCATCGAATCCGCCGGGGGAACGGCACCGCTGCGGATCAACGGCGCCGCGGGAAACACCATGGTGGCCGTCGCGCCGGGAAGCGACATCGTTCTGCGGGGCGACAGCCAGGGCAACCTTGCCGTCTGGCGCGACGGGAACCTGAAATCGGAACCCGAGCTCGTCGAGACCGACGGCGGGCAGTTGTTCGCGGTGCAACCGGTCCTGCGCGACGGGCGGTACCTCGTGATCGTCGCGGGGCAGCGGACTGCCTCGGTCTGGGACCTGACGACCTCCGCCCGCAAACTGGGTGAGTGGGCGGTAGCGGGAGTCACCTCCTACAGCGCCGCCTGGCAGGGAACGGTGGCTTTGATCGGGAATCTTCACGGTGAGGTGCAGCGCATCGACCTCACGAACCCGGAACGCCCCGAGGTGCGCACCCCGCTGCTGACCGGCGAGGATGTCGCGGTGACGGCGCTCACCGCGACACCCGATCTCATCGTGGCGAGCGCCTCCCGCAACCGGCTCGCCCTGTTCGACTCGGCGGGAACCGCCCTACCGGATTTCCAGGTGCCCGGTCAGGTGATGTCCCTGGACGTCTCGGAGGACGGCAAGGAGATCCTGGCGGGCAGCAGCGCCTCGAAGGCCCTGCTGCTCGAGGTCTCCGGCACCGCGCTGCGCACCAACCACGAGTTCCTCATGAAATCGGGAGTGCACGCGGTCAGGCATCTGGGTGACCAAGTGGCACTGGGCGGTTCCCAAGGTGAGGTCGTGATCGCCAACAGAACGGGCGAGATCACCGAACGACGTCCCCTCCGCAGCGTCGTGACGAGCATCTCCCGGGGTTCCGCCGGGCTCCTGACCGGAACCGCGGAGGGGACCCTCTCCCTGTGGCCAGCGCTACCCACCCTGCTGCGCACGAACGGCGTCAAGATCCACGACATCAGGCGGATGGGCGGGAAAACCATCATCACGACCGCGGACGGACCGCGTGTCCTGGATTCCACCGCCCCTGGTTCCCCGGAACTGACGGTACCCACCAGCCCCGGCGGGGGTGGATACCTGCCCCACGTGGCATCCGATGTCACCGGCAGCACCTTGGCGACGCAGTCGCGCGACGGCAAGGTGGTGCTGCTCCGGTTGGCCGGCAGCGGATACGAGACGGAACAGGTCATCGACGAAACCACCACGGTGGTGGACCTGGTGCTCTCCCCCGACGGCAGGCGACTGGCCATCGGACACAGGAGCCAGGTCGGCTACGACATCTATCAGCGCGGGAGCACGGGTTGGGAACCCACCGGAACGCTCCACGCCTGGCCGGGCGGGCTGGCCTTCAATTCCGATGGCACGCTCGTGGCCGCGATGAGCGCCGACGGCACAGGCTACGTCGTGGCTGCCGTCACCGATTCCAGCCCGGAAATCCTGGCGGAGGCGGGGCTGCCCGACCGGGTGGTTCCCAGCGCCTTCGAGTTCTCCCCCTCGGGTCTTCTGGCCGTGGGCGCTTTGAACGGCGGGGTGTCGATCATCGATCTGAGCGACCCCACCAAACCGCATGCCACGGCCCAGGTCTTCGACGCCCACGCATCCCTGGAGCGGTTGAGATTCAGCCCGGACGGGAACCACCTGCTGGCCACCAGCGTCGAGGGGGACCTGTGGGTCTGGGAAAGGACGGGAGAAACCCCTGCCCTGAGCCTGCACATCGAACATCCCTCGGCTTCAATCGCGGGAGCAGACCTGGTCGACGGCCAACTGCTGCTGGCCCTCTCCGACAACACGGCCGTGGCCTGGCCGGGCAATGCCGCGGCTGCGGCCGCCGACCTGTGCTCCCGCCTGGGGGATCCCCTGACCAGCCAGGAATGGGCCCAGCTGGCGCCCGGTGTTCCCTTCATGAACGGCTGTTCCTGAACCAGAGGATCACCTTGTACAAAACTTCATCGTCCACGAATGCTTGCAGGAAATGCCGGGTCACGATCCGTAGAACGGCACGTCGTCAATGGAAAGCGAAGCCCCGTCCGAGCCGTCATGACCGGGAGGCGACGTCGGCGATGGCACCCACTCGAAGAACTCGTCGACAACTTCCCTTCTCATGCCGAAAGTGGTGGCGACCACTTCGGCCCAGCTCCGGGGAGTGACGATTTCCTGCCCGATGCGCCGCGGGTTGACGAGCCGGGCATAGCACTGCACCCAGTGATGCGCCGGGTCGCTGCTCCTCATCGAACGCGCCCGGGTTTCCCGGCGCAGTGACGAGCTGAGACCCGACGACAGGAAGGATTCCGTCGCCTTCTTCCAGTTCATGATGATCCGGTGGTTGTAGTGGTTCTGCTTACCGTTGACCACGAAAAACTCGAAAACGTCGTCGCCACGGTGCCTTGCCCACAGGCAGGTGAAGGCCTCGCTGCCATGAGGTCGTTTCCAATCGCTCACGCCACCCTCCCGCTGAGACATGGCCGTTGCCGCGAGCGCCCCCAGAAGCCAGGGGAAAACGCCTGTGCTCTGCACGATGCGAGGCATTGGTTCGGTCACCTTGAAAGCCAGGATGGCGAGGAGAAAAACGACCCCCAGGATGACGAGGACATGGACGCGGAGTTTCCTGAGGAGCAACGAGAATCCACAGCCGATCAGGAAGAACGGCAGGGGGATCCAGCAGTGGCTCGCAGGAACGATGAGGGACACCAGCAGGGCCCCGAAGAGGCAGGCGGATGCAGCGAACTTGTTGATCCACGTGACCTTCCCCCGGTCCTCCTTGCCCCTCGGCAGGAAGTCGTTCTCCCGGCGCCACGAATGCGTGAGTTTGAACCACAGCCCACGCAGGCGCTGCTCGCGCTCTTTCTGATTCCCCGGGTGGAGGGCGTCCGCCAATGACTCGCAGGCCTGCGTGAATCCGCCGTTCCGCGAAGAGGGCACCGCGGATTGCCGCGCCACCTCCTTGACACACTCCGATGCGACGTCCCAGCGGTCCTCGGTGAGCATCGTCCGGGCTTCCGTTAGGACGGGTTGCAGGTCCGGGCGCTCAATGCGTTCGCTTTCGAGCAGGAGGAGCTCCACGCACACAACCGCGATCCGGTTCGGGGGCTCCAACCGTGGTTCTCCCACGTCCCGGAAGGGCATCGGGGGAGAATCCGCGGGACTCTCGCCATCGCCGCGCCCCGATGGCTGATGGGATTGTGGTCCCGGGGGCGGGGGATCCGGCGCTGCCGCGGAACGCCTTGGTCCTCCGGGGCCTCCTCGTTTCCCGGGTGCGAGCAGTCCCCGGACATCGATGCCGAGAATCTCACCCGCCTCGATGACCGCCTTGGTCCTCCGCCAGTCAAATGGAAGCCTTCGTTCGTGGACCTGGGTGCACAAAACGGTGAGAGCAGCTGCCCACTGCCTTCTCCCCACCAGCTGAATGACATTTACGAAGTCGGATTGAGGTAGTTGCGGGACCTGGGCGGCATTGATGAGAAGCCTGCGAAGGATCCTGTCCTCGAAGTTGTCGCGTCCGGCGCTGTGGTTCGCACTCACCACCACGCTGTCGTGCTCGTCGACGAAGGCCTGTGCGTCGATGCCGCCCACCCGCGCCTCAACCACGTATATCGCAGGGCGGCCGTTTCGCGATTTCTCGCTCCGGCGAGAGCCCGTGAGTCTTCGACGGGACCGTCCGGATGATTCGAGGACGCTCGCCGCCAGGGAATCCACGTCCTCGACGTTTTCGCTGGCGCTCCCGGGCTCGTTGAAACCGGCGCGAGGAGGTGGTGGAAGTTTCGCATCCGTTTGCTCGATCACCCGGTTCGAGCACGCCTCGGGCAGTCCCAGGGTCAGCACGAGGTTCGTGAGGTTTTCCGATTCACCACCGGAGATCCTGGAGTTGTTCTCGTGGAGCCCAGAACAGATCGCCTCCACCGCGGTTCCGTACTCACCTGCGGCGGTTCTCTCAAGTGCGTCGGCGATTTCCCTGGGCGACAATCCGTCGGTTGCGGCCAGAAACAGGAGCAGCCTCCTGCGAACGTCTTCGCCATCTTCCGGGCGGCGCGGTTTGCTCATGACGTGCCCGCCCCCGCCATCCCGGGGATCGCAACAGTTCTGCCCGAAATTGGTTGTTTCACGGCCATGAGCGCAGGGACCCTGTCGGGGTCACCACTCACGGTCCGGCATGAAGGACCAGACCAAGTCCTTGTCGAGCGCGTTCCAGAAATCCGGAACGGATGCCGCCTCCGATACCGTGTAGCACTTGACCGCCCTTCCCGGTTCCCTGCCATTGACGTCGAGCAGGAGCACACCGTAGCTCGGGTCCTCGTGGAAAATGTAATGGCCTCGGAAACGTTCATACAGGGGCATCCCGCTTTCAATGCCATCCATGTAGTCGCTGTCATTGAATCGTTCAACGTCCTTCAGCTCCTTGATGCCGTCTCCGAAAGAGACGGAATACAAACCGTCGTGGATTTGTTCGTAGAAGGATTTGAGTGGCTCCGGGACCAAACTCCAGACAGGGCGGATGCTCTCCGAGTGGTGTTGCTCGTCGTCCTGGGCGGGCCACGTTGGCTGGCAGGGATTCCCGCCGTAGAAGTGCTCAACTTCTCCGCGGCGATTCACGAGGGTGTAGACGACGAGGTAACGCCCGCCCCACAGCGCCAGCTGCGCATCGGCGCAGCACGCCTCCAAGATCCCTAGGGAATCTGGCAGCACATCGCCGATGCAGCCGCGCATGAGGGAGACCATCAGGTGGACACGCTCGGCTCGGGGCAGTTCTGGCAGCCGCCTCCAGGCGCCGGGAATGGGCGCCTCGGCGGGAACCGGATCCTCGACGAGACGTACGAGGTCGCGTCTTTTCGTGGGTGCGGTGCAGTATCCCGAGAGGAACTCCGACCTGTCGGGAAGATTCCTGCGGCTGAACCGGGAAAAGAACTTCATCGCCGCTCCCTTGAATGATCGTGTCCTGTTTCGCACCAACGGCCCGCGCCGCTTTCAGCCTATCGGTGAGCCGCTCAACGGCGAGGAACGGCGTTGCGAGGGGCACCATGATGACTGACGGCCGGGTGGCACAACAGGATCTGGGGCCTTGTTGCGAAAAGTGCTGTCCGAGCGAGGAAGCACCGGGCATGGCTTTCGCAACAGGGCTTAAGCTCGCTGGGTGTCGCATTCCCTGAATCGCCGGATCCTGGAGCTGGCCCTGCCCGCCTTCGCGGCGCTGGTCGCCCAGCCCCTGTTCGTCATGGCCGACACCGCGATCGTCGGACAGCTGGGCACGGATCCCCTGGCCGGGTTGGGGGTGGGTTCCACGCTGACCCTGGCGCTGGTCGGGGTGTTCGTGTTCCTCGCCTACGGTTCCACCGCCACCGTGGCGCGCCTGGTGGGGGCGAACCGGGAAAAGGACGCAGCGGAATCCGGGGCTCAGGCCATGTGGCTGGCCCTGGTCCTCGGTGCGGTGACCGGTTTGGTTTCCTGGGGATTCGCGCCGCAGCTGGCCGCTTGGCTCGGCGCCGGCGGAACGGTCCACGAACAGGCCGTGGCCTACCTTCACTGGTCGCTTCCGGGCCTGCCGGGAATGTTCCTGGTGCTGGCGGCGACGGGGACGCTACGCGGAATGGCGGACGGCCGCACCCCCATGGTCCTGGCGATCGGCGCCGCGGTCCTGAACCTGGTCGGGGACGTCGTCCTGGTCTTCGGTCTCGGCATGGGGATCGCGGGTTCGGGGGCCGCCACCGCATTCGCCGAAACGCTCATGGGGTTGACTGCCGCCGGGATCGTGGCCCGCGGAGCGGCCGGGGTGGGGGCGGGGTGGCGTCCCCGGCTGGCGGGGATGCGGACCAGCCTGTTGGTCGGTGTTCCGTTGCTGATCCGCACCCTGGCGCTGCGCGCCGCCCTGCTGCTGACCACCTGGACGGCGGCCCGTTCGGGTGCCGTGGCCCTGGCGGCGCACCAGGTCGGGTTCACGATCTGGAGTTTCCTGCAGTACGTGCTGGATGCCCTGGCGATCGCCGGGCAGACCCTCATAGGGCAGGCCCTCGGGGCTTCCAGGCCCGGTGAGGCCCGGGCGCTGTCACGCCGCATGACCGGGTGGTCGCTCTGCGCCGGCCTTCTGCTCGGGGGCGTGACCTTGTTCATCAGGAACCTCCTGGCCGCGCTGTTCACCCCGGACCCGGGGGTGCGTGACGCGGTGGCGGCGGTGCTGGTGGTGATCGGTTGCACGCTGGTGATCGCGTCCTGGGTGACCCTGTTCGACGGGGTCCTGATCGGCGCCGGGGACGGCCCCTACCTGGCCCGCGCCAGCCTGATCACACTGGCCGTGTACGCGCCGCTGGCGCTGGCCGTGGCCCGGTTCGCCCCCGGGGGTGTGCCGGGCCTGGTCTGGTTGTGGCTGGCGTTCACCATTGGCTTCATGGGGGCCCGGGCCGCGACCCTGTGGTGGCGGGAACGCTCGGATGCCTGGCTCGTCACCGGCTGAGATTCGGGAGAACCTCATACAGTGGTCCCATGGAAGATTCAACCAGACCCCTGAATCTGGAGGCCGACCTCCTGGTGATCGGTTGGGGCAAGGCCGGCAAAACCCTGGCCCGGGATCTCGCGTCCCACGGCAGGCACGTGGTGCTGGTGGAACGCGACGACGCCATGATCGGCGGCACCTGCATCAACGTGGCCTGTGTCCCGACCAAGACCTTGGTCAATCTCGCGGAGCGACGCGGCGACCGGAACCCGGACGAGTATCTGAAACAGGCCATCGCTTCCCGGGATTCCCTGATCGACAGGCTCCGGGCCGCCAACAAGGCGATGCTCTCCGGCCAGGAGACCGTCACACTCGTGCACGGTGAGGCCCGGTTCACCGGCCACCGCAGGATCCGGGTCCGGGCCGGGGAGGAAACCCTCGACATCACCGCCGGGGCCGTGGTCGTCAACACCGGAACCTCCCCGCTGATGCCGGACGTCCCGGGCATCCTAGGGAGGTTCGTTTACGACTCCACCACCATCCAGCACATCGCCGACGGCAGGGTTCCGCAGACCCTGACGATCGTCGGGGGCGGGTTCATCGGCCTGGAGTTCGCCAGCATGTTCGCCGCCTTCGGTTCGGCGGTGCGGATCCTAGAACGCGGCCCCGTTTTCCTGCCCCGTCTCGACGACGACGTGCGCGAGGCGGTGGTGGCCACCCTCACCGACCGCGGCGTAGAGATCGTCACGAACGCCCCCGTCTCGGCGATCGAGAACGACGGCAGGCGGGTGGTCTCCGGGGCCGGTTCCTTCGACACGGATGCGGTGCTGGTTGCGGTCGGACGCAAACCCGAGACCGCGGCCCTGGACCTGCCCGCCGCCGGAATCGCCACCGACGAACGCGGTTTCATCGTCGTCGACGATCACCTGCGCACCAGCGCCGAGGGCGTGTGGGCGGTGGGTGACGTCAACGGGGGTCCGCAGTTCACCTACGTCTCCCTCGACGATTACCGGATCGTCAAGGATCAGCTCGTCGGGGACTCGAAGCGTTCCCGGGCGGACAGGAAAGCGATCCCGACGACCACCTTCATCACTCCCCCGCTGGCGCAGGTCGGGCTCAGCGAACGCGAGGCCACCGAACAGGGGGTGTCCTACCTGGTGGCCTCCAAACCGGTCGCGAACATCGCGGCGATGCCTCGTCCGAAGACCCTGGGAGAGACCCACGGTCTGATCAAGGTGCTGGTCGACCCGGCAACCGACGAGGTGCTCGGGGCCACGATCTTCAGCGTCGACGCGCAGGAGGTGATCAACCTGGTCGCCCTGGCCATGCGCAACAAAACCACCGCGACCGCGCTGCGCGACGGCATCTGGACCCACCCCTCCACCACGGAGGCCCTCAACGAAGTCCTGGGCGAGTTGCACACACCCTGACCGGAACGCAAAGAAGGGGGCGGATCCCGGTCGGGACCCGCCCCTCACGCGTGCTTCAGGGAATCACTGCCTTTCCACCGGCGCCGTCCTCTGGTTACGGGCCTTGTTGATGAAGTAGCAGGGGATGATGATGACGAACCAGATCGGGGTCACGAGGACCGCCCGCAGGGTCTCCTCCTCCAGGCACAGGATGACCAGGCTGACCGCGAAGAAGACAAGCACCATCCAGGCGGTGCCGACACCGCCTGGCATCTTGTAGGTGGACTTGGCGTGCAGCTCGGGGTGCTTCTTCCGGTAGACGATGTAGCACACGACGATCAGTGCCCAGATGAACAGGAACAGCACTGAAGTGATCGAGGTGACCAGGACGAACGCCTGATTGATGGTCTCGGACGCGTAGAGGAACCCGATGCCGCACAGCAGCAGCAGGCAGGAGCAGATGAGGGCGTTCTGGGGAACGTTGCGACGTGACAGTTTTCCGAAGATCCGTGGGGCCTGCCTGTCCTCGGCCAGTCCGTACATCATGCGGGAGGTGGAGTAGAGCCCCGAGTTGTCGGAGGAGGCCGCAGCGGTCAACAGCACGAAGTTCATCACCGAGGCCGCCGCCCCGAAACCACTCAACTGGAACATGGCCGTGAAGGGACTCTCACCCGGGACGACCGCGCGCCACGGGATGACCACGCAGATGGCGGCCAAGGCCAGAACGTAGAACAAGGCGAGCCGCACGGGGATGGCGTTGATGGCCTTGGGCAGGTTGCGCTCGGGGTTGTGGGTCTCGGCAGCAGCGGTGCCAACCACCTCGAGGCCGACGAAGGCGAAGAAGGCGATCTGGAAACCGGCCAGGAACCCGGGGAAACCGTTCGGGAAGAATCCGCCGTCGTTCCACAGGTTCTCGACGGTTGCGTGATGTCCCGCCTCCGAGACGAAGCCGGAGAAGAGCAGGCTGGCGGCGACGATGAGGAGCGCCCCGACCGCGACCAGTTTGATCAGGGCGAACCAGAACTCCGCTTCGCCGAAGTACTTGACCGCCACCACGTTCAGGACGAACAGCAGCAGCGCCAGCACCGCGGCGGGCAGCCACTTCGGCACCTCCGGCCACCAGAACTGGGCGTATCCGGTGATGGCGGCCAGGTCACCCATGGCCGCCACGATCCAGGCGAACCAGTAGGTCCATCCGGCGATGAACCCGCCCGCCGGCCCGAGAACGTCCTCGGCTATGTCGCGGAAGGACTTGTACTTCAGGTTCGCCAGGAGCATCTCACCCATGGCCCGCATCATGAAGTACAGGAAGAAACCGACCACGGCGTAGACCAGCATGCTGGAGGGGCCCGCCTGGTTGATGGTGTTGCTGGACCCCATGAACATGCCGGTGCCGATGGCGCCGCCCAGGGCCATCAGCTGCAGGTGACGGTTGCTCAGGCCGCGCTGCAGCCCCTGCCCGTCCTCGTTGACATCGCCCTCGACCACCACGTCGTTGGGCGCATCATTCGGGGGGTTACTCATCTGGGAACTCCTTCGTTCTGTGTTGAGGTCTCGTCAACCACCCGGGCAGAACCGGTCCCGGGAGGTGATGTTGTTCACGGTCTTCCGGTGGCCATTTTCCGGACGTGGGGGGAGGTGCTGGCGGACAGCAGGCCCCCATAGCTGGGCAGGAACCTGATCTCGGAACCCACCTTCACAGGGGTTTCGGCGTCGGTGACGTCGATGATCAGGTGGTCGCTGCTGGCACCCAGCACCTCGATGCCCGGATCCACCGGCTCGATGGCGTCCGGGGCGGCGTCCTGGCGGCCGAGGTCGCAGATGGCGCGCAGTCTCAGCCCCCGGTCGGTGAAGTGCGTGGTGTTGCCGAAGGCATCCTGCCCGGTCCGGCCGATCGGAACCGACGGTTTGCGTTGCAGCTCAATGATCCCACCGACCAGTTCCACCGTATCCTGCCGGGTCCCGGGCCAAGGTGAACGATCCAGGACGTTGCGACCCAGGATGATCGCCTCGCCGATGCGCAGGTTGTTGATGCCTGCAGGCATCTCCCCGCTGGCCAGCAACGGAAGATTCGCGCTGTTCCCGCCAGAGACCAGTTCCAGCGGATGCCCGGTGGCGCTGCGGCACTCGTCCCTGAGGGTGACGAGCATCTCCATCTTCTCGCGGGTGGGAATCACCCCTCCGAAACAGGCGAGGTTGGTTCCCAGGCCCGCCACCTCGAGGTGGGGCAGCCGGGCGATCCGGCTCACCTCCTCGACGGCCCGGTCCGGCCACACGCCCTCCCGCAGATCACCGACATCGACCATCATCACGACCTTGTGGCGCACCCCGGCCATCCCAGCGGCGTTCGAGAGCGCCTCCGCGGTCTGATACGAGGAGATGAGGGTGTGATCGGCCCAGCGCACGGCCTCCGGTGCTTTGCCGGGGGTCGGGGCCCGCAGCAGCATGGTCGGCAGGTCCAGACCCGCCTCCGCTATCCGTTTCAGGTTGTCGATCCGCGAATCGGCAAGCATCACACAACCCGACCCCTCCAGCGCCCGCAGCAGCGCGGGATGGGCCTGCATGACCTTGGTGACCGCCGCCACCCGGATCCCCTGCGCACCGCACTGGGAGATCACCGCGGAGGCGTTGTGGGCGATCCGGTCGATGTGGATCTCCAGTCTCGGGGTTTCCACGTTCATCCTTCCGGGGTTTCGTCTTCGATTGGTTCGGGAAGTTCCCCCACCTCGTCGGCCACCCAGTCCCGGAAGGTCGCGGCGACCTCCTCGTGGTAGACCTGCGCCAAGGTTCCCAACGCGGAGAACCGGTAGTCGCGGTCGATCAGGATGCGCGCCTCGGGTGGTGGCAGCAGCCGGGCGCCCGCGCCGAGGCGGATCCGCCCGAGGATCTCGTCCCCGCCGGGAATCCTGGTCAACGCACCCCCTGTGCCGATGATCCACCGGATCGCGGTCAGGTCCTTGCCGCGGACGATCTGTTTCTTGCCCGTCGGGGTGAACAGATCGCTGACGGATCCGACGTGCCTGCGGATCCCGACCTCGACGGCGCGGGCGGCCAGCCAGCGGGTGACGTCCTCCTCCTTCTCGTCGGAGGGAATGGCCCGCAGGTATTCGAGCCGCTCCTCGTCACCGGTCTCCCCCGACATCGCCGCCACCTGGCGGGCGTTCACGAAGACGCCGAGGTCACCCTCGACGGTGCGCTTGGCCCGGGGTTCGGGGTCGATGCTGTGGCTGGTCCACTCAGCCGAGCCGTCGGTGACGCTGTGGATGTCGGTGGTCGCGCCGCCGACGTCGATCACCAGGGCGTCGCCGAGGGCGTCCGCGAAGATCTCGGCGGCCAGCAGCACCGCACCGGGGGTGGGCAGGATCTCGAATCCGGAGAGCTCCGTCAGCCTGGCCATCCCCGGTGCCTTGACGATGTGCTGGTTGAAGACCTCGTGGATCAGTTTGCGCACCGGTTCGATCTGGAGCACGTCCACGTCGGGGAAGACGTTGTCGGCGCACATCAACTCCACGTCGTTGCGGGCGAAGACGTCCTGCACCCGGCGCCGCACCGCGATGTTCCCGGCGTAGATCACCGGTGCCCTCAAACCGGACTCCGCGATCATCCGGGCGTTGTCCACCACGATCCGTTTCTCGCCGTAGTCCACTCCCCCGGCGAGCAGGACGATGTTGGGGTTCGCCTCGACGAGATCCTCCACGTCCCAGGAGTCGATCGCCCCGACCGTGGTCAGTCCGACGATCGCCCCCGCGCCGAGGGCCGCTTCCCGGGCGGCGCGGGCCGTCATCCCCTGGGTGAGTCCGTGGACGCTCATCTTCAGCCCGCCAGCGGCGGAGCTGTTGACGAAGACCTGCGTCTTGTCGATCTCGATGCCGGAGGTTTTCCGCATCTCGTCGATCGCCGCGTCGACGCCGATCTTCACGTCCCCCTGGGCGACGGAGGTCGGGGCGAACCCCTGGCCGATGTGCCGGAACCTTCCGTCCTCCAGCGAGAAGGCGTTCGCCTTCGTGATGGTGGACCCGATCTCAAGGGTGGTGACGACCCGCATCGCTCACTTCACCCGACCTTTTCCTGTTCGCGGCCGCGCATGGTGCGCACGATCGCGTCGAGCACATCGATGCCCTTGGTGCCGCGGCCGAAGGTGGCGTCCAGGCCGGTCTCGGCGGCCATGTCGCGGCTTACCTGCGTACCGCCGGCGATCAGCACCTTCTCGTCGCGGATGCCGCGTTCCTTGGTCAGCTCGGCGAGTTTCTTCATCATCGTGCGGTGAACCTCGTTGTGGCTGATGACCGTGGAGATCAGGATCGCGTCCGAGCCCGACTCGATGGCCGCATCCACCATCTTCTCGACGGGAACCGAGGTCCCGAGGTAGTGGTACTTCACGCCGTACTTCTCGAGACCGCCGTGTTTGATGTCGAGGATCTCGCGCATGCCGACGCTGTGCTCGTCCTCACCGACGGTGCCGGCCACGACGGTGATCTCGTGGTCGGTGACGAACTGGCGCAGTTCCTCCTCGGGGAGCAGCTCGATCTTCTCGGGGATGGTCAGCTCGGTCTTGTCGACGTCGAAACCGACGTGCCCCTTCACCTCGACGAAACATCCCTCGGCGGGCTGCAGCACCTGGAGGTTGACGACCTCGGGGTCGCTCAGCCCCATGCGCTTGGCCATCTCGAGGGCCGCCTCGACGGCGATCTCGGCCCGTTCGGGGATCATCAGTTCCACCAGGGCCACACCGTCACCGGCCCATTCGGCCTCGGGCCGCAGCAGGTTCCCAGAGCGGTACTCGCGGGTCCGTTCGAGCCGTTTGTGGGCGCTGTCCTCCGGGTCGAGTTCGTCGATGTAGACGATCTTCTCCGGATCGCAGAGGGTGCAACCGCCGACCAGGTCGCAGGCCTTGTCCACCCCGGCGGGCAGGTTGTTGTTGCCGAAGTGGTCACACACCGGCGCCAGATAGTCGGGATCGCGTTCGATCACGGTGCCCACCGAGATGCCGCCGTCCCCGTCACGGGCGATGCCGTCGTGGTTGCGTTCCGGGAACTCGGCGGAGTCGACGAAGAAGCCCTGCTCCACGGCCGCGAAGTAGCCGCCCGCGTGCAGCATCTCGGTGAGGAAGCCGATCGCGCGTTCCTTGAGGTCGCGCACCATCCCGCCCAGCGGGCCTTCCCGATTGAGGGTGAGCAGTTCCTTGATGCCGTCCAAGGCCGCCCAGGTCTGTTTGACGGTCTGCACGCCACGCACCGAGTTGTAGTGCCAGGGCAGGTTGCGTCCCTCGTCGGGGGTGATGGTGCTCTGGATGTCTGCGCTGGTGAGCATGGAGATCATCGTGTCGATCACGTGCAGGCGGATCGCCTCGTTGATGTCGGACTCGATGTAGCGGGTGTTCTGCTGGGCGCGCATCTTGTATTCGGAGAAGAAGTCGCGCAGCGCGACCGCGTAGGGCAGGTCGAACCACAGCTTCGGGGTCGGCGGGGCGCTCGGCGGCACCGTCGAGAGCCCGATGAGGTCCTTGGGCATCCCGACCATGACGGAGAAGGCAGAGTTCAGGCCGTGCTGGACCATGAGCTCGGGCATCACCTTCCAGCCCTGGCGGGCGGTGGCGTTGGCGTTGTGGGCGCCGTCGATCTGGAAGATCCGGGCCCCGGTCATGACCTTCTTGGCCTCACCCGCGTCGACGTAGCTGCGGTAGGCGTTGATGTTGCGGTAGAGCACGTTGTACTGCGGGTCCTGGTGGGCGCCGTTGACGCCCTCCTCCGCGAACAGCACCGCGACCTCGGGGCCCGCCACGCCGGAGACGTAGCTGTGGAAGTTGATCGGGCGGCCGACCTCGTCCTCGATCAGGTCGCAGGCCTTGCGGCTGGCGCGCAGCTGCTTGCGGGTGATCGGCACACCACCGATACCCTCGGGGGTTCCCTCCATCAGGCCGTCGATGTGGCTCTGCCCGGTGGTGCGGATCACCATGATGTGGTCGGCGCCGTTCCAGGCCGCCATCCGCATGCGGCGGATGTCGTCCTCGAAGTGCCCGGAGGCGATCTCGGAGGTAATCACCGGGGCCGGCTGCGGGTCGATGCCCTCGAAGTACTTCGCGGTGGGCATCGGGACGCTGTTCTTCAGCGGTTCCGACATGTTCCTGAAATGGAATCCCGCCATGTCGACACCACCCTCGGGCACGGTGCGCCAGGTCCAGCCCTTGCGCGGCGGGTGGTAGTTCTCCAGATCCTCGAGGATCTCCTCCACGTTGATCTTGGTGTTCGGATCCAGCTTGTCGGTCACGCTCACTTCTCCTCGAAGAGCCCGGCCATCACGGCCGGATCGTCGGCGATGGCGGCTGCGGCCGCCCGGATGTCAATTCCGTCGCGCCTGGACAGGCGCAGCACCACGTGCCCCGCTCCCTTGCCCAGCAGCCCGGCGTTCAGCACGTTCTCGACCACGGCGTGCGTGGTGACCGAGTCGATGCCCATGCGCAACAGCACCGACCGTTCGATCGACGGCGTGGTGTGGGTGCGCGCCAGCTCCACCACCGGCTCCATCACCTGGTGGCACAGCTCCCAGAACCTGGCCTTGAGGGCCTCGTCGTCCAGGTCCGCCAGTTCGGAACGCAACTTCTCGAAGCGGTCGATCCGCTCCTGTTCCTCTGTGTTCATCATCGTCCTTCCTGTTCACTCGCCGCCCGCGACCCCGGGGACGAGCGATCGCACGTGTTCTTCGGTGGTGTTGGCGTCGGCGGCCAGGAATTCGACGTCCTCGCTGCTCCACCGCTCGGGGGGCAGCACCTTGGCGGCGTGCCTGATGTAGCTGCCGCGCAGCCTCTCGAGATCCAGGGGTTTGCCCGCGACCTGGTCGAGTCGCTCCGGGATGACGATCGCCTTGCCGGGGACGTTGTCCGCCGGGTCGCCCCTGCGCACCTCGATGCCCCGGCTCTTCGCGAACGACAGCTGGCTGTTGTGGTGCTTGCCCGCGCCGGTGTACTCGGTTTCCTGGACGACGATGATCTGGTCGCGGTCCATCTGCATGGCAAGGGCGACGGCCGCCGTCAGGCTGGTGTTGCCGGCCGGGCCGCGTTCCAGGCCCTCAAGTTTCGTCAGCAGTTCGGTCATGTAGAAGACCTCGCCCTGGGTGACCAGGTGGTAGCCGTTCATGTACCGCAGGGCGCGGGCCGCGTTGCGCGGCACGTCCACCCGGTCGGGCCAGGTGGCGAACGGCACCCCGAAACCGGTGTGCCCCGTGGTGAAGGACTTGTTGTTGAAGTCCTTGTCGGATGCCATGTGCAGGCCGGTGAGGTCGACGGAGACCGCCACCACCTGGGTCTGGTCGCAGCCCACCTTGCGCAGGCCGCGGGCCGTGCCTGTCAGGTTGCCACCGCCGGCGTGCGTTACCGCGACCACGTCGGGCTGGCGTCCGTAACGTTCCTGCACCTCGCGGCCGATCTCGGCGCCGAGCGTCTCCACCCCCGCGATTCCGTAGGGGGTGTAGAGGCTGGCGTTGAAGTAGCCGGTCTCCTCCAGGGTGCGCAGCAGCACGTAGAACAGCTCCGGCCCCACCGTCAGTTTGACCACCTCGGCCCCGTAGGCCTCGCAGGCCCGGGACTTCTCGACGATCTCGGGTTGCCCGACGTGCTCGGAGTCGTAGACCTCCTGGATCACGATGCACTTGAGTCCCTGCTGGGCGGCCTGCGAGGCGACGGCCGCCCCGTAGTTCCCGCTCGTCGCGGTGACCATGCCCTTGAAACCCTTCTTGCGGGCCTCGTGGGCGCTGAGGGAGGCACGGCGCGCCTTGAAACTTCCGGAGGCGTTCGCGGCCTCGTCCTTGACAAGGATCCTGGCCCCCTTGCCGGGGCCGGCGATGGCCCGCACCGCCTCGGTGAGGCGATGCAGTTCGTGCAGCGGGGTCCTGCCGACCTTGGTGGACCGCTGGATTTCGGCCACATCGTCGAGGGAGTAGCCGGTGGCCGCCATCATCGCCTCGTAGTCGAAGGCGATGGGGCTGATGTTGAACTCGTCGTAGTCCAACCCCAAAGCGGAACGCATGATCTCGTTCCTGCGGGCCATCACGTCCTTGTATGAGTTGCTCATGACTCGTACTCCGTCCCGATCGTGAGGATCTCGTCCACGGTCTCACCGAAGCTGTGGGAATATCCGGGATTGATCCGGCTCAGCACCCCGGTGTGGGTCCGCCCGATGATGGTGCGGATGGTCGCCTCCTCACCGAGCGCCGCGGGCGCGGTGAGGAAACCGTCGACCCATTGCAGCAGCGGGGTGGCGGCCGTGTCCGCCGGCACTCCCTCCGCGCGTTCCCCGGGGGTCAGCACGACCTGCTGGATCTCCACCCATGCCCCCTCGGGGGCCACCTTCGTTGCACTCACTGCATCGCTCCAATCTCGGGTCAGGTCACCGGCGCTCGTAGGCCTCGGGGCCCATCAGCGCCGTCGGCGACGGCAGGTCGACGATCCGCTTGAGCCCCGGGGTGGCGGCGAAGATGCGGGGAATGGTGTTCACCGCGATGCCCGCGGTGGCCTTGCCGCCCGCGATCTCGGGGCCGGTGGACATGCTGATCTCGGGTACGCCGTGGATGGTGATGTAGTCGCCGGTGTCGACTCCCTCGGCCCCGGGATCAACCTGCTGCGGGTGGATGAGTTTGATGATCTCCTCGTCGCCGCGATACCCGACGGCGATGTGGTTGCAGCCCGCGACCTTCCCGGGCTCGATGACCCGGTCCCTGGCCTGGCGCGGCACCTTCGCGATGATCGGTTCGAGTGTCTGTTCCACGCGGTCGACGCCGAGTCCGAGGGCGTCGCTGATCAGGCGGACGGATTCGGGGAAACCGACGTGCCCGACGATGGAGCCGTCGGCGACCCCGGCCTTGAACTCCTCGGGGGTGGTTCCCACGCCCTGGGTGGACAGCACGGTCTGCCCGTAGGGGCTGAGGTCGTTGATGCGGCTGGCCTCGATGCTGGTGACCTCCTGGCTGCCGGCGGTCAGCACCACGACGAGATGGTCGAGCACGAAGCCCGGGTTGACGCCCACGCCAATGGCGGAGACGCCGTGTTCCTTGGCCAGCGCGTCCAGTTCGACCGCCTCCTCGGGGTTCTGCGCCTCGGGAGCGGCCATCTCCTCGGCGATGCTGACCACGTTGATGCCCGCGGAGATGATGGCCTTCAGGTCAGGAAGCTGTTTCTTGACCCAGGACGTGGTGGCGATGGTGACGACGTCCACCTTCTCCGGGTCGAGGATGCTGGCCGGGTCGTTGCTGATCTTCACGCCCGCCGGGCCCACGCCGAGCACCTCGCCGACGTCCTTGCCCGCGAGTTCAGGACTGATGTCGAATGCGCCGACCAGTTCCAGGCCGTCCTTGGCCAGGATCACCTTCGCAACGCCTTGGCCCATCGCACCGAGACCCCACTGAGCCACTCGGATTCGCTGATTCTTGCTCACTTCTCTCCCTCGAGTTGTTGTTTCCGCCTCAGCCGGGACATGACACGCAGGTGCACCGAGAACCTCGGAGCGAACGTGCCCCTTCCTCCGGGGACCGAGGACCGGCGCCGCTTCCCCCTTCCAATCCGGCGGTTAGTATGTTCGCCATGTCCTGGGCTCCTCGCCCGATGAGCATCCACCCGGATGCCCGTCGGCCCACTGTCGTGAAGGTGTCGCCACTGACCATTCCGCTTTCACGGTATCCACGCCCACCCGCCACAAGCCCGAGAACACCGGAATCAATTGCGATAGGGGCCTGTATCTTGAGATCTTCCCACCACCGATGCTCCGAGTTGGGAAACCTCCCGTGCCGACTCCCGTCCGGGAGGAGCCTGTGAGGGACGAGACGGATCTTCAGCTGGTCAACCTGCTGCAGATCGATCCCCGCATCTCCTGGTCGAAGGCAGGCGAGATCCTCCAGATGTCACCGACGACCGTCGCGAACCGCTGGAACCACCTGGTGGAGAAAGGGCTGGCCTGGATCTGCACATACCCGAACCCGGAGCGCCGGTTCACCGCGGTGGTCGAGGTCGATTGCCGGACCGCGTTCCTCCCTTCCGCCACCAAGCAGATGTGCGCCCATCCGTTGATCATGAGCGTCGACGAGGCCACGGGGCGGCGCGACATCCTGCTGACCATCATGGCCCCCGACATGGCGACGCTCACCGCCTTGATCATCGACTGGATCGGGGGAATCGATGGGGTGTACGGGACCCGCAGCTCGCTGGTGACCAACGTCATCGTCGGGGCGGAGTCCTGGCGGGCGAACATCCTCACCCAGCGCCAGGTCAACCAGGCCCTCCCCCAGCGCACACCCGACAGGTCACAGACGGGATTCGATGCCGCCGACCTGGCCCTGGCCCAGGCCCTGGCTCGCGACGGCAGGGCCAGCGTCGCCTCGCTGTCCCAGGAACTCGACATGCCAACCAGCACCGTGCACCGCAGGATGCGAAGACTCCTCGCGAACCAGCACCTCATCATGCGGTGTGACACGGCCCCCGAGCTGGCGGGGTGGCTGCTGGAGTGCACCTGGCTGACGACGGTCGCCTTCAACTACAAGAACCGGGTCATCGAGCTGCTGAAGGAACAGCCCTCACTGCGGTCCTGCTTCTGGATCACGGGGAGCAACAACCTGCGCGTCAACTTCCGCGTCAACCACATCGGTTCCATGGCCGCCCTCGAATCCTCGATCGCCTCCGCGATCCCCGGCCTGGCCCCCGACGAGACCGTAGTGCACATGCGCAGCCACAAATCGATGGGATGGCTGCTGCGCCCGGACGGCAGCTGCACCGGACAACTCGTGCCCCCGGTCTTCGGCCCCTGACCCAAGCGAAACGCCCGGGGAGTCCTTCGACTCCCCGGGCGCCGGTGCTCTCAGACGAGTGCGATGCCGTCGTCGATCCGGTCGAAACGGACCGTCTCACCGTCGTGGATCTGCCCGGACAGCAGCCCGCGGGCGAGCTGGTCCTCGACGGTGGTCTGCACCAGGCGGCGCAGCGGACGGGCCCCGTAAACCGGGTCGAAACCGACCTCGCCCAGCCAGTCGGCCGCGGCGTCGGTGACCTCGACGGTGATCCTGCGGGAGGCCAGGCGCCGACCCAGCCGTTCGAGCTGGATCGCGACGATCCTGCGCAGGTCATCGCGGGTCAGAGGCTCGAACATGACGATGTCGTCCAGCCGGTTCAGGAACTCGGGACGGAACGCGGAACGCACCACCCCCATCACCTGTTCCCGTTTCTCCCCGTCGCTCAGCAGTGGGTCGGCCAGGTACTGCGACCCGAGATTGCTGGTGAGGATGAGGATGGTGTTGCGGAAATCGACCGTGCGACCCTGGCCGTCGGTGAGGCGGCCGTCGTCGAGAACCTGCAACAGGATGTTGAACAGGTCCGGGTGGGCCTTCTCCACCTCATCGAGCAGAATCACGGAGTAGGGGCGTCTGCGCACCGCCTCGGTGAGCTGACCGCCTTCCTCGTAGCCGACGTACCCGGGAGGGGCACCGACCAGCCGGGCCACCGAGTGCTTCTCGGAATACTCGCTCATGTCGATGCGAACCATGGCGGTCTCGTCGTCGAACAGGAAATCTGCCAGCGACTTGGCCAGCTCGGTCTTACCGACGCCGGTGGGGCCGAGGAACAGGAACGATCCAGTGGGCCGGTTCGGGTCGGAGATCCCGGCACGGGAACGCCGCACCGCGTCCGAGACGGCCTTTACGGCCTCGCGCTGGCCTATGAGCCGCTCACCGAGCCGTTCCTCCATGTGCAGCAGCTTCTCGGACTCGCCCTGCAGCATCCGCCCCACGGGGATCCCCGTCCAGGCCGCGACGACCTCGGCGATGTCGGTCTCGGAGACCTCGTCGGAGACCATGCGCGAGGCGTCGGCGTCGGTTTTCTCCGCGTCGATGAGCTGCTGTTCGATGACGGGGATCTCCCCGTACAGCAGCTGCGAGGCACGCCCCAGGTCGCCGGCGCGCTGCGCCTTGTCGGCCTCCACGCGCAGCGCGTCGATCTTCTCCTTGAGGTCGCCGACGCGGTTCAGCCCGGACTTCTCCTGCTCCCAGCGGGCCTCGAGACCGCGCAGCTTCTCCTGGGCATCGGCGAGTTCGGAGCGCAGCGCGGCAAGGCGCTCGCGGGATGCCGCGTCCTCCTCGTTCTTCAGGTGCAGTTCCTGCATCAGCATACGGTCCACGTCGCGGCGCAGCATGTCGATCTCCTCCGGGCTGGAGTCGATCTCCATCCGCAGCCGCGAAGCGGCCTCGTCCACCAGGTCGATGGCCTTGTCGGGCAGCTTCCGGCTGGTGATGTAGCGATCCGACAGGGCGGCGGCCGCCACCAGCGCGGAATCGGTGATGCGCACCTTGTGGTGCGCCTCGTAGCGTTCCCGCAGCCCGCGCAGAATGGCGATGGCGTCCTCCACGGAGGGTTCGCCGACGTAGACCTGCTGGAAACGGCGCTCCAGGGCGGGATCCTTCTCTATCCTTTCTCGGTACTCGTCGAGCGTGGTGGCACCGATCATTCGCAGCTCACCGCGGGCGAGCATGGGCTTGAGCATGTTGCCCGCGTCCATCCCACCGTCACCGGTGGAACCGGCACCGACGACGGTGTGCAGCTCGTCGATGAAGGTGATGATCTGCCCCTCGGATTCCTTGATCTCGCTCAGGACCGCCTTCAGGCGCTCCTCGAAATCGCCCCGGTACTTGGCCCCGGCCACCATCGAGGTGAGGTCCAGGGAGACCAGGCGGCGCCCCTTCAGGGAGTCGGGAACGTCGCCCTCCACCAGACGCATGGCGAGTCCCTCGACGACGGCGGTCTTGCCGACCCCGGGTTCGCCGATCAGGACCGGATTGTTCTTGGTGCGGCGCGCCAGCACCTGGACGACGCGGCGGATCTCCTGGTCGCGCCCGATCACGGGGTCGAGCTTGCCGGAACGGGCACGCTCGGTCAGATCTATGGAGTACTTGTCGAGAGCCGATTCGCCGCCCTCGGATTCTGCGGAGGTGACGCGTTTGCCACCCCGGGCCTCCTCGAACGCCTTGGTCAGTTTCTCGGCGGTGGCCCCGGCGCGGGTCAGGATGGTTCGCGCCTGGGATTCGACGGAGGCGAGGCCTATCAACAGGTGTTCGGTGGCGACGAACTGGTCCCCGAGCTGTTCGGCCAGTGTCTCGGCCGTGGCCAGGACGCGCGCCAGGGCACCCGAGATCGTCGGCTGGGTCACGGAACTGCCGGTGCTGGACGGCTGCTTGGAGATGTCCTCGGTGGCCCGGGCATCGACGGCGGCCGGGTCGGCGCCGACGGCAGTCAGCAAATGCCCGACGGTGTTGTCGGGGGTGAGCAGGAGACCGTGCAGCAGGTGCACGGGTTCCGCGGACGGGTTGCCCGCGGTGAGAGCTTGCCGCACCGCCGCGGTCACGGCGTCGCGGCTCTTGGTGGTCAGTTTCTCAGTGTTCAACAGTCCTCCAGAGTGCGAATTACAAAGTTGAGTCTACCACGCTCAACTTGAATCTGCATATCCCGGAGGCCGCTCGGGCCGTCCGGATCGCAACCGTTTCCCCACCCGGTCACAAAAAACCGGTTTCGAGAGCTAGGCTCGGACATGGACGGCGGCGGGATCACCCCCGGGGTCGCCGCTGTCGTCCGGTCGCCCGCTGAAGTGCTGACTGGAAGGAGCCACATGTCCCACCTCACCGAGAACGGTCTGACCACCACCATCCCCGTCACGGGGCGTGTTCCGAAGCTCCCCCGTGTCATCGCCTGGGTCGAGGAGGTCGCTGCCCTGACCAATCCCAGCGCCATTCATTTCCTCGACGGCTCCGACGAGGAGTACGAGCGTCTCGTGGAGAAGCTCGTGGAGGCCGGCACCCTCGTGCGGCTGAACCCGGACAAGCAGCCGGGATCCGTCTACACCCGCACCGATCCCGACGACGTTGCCCGCGTCGAGGACTCCACCTTCATCTGCTCCGTCGACGAGAACGACGCCGGCCCCACCAACAACTGGATGGATCCCAGGCAGATGAAGACCATCCTGACCAAGCTGTACAACGGCTGCATGGTGGGGCGCACCATGTACGTCATTCCCTTCTGCATGGGACACGTCGACGCCCCCTCCCCGAAGTTCGGCATCGAGATCACCGACTCGGCCTACGTGGCGATCTCCATGAAGATCATGACCCGGATGGGCACCGAGGTCATGGAGGCCATGGAACGCACGGACGCGGACTTCGTGCCTGCGCTGCACTCCGTCGGGATGCCCCTGCCACCCGGAGTCAGGGATGTCCCGTGGCCCTGCAACGACATCAAGTACATCGTCCACTTCCCCGAGGAACGGACCATCTGGAGCTACGGCTCCGGCTACGGCGGCAACTCCCTGCTGGGCAAGAAGTGCTATGCGCTTCGGATCGCCTCCGTGATGGGGCGCGACGAGGGCTGGCTGGCCGAGCACATGCTGATCCTCAAGATCACCTCGCCGGAGGGGAAGTCCTACCACCTGTGCGCGGCCTTCCCGTCGGCCTGCGGCAAGACGAACCTGGCGATGCTGGAACCCACCCTGCCGGGCTGGAAGGTGGAAACCCTCGGCGACGACATCGCATGGATGCGGTTCGGCGAAGACGGCAGGCTCTACGCCGTCAACCCGGAGACCGGGCTGTTTGGCGTGGCCCCCGGCACGAGCACCGACACCAACCCCAACGCCATGGCGGCCATCGAGGGCGGGCACTCGATCTTCACCAATGTCGCGCTCACCGACGACGGTGACGTGTGGTGGGAGGGGAAAACCAAGCAGCCCCCGGAGCACCTCACGGATTGGAAGGGCCGATCCTGGACCCCCGAGAACGGCCCGGAGGGCGGCCGTCCCGGCGAGAAGGCGGCGCACCCGAACTCCCGTTTCTGCACCCCGATCTCGCAGTGCCCGATCCTGTCGGACGAGTTCTACGACCCGAAGGGCGTGCCCGTCGACGCCATCATCTTCGGCGGCCGCCGCGAGAACACCATCCCGCTGGTGTCGCAGTCCAGGAACTGGCAGCACGGCGTGTTCATGGGCGCCACCTGCTCCTCCGAGACCACCGCGGCGGCCAAGGGCGCCGTCGGCGTGCTGCGCCGCGACCCGATGGCGATGCTGCCGTTCATCGGCTACCACGTCGGCGACTATCTGAGGCACTGGATCAACCTCGGGGAGCGCACCACTCCCGACAAACTCCCGAAGGTCTTCTACGTCAACTGGTTCCGGCGCGACTCCGAGGGCAAGTTCCTGTGGCCCGGTTTCGGTGAGAACTCCCGGGTCCTGAAGTGGATCGTGGAGCGCCTCGAGGGCAGGGTAGGGGCCGTCGAGACCCCGGCCGGCCTGCTGCCGGAGAAGAAGGACATCGACGTCGAGGGCCTGGACATCAGCGACGAACACCTGGAGCAGGTGCTGCGTTACGTGCCCAACGAATGGGCCGACGAGTTGCCCCGCATGCGTCGCTGGCTGAGGTCGCTGGGCCTGAAGGTCCCCCAGGAGATCCACGACGAGCTGTGGCACATTGCCATGAACATCATCGGAGATCGCTGACGGTCCCAACCGGTGTGGGTGGGGTGGAAAGCCACCCCACCCACACCACGTATCCGCCCAGCACCACCCCAAACGCCAGCCCTCCCGCCGAACGCTTGCCCTACCGTCGAACGCCAGCGCTACAGCGCAAGCACACGACCGAAAAGCAAGCGAACCACCGCCCCGAGCCTCCGCAGGATCTCCCGACGGACGCCAGTCTTCCCGTCGAACGCCAGCCCTACCGCCATCCGCTCGCCCTCCCGTCAGACGCCAGCGCTACAGCGCAAGCACACGACCGGAAGGCAGGCGAACCAATCCGGGGAGGACCCAGGGCGGGAGCCCTCGCAGGAGTTCATCCGCACTACCTCCGGATCACCCCGTGGCAGCGAGGGCGAAGGGCAGAACGGCCCTCGCCCCGGCCCGTTTCAGGAGGCGCCCCGCGACCGTCATGGTCCAGCGTGAATCGACCAGGTCGTCTACGAGTAGTACCGGTCCGGACAGGCCAGACAGCACCGCCTCCTGTTGCGGGGTGACGTGGAACCGGGTCCACAGGTTCCGCACCCGGAACGTGCTGTTCGCCCTGGGCAGCGGGGCGACGCCGGGCGCCAGCCCGAGGGGTCCGAGGACATGAAGCCGGCCGGCCCTGGCCAGTCCTTCCCCCAGGGCTGCGACCAGCCGGGGACGCGACAGGCCGGGAACCCAGGCGACGGCGGCTGGACGCTCGTCCCAGTCCCACTCGCGGAGCACCTGGAGGCACGCCCCGGCCAGCTGCGGTGGCACCTCGGCATCGACCGGGTTGCCGTCGGCATCGGGTGCGAACAGCTCACGCAACGCGTTGCCGTGGCCGAGGTCGGTCAGGCGGGCCACGACGCGGCCGGGTTCGACGCGTTCCGCCAGCGGGATCCGGCCCTTGACGACCTCACCACCCATGGAACCGGTGAAACGATCCAGCCCGGGCGGCCACAGGGTGCGCGGTTCGAGGACCACCCCCACCCGCTCCAGCACCGACTGCGCCGCGACCTGCGCCTCGGCCGTCACCCCGGTGGGGTACCACGGCCGGGTACAGGTGTCGCAGCGTCCGCAGGGCCTCGCGTGCGGATCGTCCAGCGCCGCCGTCAGGAACTCCATCCGGCACCGGCCGTGCCCGAGGTTCTCGTATTCGAGCATGGCCTGCTGCTCCGCGACCCGCGCGGCGGCGATGCGCGAGTAGCGTTCCTCGTCGTAGCTCCAGTCCGCGCCGGTAGCCACCCATCCCCCGGCGCGGTTCTCCACGGCGCCGTCAACCGCCAGCACCTTCAGCAGCAGCTCCAGGGCACCGCGACGCAGCTCCACCCGCGACTCCAGGGCGGGCACGCTCAGCGGCACATCCGACGCCGCCAGGGCCTCCAGCACCGATTCGGCCCGGTGCCGGGTGGGCATGGCGTTGGTGGCGAAGTACCGCCAGATCTCCTGGTCCTCGCCACCCGGGAGCAGCAACACGTCGGCGGACTCGGTGGCGCGGCCCGCGCGTCCCACCTGCTGGTAATAGGTAACCGGGGAGCTCGGGGCGCCGAGGTGGACCACGAACCCGAGATCGGGTTTGTCGAATCCCATCCCCAGCGCCGAGGTGGCCACCAGGGCCTTCACCTCGTTGGTGAGCAGGGCCTGCTCGGCCGCGACTCGCTCGGGCAGGTCCGTGCGACCCGTGTACGGCAGGACCCGGTGCCCGGCGGCCGCCAGAGCCGCCGCGGTGTCCTCGGCGTTCGCGACGGTCAGGCAGTAGACGATGCCGCTGCCGGGCAGCGAACCGAGATGCTCGACCAGCCACGCCAGCCGCCGCGCCGACGATCCCAGTTCCAGCACCCCGAGCCGCAGGGAGTCGCGCGCCAGGGCCCCGCGCAGCGTGAACACCTCGTGCCCGCCGACGGCCAGCTGCTCGGCGACGTCGGTGACCACCCGCTGGTTGGCCGTCGCGGTGGTGGCCAGCACCGGGACCCGGTCCGGCAGCTCCTGGATCAGGGAACGGATCCGCCGGTAGTCGGGACGGAAGTCGTGGCCCCAGTCGCTGATGCAATGGGCCTCGTCAATCACCACTAGGCCCGCCCGCGCGAGCAGATGAGGCAGCTGGGTGTCCCGGAAACGGGGGTTGACCAGGCGTTCCGGGGAGACCAGGAGGACGTCGAGGAGGTCCTGTTCGAGGGTCTCGGCGATCTCCTCCCAGTCGGTGACGTTCGACGAGTTGATGGTGGCGGCCCGCACCCCGGCGCGCCCGGCGGCCTCCACCTGGTTGCGCATCAACGCCAGCAGCGGGGAGACGATCAGCGCGGGACCGGCGCCCGCCCGGCGTTGCAGCAGCGCGGCTATGAAGTAGACCGCCGATTTTCCCCAGCCGGTGCGCTGCACCACCAAGGCCCGCCGGTGATGGACGACGAGGGCCTCGATGGCCTCGTACTGCCCGTCGTGGAAGACCGCATCCTCACTTCCTGTGAGTTTCCGCAGCAATTCGCAGGCCAGGGGACGTGTTCCGGCCTGTTCGGTGGCCCGGTTCTGCTCCATGCACGAAGCCTGCCACGGGCCACCGACATTTTCGCGGGGACGGTCAGGCCCGGAGTTTCTCGTGGATGGCGGCGACGAAGCGACCGAGGGCTCCATCGGCGAGATCGACGAACATGGCCGGTTCGAAAAGCTCCGCCTCCAGGAGCAGCGGATGGCTTCCCGGCGGGGTCACCACGTCGATGCGCGCGTACAGCGGGGTGCTGGCGTCCTCACCCCAGCCCTTGGCCTCCGCGATCGCGGCGATCGCCTTCAAGGCCCTGTTCCCGAGCTCCACCTCGTCGCCGGTAGGGGCGACCGGCCGGATGTCCTCGGTGTACCTGCCGCCGAGGTAACCGCCCCCGTGTTTGAGGATCGCGCACTTCTGGATGGTGTGTGAGTGGTGCGCGTTGAAGAACAGCAGGCCGTGTTCGGCATTGTCCTGGATGGCATCGATTGCGGGCTGCACGAGCACCACCTTGCCGACCTCCAGGATGTGTCCGCACAGTTCCAGGGCCGCGGGGTCGGTGGCGGCGAACAACCCGGTGTTCTGTGATCCGAGGGAGATGTTCGGTTTGACCACGACGTTCCCGCCGCCGTGCCTCGCCAGCGCCTCTCGGCACTGTCCGAGGTTCTCGCAGAAGGTCGTGGGTACGACCTCGACCCCGTGTTCGGCGAGTTCCCGCAGGTAACGCTTGTCCAGGTTCCACCGGATCAGGTCGGGGCTGTTGATCAGGCGCACCCGGGTCTCGGCGCGCCCCAGCCAGTCCATGAACTCCTCCGTGCGTTCCGCATAGTCCCAGGGGGAACGGAAGATGGCTGCGTCGTAGACCGACCAGTCCCTGGGCTCGTGCCAGACGGCGATCTCGGAGTCCACTCCACTGGCTTTCAGGGCGTCGTTGAGGGGCCCGGTGTCGAGGTGTTCCTCGTCCTTCAGGGTCTGCTGGTCGGTGCTTATCAGCGCGACTCGTTTCATGAAACTCCTTCTTCAGGGGCAGTACGCCCACCGCCATATGCTATCCGGTGGGCACCTCACACGACCGCGCCGCCCCGATTCCTCAGGATCGATGAACCTTGAACCAAATTTTGCACATCGAATGCACAATTCTTTTCATACCGAAATCGAAATCAACTGGAACGGGCCCGGATGATTCCCGATGCACTCCCCCCGCCGACCGTCGTATCGTCCTGCTCGAGTCCACGGGCGTCCTCGATGTCGATCTTCGGTCTGACAAGCTCCACTGATGCGGCTCCCGCCTCCACCGGGTATTCTTCCTCCAAGAATTTCTTGAGTCGGCCGCGCTCATGAAATCCCAGCGTCTTGAGGACCTCCACCACGTCACGGCCTGTGACGAAGACAATCGGATGCCGATCCTCCCGGACTTCACGATAGGCCTGTTCGGCGATGTAAGAGGTGGTCACGAAAACCCCGAACTCGCGATGTTTGATGCGGGAGATCAAGCGGGAGACCAATCTCACCCCGATACCAGAACCGGGTTTGTAACACTTGGCCTCCAGCGCGAATTCAAGGTGTATCGGATCTCCTTCGGGCCCCACCAGCAATTCACCGATGGCGTCGCGACCCCCGTCTCGGCTGGGGCGGGTGACCTCCAGAGCTGTGACGCGAGGTTCCAACCGAAGCCAGATGTGGGCCGCGAGGTGCTCGAACTGAGTTGGATCCGGCGCGAAGTGTTCATGTACCCGTTCCAATATCCACAGGTCACGCTCGTCGGGAAGCTGCTCCGCCCTGCTGCGGATCTGCACGGTACGTGGCGCCTCCAGCGCCAGGTAGATCCGGCTCCGCACCCACGCCTTCCATTCCTTGGGGCAACCGGGCCCCAACGGGTCACCGTCCAGGACGGAATCAATCCAACGTCTCGTCACCTTGTGCGTTCGCAACACGGTGAAATGTGCCCGGTAGTTCTGGAAACGCTGGTTCAGGGTGGTTCGCCAGATTGCCACCAGTTCCTCGTCGGAACGCAACCTGGAAGATCCCGGTACCAGCAGTCCACGAAAACGGACATCGCGCCCATGCCCCGTCTTCTCGAACAGGAGAATCGGCGGAACCCTGCGCCTGCTCTCCGCGCTGTCATGGGCGTCCTCGAACATGGAACGCAGCAGAAGGTTGCCCCCGCGGGGAGTGTCGTGAAGTTCCCTCCCCGGTCTGCGGTTGTCGCCGTAGTAGGTGAAGTCCCCGGTGGTGGGGTCGAGATGATCCGGCCAGTCCACCTCGCCTCCCGAGGTGTAAAGCACCATCAGTTTCACGCCCCCACGCCGCACACTCCCCGCGAACCTGAAACCACCCTGATTTCCGACGGGAACAAGTTTTCCTATCGGGTCGTCACCAGCGTTCTTGGCGACCCCGCCCTCATAGACGCGGTCCAGCACCAGATCGGCCCGTGGCAGGTCATCGAAGGCGACTTTTCCCCACTCCGTGACGGCCCCGCCCTGAAACTGAGTCACGGACCCAGGGTATCGCCCTTCAAGTCGGAGAGCAGATCCTCAAGGAGTTCTTCCTCATAGGCGGTGCAGCCCTCCGGCATCCGCCAAGTGAACGCACCGGGCAGCCGGTCCCGGAGCTGATTCACGATCCGCCAGCCGACGACATCCCCGTCGGCCCGCACGTGACAGCGGACGTCACCGAGGCCCGTCAGCAGCTCCCAGGCGGCCTGGCTGGGAAGCCCGAAGGTACAGACCAGCGGCCGGGACGCCGCGCCGTGGCGGTCCGCGGCGGCCTCCAGGACGGTCGGGTTCTCGCAGACGAAGACCTCCGCGCCCCTGGCCAGTTCCCAGGCGCCCCGGAGCGACCGCAGGGTCAGCCACACCGGTTCCCCCGGGACGCCCCGGACCAATGCCGGCGCCGCGTCCAACAAGAACTCCACGGGCACCGCGGCCGGGCCGGCGATCCCCTGTTCCGGGCCCGCCGCACCCTCCACACCAGCACCGATCTACTGGCCGAGCAACAACAAGTCCACCTTCGAGGCGTTGTTCACCGACGATAACCAACGTCGAAGTCGAGGCCACCCGGCACATCTACCAACAGATGATCGCCGCCTACCGCGAGTCCGACCCCACCACGGGCAAGACCCGGATGAAGTCCCTGATCGCCAAACTCACCCATGCCGTCCCGGCCTGCCTGACCGAGGTCGCTGCCCTCGGACGGACCCTGAAGAAACGGGCCGCCGACATCCTCGCGTTCTTCGACCACCCCCACACCAGCAACGGCCCCACCGAAGCGATCAACGGCCGCCTAGAACACCTCCGAGGCTCCGCACTCGGCTTCCTCAACCTCACCCACTACATCGCCCGAGCACTCCTCGAGACCGGCGGCTTCAGACCAGCCCTACACCCTCGATTGTGAAGAGCCTCGGTCTCTCTGCGCGAGGTCGTCTTCTTCGCTTCCTCGGGCATCAAGCTCATGCCCGTGATCTTCTCAGTAATCATGCGACCTTCCCCACCAGCTACGCCGATGTATCAGGCCAGAAACACCATTGGGCTGACAGTCCCACCGCCGGAGGCACGGCAGCAGGAAGTATGATCAGGCATCGTCGAGGTCCTTGAAGATCAGGAAGATCAGATGGTGTGGTAACCCCGATTTCTTAAGGGCCTCGACCCCCTTCACCCCGCCGACACGCCAGCTCCTGGATCCACGCTCACCCCACGCTCAGGTCCGAAGAGCCTCGAAAGCTGCCAGGCTCTGTCGTCTACAGGACTACGCGGACAAGGCGCTCCAACGGCACATGTCCTGCCGCTGAATAGCAGCCCAGTGCGGACCGATTTGACGACCACGTTTGCACGAACAAGGGGGTTCTTGAACCGATGGAACCCATCATAGCTGTTCCTATGCCCAAGCCGCGTCGGTCTTCGCGGACTCCGACGTCGAACACTCCCGCGACTTCCTCGGAACGAACTAACGAGTACCACGCGACAGCTATGCCATCGTCACTCAGAAAATGATAGAACTCGCGTTCATCTACGGCCGACGTTGCCCCATTACCTCTCCAGTCTGCGTACTCAACCCGCAGATGGTCATCCGAGGACGACAGTGGCGGAGACACGCGGAGTAGATTCACATCATATTCAACCTCCACAGAAGACCTGTGCGCCATCAATCAAGTCGCGATCCGCCCAGACGCGCTATCCAAGGAGGAGACCCGAAAGCACCCGGGCGGGAGATTCTAGAGTGCCACCTCTCGCGAAAGGATCTTGAAGTTGAAGTTGGTTGCCTGAAGGTCAGCGCGACAAACAGATATAAAGCCCATCGAATCAGTCTCAACATGGCATCCAATGCTGGCTAGCCATCGTAGCTCGCATGACAGAATGGGGTTAGACATTGAAAGTTACTCCCGCTCCAGCTTCGGACTGGACAACACAGGATTACGGTGAACTATCAGAAGGCAGACGACAAAGATTAAGCAAACAAAGACCCCGGACAGCAACACTCCACCTTCCGCTAACCAAGACCCTATGAATAGTCCAACGCTCGGAGAGAGCAGCACGATGGCATCAATCCCGCCCAGCACGCGGGCTCTATGCTCCTCGTCAATCTGTTTGACCGCATAGCTGAACAGCGGCTGACTTAGGGCGTCAAAGAGTCCATACAGTAGAAACGCTCCTACGACTAGCCCCATCGGAACCCCGGCGGTAGCTAAAACTACAGAGGCTCCACCTCCAATCATGCTCAATCGGAATAGTCGACCGACATGCCGGGAGAAACGTTCCACAATAACCAGTCCAATGATTTCTCCCACTGCAATTCCAGCGCGTATCATCGTGAGACTTTGCACGGATTCATCTATCGACAAGGCCAGTGGTAGCAGCTGAGGAACGAAACCATATGCAAGATTCGCTACGAAGAGTACAAGTGTGAAACCACGAAGAAACCTGCTCCTCATCAGGAGGCTGCCTACCAAGCGTAAGTCTCCAGCGAGTGTCAGGTGCTCCCTCGGTTTCCCAGCATCTCGCGTCGCTCCCGGGGTCGCAAAGAAGCACGCCACCGCAGCACACATGTATCCGAAGGCGACGATCATGACGACCACCGAGACGCTCACAAAAGCTATGAGCACTCCCGATGACAAGAGGCCTGCAGTACCTACCAGGCGGCCAGCAACGCCAGTCCTGGCTTGGAATTTGATGAACACCTCTGTCCGGAGTGACCGGGAGGCCATGATCAGGCTTGATCGTCGGAATATCGACTGACAGAAATCATTCGCGAGAACGAAGACAACTGCGGCAAGTACGTTCGTCAGGATGATCGGAACGAACGCCAAGAACGCAAGGAGCAGCAAGAGCGACCCTATCAAGCCCAGCAGCATGGTCGTACGGGGCGCATATCGGTCGACAATGCCACCAACCACGACCGACATGGCCGCCCTGAAGAGGAGCGATGAGGCCAGCACTGTCGCTGGGGCGAGCACAGAACCGAGGTTGGACGCTAGAGACCAAGCGACCTGCAAGTCCAACAGCAGATCGCTAATCGAAGCGGCAACTGTCGCTAGGAGAAGAAGGTTAGCGACTCGGCGCTGATGAGACATGCTCTGCATAAAAGGCCACAGCTAGCGCGAAGTAGTCGCAGCCAGCCTGACACGGGTATCCATTTGAGTCCTCTTCCGCGCGACAACCCCCTCCACAAAGGGCTGTCAGTCGACAGTCTTGACACACCGGCTTACTGAACATCAACTCTTTCCGAATCAGTCGTTGTGCATGAGCAGACAAGGTGGCGATCGTGTCGGCATCCAACAGATTGCAGATACGGTCCGCTCTATCTGTGCGCTTAACACATGGGTACACGCTTCCATCAGTATCAACACAGATCGCTGATATTCCTGCGCCGCAATGGGCTACAGGATATCCGGTCGTCTCGAATTGCATGTTATCCGCGAACTTGACCGTGTCCAGCACGGAATGCACATCTCCCGTCTTGGTAAACACTTGGTCCAGCAGTCGTCGAAGCTGTTCCGTCGTCGGGCGTTCGGTGTCGGCAGCCTATTTAACCATGAAGAACCCAGGCGAGCAACCTATCGCGGCAAAGTGATCATAAAACTCCGTGGCGGTATCCGCCGTCGAGCGGGTCAGCACCTGCATCACTCTGAAGGGGATGCCAGCTTCCTTTGCAAGCGCTACGGCTCGCATGGCCCTTGCGAAGCTGCCGCGTCCACGAGTAGGGCTGTTCGTCGCTTCGTCGTGACCGTCAACATCGGCCCGTGGCAGGTCATCGAAGGCGACTTTTCCCCACTCCGTGACGGCCCCGCCCTGAAACTGAGTCACGGACCCAGGGTATCGCCCTTCAAGTCGGAGAGCAGATCCTCAAGGAGTTCTTCCTCATAGGCGGTGCAGCCCTCCGGCATCCGCCAAGTGAACGCACCGGGCAGCCGGTCCCGGAGCTGATTCACGATCCGCCAGCCGACGACATCCCCGTCGGCCCGCACGTGACAGCGGACGTCACCGAGGCCCGTCAGCAGCTCCCAGGCGGCCTGGCTGGGAAGCCCGAAGGTACAGACCAGCGGCCGGGACGCCGCGCCGTGGCGGTCCGCGGCGGCCTCCAGGACGGTCGGGTTCTCGCAGACGAAAACCTCCGCACCCCTGGCCAGTTCCCAGGCGCCCCGGAGCGACCGCAGGGTCAGCCACACCGGTTCCCCCGGGGCGGCGTGGCAGAGCCGCACCGCCGGGGCGTTCCCGGTCAGGGGCAGGTTCAGCACCAGCACCTGCGCCGAGACCGCGTCGCAGATCACCCCGGCGCCCGCCCAGGCCGCCGACCACAGTTGTGCGTCCTCCAGGGGGTCGCGGTAGCTCCCGCCCTCGGTGACGGCCCGGCGCAATTCCAGCGACCTGACGCAGGCCCGTCCCAACGGCGTCGAACGGTCCAGGGCGTGCGGATCCCGGAACAGGGCGGCGGCCAGTTCAGCCAGCCGGCGCGGCTCCTCCCCGGTGGCCGCGAGCACATCCGCGACTTCACCGGCCAGCAGCGCCCACGACGGGGCCGGTTGCAGAATGCCCCGGGCCACCACCGTCAGGTCGTCCCCCCAGTCGCCGACCGCACCTCGCAGCAGCGCCAGACCGGCCGCACGGTCGGATTCCCGCGCCTGCTCCGCCTCGGCCCGCTCCCCCCGGAGATCCCGCAGGGGTCCTCCGAGCGCGACGAGCAGCTCGTCCAGTCCGGCACCGTGGGCCCTCAATCCCTGCCTGAGTTCCGACGCCCTCACCCCCCTGCCGGATTCCCTCCAATCCGCCTTCAGGAACCGCCCGATGTCCCGGCGCTCCGATGGCGACCAGTCCAGGGACACCTCACCCCTGTCCCCGCGCCAGCCTCGTTCCCGGCGTCTCCTGACCTCCGCCAGCAGGCGGGCCGGTCCTGGCAGCCGCGCCCAGGCCAGCAGATAGCCGGGCACGCTCACAGCAGCTGGTCCTGCCTTTCGGACGCCCCGAGCGCCGGGGTTTCAATGGTCTCCAGTTGTCCGCCCGCCCACAGTTCCAGAACCAGATCGGCCCCGGGCATGGGGGCCGGCGCCCTGACCACCTGGTAGATGGCCGCGACGGGCACGGCGGCGACATTGACGATCCTTCCTGGCCCGACCAGCAGCACGTCGAGGTCGAACTCCCTGAACAGTTTCATCACGGTGGCGCGGTTGGCGGCGTCAAGACCGTCGAAGGCCTCGTCCAGCCACAGCGGCCGGGGCCCGGTCGGCATCTCCTCGTACATCGCGGCGAGGGTGGCCACGAGCGGCATCATCAGCATCACAACCCGCGCCCCGCCGGAGAGTTCCGCGTAGCCCCTGCTGGTCAGCGGTCCCCACTTCCCGGAACCGCGGCGATGTTCCAGGTGGATGTCGTACCAGCTCCGGTAGTCCAGCCGCTCCGCCAAGCCGTTTCGCCAGTCGGCCAGCCCCGCCCCCTGGGCCTCCCGTTTCACCTCGTCGACCCGGACCCTGAGGAACTCCCTGACACGCTCCTCCACCTCGGGATTGCCCCAGGCGGGACCGCCGACGGCCTCCAACACCTGCCGGGTGGCGGCGTCCTTCGGTTCGAGGACGATCCTGAGGGCGGTGCGGTCGGTGCGGGTGGCGTGGGCCTCCAGCACCTTGTTGATGCGCCCGACGAGCGCCTGGGTGGCGCCTATCCGGTCCCGCAGGTGATCCATGAAGGTGGAGCCGAGCAGCTGCCCGAGCGTGTCCTGCACCCGCTGGTCGTAGTTCAGGGCCAGTTCCTCCTGGATGGCCCGCAGCCTCGCGAGGGCCTCCGTGAGGGGGTGGCCGGCGCCGTGTGCGTCGACCACGACGGTGACCCTCGGCAGGTCATCCACCTCATCGATGCGAAGGCTGCGGCCACCCGCCTCCAGCGCCCCGCGGGCCTCGCCTGCACCGGTGTGCAGCCTCCGCCAGGCGTTCTGGACCGCCTGATCGGCCTGGTCGGGATCCTCGTTCCAGTTGCGGATGGTGACCTGCTGGCTGACGAACCGCACCTGCGCCCGCACCTGCATGATCGCCGTCGAGTCCGGTTCCGGCAGCTCCAGGCCCAGTTCCTCCGCCAGGCCCGCGTCGACGAGCCGCCGGAACCATGCGAAGGCCCGGTCGCGTTCAGCGGTGACCGTCTCCCGTTCCCGTTCGGCCGCGGCCAAGGCCTCCTCGGCCTTGCCCACCCGACCGGCCAGCCGGAGCAGTTCCCGCCCCAGCCCCGTGGCCTGCGAGGCCACCTCGGCGGCCCGCGCCTGCAGCTCCTCCAACTCCCGGACTATCTCCTGGTCATCCGATCCGATGGCCTTCTCGAGGGCCTGCACCCGGGATGTTGCCGATCCCAGTCGTTCCTCGGCAGCGCGCGCCTCGGTGATTGCCTCGTCCCGCTGTCTGTCCTCCTCCGTCGCCGCGGTGACCGCCGCTTCACAAGCGCCGAGGGCCAGTTCCTCCCGTTCCCGGGCGTGACGCAGGACCCCCAGGGCGTTCTCGGTGCGGCGCAGGGCGTCCTGCACCTCCACCAGTTCGGCCTCCGGGACCGGCAGGTGATGCTGCGTGGCGAAGGTCAGCAGGGTCGCCCGCCTGGCGTCGGCCTCCGCCCGCAATCCCCGGGCCCGGGCCTCGTGCTGCGCCGCCGTCTCCTCCGCAGCAGCCGCCAGGGTCTCCGCAGTCGCGGCGTCCCGCAGCAGCCCGAAGAGTTCCCGGTCGTCGGGGGCCGAGGCCATCGCCCTCTGCAGGGCGGCCAGTTCGGCGGAAGCCCAGCTGGCCTCGGCCTCGTGCTCCGTCGTCTCGGCGAGGGCCTCCTCCCGGGCGCGGTTCAGTTCGGCCCTGCGCCGGGCCCGGCCGGCCTCCCGGGCTTCCTCCCCCAGGTGCTCGGCGTTGCCGTTGGGGCAGCTGGCCCGCCCCACCATGGAACCGTTGCGCCAGCGCCCGTCGAGGGCGATCGCGAGCCCGGTTCCCGGCAGTTCCTCCCCCGCGTGGACCAGATGGACGCCCGCCAACAGCGCCTCGACCCGCTCGTTCCACGGGCCGGAAGCGGCCTCCAGCACCTCCCCGAGGCCTCTTTCGACAGGTTCCTCGACGACGGCCAGGACATCGTCGGCGACGACACCCTCGTCGCTCACCCAGGCGTCCAGCAACCCCGACGCAGCGAGCGCGGCCTCGATGGCGGCCAGTTCCTGCTCCTGCAGACCCTCGCGCGGGTTCACGAGCCGCCAGACGGGGGCTCCCGTGTCGGGGCGAGAACGCCGCACCCACAGTGCGGACGGCTGCGGATCCGCTACCCCGGCCCGGTCCAGTTCCTCGATGCGCCCGTCCAGTTCGCCGACGCGTTCCCTGGCGAGCCGGCCCTGCAACTCGGATTCCCGCAGCCTCACCTGGACCGGGGCGCGTGTTGGTTCGAACCATTCCTCCCGGATGCGTTCCCTGAGCAGCCGCTGTGGGGTGCTGCCGTCGGGCAGGGCGGACTGCCAGGCCTCGACGTCCACGCCGCCTCCGACTTTCTCCGCCCAGACGTCGAGCCCGGCCGCCAGCGAGTCGCGTTCCTGCTCGGCCGCCTCCCAGGCGGCGTCGCGACGTTCCCCGGCCTCGGTGGCTCGCTGCCGGGACTCCGCCGCGACGTCCTCCGCGCGGCTGGCTTCCTGATCGGCCAGGACCACCTCGCCCAGGAACTGCTGGGCGCGTTTCACGTCGCGTTGCCTGTCGCCCACCCGCTGTTCCGTGAGCACCGGGTCGAAGTCGGCGATGTCCACCCCCGCCTCCCGGGCCGCGTATCGGGCATCGGCGAGGCGCTCGGAGGTTTCCCGGCGCCGGGTCTCGAGCGCGGCCTCAGCGGTTTCCCGGGTCTCCTCCGCCCTGCGCGCCGCCGCATCGGCTGCCTCGGCGCGCCGGTTGGCCTCCGCGGATTCCCTCCCCGCCATCTCCGCGACGGTGCGGGCGTGGGTCAGGCGGGTCAACCTTCCCTGCGCGTCCTGGTAGCGGCTGGAGGCCCGCAACTCCTCGGCCGCCACCCGGGCGCCCTCGCCCGCGAGCTCCAGGGAGCGGCGTTCCTCCTCCACGACGGCCCGTCGCGCGTCCGCCTCCCCGAGTTCCCGTCGCGCCTCCCGTTCCCTGCGGGTGACGTTGTCGAACGCGGTGATCGCGGACCTGCCCCTGTCCGCGGCCCTCCGCAGCACTGCCCGCACCCAGGGCCGCCAGGAACGCACGGTGAACCCCTCAACGATTTCGACGGCGTCCGCGGCGCGATCCAGATCGGCTCGGATCTCGTCCAGCTGGTCCCAGCCGTCGGCGAGCTGGTTGATCTCGGAGCGGTCAAGTTCTGGCAGGGCGTCGTGCAGCCGATCGCTGATGAAACGCACCTGGAGTTGCTCACCGAGTTTCGGGGTGCGGGTGACCCGCAGCAGCTTCCCCACCGCCTCCAGTTTCTCGGCGGTGCTGCCCAGCAGCCGGGAGGCCACTTCGCGGCGGTAGGCCGCCGCGCTCGGATGCCTGGTGAACCCCTCGGCCGTCACATCCTTGGGTAGCACCACGCGGCGGGCCGCCAGCAGGTCGCAGCCGCCACGCACCCGTTCCCCGCCGGAGAGGGTGCACCAGTGGAGGCGCATGTCGGCGGCTGCGCCGCGGGCCTCCGCGAACAGCAGCGTGGTGAAGAACTCCTCACCCTGGTCGGTGCGGCGCCCGTACTCCACCCACAGCCAGCCGTGGTGGGTGGAGGCCGTGGCCTCGCGGCGATCGGCGTCGCGGCCGGTGGGTTCGACGTAGTAGCGGAACGTTTTCCCGGAGCGGCCCAGCGTGTCGATGTTGCTGGATGCGACATCCGCGAGCCAAGGGATCAGGGTGGTCAGCGCCATCAACGACGACTTACCGGTTTCGTTGCTGCCCATGAGCTGCACCCAGCCGTCCGCATACCAGTACTCGGTGGTCTCGAACTCCCACAGGTTCACCACCCCCGCGCGCAGCGCCTGCCAGCGATCGGCCCTGATGGGGCCGGGCAAATCGCCCGCGACCACGGCGTCGCGCCACGACTTCAGTTGCTCGTCATCAAGCATCACTCCTCCTCGCCCGAGGTCAGTTCGGCATCGCGGTAGCGCCCCGCGGCCGGGGCGAGAATCCAGTCCCCGGCCTCCACCCTGAGTAGACCGAGTTCCCCCAACCGCCCCGCCACGGCGTCGCGGATCGCCGTGGCGGATTCCCTCAGGGCCACCGTGAGTTGTTTCTCCCTGCCACGGTGAATGTCTTCCGCGGCGGCCAGCACCCGGTCGGCAGGAACCCGGTGGAATCCTGCCGCCCCCGGGCACAGCGCGTCGATCATGGCCAGCGTCACCCAATCCAAGGTGGTGGCGTCGGGGAAACCGCAAACCAACCCCTCGGGCAGTTCTCGGGATGCGGGCATCACCAGCACGAGGGCGTCGCTGCGCACCTCGACCCGGCCTCCGGTCAGTTCCTCGGCCCGCTCCACCAGGCGGCTGCGTTGCCGGGTCAGGTAGTCGCGGTGGGATTCGGGAAGCTCCTGGGGATACAGGGCCTGGCATTCCACCAGGATCCGCAGCAGTTCCTGTCCCCGGGCGTCCTGGCCGCCGTCGACCCGGCGCGCCAGGGCGAGGTCGACGTCATTGGTGTCCACCAGCAGCATCAGGGCGTCCCGGTGCAGCAGGTAGCCGGCGCCGATCCCGGATCCGGTGCGCTCCCAGTCGTTCTGCAAGGTGCCTGAGGTGCGTTCCTCCAGCACCCCGTGCCCGATGAGCAGCTGGATGGCGGCGAGCAGCCGCTGCCGGTCCGGGCGGCGGTTCGGGTCGTAGGGCCAGCCGCCGTTGATCTGCGCCAGCCGCGCCACATCGTCGGAAAGTTCCTGGAGGGTCAGTGACTCCCCGGGGCTGGCCTCCAGGCAACTGGCGGTGTACAAGGCCAGCACCAGCTGGCCGCGGGGCGGTGGCGTGGTCGCGGGAAGAGCCACTCCTCCCCCGATGGGTGGCCTGCGCAACCGGTAGCAGCGATTGATGCCAACCAGGAGATAGCCCACCCGCTTCGCCCAGACGTTCAGGACGGCGGCGTGACGGTGCACCAGCACGTGCAGTTCGGGATGTCTCCAGGGCGTGACGATGGGGTTCGCCAGCAGGCCGGTGAAGGCGGCCTGGATCTCGGAGTGGTCGTTGCCCAGCATCACGCGGTGAACTCCACCAGGGCGTCGGCCAGCACCAGTCGCCCTTCCTCGGTCCGGCAGACGGCGGACCGGGGAGGGTGGACGGGGGTCAGTTTCATGGTGCATCTGCCGTCGGCGGTGGTGCCCGTCCCGTCCGATTCCCGGGCCGAGGTGAGCAGGTCCAGGAAGAGCCGGGTTTCCTCCGCGGTCAGGACGGCCCAGTCACTGAGGTGTGTGCCGGAACGGGAGACCAGGCGGTGTTCGGCCTCCCGCAGCGCGGCCTGGTCGTGGGCGGCGGCAGCGCGGGCCAGTTCCCTGGCCCTCGACCGGTCCACCACGCGGGGGGCCCGGCCGGACAGGGAACGCCGGCCCTGGGAGCGCAGCCGTTTCGACACCGGGGCGGGGGGTGCCTCCCACACGCTCGGGGTACCGGGCACCTCTGGGGTCTCCATGGCCAGGTGCCTGGCGGAGTAGAGCCCCGTGCCGGATGCGAAGACCCGCCAGGCCTCCGCGTCGTCCTCGGCCCCGGCGACCGCGTCGGCCAGCCGGGACAGTTCCGCGGCCCGGGAGACGGTGCCCCCGACCGCCATCAGCGCCCGGTGCCCACGGAGCACCGGGGTGACGGCGTCACGCATCTGGCGGCGAAGCCGGGTGGCCTGCGGCAGTTCGCCGCTGAACCAGCGTTCCAGGACTGCGACGATGCCCGCCAGGTGGGTGGTCGCGCGGGTCACCGTCTCCGGGTTGATCTCGGCGCCGAGGCGTTGGAGGGTCAGGGCCCGCCAGATATCGGGGCCGATGGCCTTCAGGTCCGGTAGGCAGGCCGTGATGCGACCGGACCAGGCGTCCACCCCGGCACCCCAGGCATCGATGTAGGCGAGGATGGTTTCCAACAGGCGCGTGATGCGCGCCTGGTCGGGAACCCCACCGAGCGCAGCGGCCATCCGCGACTGCCACTGGTTGGCCTCCCGCGCCATGGCGTCCAGGGTGGTTTCGACCACGGAAAACTCCCGGGAGGCGTCATCGATACGTTCCCCCGCCAGGGCGTCCAGGGCGGCCCGGAGCCGGTCGGCCAGCACCGCCGGGGCCAGCAGCACCGCCGTGGAACCCGCCCCCAGGTCCTCCTCGATGGCCCTGACGGCTTGGTTGAGGGCCGCTCCGGCCTCGGTGAGCTGGTAGCGGTAGCGGTTCCGGAGGAACTCTTCCTCCGTGGTGGCCCGGTCCTGCCAGGCCTCGCAGGTTCCCCAGGAGACCAGCGACGCGAGACGGTCGGAGAGGTTGAGGTCCTCGACCAGCTCGGCCACCGTCCCCTGCGGCAGCCGCGCGCGGATCAATTCGGCCAGTTCGTCGTGGCCCACTCCCGTCAGCGACACCTCCTGCCGGTCTGCCAACACGTCCACGATGAGCCGGTACTGGCGGGCGTGGGAACCGACGAGGTAGCTGGCGGCGCGGATCTCCCCGGGGGTCGTGAGCAGGCTCCAGGGCGACAGATCCCCTTCTAGCGCTTCGGTCACGGATCCACCCTACCCAGCCAACAGGTCGGGAAAAGGCCGTGGCCCCGGGATCTCCCGGGGCCACGGCGTGTTGGGGCGGGATCGATCAGAGACCTTCACCCGTCCTGGGAAGACCGGGTCTGACCGGCGTCTTTCTGGTGGGCTGGCCCGGCGTGCCCGGATCCGTGCTCGTCGGCGTCGCGGTTCCGGTCGGGGACGCGGTTCCGGTCGGCGTCACGGTGCTGGTCGGTCCGGCGGACGGGGAGGCCGTGGGTTCGGTGCCCTTGTTCAGCTCCCCTGTGATGGCCTCCGTGACGCCCTGGGCGTTGTCGAAGGCCACAGCCATGTATCCGAGCGTCTTCTGGTCGGTGTAGGCGGCGTCGTTGCGTTCGAGATTGAAGGTCTTCGACTCGCCCGGGTTGACCTTGAAGAACTGGCCGTCGTTGAAGGGCTTGTTCGTCGGATCGTACTGCGCCCACTGTTCGATGGTGTCGATAGCCGCCTCGTTCTTGAGGTCGGTGGCGTAGGCGGTGTAGCTGAACTTGCCCTTGATGCCGACCTGGCTGGCGACCACCTGCAGCACCACGGTGCTGGAGTCCGTCGGGGCGAGGGTCATAGAACCGGAGGCGTAGACCTTTCCGTCGGAGAGATCCGCCACGAACACCTCGGCGACACCGTTGATCTCCTTCGCGCGCACCAGCCCGGAGTCGATGCTGATGATCCGGTAGTCGGCCTTGCCGTCATTGTCGTTGTCAATTTCGACGTTGTACATGAGCTGGGCTGGGTTGGAGAACCGGGAGCTGGAGTTCAACGCGAAGTTCACGGTCCTGAGCATCTCGTCGCCGTAGCTCGCCACCCCGACGCTGGCCAGGTCCTGGCCGCTGTCGACCCCGTCCGGGATGTCGGCAGGATCGCTCAGTCCCCACGTGTAAATCGCGGTGTAGGCACCGACCGCGCCGCCCTCGTTGGTGAAGGTGACGTCGGTTCCCTTGGGCGTGGGCGTGTTGGCCGCCTTCACGTTGGACAGGGAACGCGGAACCAGCAGGTAGGGCATGGTCAGGGTCTTGCCACCGGACCCGGTGAACTTCAGCTTGCCGGAGGCCTCGTAGAACCACGGCGAGTTCGGGCTGTTGACTCCGCTGGGCACGTCGGAGGCCGACACGGTGATCTTGACGTCGATGTCCACGCTGCCACCAGCCGGAACCGTGATCTTCTCCTGGCTGAAGGAGATGGTGGCCTTCTTCGATTTCTCGGCCGGTTGTGAACTGGCGGTGAACTGCGCTGTCTCGGTTCCCTTGTTGACGAGAGTGACCTTGCGGGTGGCCTCGAAGGTGGTGGACGACTCCGCGTACCCGAAGCTGAGCCCCGCGTCACGCACCGCGGTGCCGTTCACGTCCGTGGAGTCACCGTAGGCGACGACGGAGGCACCGACCGCCTCGACGGGGTCAACCAGGCCTCCCGCGAGGGTGGGATCGTATCCACCGACCTTCTCGGGATCGGCGGTGTTGACCAGCGAGGCCGCGATCTCCTGGGCGCTCCACTCCGGGTGGGCCTGGACGGCGAGAGCGGCGACGCCGGTGACGTGCGGGGTGGCCATGGAGGTACCCGAGTCGACGCGACCGAAGCTTCCGGAACCGACGGCCGCCGACAGGATCGAGACGCCGGGGGCGGTCACGTTCGGGCGCACAGCCGAGTCACCGCTGCGCGGACCCGCGGAGCTGAAATCCGCGAGTTTGCCGTAGTCCCTGTTGGGGATTTCGTTGGCGGTCAGGGTGACCTCCTTGTCGTGGGCGGCGACGACGGCTTCGGTGTCGGAGGATTTCACCCCGAGCAGCGGAACGTTGACCCGCCACTTCTCACCGGTTTCGGGATTGCCGGTGATCAGGCCCTCGTAGGGTGGCAGCTCGTCGCTGTCGTTGATCATGATGGCTCCCGCCAGACCCCAGCGCTGGGCGTTCATGGCGCGCAACACACGGGCGCAGTCGCCACGCCTGGTGACCACGATGGCCCCGCGCGGAACGCTGGCGTACTCGTCGCGATCGCAGCCGGTCGAGATCTTGTTGTCCTCGGTTCTGAGGACGTGGAGCTTCGCGCTCTGGGGAAGTTTGGCGCCGTTGACGTTGATGGTCTGGATCGTCTTGCCGTCGATGGCGAGCTGTGCGGCCGGGTGGTTCTCCATGGGATCGTTTGCGGCGACGGAGACCACCCCTGCGCCGGTGCCTGGAGAGGACGTCAGGTAGGGCTGCGAACCGGCGTTGCCCGCGGCGGAGACCACCACGACGCCGGCGGCCACCGCGTTGGAAACGGCGACGGCATCGGGGTCGGTGGCCCTGCCGAACGGCGAACCGAGCGAGAGGTTGATCACGTCCATGTGGTTCTTGACGGCCCAGTCGACGGCATCAGCGGTGAGGCTGCTGTGTCCCTCGCACCCGAAAACCTTCAACGCGTACAGATCGGCTTCGGGAGCCACGCCGGGACCGACCCGGAACTCGTTGTTGTGGGTGGTGGAGTCATAGGGACCCTTGTAAGTCTCGCCGTCAGCGGTCACGCCTGATCCGGCGGCGGTGGCTGCCACGTGGGTTCCGTGCCCGAACTTCTCGCAGTCGATGGGGTTGGCGTCCGGCTGCGGAGTGTTCTGCCCGGTGTAGGAGTCGCCCGCGAAGTCGTATCCGCCCTTGAACCGGGGGCCGTAGTAGGGGGTCGGATCCGCCGCCGCGGTGGCCTCGGCGAACGCATCCGGGGTGCCTTCCCCACCGAAGGTGGCGTGGGTGTAGTCGACCCCGCTGTCGATGATGGCGATCTTGACGCCCTTTCCGGTGTAGCCGGTGCCGCCCGCGCCCTGCCAGACGTTCGGGGCGCCGATGTAGGGCACGCTCTTGGTGTTGCTCCGCTCCTGCTCGGGGATGGCCTGCACGCTCTTGACCCCGTCGATCGCCTCGACGTTGGCCAACTGACCGCTGTCGATCGTCACCCGCAGGCCGTTGTAGGCGGATTGCAGGCGGTTCTCGACGGTGCCGCCCAGAACGGCCACCTGCGCGGCCACCTTCTCCTGGGCCTTGCCGAGATTGTCCTGTATCTGCTTTTCCTCGCTCTCACTCAGGGAACCCCCGTTGCGCGCCTTGACGACCGCGACGGGATCCTCCTTGAGTTCCACCATGACCGTGACCGGACCCTGCTTCTTGAGGATCTCCTTGGCGGTTTCGGCGGAAACCTCGGTCTTGGGGGCCGACTTGATCAGATCGGACATGTTCTGCGGGTCCGCTGTCTCGTCGGCGAAAGCCGTTGCCACTGGGGTGATGAGAGCCAACACCCCGATCATGGCCAATAGTCTGCTACGTCGCACAGCTCTGCCTTTCATAATTGATAGTGCGACCCCGTACGGCACCACAAAAGTAGCGACACATCGTCCGGGTATTTAAGGTAAACCTTAGTTAAACCGGGGCTTTTTGTGAACCCCCGCGTTGGGAATGGTCACGTCACCGCCCTCCCCGCAACTCCTGCTAACCTTCCAGAACGCCGGGGTGCCCCACCGAAAGGGGCTGAGATCAAACTCGTCGAACCTGATGCAGTTCGCACTGACGAAGGGAGCGCCATGAACGTCGCGTCCGTCCTTGCCCAACTCCGCGCCACGACCCCGCTGGTCCATTGCCTGACCAACACCGTGGTGCCGCAGATCACCGCCAACGTCCTGCTGGCCGCCGGCGCCGCGCCCGCGATGATCGACCTCCCGGAGGAGGCGGAGCTCTTCGCCGGGATCGCATCGGCGGTGCTGATCAACGTCGGCAACGGCTCCTCGGAGCAGCACGCGGCGCAGCGTGCTGCCGCGAGCGCCGCCCACGGGGCCGGCACTCCCTGGGTGCTTGATCCGGTCGCGGTCGGTGCACTGCCGGTACGGACCGCCCTGGCCCGAGAACTGCTGGCTCTGTCGCCTGCCGCAATCCGGGGCAACGCGTCCGAGATCCTGGGCCTGGCGGGCGCCGGCGCCGGAGGGCGGGGCGTGGACTCAATCGACCCCGTCGAGGCCGCGGTGGAGGCGGCACGGGGCCTGGCCGACAAGCACAACACCGTCGTGGCGATCTCCGGAGAGGTCGACGTGGTGATCAGCACGTCGCGAACCACGCGCATCCACGGCGGCGACCCGCTGATGCCGCTGGTGATCGGCACGGGCTGCTCGCTCGGCGCACTGGTCGCGGCGACACTCGGCGCCACCCGGGAACACCCCTGCCCACACGACGCGGTCGTCGCCGCCCACTCCCTGTTCGCGGCCGCTGGCATCGTGGCGGGCCGCGACGCGAAGGGCCCGGCCAGTTTCGAGATCGCCTGGCGCGACGCCCTGTACGCGCTGACCCCCGACGAGGTCGCCTCCCTGGTCGCTGTCGAGGAGGCCTGATGCGGATCGACTGGCGGCTCTACTACGTCACCGACCCGGACCTGTCCGGCGGCCGCGGCCGCGTGGCCCACACCGTGGAACAGGCCGTGCTGGGCGGGGCCACGGTGGTCCAGTTCCGCGACAAGAACGCCGACGACAACACCTTCCGGAAAGGCGTGCTCGCCTGCCAGGAGGCCATCGAATCCGCCGTGGCCAAGGGTGCGGCCGGAGCGGAGCTGTTCGTCAACGACCGCCTGGGGATCGCGGTGGAGCTGGGCACCCACCTGCACATCGGGCAGTCCGACGGCGACCCCGCGGTGGTCCGCGAGGCTCTCGGTCCGGACCGGTTGCTGGGGGTCTCCGTCAGCTCCCGGGCCGAGCTGGACGCCATCGCTGCCATCGGGTGTGCCGACGTTGTCGGGCTGTCCCCGGTGTGGAGCACCAGCACCAAGACCGACACCGCCCCGGCGCTGGGCCTGGAAGGGGTCCGGGAACTGCTCGCCGCCCGGCCAGCGGGCCTGCCCGCGGTGGCCATCGGGGGAATCAACGCCACCAACGCCGCCGAAGTCATCGCGACCGGGGTAGACGGTATCTGCGTGGTATCCGCGATCGCGGCGGCCACCCGTCCCCGCGAGGCCGCAGCGCGGCTGAAAGAACTCTGGGAGAAACCATGACACCGAGAACTGCACTTTCCATAGCGGGCTCCGACCCGAGCGGTGGCGCCGGGATCCAGGCCGACCTGAAGACCTTCGCGGCCCTCGGGGTGCACGGCATGGCCGCGCTGGCGGGCCTGACGGTTCAAAACACCCAGGGGGTGCGGGCCGCGTCCCCCATCGACCCGGGATTCGTCGTCGCGCAGGTGGAGGCGGTCCTCGACGACATCGAGGTGCACGCCACCAAGCTCGGGATGCTCACGAACGCGAGGATCGCGGAGGCGGTGGCGGACCTGATCGCCGCGCGCCGGGCGGACTTCGGTTTCCTGGTCCTCGATCCCGTGATGGTGGCGACCTCGGGCGACAGGCTCCTGGCCGACGAAGCAGTCGAGGTGGTTCGCACCCGATTGTTGCCGCTGGCCGACCTGATCACCCCGAACGTCCCGGAGACCGCGGTGCTGGCCGGTTCCTCACCTGCGGGTAACAGCTCCGAGCTCCAGGCGCAGGCGGAGCGCATCGTCACGACGGGCGCCCGTGCGGTCCTGGCAAAGGGCGGTCACCTGACCGGCGAGGAGCTGACCGATCTCCTGGTCACGCCGAACGGAACCGCACGGTTCACCGGCGCTCGCGTGAACACCCGCAATACCCATGGCACCGGATGCACCCTCAGTTCCGCGATCGCCGCCACCGCGGCACGCGCCGGAATTGCGCCAGGCGGCACCGTCCCGGAACACGTGGTTGCGGAGGCCCGTGATTTCCTGCACCGCGCCATCCTTGCGGGGGCCGATTGGCAACTCAGTCGCTCCCCCGGGACCGGACACGGCCCGGTGAACCACCTGATCAACCTGAAAGGAGCACAGGCATGACCTGGCGCACACGGGAGTTCAGCGCTTCGGCCTGGGAACACATCGCCGGGATCCGCGAACGCATCGAACAGCTGCCGCTGCTGACCCAGCTGGCCGACGGCACCCTGGAGCCGCGCCGCTTCGTCGAGTACATCGTCCAGGACGACTTCTACCTGCGCGGCTACTCCCGGGCCCTGGCGCTGCTGGCCGCCCGGGCCCCGCACGCCAAGGCCCGGTCCTTCTGGGCACAGAGCGCCGGAGAGGCCGTCGCAGCCGAAAAGCTGATGCACGATGCCCTCCTGAACGACCCCCTGCTGCGTTCCGCCCCGCACGCGGCAGCTCCCTCCCCCACCACCCGCGGCTATGTGAACTTCATCCAGACCGCGGTCGCCTACGATCCCTACCCGGTGGGGGTGGCGGCGGTGCTGCCCTGCTACTGGGTCTACGCACAGGTGGGCCTGGACCTGGCCGAACGGGCCGGGGCGGTGGAGAACCATCCCTACGGAACCTGGGTGGCGGCCTACGCAGATCCGGCCTTCCAGGAAACCACCGCGGTGGCCATCGAGCTGCTCGACGAGGCGGCCGAGGCCACCGACGACGCGACGAGAACGGTCATGCTCGACACCTTCGCCGACGCCACCCGCTACGAGGAACTGTTCTGGGAACGCAGCCACTGCCTGGAGGCCTGGACCCTGTAGTCGCTCCGGGGTCGGCGGCAGGCAAACAACGTGGATGCCGACCTTCAGTCACGTTCACCGTCTGCGTTGCGCATGAGGAGGAACGAGAGCATTCAAGCGACGCGACCACCGAACGCCATAATGGAAATGCGGGTCGAAAGCGGGAAACATCACCCACCAAGTAGGGAAACCCCGCATCCACGTCGCAATTTACTTGAGTCTCCTGATCTCCCGCTATATCTGGCGTGGAATCGGTAGGAGGGCCGGGCCCGGTGCGGGCCCGGCCCTCCCTTTGGTCCGGTTCAGTCCTCGCGCTGCTTCAGCACCGCCTTGGCGGCCGCGAAACGGGCGATGGGCACCCGGTACGGGGAGCAGGAGACGTAGTCCAGGCCGACGGACTGGAAGAACTCCACCGAGTCCGGGTCGCCGCCGTGCTCACCGCAGACGCCGGTCTTCAGGTTCGGTTTGATGGAGCGTCCCTTCGCGACACCGATGTCGACCAGCTGGCCAACGCCGGCAACGTCGATGGACTCGAACGGGTTGCGTTCCAGTACCTTGCTCGTGACGTACTGGGTGAGGAAGCCGTTCTCGGCGTCGTCGCGGCTGATGCCGATGCCGGTTTGGGTGAGGTCGTTGGTGCCGAAGCTGAAGAAGTCGGCGTACTCGGCAATCTGGTCCGCCACCAGGGCGGCCCGCGGCAGCTCGATCATGGTACCGACCGTCACATCCAGCTCCTTGCCGGCGGCCTTCAGCTCCTCGGCGACCGTCTTCTCCACGATCTCGCGCTGGATCTCCAGTTCCTTCGACAGGGCCACCAGGGGGATCATGATCTCCACGCCGATCGTCTCGCCCTCGCGTTCCAGCACCGCCAGGGCGGCCCGGATGATGGCTCGGGTCTGCATGGCCGGGATCTCCGGGTAGAGCATCGCCAGGCGGCAGCCACGGGTGCCGAGCATCGGGTTGAGCTCGTGGAGGCGCTTGACCTGGGCGAGGGTGGCGCGGGCGGCCCCCAGCTCGGAGGCGTCGCCGCCCGTCAATTCGAGACGCTGCACCAGCAGCGACTGCTCCACCAGGTTCGGCAGGAACTCGTGCAGCGGCGGGTCGAGGAGCCGGACGGTGACGGGAAGCCCCTTCATCGCGGTGAAGATGCCCTCGAAGTCGGCCTGCTGCATCGGCAGGATCTTCTCGAGCGCATCCGCGCGGGCCTCGTGGGTCTCCGCCAGGATCATGCGACGAACCGCGGGAAGCCGGTCGGCGGCCATGAACATGTGTTCGGTGCGGCACAGCCCGATGCCCTCGGCGCCCAGTTCGCGGGCCTTGGATGCGTCCTCGAAGTTGTCGGCGTTCGCGCGCACCCCGAGTTCGCGAACCTCATCGGCCCACGTGACCACGCGCTGGAAGTCCTCGTTGATGCGCGGCGGGATCAGTTTGATCTCCTGCCCGAACACGTCGCCCGTGGAGCCGTCGAGGGTGATGACCTCGCCCTCCTTGATGACCCGGTCCCCGACGGTGAGGGTGCGGCCCTTGGCGTCGATGTGGATGCCGGAGGCGCCCGCGACGCAGGGCTTGCCCATACCGCGCGCCACCACGGCCGCGTGGGAGGTCATGCCGCCGTGGGCGGTGAGCACGCCCTGGGCGACGATCACGCCGTGGATGTCGTCGGGGGTGGTTTCGTAGCGCACCAGCACCACCGCTTCGCCACGCCCGCCGCGCTCCGCGGCGGTGTCGGCATCGAAGACCACCTCGCCGACCGCGGCCCCCGGGGATGCGGGAAGGCCCTTGGCGATGGGTTTCTCGCCGTGTGACGGGTCGATGGCGGGATGCAGCAGCTGATCCAGCTGGTCCGGTTCAATGCGCAGCAGCGCCTCCTCCTTGGTGATGACCCCCTCGTCCACCAGATCGGAGGCCACCTTCAGCGCGGCGGCCGCGGTGCGTTTGCCGTTGCGGGTCTGCAGCAGGAACAGCTTGCCGTTCTCGACGGTGAACTCCATGTCCTGCATGTCACGGTAGTGGGACTCCATGCGGTGCATCGTGTCGATGAGCTCGTCGTAGGCCTCGGGCAGCACTTCACGCATCTCCGCGAGCGGCCGCGGGGTGCGAATGCCAGCCACCACGTCCTCGCCCTGGGCGTTGACGAGGAACTCGCCGTAGAGTTCCTTGGCGCCCGTCGACGGGTTGCGGGTGAAGCACACGCCGGTGGCGGAGTCATCACCGCGGTTGCCGAAGACCATCTGCATGACGTTGACGGCGGTGCCGAGGTCGGAGGGAATGTTGTTGGCGCGGCGGTACACCTCGGCGCGGGGGTTCTGCCAGGAACGGAACACCGCGTTCACGGCCCGGTGGAGCTGTTCGACCGGGTCGGAGGTCCACTCGCCACCCAGGTGCTCGTTGCTGATCTCCTTGAAGGTGGCCACCAGCTCCTTCAGGTCCGCAGGTCCCAGGTCGGTGTCGAGCTCGACGCCGCGCTTGCGCTTCAGTTCGGTCAGCGCGTCCTCGTAAGCGTAGGCCGGGACGCCCTCGACCACCTCGCCGTACATCTGAATGAAACGGCGGTAGCAGTCCCACGCGAAACGTTCGTTTCCGGATTCCTCGGCGATGGCCGCCACGGACTCGTCGGAGACACCGAGGTTGAGGATGGTGTCCATCATGCCGGGCATGGAAAACACTGCGCCGGAGCGCACCGAAACCAGCAGCGGATTCTCGGAACCACCGAGTTTGCGTCCCGTGCGTTCCTCCAGCCGGGTCAGGCCTGCGTTGATCTCGTCCGCCAGACCGTCGGGCCATTCGCCGCCCCGGTTCATGGTTTCCACGCAGGCCGTCGTGGTGACGGTGAAGGCGTCGGGGACAGGGACCCCGACCCGGGCCATCTCAGCGACGCCCGCCCCCTTTCCCCCGAGTAGGTTACGCATGGTCGCGTCACCTTCCGAGAGGTCGTAGATGTAGCGTTTCTCGCTCATTCGCGTTTGTCTCCCTTGATCGTTGCGACGGGTCTACCTCGTCCGCCCCAACCTTAGCGGTTTCCCGTGAGGACCCGCCAAAGTGTGCGCAGGATTGAAGCTCTTATGCCCGCTCACTAGGCCTTTGACGCCGTCAAGTCCCCGGGTAAACTCGGTATATGTTGAAACCACTGGTCGGAATTGCTGGCATGCTACTCACCGTGTCCCTGGCCGCATGCGCCGCGGACACCCCCGCTGAGCCCCGGGATCCGGGAACCGAGAAGTCCCCCACCGGGCTCCCCATTGCCACCGCACCCACTGAGATGCCCAGCGCCAGCACCGGCACCACGGGCACGGTGGATCCGCCCGAAACCCATATGGCGGCCATCCGGGCCGACCTCGACGGGCGTGGCGTGAGCGGTTCCGATGCGACGCTGGTGGAAGCCCACAGGAAGACCTGGAATACCGGTGCGCTGGGCTGCCCGCTCCCCGGGGTCAGCTACACCCAGGCCTTGGTCGAAGGCTGGCAGGTTGTGGTCAAGGTCGGGGACAAAACTTACGATTACCGCTTCGGGACAGACGCCACTCCGACGCTGTGCGAGAACAGCATGAACTTCATCGGTATCCCCGCAGAGACTCCCACGGATATCTGAACCGGTAATTCCACAGACTGGGTTACTTGAAGAACCAAGAGGGATGGCCCCCGCTGATGCGGGGGCCATCCCTGTGTTTCGGGTCCGATTCAGAGCATCACCCCAGGTCGCCAGTCTTGGGCAGGCCCGGCTTGAGCGGAGCCCGGGTCGGGACAGGCGAAACCGGAGCGCTCGGGTCACCCGGGGAAGCCGAGCCCGTGGGGTTCGGATTCGTGGGGGTCACCGTCGGGTTCGGAGTCGTGGGGCTCACCGTCGGGCTGGTTCCGCCACCGGTCAACGAACCCGTGACCGCCTCAGGAGTTCCCTGATCGTTGTCGAAGACCACTGCCATCCATCCCAGCGACTTCTGGTCATCAGCCGCAGCCTTGTTGTACGTGACGGACACGTCCTTCGACCCGCCGGCAGGCACCTGGAAGCTCTGGCCGTCGTTGAAGGGGCGGTTTTCCGGATCGTAGGTGGCCATGCCATCGGTGGCGTCCTTCGCCTGGGCGTTGCTGCCATAGGTGACGGCCCCGTACTGGAACTTGCCGGTCACACCGACGCTGGATGCCTTGACCGTGAGGAGCGCGGTGCTGGAATCGCTGGGTGCCAGGGTGTAGCTCCCCGCCGGGACGCCCGTCTTCGTGGCCATGTCGTAGATGAACACCTCGGGAACGCCGTTGTAGACCTTCAAACGCCTCTTCCCGGAGTCGGCGCTGAACACGATGTAATCCGTCTTACCGTCATTGTTGTTGTCGATCGGGATCTGGTAGCTGTTACCGGCCGCGTTCGAGTGGCGCGTGTGACTGTTGATCGCGAAGACCAAGGCCTTCTCGCCGTCGAACGTGGTGGTCGCGACCCCGACGTTGGCGATGTCAACGCCATCGCCCGCTTCGATGGCTTCGGCCGGGAGGTCGCCCTTCGGGTCGGTGGCGCCCCAGTTGAACAGGAACCCGCTGGTGTCGTAGGTGCCGCCCTGGTTCTGGAAGCCGATCTTGGAGGAATCGGAGCTGATCTCACCGGTCACCTTGGTGGTGGAACGGGGAACCATCAGGTAGGGAACGCTCAGCGTCTTGTCACCCGAGGTGAACTGCACGTTGCCCGAGGCCTCGTAGAAGTTCTGGGAGTTCTGGGACTTGAGGCTGCTCGGAACATCCGAGGCCTTCATGGTCAGGGTCACGGTGACATCGGCCGTGCCGCCCGCAGGGACGGTGACCTTGTTGGTGTTGAGTTTCACCTGAGCGGGCAGGCTCTGGCTCGAGGCCTTGACCTCCCCGTTGAAGGTGACCTCCGAGTTCCCCTTGTTCACGAGGGTGATCGTCTTGGTCGCCTCGAAGGAACCGTTGGATTCCTGGTAGCCGAAGCTGAGCAGAGCGTCACGGACGGTCTTGTCCTTCACCTCGTTGGAGTCACCGTACGCGAAGACCTGGGTGGTGGTGGAGTCCACCGGATCCACCAGGCCGCCGCCACGCGTGGGTCCGTAGCCGCTCACCTTGGAGGCGTCGGCCGTCGAGACGATCGCCGCCGAGATCTCCTGGGAGTTCCAGGAGGGATGGGCCTGCTTGGTGAGAGCCGCGACGCCCGTTGCGTGCGGAGCGGCCATGGAGGTGCCGGAAAGAGTGCTGGAATCGTTTCCGGAACCGACCCGGGCCGAGGTGATGGACACGCCGGGGGCAGCCACGCTGGGACGCAGGGCGGAATCACCGCTGCGAGGACCGGCGGAAGTGAAGTCACCGTACTTGGTGAAATCCGGGTTGGGGACCGTGTTCGCTGCGAAGGTCATCTGCTTGCCATCGGTAGCGGCCAGGGCTGCGCCGTCAGAGTGCTTGACGGTGAGGAATGGGATCGTCACGTCCAGCTGTTCCCCGGTGCTCGGGTTGCCGGTGATTTTCCCTTCGTAACTGGCGTAGTCGTCGCTGGAGTTGATCATGACCACGGCAGCTGCCTTGTGCTTCTGCCCAAACACGGCACGGGCCACCCGGGCGCAGTTACCCCGCGCGGTGATCACGATGGAACCCTCAGGCACGTTGGCGTAGTCGGAGTCGGCGCAGCCGAGGGAAACATTGCCCGAGGCGTCCTTCAGCACGTGCACGGGGGCGTCTGCGGGCAGCTTCGCGTCGTTGGCGTTCATGGCCTGAACGGACTTGCCGTCAACGGTGAGCTGAGCACCCGGGTAGTTCTCCATGGGGTTGCTGGCGGCGACGGAGATGACCCCGGCACCGGACGCGGGCGAACCCGTGAGGTAAGGCTGCGAACCGTAGTTGCCGGCCGAGGCCAACACGACGACACCCGCGGCGACGGCATTGGAGGAGGCGATCGCATCGGCGTCGCTGCGCTTGCCGTAGGGCGTGCCAAGCGACATGTTGATCACGTCCATCTTGTTCTTCACGGCCCAGTTGATGGCTTCCGTGGTCATGCTCGTGGACCCCGTGCAACCGAAGACGCGCACCGCGTAGAGCTCGGCCTTGGGGGCGACACCGGGCCCCACCTTGAACTCGTTCTCGTGGGTCTTCTGGTCGTAGGCGCCGGTGTAGGTCTTGCCGTCGGCGAGGACCCCGGCTCCGCCGACGGTGCCGGCGACGTGGGTGCCGTGCCCGGCCCTGGCGCAGTCGATGGGGTTGTCGTCGGGCGTCGGGGTGTTGGTGCCGTTGTACTCGTCACCGACGAGATCCACCCCACCCTTGACGCGCGGGGCGTTGGGACCGAACCACTCCGAGTTGGGGGTCTTGGTGGCAGACTCTTTGTTGAACGCTTCGACGGTTCCCGGGCCACCGAAGGTCGCGTGGGTGTAGTCGATGCCGGTGTCGATGACGGCGACCTTGACGCCCTCACCGGTGTATCCGGTGGCGCCACCGGCGCCCTCCCACACCTTCGGCGCTCCGATCATCGGGACCCCGTGAACGTTGCTGCGTTCGTAGGTGGGGACGGAATGAATGGCCTTGACCTCAGGGAGGGATTCGAGATTCTTTAACTCGCTGCTGTCGATGGTCACGCGCATGCCGTTGAAGGCGGACTGCATCTTGCTCTCGACAGCACCCCCCTTGGCCTCAATGGTCGTGGCAACTTTGTCCTGGACGCCCGACAGCTCGCTCTCGATCTTCTCCTCCTGGGCGGCGGTGAGCTCACCGCCCTTCTCCGCCTTGACAACTGCGACGGGGTCGTCCTTGAGTTCCACCATGACGGTGACTTTGCCGCTGACGCCGAAGAGTTCCTCAGCTGAATCGGACTGGATCTCCCCGCCCGGGGCCTTGGCGATCAGGTTTGCCAGGCCGCCCTCGCTGCTCGTTTCATCCGCGGTGGCCGTGGACACCGGGAGAACGAGCGCCAGGGCACCCACAGCGGCTAGTAGCTTTCTACTTCGCAAGGTTCTGCCTTTCCTTGTGCGAAGGACCCACCCGGGTCCACAAAGGCCTTCGCTTCCCTTCCCCTCCTCAGATCTCCGCTCCGAGTGGAAACGATGACCGAAAGGCAGACTAGCCTGCCGGTGGATCACCGCCAAACCCCCGCCGGTATCACCAAGGAGCCCGGGAACCGATCCCCGGAACATCACGAGGCCCCCGGCGGATTCCGGGGGCCTCGCAAGAAGGAAAGATCAGCTCACGACGGCAGCCACCCGCCGGCGCATTCCCTCCGCGTACTGGGCCGCTTCCAGGCCGGCCACGAGGTGCCAGACCCCGTCGCCGACCTTGACGGCAGCGGCCAGCCCGGCCCGTTTCAGGGCGTCGGCATCGACCTTGGAGTCGTCGACGACCTCGACCCGCACCCGGGTCTCGGCGATGGCCTCGACGGAACGCACGTTGTCCTCCCCGCCAAGTGCGGTGACCCACTGCTTGGCCTGGTTGGTCTCGACGTCACCGACGACGATCACGCGCGGCTCGACCGCGGCCTCCGCCGGCTCGGCGGCGCGGCGGGCGGCGGCCTTCTCCTCGGGGGTGCGGTAGTCGAAGACGAGCACCAGGAAGAAGGTGGTGAAGAATGCGGCCGCGATGGCGATGATGTACAGCAGGGTGGGGGTGAAGATACCGATGGTCAACAGCGATGTGAACGCGAATCCGCCGGCTTCAAGTCCCCCTCCGAAGCCTATGATGATGCCACCAACGGCGCAGCCCGCGAGGATTCTCGGGTAGATCTGCTTGAACCGCAGATGAATGCCATAGAGAGAAGGCTCGGAAATCCCACCCAGCAGGCCGGCCACGAGCGCGCCTGTGGAGGTTTGGCGCATCTGCTGGTCACGCTCCCGCATCGCCAGGATCATGACACCAGCCGTCGCACCGAAGCAGGCGAAGTTCCAGGCGCCCATTGGGCCTTGAATGTAGTCAGAGCCCCTTTCGGAGATGTTGACGATCATGATCGCATTGATCGGCCAGTGCAGGCCGAGCGGCACCATGAACGGGTAGGTCAACGGAATGAGGATGGCGAAGATGAAGGGCCACTGGTTGATCCACTGCAACGCACCTGCCAGACCGGCACCTGCGTACACCCCGACGGGGGCGATCAGGAAGGCAGTGAGAGGCAGCATGATGATGAACGAAAGGAAGGGAACGAAGATCAGCTGCAGGTTCTCGGGGATCAGCTTCTTGAAGAGCTTGTAAAGCGGACCCAGCAGCCCTGCCATGAGCAGCGGCGAGAATACCTGCGATCCGTAGTCGAAGATGGTCAGCGGAACCCCGAAGATATCGATCAGCTTGATGCTCTTACCGAATACCTCCGCATCGTAGGCGGCCACGTTCTTCCCAAGATCAGCGAACCCGGGGAGCATCACCAAGGCCATGATCGAGAAACCGACCCACGGGTCGGCGCCAAGTTTCTTAGATGCGTTGTAGGCCACCATCAGGGGAATGAAGTAGAAGACCGCCTTCCACAACAGATTGACAAAAGCCCAGCTGGGGGGCAGTTGGACCTGCGGGTCGGCCCAGTTGTCGATGACCTTGAACGTCGCCATCAGCGACATGAAGGTGATGATCAATGACGCCCCGAGAAGAGCACCCAGGATCGGGCGGAAGGAATCGGAGAGGAACTCGAAGAAGGAGTCAACCCACGCGAACTTTCCCCGCACTCCCCCGGCCCTGGCCGCGGCCTTGAGCTCCGCGTCGGTGAGCTGGCGTCTGTTGGACATCTCCGGCAGTTCGTTGATCTCGTTGTAGACCGTCTGGACACCACCGCCGATGATGACCTGGTAGCGGTCCCCGGACTGGGGAACCGCCCCCATGACGCCCTTGATGGATTCGACCGTCCCCGTGTCGATCCCGGATGCGTCGACCAGCTGGAAACGCAGCCGCGTGGCACAGTGGGTCAGGGACTGGATGTTCTCGGGTCCGCCGACGGCGGCCACGATCTCGGATGCAGTACTCATGTCGGCCTCTCAGACTTCGTCGACGGGAACCAGGGCCCGGACCTCGGCGGGGGTGGCGCAGTTGACGGCCTTCTCCGCCAGCGCGCGACAGGTGGACAGGTCGTAGGCGCGCACGGCCGCCTTGACCGAGGGGATCGCGGGGATGGAGCAGCTCAGTTCGTCGACCCCGAGGCCGACGAGGATCGGCACCGCCTGCGGGTCGGAGGCGACACCGCCACACACCCCCAGCCACTTCCCGCGTTCGTGGAGGGCCTCGGCGGCCTGCCCGATGAGGGCCAGCACCGCTGGGTTGCAGGGGTCGACCTGGCTGGCGAGTTTGGGATGTCCCCGGTCCATGGCGAGGGTGTAGCTGGTCAGGTCGTTGGTGCCGACGCTGAAGAAGTCGCAGCCGTCCTCGGCCGCGAACTGCCTGGCCATGACCGCCACGGAGGGAACCTCCATCATGATCCCGACGCTCACCCGGTCCCACGCGGCCACCTTGGAGCGTTCCTCGTCGAAGATCTGCTTCGCCCGGCGCCAGTCGTCGATGGTGGCGATCATGGGGAACATCACGTGCAGCTTGGCGCCGGCGTCCGAGGACGCCAGGACGGCGCGGATCTGGGTGCGGAGCACCTCGGGCTGCTCCAGGCCGACCCGGATGCCTCGCACACCGAGGAAGGGATTCTCCTCGGCAGGGATGGGCAGGTACGCCAAGGGTTTGTCGCCGCCGACATCGAGGGTCCGGATCACCAGGGGCTGCCCCGGTTTCAGGGCCTTCGCGCAGTCGGTGTAGATCTGGGTCTGCTCCGCTTCGGTGGGGGCGGTGGAACGCCCCATGAACACGAACTCACTGCGCAGCAGACCGACGCCCTCCGCACCCTTGTCCATGGACGCGACGGCGTCGTCGACACCGCCGATGTTGGCCACCACGGTGACTCGGTGGCCGTCGGTGGTGACGGCGGGTTCGTCCTTGGCGGCCTCCTCGACGGCCTTGCGTTCGGCCATCCGGGCCTGTTTCTCCCGCAGCCGGGCCACTTCCTCGTCGGTGACCCCCATGCGCAGGGTGCCCTTCGAGCCGTCGAGCACCACGAGGGTGCCGTCGGCGATGTCGAGGGCCCTGGCCTCGATGCCCGCGACGGCGGGGATGTCGAGGGAGCGGGCGATGATCGCCACGTGGGAGGACGCGCCGCCCCCGGTGGTCGCGAAACCGACCACGCGGCTGCGGTCCAGCTGCGCGGTGTCGGAGGGAGTGAGCTCCTCGGCCACGAGAATGGTGTTCTCGGGCAGCTCTCCCTTCTCGGAGCGCTGGCCGGTCAGTTCCTCGAGCACCCGCTGCCCGACGTCGCGCACGTCGTTGGCGCGACCCGCGAGGATCTCGTTCTTCAACCCCGCGAGCTGGTCCGCGAAGGCGTTGAAGGCGCCGCGCCAGGCGAAGGCCGCTGATTTGCCCTTGTCGATGGCCGAGGCGGCCAGGTCGAGCAGCTCGGGGTCGCCCAGGATCTCCTGGTGGGCCGCGAAGATCGCGGCCTTCTCCTCGGAGGCCTCCTCCGACATCCGTTTCTGCAGAGCGGACAGATCCAGCAGGGCCCGGTCGATGGCGGAGTTCAGCTTGCGCCTCTCCTTGTGCCGGTCCTCGGCGAACTCTTCGACCACGATGTCCTCGTGGTGGAGCTGCACCACGCGACCGATGCCGAGTCCCGGGGACGCGGAAGCACCGAGCAGCAGGTTCCAGTCGCCCGACCGCGGCCCGGCGGTCTCGGCCACCGGTTCCGTGATGGTGGGTATCGGGATGGTGTCCTCCGTGCCGACGACACCGCCGCTGGGCAGGGTCGGGCAGTCCTCCCCGAGGCCCTCCCGGATGCCCTGGGAGATCGCAGCGACGGCTTCCTTCGCGTCGGTTCCGTGCGCGGTGACGACGACCTTCTCACCGCAGGCAACCGCGAGGCTCATGATCGCGACGATGGACTTGGCGTTGGCGGAGTCGTCGCCGCGGCGCAACTGGATGTCGGAGCGATACTGCTTCGCGAGAGCCACGAGCGTGGCGGTGGGGCGGGCGTGGAGTCCGGTCGGGTTCGGCACCACGAGGGCGTCCGATGCGGCGTCGACGGCGGTTCCCGATTCCTGGGTGGATTCCTCCAGCGGTTTGAGTTCGACCACGGCGGCCTCGTCGATTCCACCGCTGACCAGGCCCGTGACCGGGATGATGGCGGAGAGCAACTCGGTGTTGGTGACCACCACCTGGGTCAGCAGCGACTTGGCCTTGCGGCCGACGTCATCAAGGTCGAAGTCGATCAGCAGGTCACCGGCGCCCACCCGCTGCCCCTCGGAGACGTGGGCGCGGAAACCGTCGCCCCCCAACCTGACGGTGTCCAGGCCTATGTGCATCAGAATCTCGAGTCCCTCGGCACTGCGCACGGTTATGGCGTGACGGGAGGGTTGAAGATCCACCACCTCCCCCGGAACCGGCGATGTCAGCCGTCCCTCCAAGGGATCCACGGAGAACCCGTCCCCGACCATTTTCCTGGCGAAGACCGGATCCGGCACGTCCTCGATTGGAACCATGACGCCGGTCAGCGGCGCCCTGAGACTCACCCGCGCGGTCGACTCTGCACTCACAACGGCACTTCCTTTCCGGAGGGGAGGTGTCACTTCGGATTTCGCACCTGCTCCCCAGTGTCCTCAGCAGCCTAGTTGGGTTCAGCCTCAAGCGGAACACCTATTCCTCGATTCGCCGGGATTTGGCGATTCGGCGGATAACCCCCCGCCCGCAGGGGAAGAAGGTTAATTCTTGGTTAACTCTGCACGCTCGCTCCCCGAGGCGAGTTAACTTCAGGCAACGCGAAGGCGCGGAGAATTTGCCGTTTCCCGGAAACTCCTGTACCGGCACCGGCCGTCCCCACGCCTTCCGGCACAACGAAAGGGACAACGACGTGACCGAACCCTCCGCCACCCGACCCGAGGGAGTCCAGTTGCGCGCGCGACGAAGCCCGCGCCTGATCGCCCTGGGTGTGCTCCTCATCGTGCTGGGAGCCCTGGGAGCCGCCGCCCTGTACACGACCGCGACCGGCCACCGGCAGGCCGTCGCGATGGCGAACGACGTGACCCGCGGCCAGGAGATCCGCTCCTCCGACCTGACCGTGCGAGAACTACCGGGGGACCAGGAGGGAGGACTCGACCCACGGGAGATGGATGACCTGATCGGGAAACAGGCCCTGTTCGATCTACCCGCGGGCAGTTTCCCCGCCAAGCGACACGTGGCGGCCCGGTCGTTTCCCGAGGGGAACGTCACGATGGGGCTGAAACTCGGTCCCGGGAGGATGCCCAACGCCCCGCTGGTGCCGGGCCAGAGAATCCAGCTGGTCGATCTCAAGGAGGGCGTCCTGATGGCCGAGGCCGTGGTCGCGGCCCTCCCCGAGAAACTGCCCGACGGGGCCACCTGGCTGCTGGACATCAGCCTCCCGGCTGACAAGGCCCCTTTGATGGCGACCCGCGCCGCAGCGGATCAGGTCGCACTGTTCGTCCTCCAGGAGTCCTGATGTCGGTGACAGTCTTGACGGGCGGGCCGGGAGCCCCCGGAATCACCACAACCGCCCTGGGGTTGACGCTCTGCTGGCCCGGCGATGTAATGCTCTCCGACTGCGACCGCGACCCGGCGCAGGCCATTCCCGCCGGCTACCTCCGCGGCCTCGACCTCGGGGGCAGGGGGTTGGCCGCCCTGGCCCGTCTGCACCGCGAGACCCGGGACATCGGACCGGAGCTGTCCCGGCAGACCATTGCCCTGACCGAAGGGGACGCCACCAGCCGGCGTTTCCTCCCCGGTTTCGCCCAGCCGGGGGCGGTGCGGTTGTTCGATCACATCTGGCCGGAACTCGCGGAGGCCTTCGTGGGCCTGGGCTCCCAAGGAATCGACGTCATAGTGGACGCCGGGAGGCTGGGTCGCGACGGACTTCCCGTCGCGCTGCTGGAAATCGCGGACGCCATCGGTTTCGTGCTGCAGAGCAACCTGAAATCGCTGGCCGCGTCGCGCCTGTACCTTCCCCTGCTGACTGAGCAGGTCAGCACCCTCCCTGCGGATCGCCCGCTGGGGTTGATGCTCGTGGGACCGGATCGCCCCTACTCGGTGCACGAGATCACCGCCCAGTTCGGGATCGACTGCTGGGCCCGGATTCCCTGGGATCCGAAACCCGCCGGGGTGTTGAGCCACGGCCTGACACCGCCCAGGAAATTCAACAACTCGCCACTCCTCGGCTCGTACCGGGTGGCGGCCCTGCATCTCACGCAGCGACTCGAACGCGCCAGGGCCCTCAGGCGTGAACTGCTCCAAGGCGGTGCCCCGTGATAAGCGATGTCTCGAAACCACCCAGCCTGTCAGGGGCGTTCGCCGCCCTCGCCACCTCCGATTGGCATCCCCGTGCGGCACCTCGTCACCGGTTCCTCGAGGAGGAGGAGTGGCAGCCGAGCTCCGATGTCGACTGGCAGCTCGTGGTGTCGCTTCGCAGGCAGGCCGCCGAGCAGATCGGTCAGGCCAGTGAACGCTGGCTGACCGAACACGGCACGGTGATGCCCGAGGACGACCGGAGGGCACAGGGCAGGGCGATCATCCGCGCCGTCGTGCACGCCCACGCCGAACGCCTCAGCAGCGAGGGTGCGGCGCTGTGGCCCATGGAACTGGAAACCGGCTACGCGGAGGCCGTGGCGCAGGCCATCTTCGGCTACGGGAGATTGAGCCCGGTCCTGAGCATCCCGGAGGCTGAGAACATCGAGATCACCGGCTGGGACTCGGTGATGATCCAGTACGGCGACGGGCACCGGGAGCCCCATCCGCCCGTGGCGGACTCCGACGAGGAACTGATCGAGGCCGTCCGGTTCCTCGGGGAGACCGCCAACCCGCCACGTCCCTTCGACGACGCCCACCCGACGATGACCCTGGCGCTCGGCAGCCGTTTCCGGCTGCACGCCATCGGGTTCGGGTTGAGCCACCGGCCCTCTGTCATCATCCGCCAGCACACACTGACCTCGGTGACGTTGAAGGAACTGGCCGACGACGGCATGCTGCCCCTTCCCGTGGCCCGGCTCCTAGCCCAGGCCGTGCTGGCCCGCAAGTCGATAGTGATCTCCGGGGACCAGGGGGCGGGGAAAACCACCCTGCTGCGTGCCCTGATAGCGGAGATCCCACCGAACGAACGGTTCGGGACCCTGGAGACCGACTACGAGTTGCTGACCCATCTGCAACCCGGGCGTCGCAACATGCTGGCCCTCCAGGCGAAAGTGGGTCTCGGGGAACAGCAGGGTGACCGGCACGTCGGGGAGTGGAGCGTGGCGGATCTCATTCCCGAGGCGCTGCGGCAGAACCTGTCCCGGCTGGTGGTCGGGGAGGTCCGGGGCGCCGAGGCGGGGGCGATGTTCGAGGCGATGCAGGCGGGCGCCGGTACCCTGTCGACCACCCACTCGCACTCCGCCGCATCCACCATCGACCGCTTGGCGGCCCGCGTCGCGCTGGGAGGGGTGCTGAGCGTCGAGGAGGCGATGCGGCAGATCGCTCACAACATCAATTTCATCGTCCACGTGACCCTGCGCGACGACACCTGGCGCGGCGGTCTCAGGCGGCGTTTCGTCAGCGAGGTGCGGCAGCTGACCGGGGCCGTCGAGAACAACCGCCCCAGCACCCACCTCGTCTACCGTTCCGATCCGGCTCCGCTGTTCCAGCCGGAGGCGGCGATGTCGGCCGAGCTCTCGGTTTTCCGGAGGGTGTCATGGGACCGCTGATCGCCGCGGGAAGCGGGGCCCTGCTGGTCGCGGGGGTGATCCTGTTGGTGGCGGGGCTGGGACGCCGGATCCCGGATGCCCCGGTGTCCAGGCCGTGGACGGTACGGTTGGTGGCCCGCTGGCGGGCCATGGGTGCGCGACGCCGGCTGTGGGTGGTCCTCTGCGTGGGCGCCGGTGTCGTGACCGGTATCTGGACCGGTTGGCTGGCGGCGGTGGTCCTGATCCCGTTGGTGCTGCTCGGGATCCCCTACCTGTTGAGCGAACCACCGAACCCGGAGGTCGAGATCCTCGCCGCCCTGGACCGCTGGTTGCGTTTCCTCGGGCCCTCGATAGCGACCGGGAAATCGATCCGGGACGCGATCATCACCACCCGGGGTCAGGTTCCCCAGGTGCTGACCACCCCCGTGGCCCGGGTCGTCGCGCGACTCGACCTGGGGTGGACCACCCGGGACGCCCTGATCGCGATGGCCGATGAACTCGAATCCGCCGACGCCGACGGGGTGCTGGCGGCCCTGGCGATCGCTTCCTCGCGGGGCGGGATCGGCGCCCGGGCCATGCTCGCCGCGCTGGCGGAGAACACCCAGATGCGGTTGCGCACCCTGCGCGAGATCGCGGCGGAACGGGCCAAACCCCGGGCCGTTGTGCGGCAGATCGTGGGCATCACGCTCGCGATCCTCGTCGCGGTCCGGTGGCTTTCCCCCGGCTATTTCGCCCCATACGGGACACCCACCGGGCAGTTCCTGGCACTTGCGCTGACCGCCCTCTACGTGGGGGCGCTGTTGATACTGCGTCGCAGGACCCTCCCGAAACCGGCCGCCCGTTTCCTGAGGGGGAACTGAGATGGGAACCCTGGGACCGCTCATGGTGGCGGGAATGGCGATCGGAGCCGGCGCCCTCCTGGTCGTGATCGGTGGCCTGCGAGCCCCCATCCGCCTGGCCGACGCCCTGGCCCTCCTGGACGGGACCGCTCCCGAGGTGCGGGAGACGCATCCGGAGCGGCGGGGATTGGAGGCGGCCGGCGAGTGGCTGCACGGCACCCTCCGGTTGCCGATCACCCGCAATCAGCAGCGGCTTCTCCTGCTGTCGGGAAGAAGCGTCGCCGACTTCTTCGCGGAGAAACTGGTGTTGGCCACGACGGGACTGCTCGCCCCCGCGATCTGGCTCGTCATGCAACTGATCCTGGGGAACCCCATGACACCGGCACCCCTGCTCCTGGGACCGGTTCTGGGAGTCTGCGGTTATTTCCTGGCGGACCTGAGACTTTCCCGGGCATCCCGGCAGGTGCACAGGAGCACCTCCGAGGCGGTTCACACCTTCTTCGACCTGGTCGCCCTGGAGCGTCTGGCCAACGCTTCCGCCACCCAGGCCGTCACCCAGGCGGCAACCATTTCCGACGCGCCGCTGTTCCGCCGCATGGCGGCCGGCCTGGAACGGTGCCGGCTGGAGCAGACCACCCCGTGGCGGGAACTGCACCGGATCGCGGACGAGTGGGACGTGCCGGAGCTGGGTGATTTCGCCGACATCATGCGTCTGGAGGAACAGGGGGCGGCACTCGCCGAGACCCTGCAGGCCAGGGTCCGGGAACTCCGGGAGGGGCATCTGGCGAAGCAACGCTCACGGGCCCAGGCGGACACCGAGGCCCTCACCATCTGGATGACCCTGCCCGCGCTGATTCTCGGCCTGGCTTTCATCATCCCACCGCTGTTCATCCTCATCGGCCTTTGAGAACCAGCATGAAAAACCTGTGGAAAACGGAGTTCAGGACACTCCACCGCCCAAAGTGAAACCAGAAAGGGAAGAAGGAACCATGTCCCCCTTGTTGATCCTCCTCCAACAGCAACTACACCTGCTGCTCCCGCCCCGACGGGACGAACGCGGGCTGTCGCAGTCCACGGAGAACGCCATTCTCCTGGCGGGGGCCGTGACCATTGCCCTGCTCGTGGTCAGCGTGATCACGAAATTCGTGGAGGCGAACCTTCCCCACTGACCCATGACCGAACCGTCCGGAAGGAATCCCAGTGTGAGACGAGTCGCAACGGCAATTGCCGCCGCCCTCCTGCTCGTCGTCCTGTTGCTGGGCGTGCCCTGGTTGCTGCTCTGCTGGGGCTGGCTGGCCGAGCTGGCGACGATCAACTGGGGAAGTGTGTTCCTGCGTCCCGATGACGGCCGGATCACGCTGGGGGTGTTGTCACTGGCGGGTTGGCTGGCTTGGGCGATGCTCGCCCTGACCACCGCGGGTGAGTTGTTGCACACCATCTCGCGGGGCCGGATCCGGTTCCGCGTGCCGGGCACGGGCTGGCTCCGTCCCGTCATCGCGTTGCTGGTGACGGCCGCCCTGTCCCCGGTGCTGACCGCGAACGCATTCTCGTCCCCGCCCGATGCGCCGGCGGCAATCACCGCCCCGGCCAAGATCCGGCCCGAGGACTCCGCCACACCATCCCACACCGCCCGGCAGGAACCCACCGGTTGGCGGGAGTACGAGGTACAGCCGGGCGACGAGCTGTGGGACATCGCGGCGCGCGAACTCGGTGCCGGGGAGAGATGGCGCCAGCTGGTGGCCGCGAACCCGGGAATCGACATCGACCATCCCCCTCCCCCGGGAACGATCCTCCGATTGCCCATGACGGTGAGGGTGGAGCGGGGGGATTCCCTCTGGCACCTGGCGGAGCGGCATCTCGGGGATCCCGAACGCTGGCCCGAGCTCCACGAGGCCAACCGGGACCGGATCTCCGATCCCGACGAGATCGACACCGGCTGGGTTCTCACGCTGCCCGGGGCGGACGTGGCCGCCCCGGGCGCGCAGCCGCGTCCCGCCCAGCCGCCCGTCACCGTCGAACCAGCCCCCACACCCGCACCCTCACCGGAAGCAACTCCAACGCCCCCACCCACCCCGTCCCCGGCCGAAGACCCCGGACCGGTGACCAAGGCCCCTTCCGCGGACGAGAACCCCGACCTGTCGGGTTACCTCGGCCCGATCGGGGGCCTGCTGGCGGCGGGGGTCATCACAGGCCTGTCGCTGCGCCGCAGGAACGCCCTGCACGCCCGTCCCCTCGGGCGCCGTTCCATTCCCGTCCCACCCCCTCTGGAACGTTTCTGGACTGCCCTGGGGCGCCGCGGCACACAGCCCCGGACCGATGGCCCCGCCGACCTGTCCCCCACCTCCGTGCTGCTGGGCTGGCGCGGGGAGGAGGAGGTCTGGGTCACCCTGGAGGAGAGCCGCTGCCTGTGGCTCTCCGGGACCCAACCAGATGTCCTGGGAATGGCAGCCGGCACCTGGACCAGCCTGCTGTGTTCGCAGTGGTCGTCCGAGGTCGACGTGGTCGCGGCCCATCCCCGGGAAACCTGGGCGGAGGCCGTCGACGATCCCCGCCTCACGGTTCTCCCGTCCACCGATGAGGCGCTGGCGCAACTGGAGCGGCTCTGCGCCGGTCGCCGCGTGGCGCTCGGCTCGGACCCGCTCACGGCCGCGCGTTCGGATCCGGACCGGGCCACCGGGTTCGCCCCTACCGTGTTCATCTTCTGCGATTCCCTGACTCCCCAGCAGGTGGTCCGCATCACCCGGGTGCTCGAACTCGGCCGGGTCGGGGTCAGCGTGATGGCCCCGGTCCGGCAACGTCCCCCCGCTCCGGGAAGTCGTCTGGAGTTGCGGGACGCGCAGGCCGCGACGCTGGACTCCGGGGAGGAGTTCGAACCGCAGCTCATCCCGGGACCGGCCCGCCATGCGCTGGTCGAGTTGTTCGCATCCTCGATCGCACCGGACTCGGAGCCCGCCCCCTGGTGGCGCGACGATCCCCTTCCCCCCGATGAAAACCCGCTGCCCGGCAGCGGCCCCGTCAAGGATCCACCCATGGTCGCCGAACCTCATTCCCCGACGCTGCTTCTCCTGGGGGAGGTGGACCTGGTGGCCTGCGACGGGCCGCGCCCTTCCCGGGCCGCCGGGCGTTGCCTCGAATGCTGCGCCTGGCTGCTCTCCAATCCCGGGGCGACCCCCACCCAGATGCGGGAGTCGCTGATGGTCGCCGAGAGCACCAGGCGCTCGAACATGTCCAGGCTGCGCGGCTGGCTGGGCAGGGGCCCGGAGGGGGAACACCTGCCCGACGCCTACTCCGGGCACATCCGGCTCGCCGCTTCCGTCTCGAGCGATTGGGAGAGGTTCCAGTCGCTGCTCGCGGGTGGGGTCAACCGGGCCAGCGATTCGCTGCTGGCCGAGGCGCTGGCGTTGGTCCGGGGAACCCCGTTGGGGAGTTTCGAGTTCCAGTGGAGCTGGGCGGAGCAGATGCGCAGCGACATGGTGAGCATGATCGTCGACGCCGCGGCGGTGCTGGCGGATCGTTGCACGGCCCGCTGGGAACACGAGCTGGCCGACTGGGCCATCGCCCAAGGAGTCCGCGCCGCCGGGGAAGTGGAACCCTTGGTGGTGCGGCGGATCCGGTCGTTCGCCCAGCGCGGCGACCGGGCCGAGGTGGACCGGCAGGTGTTGCAGCTCACGCGGTCGGCACGCGCCTCGGGACGGGATCTCGGGCCGGATTCGGTGCGCATGATCCAAGAGGCCCTCCAGGCCTGCCGTCAGGGACCCCGCAGGCAACGCTCCGGCGTCGGATGACCGCCCCGAGCGAGATCAGATGAGTGCTCCGAGCAGGTGGGGTAGGGCAGCCAGCGCGGCGGCGATCACCACCAGTTCGGTGTCCTTGCGGCTCCACGCGGCCTCCCCGAACCAGGTTCTGGGTCCCGGGGCCGAGTAGCCGCGCGAGTCCATGGCGATCGTCAACCTCCCGGCCTGCCTGACCGACTCCACCAGCAGCACGAGACACAGCGCCCCCCACTCGCGCGCCTTGCTGACCGGGGAACGGCCCGGACCGACACCACGGACCCGCCGTGCCCGCGAGATCTCCTGCCACAGTTCCGCGAACCCGTCGAGCCGGCGGAGAGCCGCGACCACCGCCAGGACGGGACGCGACGGCATCCGCAGCAGCCCCCCGAGGTGATCCCCGAGGGCCGTGGGTTCCAGGAACGAGGCGGCCACCACACCGGGCAGCACGATGAACGCCACCCGCAGGGCGGCCACCAGTGCGGGTTCGACGGCGCGGGGATCGGAGAGCAGCCAGTTGGACCAGGCGATGGATGCGATCGCGATCCCGGGGGCCACCAGCCGCCCGGGCGGGAACCGGAACCGCAGCAGCACCATTCCCGTGACCACCAGGGCGGCCACCCCGATCGCCAGGGGCAGCAGCCCCCCGGCGGCAACCCCCGAGGCGGTGAGGAGAACCGCCCCGAGCAGCGGGGACAGCGGCCCGGTCCTTTCCAGCAGGCCCCCGGATGCTGGTCCTCCCCGGGCGACCGGGGAGCCCTCCTCCCCGTCCGTGGGTGGCGAGGGCAGGCGAACCCGTCGGTTTGCGAGGCGTGTCAGCGCGGCGTCGTGGGTGGCGACCATCACCCCGGTTCCGGCTTCCCGGGCCGAGATCAGGATCCCCGTCACCGCGGCCCAGGTCAACCGGTCCAACCCCACGGTGGGTTCGTCCACCAGCAGGACCCCGGGTGCGTGGAGCACCGAGGAGACGACGGCCAGGCGTCGCTGTTCCCCACCCGACAGGCTCAACGGTTGGCGGGTCTCCATGCCGTCGAGCCCCACCGCCGCCAGGAGCCGCCGGGCCCGGTCCTCCACGTCCCTCGGATCCCCTCCCAGCACCAGGGCCGTGGCGGTCAGGGAGGACAGCACGGTGTCCCCCACCACCAGGCCCTCCGCGAACTGCGGAACCCAGCCCGCTCTCGACGCGAGCTGCCGCGAGGTGAGGCGCGCCGGATCGTCACCGCCGATCCTCACCTCCCCCGAGACCACGGGCAGCGTTCCCAGGAGCGCGGCCAGCAGGGTGGACTTGCCAGCCCCGCTGTCGCCGTTGAGAACCACCAGTTCTCCTTGCCGCAGCTCCGCATCGACGTCGTGCAGCACCCGCCGTGGTTCGTCCTCCCGGGTGCTTCTCAAGGTGAGCGGCGGCCTCCGGTCGACCGTGATGCCCCGGGCCCGGGCCACGACCTCCCCCGTTTCCCGGAACGTGTTCCTTCCGAGGTCGACGGCGACGGGTTCCGGGTCGGGCGCCCCCGGGACCCAGAGCCCCAGTTCGAGGAGGCGGGCACCCATGGTCCCCAGGACCTCCCCGAAGGGACCGTCGGCGAGAACGCGTCCCGAGTCGATCACCACCAGCCGCTCCACGATCCCGGCCCAGCCGGAGATGTCGTGATCGGCGACGACCAGGGTGGCGCCGGTGCGGGTGACCACGTCGTTCACCGCCTCCCGCAGCCGGGCGGCCGAGGGGGCGTCGAGCATCGCCCCCGGTTCGTCGAGGAGAAGCACGTCGGGTTTCATGGCCAGCGCCCCCGCCAGCGCCAGTCGCTGGGCCTGCCCGCCCGACAGCGCCGCCGTCGGGTGTCCGGTGCGAAAGGGAAAATCAACCAGTTCCAGCGCTTCGGCGACCCGTCCGCGGATCTCCGCGACCGGCAGGCCGAGGTTCTCCGGCCCGAAGGCGACGTCACGCCCCACGGTCTCGGCAACGACTGAGTCGAAAGGCTGCTGTCCCACCAGGCCGACGTCACCGCGACCCGCGGCCGCCGGGACTCCCCCGACCGTCACCTCGCCCGTGAGCTCCCCCGGGGTGTGATCCTCCAACACCCCGGCGAAGGCCCGCAGCAGGGTGGATTTCCCCGCCCCGCTGACCCCGGCCAACAGGACCCTCTCCCCCGCCCCGATCTCGAGATCCACATCGTTCAGGAGCGGGTGATCGGCGCCCAAGGGCTGCCATGTGAGCGCGACCGCCCGCAGCTGGCCCCGCTCAGCCACGCCGGGCCAGGTGTTCCCGGCCGGCGGGGAAGGCGTTCAGCGCCCCGGTCGCGGCCATCGCCCTGACCAGGGCCCAGCCTCCGAGACCGGAGATCGCGATGCAGGAAACGACGGCGCACCCGAGGGCCACCAGCTTCATGCCGAGGGTGTACTCGCCCTGGTAGACCCACCATTCCCAGCAGCACAGTTCAAGGGCGGCGGAGAGCGTACCGGCCAGCATCGCCACCCAGACGCGGAATCCCCGCCACAGGAAGACCGCGAGAATGATCTCGACCCCGAGCGCCTGCAGCGTTCCTGAGATCATCACGTTCAGCCCCCACTGGTTTCCCAGCAACGCCTCGACGGTGGCGGCCACGATCTCGCAGAGCAGGGCCGCTCCGGGGCGGCGCACCACGAGCCCACCCACGACCGCGGGCAGCACCCACACCCCGAGGGTCAGGCTCGCCAGGGGCGGGAAGACCGTGTTGAGCGCCGCGGACACCGCGGGATACAGCAGCAGATCCCATCCCCAGAACGCGACGCCCAGTGCTACGCCGAGAATGGCGATGGTCACGAGATCCACGGAACGCCACGCGGCGGGTCCTCCCGCCGCCAGCTGTGTCCTCATCGTCCTGGCGGTTCCAGTCATGTCAACTCCTGTGGTCTGCCGGATTGTTCCGGTTTCCTCAGGGAGGTCGCGGCGGGCACGCCCGACGCGACCGGAGATTCCCGACTCCCTACGCCGGTGCTAACCGGTTCAGGTTCGAGGGTCTGCGGTTCCCCGCACTCTCAGCGCAACTGCGCTCCCCTGTCGTATCCAGCGAACATTACCGACTGCGGTTCGTCGGTGCATCTCGAGTACGACCTCCCGAATGGGTGGGACCTCCTATTACGATGGCCCGGTGATGAGAAGGCTGATGACCTGGATGCTGCTGCTGGCAGCCGTGGTCGTCGGCATCGTTGTGCCCCCTTCCCGGGCGGATGGAAACCTCGATGTGAACATCGAGTCGCTCTCCCCGCAGCTGCTGGACCGTTCGCAGCCGGATCAACGCATCACGATGACCGGGACGGTGCGCAACAACACCAACCAGGCCGTGGAAAACGCCAGCGTCCATTTCTGGCGATCGACCAGAGCGATCACGGAACATGACGAACTTGAGCAGGCGCTCACCTCCGAGCCCTCACAGTCTCCGGGGAGACGGGTCACGAACTCCAAGGAGAACTATCAGGAACTGGGTGAACTGGCCCCGGGCGCCTCGGTGAAGTTCACGGTGAGCGCGACCATCAGTGAACTCACCTTGTCGTCGAGGACGGATTCCGTCCACATGCTCGGTGTCCAGATCCGTTCCAACTCCCCCAAGCAGGATCCCGTGACGGTGGGCCGGGGCAGGGTGTTCGCCGTAGCCGCCAAGAAACCTTTACAGGTTTCAACCGTCGTGAAGCTCGCCACCCGGCCAACCCTGCTGGACGGCACGGACTTCCAGGACAACTCCCTCGAATCCGGGCTCGTGGGGGAACTGTCCGATTTGTTGACGGCCGCTGAGAAACCGGGGGTCTACACGCTGCTGGATCCGTCCCTGCTGGTCGAGGCCCAGGCGCTGGCCGGGGAACACACCGTCGCCGGTCAGGCTGCCCCCCCGAGCGAGACCGCGGGCAACTTCGTGAAACGAATCAACAATCTGATCAGCACGGGTAGGGTGATGCGGCTGCCGTTCGGGAACCCCAACCTGGCGCGGTTGCACGCCGCCGGGGACCTGAACGGTTTCGAGGCCGCCCTGGAATGGTCCGAAACCGCCTTGAAGGCCGCGGACCTGGGCGCCATCGCCGACGCGCCCCTAGCCGCTGACCTGGGCGGGAACGACTCCCAGGATTTGACGTTGACGCTGGCCCTCCACGGTTTCCGGAAGGTTTTCGGGAACAACTTCACATCCAGCGGGGAGATAACCACCACGGACCACAGCGTCAAGGCCCACGCCCTGCGCGTGTCCCCCCTGGACCTGCCCGGTATCGGCCCCGGAAGTACCTTGACGGATGCGCAGATCTCCGGGCGCCGGCTGGCCGAGGAGTTGCTGGGCGGGTCGCCGGCGATTCACATGGTTCGTGAGGCCGCGAACATCAGCCGCGCGGACCTCCTGGCCGGTTCCGAGACCACCGCTCCCCTCCCCGAACCCAGCGATCAGGCGCGTTATGAAACCCCGGCGGAACAGATCACCCCGTGGCCCGGGCTGCGTTCCCAGGTGCAGGGCATCTTCGACTCCACCCAGCTCCTGGAGGAACTGACGGGAACCGACCGCACCGCGCTGAACGCGGCCACTGCCGCGCGGGCCTTCAACAGCGCCTTCCATTCCGAGCAGGAAGCCATGGAATTCGTCAGCGCCACCCCCAGCGAGAAACTGGCCCCCTCCACAATCCGGTTGAGCGCCGCCAGCCAGTTCGTGATGGGCTCCGATACCAACAACTTCCCTGTGACGATCAGCAATCCGCTTCCCATCACCGTCAAGGTGCGGGTGCGGTTCGTCAGCGATTCCCCCAACCGGATCCGGGTCGCCCCCTCCGAGCTGGTGACCCTCGGCCCCGGCGAGCACCGAACGGTCAGCGTCTCCCCGTCGACCACGTCCAACGGGGTCGTGACGGTGCGGGCCCAGCTGACGACGGAGCAGGGAACCGCGTTCGGATCGGTGGTGCCGGTGGAGATCACGGCCACCGGCCTCGGGCGAGTCGGCTGGATCATCATAGTCATCTCGGGTGCAGTAGTGGTCGGAGGCACATTCCTGCGTATCAGGGCGGTGCAGAGGGAACGAGCCAGGGAGAGTCGTGAGCAGTAATGCCAGTAGCGGTGTGAGCAGCAGCCGCAAATTGCTTTCCGCGAGCGCCCTGATGGCGGCGGGAACTCTGGTTTCCCGGGGCCTCGGGATCCTGCGGACGATGCTGGTGGCCTTCATCCTGGGCAACGGCACCAGGCAGGCTGACATCCTGTCGCTGGCCAGCACGATCTCCAACGGCATGTACATCCTGTTCGTGGGTGGTGCGGTCAACACGGTCCTGGTGCCGCAGATCGTGCGCGCCATCCGTCACGACGAGGACGGCGGCGAGGCCTTCACGAACCGGGTCATGACCGCATTCATGCTGGCCATCAGCGTGGTGACCGTGGTCCTGACCTTCGCGGCCCCGCTGATCACCTTCCTCTACTCGTCGGATTCCTGGCGCGCCCCAGACCTGGAGAGCCAGTACGCCTCGATGGTGGCTTTGACCTACTGCACCCTCCCCCAGATCTTCTTCTACGGCGTCTACACGATGCTGGGACAGGTGCTCAATGCCCGGGACCAGTTCGGCCCCATGATGTGGGCGCCGATCGCCAACAACATCATCTCGATCATCGTGCTGGGTTTCTACCTGGTGATCTGGGGCGCAGGAGGGGATCATTCGGGCGCTTTCACCACTGAGCAGATACTGCTGCTGGGCGTCGGTTCCACGCTCGGGATCGCCGCCCAGGCGTTGGTGCTGATCCCGTTCGTGAAGAAGGTGGGATTCCGGTTCCGGCCGCGTTTCGACCTCCGGGGAGCGGGACTGGGCAAAACCTTCCAGCTGGCCAAGTGGACCCTTGGCTTCGTGCTCATCAACCAGGCCGTGCTGATGCTGGTAAACCGCCTGGCCACATCCGCCACGGCCGCAGGGTCCGGAGGTGGCTCCAACGTCTACGGCAACGCCAGCCTGATCTGGATGATGCCGCACTCCCTGATCACGGTCTCGTTGGCCACCGCGATGCTGCCCAACGCATCCCGGCTGGCCGCGGAGGGGGACCTTGAGGGCGTCGCGGCCGAGGCGCGCAAAACCACGCGGCTGTCGTTGATGGCCCTGGTGCCCGCATCAATGGTTTTCCTGGCGCTCTCCGAGCCGATGGCGATCCTGCTGTTCGGTCATGGCCAGGGCAGCCGCGACGCCAACCTGATCGCCCTGGCGCTGGGGGCCTTCGCCCTGGGCACGGTGCCGTTCACCGTGCAGTTCATCTGTCTGCGCACCTTCTACGCGCTGGAGGACACCCGCACCCCGTTCCTGCTGCAACTCGTGATAGGTGGCGTGAACGCAGTAGGGGCGCTGCTGCTGGTGTACCTGATGAACAACCCCGACCTGACCGCGGCGGCGCTCGCCGGGTCCTATTCCCTCGCCTATCTGGTGGGGGTCCAGCTCAGCTGGCGCCAACTCAAACGGAAGATACCCCACCTGAACGGCCGGGATCTCCTGATGCACGTCGCCCGCCTGGGCATCGGGGCGGGCAGCGGTGCCCTGGTGGCATGGCTCCTGTCCAATCTGATCCTGGGTGCTCTCCCCGGTGGGATCGTCGGCCCGTTGCTGGCGTTGTGCCTGGGTGGCGGCATCATCGGGGCCAGTTTCCTGGCAGTGGGCAAGGTGCTGAAGGTCCGGGAACTCGCCAGCCTCGGCGAGATGATCCGTTCCCGTCTTGGACGGGGCAAGGCCTCCGGACCCGCGGGTGGCGAGGAACCCCGGAAGGAACCGTCGCTCCCGCAAATCCCCACCATCGGAGCGGAACCCGCCACCGCGGCCGCCCTGGTGGACGATCTCATGCCGACGGGCCTGCACACCATCATCGCCGATGGCACCTTCAACGGCTGGAATGCTGCCCGCATACCGGAGGAGTCCATGGCCGCGGCCCTCGAACTGCCGAGCCTGGTGGGCAACCTCACCCCGGAATCCACCGACGACGTCCTGGACACCCGGATCACCCCCGCCGTGCGGGACGACACCCCGCCGCCCGCCTCCCCCACTTCCCCGGCTGCCACGAGCATGCAGGCCCAGATCGTGGGACCGGGCGAGCCCTCGATGTTCACCGGGTCTGACGAAATAACCGCGGGACAGCGGCTGATGAGCACCGGTGACCTGCTCTCCACGCGATTCCGCATCGAGGAGCTGTTCACGGTACGGGAAGGCATCGAGACCTGGCGCGCCCACGACCTGGTGCTCTCCCGCGACGTCGTGGCGCACGTCATCCCCGGTGACAGCCCGTACACCGCGGACCTGCTGCAGGCGGCCCGGAAGGGCGCGATTGCCACCGATTCCCGTTTCCTGCGGGTGCTGGACGCGGTCAGCCTGGACAACGACCCGCGCGGGATCGGTGGCTACATCGTCTGCGAGTACGCGCACGGCAGTTCCCTGACCAACCTGCTGAAACACGGCCCGCTCAGCGCCCTGGAGGCCGCCTGGGTGGTTCGGGAGCTGGCGGATGCCCTCACCTCGCTGCACGGCCAGGGACTGTTCCATGAACAGCTGATCCCCGACAACGTGGTGATCACGACCCTCGGGGCCGTGAAACTGGTCGGTTTCGGGATCGAGGCCGGTTTCCACCCGAACTCATCCGTGAAATGGAGCGACCGTGAGGCCGCCGACGTACGGGGACTCGCCAGCCTGTTGTACGCGATGCTGGTTCTGCGCTGGCCGGGTGGGGAGGCCTGGGGTCTTCCCGCCGCCCCGGTCGTCGGGGGCGAGATCGCCCCGATGAGCTCCGTGGCCCCGGGGGTCTCACCGGCCCTGGACCGCATCTGCGCGGCGGCCCTGACCCGGCAGACGGCGGCGTCGGAGAGCCGGATCACTACCGCCTCCCAGCTGGCCTCGGCGCTCGCCTCGGTGCTGGGAACCGCGGATGCATCCCCCGATCTGGAGGCCCGGGTCAGGCAGCCGCAGAACCCCATCCCGGCCCACCTGCGACCCACCCCCCTGGATTCCATGCCGGCCCCCGTGGTTCCCGATTCCGCCGCGACACAGGTGCAGCTGGCGGTGACCCGGCAGCCCCGCCAGCGGGTGGTGGAGACCAGCGCCGTGGAGGAGGTCAAGTCCGCCAAGAACACCTACGAGGGCAGGCCCCTGCTGTGGGTGGTGCTGGTGGCGGCGGTCGCCACCCTCGTGATCTCCTTGATCGTGGTCGCGATCAACAGCCTCGGCCCGAGGCCGGAGGCAACCGGATCCGGTCCACCCACCCCCACGGCCAGCGAATCGCAGGAAGCCCCATCGGCAGGCACCGTCATTCCCGTGGCCAGCGTCACCGATTTCGATCCCCGGGCCGACAACGGCAACGGCGAGGAACACCCGGACCAGGTGAACAACGCCATCGACGGCGACCCCAGCACGGGCTGGTCCACCATGCAGTACCTGAACAACCCACAGCTGGGTGGTTTGAAGCCCGGCGTCGGCCTGGTGCTCGACCTCGGGAAACCCGTCAAGCTCGGGGAGGTCGAGGTGACCTTCGCCGCGGCCGGCGAAACCGTCGAGCTGCGGGTCCCGGAGAAGGAGGCCACGGACAGGGCCCCCATGGATCGCCAGGCACAGTGGAAGACGGTGGCGACGGTCGAGAACACCTCGGAGCAGGCCGTCCTGAAACCCACCGAGGAGGTCACCAGCCGCTACGTGCTGGTCTACCTCACCAAACTGCCGGAGGTGTCGAGGTCCCGTTACGTGGGTACCGTGAACGAGATCGTCGTCAAACAAGGGTGAGGCCACAGCCGGCACGGAACTGACCGTGTCCGCTACGGTTTCCCCATGACCGACGGCAACCTGGAGATCCACGTGCTGGCCGACTCGACCGGGGAGACCGCGGTGCGGCTTGCCCGGGCCGCCCGCGCCCAGTTCCCGGACGCGCACTTCGAGATCATCAGACACCCCCGGCTGGGAAAGCTGGATTCCATGATGAAGGCCCTGGGCACCCTGAAGGAGCGAGCGAACCAGCCGATCGCCGTGTTCTTCACCCTGGTCAATGCCGAGCTGCGGAGCCTGGTGATCAACGCCTGCGAGGATCTCGCGATCCCCTACACCGACCTGATGGGCGACGCCCTGGTCGCCCTGGAGCGGATCTCCGGTCACACCGCCGACGAGGTTCCCATGCGTCCCGTGGGGGTGGAGGCCGACTACTTCGTTCGGATCTCAGCGATGGAGTTCGCGATCCGCAACGACGACGGAGCCATGCCGGCCGCGCTCCGGGAGTGCGACATCTGCCTGATCGGGGCGTCGCGTTCCGGCAAGACCCCCCTGTCGATCTACTTGGGATACCTGGGCTACAAGACGGTCAACGTTCCCCTGGTTCCTGGTATCCGGCCGCCCGAGGAGCTGTTCGGGATCGACCGGTGGCGCATCGTCGGGTTGACGATAGACGCCGAACGGTTGCTGCAGATCCGGTCGCGCCGCGTGCAGGGATTGGGTGGTTTCGGCACCCGCGACGGCTACGCGGATCTGGGGCAGATCCTCGACGAGCTGGACGAGGTGGGCGCCATTCAGCGGCGGCTGGGGGCACCGATCGTCGATACCACGGGTCTCGCCCTGGAAGAGGCCGCAGCGCGGATCATCGACATCGTCGACGAACGCGCCCGGAGGGCGGGCTCCCGTCTCCGCCGGCCTGCGGGACAGCTGCGCATCGCTCCCTGATCGAAACGTGAATCCAGTCCCCTGATCCGAGGCGGCATCGCGACCACCACGCGCCACGCCCTTCTCCTGCCGGCCTTTGGCCGGGCCCGGAGGGATTGTGGGATGGCCCGGTTCAGATGCCTTCGTGGGCGTAGCTGCGGGGATCGTTGATGGGTTCGATGTGCCCGGTGACGTTCATCCGCGGGAACTCGGCGACGATCTCGTCGGAGAGGTCTTCCAAGAAATCGTGGCCCTGTTTGACGCTCCAGTCGTCCGGGACGAGCAGGTGGAAGTCCATGAACTGCCGGGTCCCGGAGACCCGGGTGCGCATCTGGTGGAAGGCGACCCCGGCCCCGGTCCTGCTGGTCAGGATCACGCGCAGCCGTTCGTTGTCTTCCTCCGGCAGGGACCCGTCCATCAGTCCCTCGGTCGCTTCCTTCACCAGGCCGTAGCCGGTGAACAGGATGTTGACGCCCACCGCGATGGCGATCACCGGGTCGAGCCATCCCCAGCCGCTCACCCACACCAGCGCTATCCCCACCAGCACACCGGCCGAGGTCCACACGTCGGTCATCAGGTGTTTGCCGTCGGCCCTGAGTGTGATGGAGTGGTGGCGTTTCCCGGCCCTGATCAGCACGAGCGCCACGGCACCGTTGAGAACGGAGGCGGCCACGGAGATCATCAATCCGACCCCAACCGATTCGAGGGGCTGGGGGGAGAGAAGCCGCTGGATCGCGAGGACGACGATGGAGATCGCGGCGACGAAGATCATCACGCCCTCCACAGCCGCCGAGAAGTACTCGGCCTTGGTGTGGCCGAAGTTGTGGCTGGCGTCGGCAGGCCTCGCCGCCACTTTCAGCACGATCAACGCCACGATGGCGGCGACCAGGTTCACCAAGGACTCAGCGGCATCGGCCAACAGCCCGACGGATCCGGTGACCAGCCAGGCCCCCGCCTTCAGGACGATGGTGGCGAGGGCCGTGGCCACCGCAAGCCAGCCGTAGCGGCTCAGGTCCGGGGCGGCGGCGGATTGTTGAGGATTTGGCGACACGTTCTCATGTTCAGTCTTCGCCGGGACGGAATCAACCCCTGGAAGGATCCACTTGCCTACGTCGTCCCGACCAGGGGCGGGTGGGGTTCGATCCAGGTGCGGGCGCCGTCGGTGACCCAGCGGGTGGCGTGCCCGAGATGCCCGGCCGGCAGGTATCCGGCCCTGAGATCCGCGACGGACACCGGCAGCGCGCCGGTCAGGTCCGCGACCTCCGGGATCAGGTCGGTGATCACGGCCGCCAACGACATCGTCAGGCTCTTCCGGTTGGCGACCAGCGTCGCCAACACATCCTCGTCCATTCCCCGCGCCACCAGCACGAGCGGTTGGTGCCGGGCGATGGGGATCATCAGCTCCCGCATGGTCACGCCCGTGCCATCGATGACCAGCACGTTGGCGTCCTTGAGGTCGACGCGGCCGTTCACGTCGGCGAACCCGGGATCGGCGAGTCCGATCTCCAGCCGTTCGCCTCTCGGTTCGGTCCTGAGGACCGGGCGCCGGACTCCCGGAGCGGGTAGGCCGTCGATCTCCGACTGGGTCAGATACCCGGGATTCCCCTCCCCCGGGCCTCGCGCGGGCTCCCCTTCCACCCGGCGTCGGCGTTTCACATCCAACCAGACGGCCAGAATCAGCAACGGCACTCCGATCGCCAACGCCCACAGCAATCCGCCCAGTTCACCCATGTCCCCAAGACTGCCATGTGGACCAAGCAGAGGCAGTGTGGCTAAACTGTGTCCGCCCCTATAGCTCAGCTGGCAGAGCAGTGGACTTTTAATCCATGGGTCGCGGGTTCGATCCCCGCTGGGGGCACAAGGAAACTCTGCAGAGTGGCGTCAGTTCCCACCTCTACGATTCCCGCTCTGTGGTCATTCTCTCCGAGAACGCTGTGACGATGTCGCCGACTCCGGCGAGGAAGCGGGTGATCATCTTCACCTGTTCCACGGGCCACCCCGAGACGTGTTCGGCCAGCTCCTCATTGACGCGGAAGTAAACCTCGATGAGCCGGTCAACCCCGACGGCATGAATGCGCACCGACCGGCGATCAGCAGGATCCGGACGCCGCTCGATCCAACCGTCTCCTTCGAGCCGGGCCAGGATTCCGGTCATCGTCGCCACGTGCGTCCTCGTGCGACGCGCCAACTCCGTCGGAGTCCGTGGCCCCTCTTGGTTCAGCGCGTCAAGCACGGCGAAATCGCTGTCCTTGAGCCCCAATGCCTCACCGACGACACGGTTGCTCGCCGCGAACGCACTGTTCAGCCTCCGCAGGGCGAGGATCATCTGATTGACCGGATCATCAGTCGGCGCGGTTCCATCCACAGCTGCACACTCCTCACGACGCGGGACACGGAGTCATTCCCGCACACCACACCCGGAACGGCAACCACTCCGGGAGCGGATCTGCCGGCGTGGCGTTTGCACTCCACGATTCTACGACCAACATATATTATGAGTTTCATATCAATTGGGTGCGGCTCTGCCCGGTGTGCGTACCGCGACAGTCCGCAGTGTTTAAGGAGAAACCCGTGATGCAGGCAGTTCAGTACGAACGTTTCGGCTCCCCAGAGGTGCTGAAGATGGTGGATGTCGCCACGCCGGTCCCCGGCCGGGGCGAGATCCGGGTGACGGTCAGGGCCGCGGGTCTGAATCCGCTGGACTGGAAGGTCTTCGGCGGAATGACCGGTGGCGACCCGTCGCAGCTACCACAGGGCGTGGGACGCGACTATTCGGGCGTCGTCGACGCCACGGGCGAGGGCGTAACAGATTTCACGGCCGGGGACGCGGTCCTCGGAACCGTGCGGGGCGCTCCCGGCCTCGGAATGACCAGCGGATCCCTGGCAGAGGAACTCGTGGTCCCGGCAGACTGGGTGGTTCACAAGCCCGATGCCCTCGGTTTCACCGAGGCCGCCGCGCTCGGTGTCGCATCCCAAGCTGCTGCTGGCGCCCTTCGTACCCTCGGGCTCTCGGCCGGCGATGCAATCGTCATCAGTGGAGCCTCCGGCGGGGTCGGTTCCCTTGCCGTGCAGTTCGCGGTTCACCGCGGCGCCACCGTCATCGGCATCGCCGGCGAGCAGAATCTGGATCACGTCCGCTCCCTCGGCGCAATTCCTGTCGCCTACGGCGAGAACCTGGAATCCCGGGTGCTCTCGGCGACCCCGGCACCGGTGACCAGGTTCCTGGACTGCCACGGCACCGGGTACATAGACCTGGCCCTGGGGATCGGGCTGGCACCCGAGGCTATCGCCACCCTGGTTCCCTCGCCGGAAGCCATCGCAAACGAGGTGCTGGTGACCGGTTCGCGCGACTCCCTGCCCGACGACCTCCCCCATGTGGCCGACCTCGTGGCGAGGGGGGCCATCAAGGTGCACGTGGCCCACGCGTACCCCTTTGAGATCGAGGATGTGCGGGAGGCCTACACCGAGCTGAGAAAAGGTCACGTCCGCGGGAAACTGGTCGTCTCCCTCTCCTGAGAAGCGCACTTCACCACCGTTTGCCCCATCCTTCCTCCTCACGGTTCGCCTGAATGCCATGTCCCGAGTGCCCGAGCTCTGCTTGTTCGTATTGCGCAATGCACTGTTGTCGTGGGTAAACGAATGAATCAGGGACGCGAGGTCTCGGATACCCGGGCTCAGGCGTGAGCGGATGAGGCCGAAACGGGCTACGACAAAGTTGCAGAAACGCTGGGGGTGTCCATCCCGGACAGGAAACCCCCTCCCGGGTAGCACCGACCCGAGTTCTCCGACGAGGAACTGGCCAAGCTGATGACACGCGCCGAACACGAAGACCTGGACCGATCTCCACCACGACCCGGGCCGCCGCACACGACTGGGCCCGCACGTGATCGTCGCACCCTGGACGATTAACCGCGACGGTGTCCCCGGGTATCCCGGGATCGGCTCGAATTTCCTGGTGCGCAGCCTGAGGACGCTGAACCCCCATGCCGCCAGGGTGCACAGCACCACGGTAACGGCGAAGTGCCCGAGCCCGTCGGACAGGCTGTTGGTGGTGGGAGCGTCGAGGGCGTAACCGGTCAACTCGCGGGTGGACCACAAAGGCATGAGCCCGGCGTAGGAGCTGTCGGGATCGACGAGCAGCTGGACGGCCATCAGGGCCAGCAACGCGAGGGCACCCTCGAGTTCCCTGACGATCACCAGGCTCACCACCGCACCCAACGGCGCCCCGGTGAGCACGGTCACGACCAGCAGCAGCACACCGTCCATACCCGGGGCAGGTCGTCCAGGGTGAGGGCAACGACCCCGAAGTAGATCACGGCCAGACCCAGCCCGACGGCTAGCACGGCCGTCAGCCGTCCGGCGAAGAGCGACGAGGGCGAGGCGCCTGCCACCACCAGTCGCCTGTCGAGGTCGCGTGCGGCGATGAAGGTGAACAGCGACAGGGTCGCCACGGCCCAGCCGATCCCGATCGACAGGAACCGGATCGCCTGCCAGTGCACGTCGATGCGCACCAGGTAGAAGGCCAGCGGGAGCAGCAGGATGAAAACCAGGGCCGTGAGGCGCCGGCTCATTTCCTGCAGGTTGGTGACGAACACGGCCTGGATCATCACAGGTCCTCCCTCGGGTGAAGCTCGATGACGTGGTCGATGTCGTCGAGGTCGTGCAGCATGTGCGTGATCATGAGGATCCCGGCCCCGCGGTCGCGCCAGCGCAGCAGCTGGCTGCGGAAGATCAGGTAGGAGTCCTCGTCGAATCCCTGGTAGGGCTCGTCGAGCAGGATGAGATCGGGGCCGTCCAGCTCGGCCAGCACCACGTTGAGTTTCTGCCGGGTGCCGCCCGAGAGGCGCGAGGCCACGATGCCGCGGCGCGGCCGCCAGCCGAGCAGGGACGCGAGCCTGCGTCCCGTCCCCCGGGCCTTCCGGGCTCCCATGCGACTGGCGGCCCCGAAGAGACGGAAGTGTTCGTCCGGGGTCAGCAGCGGGGCGACCCCGCCCAGTCGCGGGGCGTAACCGATGCGCGGGACCCGCGAGTCACGCCGGTCATGACACGAAATCAGCACGACTGCGAGAAAGGCACCGGTGACGCCAGGAGCATCCCGACCTCCCCGAGGCAGACCGCCCCCCGTTCCGTCACGGGGACGAGCACAACGGGGCGCATACAATCCACAAAGTTGCAGACCCAGACCAGTGGACCACGGACAGTAGACAGGGGATTCATGACTCGCACCATCCTCATTGTCGGCGCCACCGGCAGCATCGGTCTCCACGCCGCCCGGAGGGCCCTCGCGGCCGGGTACCGGACCTGCGCGCTGGTGCGCGACCGCATCCGGGCCGCAAGGCTCCTGCCCGCCGGAACCACGTTGCTCGTCGGCGACGCCACCGACACGCCGACGGTGGCGAACGCCGTCGAGGACGTCGACGCGGTCGTCTTCACGCACGGCTCCCACGGTGGGGAGGGCGAAGCCGAGAGCATCGACTACGGCATAGTCAGCACCGTTTTGGGCGCGTTGAGGAATCCCGATGTTCACGTGTCCCTGATGACGACGATCGGGATAACCGTCCACGACAGCCTCTACAACCGCGCGACGCAGGCATACGACTGGAAACGCCGCTCCGAACGACTGGTGCGCCGCAGCGGCCACCCGTACACGATCGTCCGGCCGGGTTGGTTCGGACACAACAAACCCGACCAGCGGAAACTGGTCTTCCTCCAGGGCGACACCCGCCGGGTCAGGAGATCCAGCGACGGGGCCATCGCCCGCGACGAGATCGCCCGCGTTCTCATCGACGCCATAGCGATCCCCGAGGCCGCCTACACCACCTTGGAGCTCGTCTCCGAACGCGGCCCCGAACAGCCCGACCTCGTGCCCCTCTTTGCAGCCCTGGAACACGACGAACCCGGCACCCATGACGCAATCCTCGACCCGGACACGCTGCCCCTGTCCGCGGAACCGCCCGCGGTACTGGAGCAGCTCGAGGCCATCTGCCAGGTCACGGCGCCTCACGCCTCGACGTTGGCTTCCCGCACCTCGGGAGCGAACTGATCCAGCCAATTCAGCATCGTCCGCAACGCCAGGCCGAGATTCCCGAGCTGGCAGTGATTGCCGGCCGATTCGGCCTGGGTGAAGATTCGGGCGGTCAGGGAACGCACCCCGGTGAGGGTGGCCATCTGGTCGTGGAGGTGTTCGATCGGGACGTAGTGGTCGGTGGTTCCGGCCATGAGCAGCACGTCCTGGGTCAGGCGACGGCTGTAGCGAGCGGTCCGGAACCTCAGGGTGGCGCGGATGAGGTCGAAAGGATCTTCCACCCCCATGACCAGCTTCCCCTGCTGAATCCCCCAACCGACCAACGGATCCCTGGCGGCGATCCTGCTCATCACCGAATTGACCGCCCGCCTGCCGATGCCCAGCGGGACCATCCGCCGGAGCAGTTCCCGCACCGGGGCAGGTGCGATCCCGGCGAGGGAGCCGAAGAGGTCGGGCAGCACGTCGAAACAGATGACCCGCGTGATCCTCGGTTCGAAAGCGGCCGCCCGCACAGCCAGCCCGCCGCCGAGGGAGCAGCCGAGGACGGTCACGTCGTCGAGCCCGAAATGATCCAGGACGGCCGCCGTCGGGTGTTCCCACTCGGGGATCATCGGGGCCCGGCTGGTTTCCAGCACTTCCCCCTGCCCCGGCCCGTCGAAGGCGATGACCTCGAATCCCGCGCCGCACAAGACCAGCATTGGGCGGGTGAACTCCTCCAGGTAACCGTCGAAACCGTTCATCAGCACGACGGCACCCCGGCTCCTTCCCTCAGGGGTGAATCGGAGGGCGGGAAGCTCGATGCCGCCAAACGGAACCACGTCCCGGGTTTCTGGCCCGATGCCGTACCAGGCGTTGGAGAGTTCGCGGAACCGCTTCCACCAGTCATGCCGACGGGGATCCGACGCGGGGGTCACGAACGCGGCACCTCGGTAGCACATGGCGGCCCGCAGGAGTTCCCCGTCCTTCTCCGCCTGCTCGGCCAGGGGAATGAGTCCGGCGACCAGGGATGTGAGGTCACGAATTCCCGGCGCCGCCTTCCGGAGCTGGGCAAGCAGCACCGGGTCGCCGGAGAAGTGGTAGAGGCGATTGAGCTGGAAGTTGATGCTCTGCTCGGGGTGGATCTGCTCGAAGCCGATCGGGAAGTCGTTCACGGTCCAGGTGCGTCGCACGGGTCGCCCCTCCTCAAACAAAAACGAAAACTTTCATTAAGGGTATGCGGGTGCGCGTCATGGAACAAACACGACCTCGACTCCCCGGGGCGTGTGACAGGGTGGAGGTATGCCCCGTGTGACCCAGGCCTTCCGCGACCGGCAGCGGGCGCGCATCTGCGTCGCGGCCGCCCGCTGCTTCGCCCGCGCCGGTTTCCACGCGACGTCGATGGACGACGTCATCGGTGAGACCGGCATGTCCTCCGCGACGGTGTACCGCCACTTCCCCGGCGGCAAGCAGGAGATCATCCGCGAGGTGTGCACCCTGAGGATCGGGCGGGTGGTGGAACACCTCGACCGGCTGGTTGGGACCACGCCCCTCCCGGGGGTGGCCGAGGCGTTCGCCTCGGTTCCGGGAATCCTGCACGACAGCGAGACCGGCACTGACTTCAACACCACCGCGAGGATCGCCGTGAACGCCTGGTCGGAGATGCCACGCGACCCCGGACTGCGCGAGGAGATGCGGAACCATTACCTCATCATCAGGACCCACCTGCTGGCCCTGGCGACCCGCTGGTCACAGGAGGGAACCGTCAGCTGCGCCCCTGGCGTGACCGCCGAGATCTTCCTGCGCACGACACTGGGATTGCTCGCGGAGGAGGCCATCTTCGGAGGCGTCGACACCTCGGGCGCCGGGGACAGGCTGCAACACGTGCTGGAGACGCTCCCACCCGACGATCACGTCCCGTCTTCGTAGAGCTTTCACGTCCCGCAGGGCAAGCGCAACCAGCCGTCCAATGCCTATCATCGACAGCCAGCGTCCCGCCGAAGCGTGGAGTTTCCGAGGAGATCCGTCAGAACACGAGCCTCCGAGTGGTGGGGTGTCGAATGCCATCGGGGGTGAGGGGAAGATTGATCTGCCAGAGCTCGACGCCCCGGTCCACTGCCTCCTGCACGACGGCGGAAACCTCCTCGTGGCGGGAGCTCGGGGTGACGACGAATCCGGGGTTGTCGTAGAAGAAGCACGTGAACAGCTCCCCGTCACCAGGCCGACGGGAGAACTTGAGGCCTCGGTTCGCACCGTCCACCGGGCCCATCCCCGGGCCAAGGCCTTGAATCCGACGTGACCCGGCTCAGAGAAGACCGGTTTGAGCGAGGGCGTGAACCTTGGCGATACCCGGGGCGGTTTCGCTCCAGACGATGGGCCAGTCCTGACCCTGGTCGGTGACCCTCACGGCCCAAGCGAAGCCTTGGGACCGAGTGTCGCCCGCCCCCTGCTGTCAGTGACCACCAATGAACTCATGCCCTCAAGGGCACGACCCTCATACCCTCGGCCTGACGCAGGTCCGATGTCATGGGCAAACCGCCCCGTTGTCGATCGACGACGGAGCGTTCCGCGCCGAGCCTCATCCACGGGAATCCGGGATTTTCCAGTTGTGCCGGGTGATGCGGTTGGTCAGGTGCTGGTCCACGACCTCGAGGTCGAGTTCCGCTCCGTGTTTTTCCAAGACGATCATGCACCCCGGGTCGAGGGTTCCTTGCGCGTTGAACTCCAGTTCCCGCACCTTCACCGATTCCGTTATGCCATTGCTGGCCAGTCCACGCGCATGGGGTTCACCGGTGTGTCCGTAGAAGTGGTAGCGGAAGAGGACGCGGTCCAGGAGTTCCCTGAGCTCCGGCATCCCATATCCCCTGACGTTCTCGGATTCCTTGTCGTGGGAGATCAGCAGATCGAAGTCCTCGCGGGTTCCATGCAGTTTCTGAAGGGCCTTTCTCTCGTAATCCTGGATGAATCGTTGATGGGTGCGTCCCTTGGGGTCCGCTATGCGGCCCACACCGATGAACGTGAGCACGTCCTTCCCCACCCGGAACACCTGCTTGGCCCCCGTCCGGCACACGAAAACCCGGTGATAGGCGTCGATGGGAAACCGGGGCTCGTCGGTTTCCCTTTCCAGACCGTCAAGGAAGTCATGGTCCTCGTGATTGCCGCGAACGCAGGTCATGTCCACGTCCAGTTCGTCGAGGAAACGGGCGATCCCGGGTTTCACCCGGAGGAAATCGTCATGGAATCCCAGTTCGTCGCGGTCACGCCGTGCGTGGCGAAGCGTCGCCCTGTCCATGACCGCAAGGTCCGGGAAGGCACCCATGTCCCCACACTGCAGGATGTGATCGATTCTGTTTCCCGTTTCCTGCTGGTACAGGTGGACCAGTTTGAAGGGCAACAGGAATTTGCCGTGAATGTCGGCGAACACAGCGACCCGCATGGCCCTCGGGCTCCTTTCCGTCTGACGGTGGAGCAACGGTAGCAGCCGGGGCGACGGCCGGACGGATGCAGTTTTCACCACCGCCGCGAGGACTCGACCCCGGCGCGAGCCGGCTCGGAGAGGATCGGTTCGGGTGAGGGCGTGACCCCTGACGATGCCCGGAGTGGTTTCGCACCGGGCAATGAGCTCACGCCCTCAAGAGTGCGCCCCACACCCTCGGGAACCTAGTGCCGCCATTCCCACAGGACGTGTCCGCTCGCGTTCTTGATGACGAGCGAGGGGGTCCCGGCGATGTCGATCGCGACGTCCAGGTGGTTGCTTCCGTCTCTCGCGGCTGCGCGGTAGGTGTAGCGGGTGTTCTCCAGGTGCAGGGGCGTCGTGGTGGCGGTGACGAGCCAGGGATTGCGGCGCCGCAGCCCGATGAGGTCCTGGTGGGCGCGATGGACGTTCTGGCCCCAATCGGCCAGCTCCGAGGGGGTGTCGGGGAAGGCCGGCCGGATGGCGTCGTCCCCGCCGGTCCGTTCTTCCTTGATGCCGGTGAATCCCTGCTCGTCACCGTAGTAGATCGAGGGAATCCCCCCGAGGGTGAGCAGAATCGCCAAGGCCATGACCGCCCCGTCGGACCCGATGACGCTGGCGATGCGGGTCACGTCGTGGTTGCCGATGAAGGTGTTCGGCGTGAAGTGGGCGAGGAAGCCGTTGTGGCGGTTCAGCGCCCAGTCCAGTTCGAAGAAGTTGCGGTCCTTGATGCTGGACCAGATGGCCTTCCACAGCTCGTACTGGGTGGTCGCATCGAGGCCGGAGGATGCGACGAACCGGGAGTGGTCGCCGTGGATCACCTCCCCGAGGAACCAGGCATTCGGATGGCGGTCCCGGATGGCGGGAATCACGCGCGCCCAGAAGCCCGTGTCCACGGAATAGGCGGCGTCGAGCCGCCACCCGTCGATTCCCCGGGCGAGCCAATGCTCCATGACAGCGGTCACGTACTGGACGGCCCGCTCGGAGGCATGGTTGAGACGAACCAGCGAGGCGTGTCCCTCGAAAACGCGCGGGGCAGGACCGCCGGGCGCGTTCCAGTCGATGTCGAACAGATCGGCGGTTGACCCACCCGGACCCTCGTCGAGGGCGCGGATCACGTCGGGATGCTGCGCACCGACGTGACTGAAAACCCCGTCCAGCAGGAGCCGCAGCCCGCGCTGCGAGCAGGCGGCCACGAGCGCGTCGAAGTCCTCCTCGCCTCCCAGGCGGGGATCGATGCGGAACTGGTCGACCGTGTCGTAGCCGTGGGTCTGGGACGCGAAGACCGGCCCCAGCAGCAACCCGGACGTTCCCAGCTCGATGGCGTAGTCCAGCCAGCCCATCAGCCTGCGCAGGCGCGGGGCCGACGTCGGTTCCGGGTCCCGGATCGGCGCTCCGCAGAACCCGAGTGGGTAGACCTGCCACCAGATCGCGTGCTCCACCCAATCCATCACAACCTCCTATTGAACTGCATTCACTAGCGTTTAATGACTGTAGTTCACTAGCGGTAGGATGGCAACATGGTACGGACCGATCGCAGGCCTCGACGCAGGCTCGACCCCGATTCGCGCCGCGCCGCGATCCTGGAGGCCGCGGCGGCGGCGTTCGCCGCCCATCCCTACGCAGAGGTCACCATCTCCTCCATCGCGGCGGAGGCGTACTCCTCGAACGCGCTGGTCTACCGCTATTTCGCGAACAAGGAGGACCTCTACGCGGAAGTAGTGCGGGTGGCCATCGCCGACCTCCTCACCAGACAGGCGGAGGCACTCGATGCTCTTCCCGACGGGGTACCGGTGCGCGACCGCATCCGGGCCGCCACCATGGTCTACCTGGACCACATCGCCACGCATCCCGACGCCTGGGCCATGCCCATGCGCCGGCCCGGGGGAGAACCGGCCGCGGTAGCCGAGTTGCGGGCCCGGACCCGCTGCGACTACGTGAAGCGTCTCCAGGATCTTCTGGTCCCCAGCACCCAGGCGCGTCACGACTACGCCCTTTGGGGCTATTTCGGTTTCATCGACGCGGCCGCCCTGCGATGGGTCGGCAAGGGCTGCCCGGAGGAGGACCGGTGGGCCCTCATCGACGCCGCTCTCGGCGCCCTGGAGGGAGCTCTCGGCGACTGGGCCGCTTGATCCCGGTCCTAGTCCTCCAGCAGGTCGTGGACCACGACCGAGAACTCTCCCCTGCCGATCGCATCCGTCAACGCGTCGACCTCCGGGGTCAGGACCCGGTCCTGATCCAGCGGCGTGACCCGCGTCCGGAGCTGCTCGTGGATGAGCGCCGATCCCGTTCCCAGCGGCAGTCCCCGCATTCGCTCCTCCAGCAGGTGAATGCCCTGCCCGCTGATGACGAACAGGACCGCCAGGAGCTGGTCGAAGCGACGGCTGTTGGCCCGCAGACCGTTGACCGCGGCCATCGCCATGGTGTGGAAATCCTCCTGGCCGCCCTTGAGGGGGAAGGACAGGGCCCCGACGGGGTTCGCGAGCAGCTGGATCTCGGGGATCAGGGCGGCCGCGCTGGTGTGCAGCAGAAGCATGCCGGAATTGATCCCGACCTCCCCTCCGCTCAGTCCGGCAGGAAGTCCGTGGCTCCAGCCGTCGTGCAGCAGCCGTGCCGCCAGGTCCTTGGTCAGCACCGCCAGCCGCGCCAGGCAGCTGTTCACCGACTGCGCCGCGTGCCCCAGCACCGTCGCATCCCAGTTGCCGCCGGAGAGGAACTCGTGGCCCTCGCCCGTGTAGTTGGGAATCAGCAGCGGGTTGCAGGTCGACGAGTTTGCCTCGCGGGTGACGTCCTCCCGGGCCCGTTCCAGTTCCCGCAGGATGATGCCGATCTGGTGCGGCACCGACCGGATCGAGGTTGAATCCTGGATGCGCGGAGCGGTCTCGCCCGCGCGGCGCCTGCCCTCGTTCGTCGTCCACTGGCTGTCGCCGACGAGTCGCAGGATCAGGTCGTTGGCCTGCATCTCCCAGGGCATGTGGCGTTCGGCGTGGATCCGCGGGTCGAAGGCGTTTCGTTCCACCCGCGCCGCCTCACAGAACAGCGCGAACGCACCCAGGAAGGTCTCGACCTGCCGGTAGACCTCCTCGACGGCCAACGCCAGGTGGGCCGTCAGCACCGCCGACCCCGAGATCAGCGCGATCGCCTCCCCCGGGGCCAGCTGGAACTCGACGTCTCGCCCCATGGCCGCCCACGCCTGCGGCGCGCAGCGTTCCTCGCCGTCGTCGCCTCGCACCCTTCCCGCGACGTCCCCGGTCAGCGCAAGCCCGGCGGCCGCCATGGGTTGGAGGTCTCCGGTGCCCATCGAACCGGTGCCGGGCATCACCGGTACGAGCCCCAGGTTGACGGCATCGTTCATTCGCTCGACCAGTTCGGGACGGGCCCCGGAGGTGCCCCTGGCGAGGCAGTTCGCGCGGATGATCAGGGCCAGTCGCGACACCCGGCGCGGCAGCTCCTCACCCAGACCGGTGCTGTGCGAACGCAGCACGTTGACCTGGAACCGGAGTTGTTCCTCGGGTTCCAGCCGCCGGTCCTTGAACGGCCCGAGCGCCTGGTTCCAGCCGTAGGCCCTCATCCCGGGGTTCGACTCCAGGATCTCCAGCCCCGCCTCCCGGGCGCGCAGCATCTGGCCGCGGGAGACGGGATCCAGTTCGACCTCCACGCGTTCGGCCTTCAGGGCCGAGGCCAGGTCACGCCAGGTCAGGGAGGCGCCGTTGAGGGTCAGCCGGAGCGGTCCGTTCCCGGTCCGGGGCCGTTCCTCGGAGTTCTCACGCCTGTGCACGGGTTCCGCCATCCGGGGTTTCCCGGCGTTCCGGGAGGTATTTCAGGAACTCGATGCCCATGATGTCCTCGCACTCCCCGACGGCGACGCGGTCCACCGCCGACGACGACAGCGGCAGTTTTGTGGCGTCCACCTTCACCAGGGCCACATCACACCCCTCGGCGGCGTCCTTCACGGCCAACGGCAGCCCGTTGTCCTTCCGGAGGATGAAGATGGTGTCCGGGTAGGTGGCCACACGTCCGGAGGGGCCGTCGATGGCCATGTATTCGTTGAGGTAGGGGACGGTGTGTTCGCCGATCCGGAAGGTGCCGTGGTCCCAGCCTCCCCTGGTGACCAGGTCGACCTCGTGGGTGAGCGGCCCCTCGTCGACGATCTCGCCGCCGAGGAAATCCACCACCGTCCCGGTGACGCGTTTCCCTGCCCGGGACCTGCCTGCCCCGGCCTCCTCCATGGCCCTACCCAAGTCGAGGGCCAGGGAGATCACGCCCAGCGCGGCGTGTTCCCTCACCCAGCCCAGTTCGACGGGGTTGCGGGCCGAGGCGATGAATCCCCCGGAGCGCACCGAGATGTCGCGCAGCACGTCGTCGCAGGTGTCGACGCGGCCGATGTTGATGCTCAGGAGGTGCCCGTGGCGGGCCCGGTTGCCGCCGGAGACCACCTGGATGGTTTCGTATCCCTCTCGGGTGGTGAGCCCGAGGGAGCCGAGTTTCCCGGTGGGGTGGGCGCGCACGTCGCCGGCCGCGTCCAGGACCTTCACGCCGAGCGCCGACGACTGGATCCAGCCGTTGAGGGTGGTGGAGTAGCCGTTCTGCCCGGTGATGACGGCGGCGATGGGGTGGGGGGACAGTTCGATCAGTTTCCGCAGCGCGTCGACGTAGTCGATGGGCCGGATCTCCCAGTCGGGGGCTGCCGGGGCGCCGATCGCGGTGACGGTGGCCACCCAGGAGTCCTCCGGCAGCTCGTCGATGCCGGCCAGCACGGGACGATTGAGGGTGGTGGCCATCCGTCCCATCAGCTCGCCGTGGTCCTGCCAGCCCCCGCCGCCGCAGGCGAAGACGCCCCCGCCGAGAACGGCCCAGCGGGCGTCATCCATGGTCAGTTCACGCATGTCGGTTTCCTTCCGGGTCGGTCCGGGTCAGTTCCGGATCAGGTTGAGGGGTGCGCCGTGCGCGCCGGGTTCGTGGGATCGTTGCACCGCGTCGAGGGCGTCCTCGTAGCCCGCGGTGGCGTGGCGGATGACCCCGAGTCCGGAGTCGAGGTCGAGGGCCTGGCGAATCCTGGTGGCCGCTGCCTCGGTGCCGTCGGCGACGACGGTGACCCCCGCCGACTGCATCCACCCGGAGTAGCCGCCTCCCCCGGAGTGCACCGCCACCAGGTCGGCCCCGCCGCTGGCCAGCAGCATGGCGTCGAGGATGGGCCAGTCCGTCACACCGTCGGAGTCGTCGCGCATGCCCTCGGTGCCGATCCTGGGGTGGGTCATGCCTGCCGCATCCAGGTGGTCGCGGCTGAAGGCGACCGGTGCGCTGATCCGTCCGTCGGCGACGGCCTCGTTGACTGCGAGGGCCAGGGCCGAGCGTTCCCCGTATCCGAGCCAGCAGGACCGGGCGGGCAGGCCCTGGGCGGGGATGTGGTGGCGCGCCAGGTCGATCCATCGGGCGATCTCGGGGCGTTCGGGAAACATCGTCGCCGCCAGGTCGTCGACCACCGTGAGGTCGTTGTCGTCGCCGGAGAGGATCAACCACCGGAAAGGTCCGATGCCACGGCTGAACAGCGGCCGCAGATAGCCCTCCATGAAACCGGGGATCTCCGCGAAAACCCGCTGCCTCTCGGCCTCGCCGAGGACGTGGGAGGCCTGCACCCTGAGGTTGTTGCCGTTCTCGAACACCACCGATCCGCGCTGCCCCAGGGCGAGCATGGCCCGCACCTGGGCGGCCATGGAGGCGCGGGCGTCGCGTTCCACCTTTTCCGGGTCGGTTTCACGGGCCTCGGCCCACGACTCGAGGGTGTAGCCGGATGGCAGGTAACCGTAGCGGGCATCGTGGGCGGCGGTCTGGTCGGTCACGACATCGGGGCGTGCGCCGCTGGCCACCACGGCGGGGAACACGTCGGCGGCGTTGCCCAGCAGCCCGACGGCGACGGGCCGTCGTTCGGTGATCGCCGCGGAGATCGTCGCCAGGGCACCGTCGAGGTCGTCGATCACCAGGTCGATGCCGCCGGCAGCCCTGAGCTTCGCGAGTTTCGCGGGATCGGCCTCCACCACCAGGGTGGACAGCTCCAGCATCCGCGCCGAGATCGGCTGGGAGGAGCCCATGCCACCCAGCCCCGCGGTGAGCACCCAGCGGTGCGGGGCGGCGGGCTCCCGGAAGTGCTTTTCCAGGGCGGCGCGCAACAACTCGTAGGTGCCTCCCAGCACCCCCTGCCTGCCGATGTACTGCCAGGCGGCGGCCGTCAACCCACCCCAGATCGTCTTGTGTTCCGCCAGGCGGGAATAGAACCTCTCCTCGGTGGCCCAGTTCCCCACGGTGTTGTTCACCGCTGAGACCACCATCGGGGCGGCGGTGTGGGTGTTCAGCACCGCCACGGGCCTTCCGGTCTGGAGCACCAGGGTCTGGTCCTCCCTGAGGTGTTGCAGGGCATAGACGATCCGCCGGTAGGCGTCCCAGTCCTTGACTGCCTTCCCGATGGATGCGTAGACCACCAGCTCCTCGGGTCTCTCACCCACCTCGAGGACGTTCTCCAGCAGGCGGAGCAGCGCCTCGGCCCGCCAGTTCCGACAGCGCAGCTCGGTTCCCCTGCGGGCCGTGACGGTCATTGCTGTTCCTTTCGTTCAGTACGTGAGGGCCACGTCCACACCCCTCCTGAGACCGACGAGGGTCAGGGGGTTGGTGTCGGAGTGGAGGGTGCAGTTGGGTGCCACTATCAGGCGGTCGCCCGCGGCGCGGCGTGCCTGGAGGACGTGTGCGGCCGCCTCGCTGGGGGTCCAGTAGAGGCTGGTGAGCTCGTCGATCCCGACCATCGGCACCCAGCCGTAGCGGCTCGTGGCCTCGGGAATGGTCGGGGCCGATGACGTGTCGGACCAGCTCAGTACCTCGACAGGGTAGTCGGCGATCAGCTCCGGGTCGGCGTCCTCGCCGTGCAGGTGCGCGATTCGCACCAGCGACGGAGCGGCGGCCAGCACCTGGATGTCGTAGGGGGCAACCCAGTCGCGGAACTGTTCGGGGGTCAGTCCGAAGCTGGTGGCGTCCCTGCTGGCCCCGTTGACGGCGACGAACAATGCATCGACGCCGAACCCGTCCAGCCCGGCCGCGTAGCGCGCCAGGGCGTCGGCGACCCGGGAGATGGTGCGGTGCGCGAGAGCCGGATCCACCTTGAAGTACTCGATGACGCTGCCGCCGAGGGCCCTGACGAGGGCCTGGGTGGGTGAGAACACCGTCTCGATGACGGCGGCCTCGGGGGCGGCGGCGCGGATCAGTTCCAGCACCTCGTGTTGCCTGGCGTGGCTGTCGAGCAGCACCCCGGGATCGGCCAGGACGTCATCGAGCTGCGCGGGGTCGGTGATCTCCTCGAGCCCCTCGGGCAGGTCGATGCGGTAGTCGTGCATGACCTTGATGAAGTCCCAGTCGTAGTCGCGGTAGAACCTCAGGTGGGCCTCGGCCACCTGCTGCGGACTCCATCTCGCCGATCCGTAGTGCACCCAGGCCCCGACCGGGGGACGGTCGGTGGTTCCGCCCCGGGCGGCGGTTAGGAATCGGTCACGTTTGGTCGTCATCGTCGTCTCCGTTTCGTGTGGTGCGCCCCAGGTAGGCCTCCTGGACGCGTGGGTTGTCCAACAGTTCTCCGGCCGGTCCTTCGAGCACGAGGTTCCCTGTGGCCAGCACGTAGCCGTGGTGGGCGATGCTGAGGGCCAGTTCCGCCTGCTGTTCGACCATGAGCACGGCCAGCCCCAGGTCGGTGTTCAACGCGGCGATGGTTTCGAGTACCTCGTCCACGAGACGAGGCGACAGGCCCATGGTCGGTTCGTCCATGCAGATCAGCCGGGGACGGCTCATGAGGGCCCGGGCGAAGGCGAGCATCTGCTGTTCCCCACCCGACATGGTCCCGGCCGCTTGGCGCCGCCGCTGCCCCAGACGGGGGAAACGGTCGTACTGGGCCGCCAGGTCGTCGCGGATGCCGGTTTTGTCGCGCCGCGTGTAGGCGCCCAGCAGGAGGTTCTCCTCCACGCTCATGGGCGCGAAGATGCGGCGCGCCTCCGGTACCGAGGCGATGCCCGAGGCCACCCTGCGTGAGGTCGGCCAGGTGGTGATGTCCTTGCCGTCCAGCAGCACCCTGCCCGTATCGGGGCGCACGAGCCCCAGGATGGTTTTCATGGTGGTGGACTTGCCCGATGCGTTGCCGCCGAGCAGCGAGACGATCCGCCCCTTGGGGACCGCCAGGTTCACGCCGTTCAGTGCCCTGGCCTGCCCGTAACTGACCTCCACTGCCTGCAATTCCAGAAGCGTCTCAGTCATCGTCCTCTCCTCCCCGGTCCTTCCGGGCCCGTTCCTCGCGGGCGCGGCGGCGGTCGTCCTCCGGCCTGCCGAGGTAGGCCTCGATGACGGCCGGATCGTTCCTGACCTGTTCGGGTGGCCCCGAGGCGATCACGTGGCCGTCGTCCATCACCAGCACGTGGTCGGACAGCGTCATGACCAGGTCGAGTTTGTGTTCCACCAGCAGGATCGACTGCCCCGCAGCCTTCAGGCGGAGGAGCTGTTCCAGCATCTCGGCGGTCTCCGACTGGTTCATTCCCGCGGTCGGCTCATCGAGGACCAATAGAGTCGGCCGTCCCGCAAGGGAGCGGGCGATCTCGGTGCGCCGCCGGTTCGCGTAGCTGAGCGTGTATGCGAGGTCCTCGGTTCGGTTGCCGAGACGTTCCGGGAACCTGTCGATCTCGGCCGCCACGCGCCGCTCGATTTCCTTTCGTTCCTTCCCGGTTCCGGGCAGGGGCAGCAGCGCCGCCAGCACCTCTCCCAGCAGCGGCAACCAGCCCAGGAACCACCGCAGGACGGGGATCTCCGCCAGGCGTTTCAGGGGCCGGTGGGCCCTCAATTCGCGGTGCAGTCCAACGGAGATGTTCTCCGCGACGGTCAGGTTCCCGAAGACGCGGCCGTTCTGGAAGGTCCGCAGCACCCCGGCCGTCGCTACCTGCTCGGGATGGCGGGCCGTCACCACGTGGCCGCGGATCGCTATTTTCCCGGAGTTTGGCCGCAGCACCCCCGTCACCAGGTTGAGGGTGGTGGTCTTGCCGGAGCCGTTGGGGCCGATGATCGCCACCGTCTGTCCCGGGGCCACCTCCAGGTCGACGCCGGCGACGGCGTGCACCCCCTCGAAGTGGCGGTGCAGACCAGTTGCCTTCAGCACGGGTGTGGTTGGTGTGGTCATCATGCGCTCCTCGTCCACAGGCCCTGGGGCAGGAAACGGATGATCGCGATCACGACGATCCCGTACAGCAGGATGCGCACGTCGGGAGCCAGGCGCAGCGCTTCGGGCAACCCGACCAGGGCCAGGGAACCGAGCACCGCCCCGAAGGGGGAGTTGATCCCGCCCAGCACGACGATCGTCAACACCAGCACGGACATCTGGACGGTGAACACCGTCGGATCGAGGTAATTGTACTGGTGCGCCAGCAGCGCCCCCGCCATCCCGGCGAAGAAGGCAGCCAGCGCGTAGGCGAGCGCCTTGTAGCCGCGGGTGCGCAACCCCAGGGAACGCGACGCGATCTCGTCGGAGCCGACGGCCGCCAGGACGTTGCCCAGGTGCGAGGAGCGGATCCTGAACACCACGAACAACGTGACCGCCAACACCACCAGGTCGAGCTGGTAGTGGTCCTCGGCAACCAGCAGCCGCAACCCGAGGATCTCCGGGGCGGGGATGCCGGAGAGCCCGTAGGCACCCTTGGTGACCGCGTCCCAGCCGCGGATCACCGACAGCACGATGTAGCCGAGGGCCAGGGTCGCCATGGACACGTAGTGACCGCCGAGTCTCCAGATCGGCAGGGTCACCAGGGTGGCCAGCACCGCCGCGATCACCCCGGCCAGCAACAGGGCCACCAGGAAGGGCAGGTTCAGGCGCATCACCAGCAGCGCCGAGGCGTAGGCGCCGATGGCCACGGGCGCGGCCTGTCCCAGGGAGACCTGCCCGGTCGACCCGGCCAGCAACGTCATGGGGACCGCGATGATGGCGTAGATCGCCACCTGGGTGCCGACGGAGCTGAGCACCGGACCGCCCAGCAGCGGCACCGCCAGGCCCGCGACCAGGGCGAGCAGCACCCAGTGCCACCACGCCAGCCTGGGTGGGCGGCCGGCCCCGAGGAAGGTGCCGGTCATGGGTTCGGATGAGACGGTGTGCCGGGAACCGAACAGCCCGTGGGGTCGCAGCAGCAGCACCAGCAGGAAGGCGCCGAAGATGAACAGGTCCCGGAAACTGCCGCCGAACTGGTAAATACCGAGCGCCTCCAGCAGGCCGATCACGAAACCACCGGCCACGGCGCCGACGATGGATCCCAGGCCGCCGACCGCGGCGGCGATGAAACCGACGGTTCCGGTGAAGGAGGCCGAATAGGGCGAGATGACGCCGGCGTACATGCCGAAGAAGATTCCCCCCACCCCGCCGAGGCAGGAGGCCAGCAGGAAGGACAGGTTCTGGACCCTCGTCACGGGAATCCCCATCTGACGGGCGGCGTCCGGGTCAGCCGCGGTGGCTCGCACGGCCAGGCCGTCGCGCCCGAACCGCAGCCACGCCCACAGGGCGAGCATCGCAGCGATGGTGAAACCTAGGGCGACGGCGTCGGAGGTGCCGAGCCTGACCCCGCCGACGGGCAGGTCGTCGGTCGGCAGCGGGGCCGGGTATTCGCGGGTGTCGGCCCTGAACAGGATCTGGCTCAGGTTGTCGAGCACCATGGAGGCCGCGAAGGTGGCGAGCAGCGCGGCGATCGGGGGTGCCTTGATCAGCGGGCGCACCGTCGTGAGGTTGATGATCCAGCCGATCAGGGCGCTGGATGCGGCCACGGCCAGCAGCGCCAGCCACCACGGCCACCCGCACACGCCGATGAACCACCAGCCGAGCATCGCACCGAAACCGACGATTGAGCCCTGGGCGAAGTTGACCACGCCCGTGACGCCGAAGATCAGGGAGATGCCGACGGCGACCAGCGCGTAGACGTTGCCGTGGACGAGCCCCGAGACGATCGTGTCGATCATGAGGCCTCCGCCGGCACGTAGGCGCCGTTCTTGACGGTGACGGGCAGGAGTGTGACGTCACCGGGGCGGCGGTCCGCGGAGAACTCGAACTCCCCGAACTGCACGGTTTTCCACCTGCCGCCGTCGGAGAGGGCCTTGAAAACGCCCTCACGGGTGGCGCCGCCGCGGCGGACCGCCTCGGCCAGCACGTTGAGGGCGTCGTAGGCGTAGGCGGAGAAGGTGCTGGGGTCGTGCCCGAACCTGTCCTTGAACCGTTTGTTGAAGTCGACCACCGCCGGTGAGTCGTTGCCGATCAGGAAGTTCTCGATGATGATCGTTCCCTCGGCCGCGGATCCTGCGGCCTCCAGGAACTGCGGGGTGTTCTGGCCGCCGAAGAACTGGCCCGTGAACCCGATCTCCCGCAGCTGCCGCACGATGCGCGCGCCGTCGGGTCCGTAGCCGAGGTGGACGACGGCCTGCGGTCCGGCGTCGCGGGCCTTGATCAGGACGGGCCGGTAGTCCTCGGAGTCGGGTTGGATGGGTGACTCGTATGCGATCTCCAGCCCGGCCTCCGCCGCGGCCGCCTTGAAGATGTCGAAGGAGTTCTTGCCCCAATCGCTCTCGAGGTAGACCACGGAGATCCTCTGGTAGCTGCCCGCGATCCACTGGGCGGCGCGGGTCTGGTAGAACTCCTGGGTCAGGGATGTGGACCACATGTGGTCGCCGCCCTTGGTGAAGTCGGGGTTGGAGTTGGTGAAACCGAACTGCACGAGCCCCGCCTGCTGGTAGGTGGCCGAAGCGGCCATCGAGGCTCCGGAGGAGAAGTCCCCCAGCTCCGCGATGACGGCGGCGTCTGCGACGAACTTCTGCGCGATCGGCACCGATTGTTTCGGATCGGACTGGGAGTCCTCCCATTTCAGTTCCACCTTGCGGCCGTCCACTCCCCCGGCGGCGTTGAGTTCCTCTAGGGCCAGGTCGAAGCCCTCCTGCCAGTACTGGCCGTACTCGGCACTGGCCCCGGTTCTCGGCCCCGAAACCCCGAGGACGATGGATCCACCCTGATCGGCGGAGCCGCTCCCGGTGGCGCCGGCCCGGGAAAGAGCGCTGCAAGCACTCAACGCGGCAAATGCGGGAATGGCCCCGACAAAGGCACGGCGAGAAAGGTATTTGGGCATGGCGATACTCATTTCTGGGCAGAGTTGAACACCGCCGGAAAGGGGCGGTGAATTGGAAAGCGAAAACCGAACGGCGAACCGTTTCAGGAGGATTGATTCAGCCACCCCGGACATCGGGGAGGGGCGACGAGCCGACCGCGTTCAGGCGGCCTCCGGGCTCAAGAAGCCAGGCCGAGAAGGATCAACAGGGACAACAGCACGTGCGGGCAGGGCGAGACGTGACCCGGCTGGTCAGGATCGCTGCGTGCTGCATGGCTGCTCCCATGGTCGATGGATTGTCTCCAACCTATGTCCTTGATGACCCGGTGTCAATTTTCACCCGCTCCCACCCAACACTCCATACTCACGATTCCGGAGTGCCACACGTTTTCGCAAGAAGCGACGAAATCGGATTTAATCGAACATAGAAGCTATAACCCTGTGGAACATGAGTCTACGTCACACTGACGGCGAAGGTTCAATAAAGACTCCAGACAGCAGGTCGCAGCAGAGAGCCATCGAGCGGTCCCGCATGATCAGCAAGACTACAAGGCCTGATACAAGCGGCGAGAGCAACGAGTAAGCGTTCAGGAGGTCGAAAGATCCATCGCGCCAAAGGAAAATCATCAAAATTCGTGACATCACGGGACGACCCTTGGTACAATCGCATCAAATTTCAGCAGACACTCAGGCATCACACTCTAAACAAGACCCATCACGATGAAAATGAAGCGAAACGGTATCTTAAAAACTAGAAGCCTCAACTAAGTTAGGCTCCAGCTTTTGCTACTCACAAATCAATAACAGTTCGATTCGAAAGCGACACACTTATGGTTTCAAATGCAAAAAAACTCTTGCACGTAATTCTTGTTTTTATCACGGGAAGCGGAATAATCATTTCAGCAGGGATGATCTTAGCATTACACTTTAGTTTTCCCGAAGAGGTTGTCAAGACAGAGCCTGAAAGCCAAGCAGTGAACGAGCAGCTCCCGCCCGGCGAGTGGAACGATATTACCCTGCGTTCGTACCCTATCCACTCAAATAATTCGGAACTTACAAAAATTTCTTTAGGCAGAGTGGACGAAGAAACATGGAAGCAGATCACTGATGAGAGTGCATTGAAGTTGGGAGTGCCTCCTGAAATGTTCGATGCTCCTATAAGATCAGATGAATCATACTGGGGCAAATCATATCCATTCTCATTTCCTTATCTAAACGACTACATTCCGAAGAGTTGGGATTCAGAATTTATTAAACACCATACAGTCGAAATACTTGATCTCACCTCGTTGCTTCTCTTACGTCCCAGCGCCACAAGGGAAGGATATGAAGGTTCTGGAAAAGGATACGGCTTCCTACAATCCGGCTACCATTATTCCGCTTACGTTCTCCTCTCTCATGCGGTCAAGCAATACCCATCATGCAATTTGCAACTTCAGTTAACCTGGCTCGCACTACAAACCGGCTACAACTCAATTTCGGCTACCGAAACGGCGATCAAAGACGCTATTGATCTTTGTCCCGGAGTCCCAGATCCCCTATGGATGGGAGGACAAGCGCATGGTCGTTATGCATTATTCGAGCATCAAGAGGAGATGGAGGATTCTTCAAAAAATCATATGGAGCATTCATTAAATTGGTTTAGAAGATTGTCGGCAGAGTATCCTAAAATACCTCTAGGGCATCTCGGCGAAGCAGAACTTTTACTTGAGCGTTCACGGACATCCTCGAGAAGATTTGAGGCTAGAAACTGGCGAAATAAAGCATTAAAAATACTACAGGAAGCGCGAATGTGGTCAAATGATCCTTTACTTGCGCTTGCACAGGCACGAGGCCTAACGGACTCAGGAGAATATGGGGATGCCATAACACTACTGCAAAGCTTCCCAAATATTATGCAAAGCACTATACCTCTGATTCATTTAAAAGCAATTAATGCCATGCATCTAGGTCGACATGCTGAAGTTCTGAGTATTTTAAACAATGCCGTTGTTCAGCCAATCGCCCACCGAAATTTCACTATCTGGGGCTCTGGCACCCTGAACGTAAGCCATTATGAGTTCACACATTGGGGGGATTACGGAGGAGGCCTAGTTGGTGATCAACCTTACATTCCTAAGGATCGCCGGAAAGCACAAGAAGATGTTGTTACTATCACTGATCTGGGTAGGGCTGCTAGTTTCATTTCTGACATTCCGGTAGGCAAGGCATTTTCTTGGTGTCCGCCGAAGAACCTCTCGCAGGATTGCGCAACTAGCATTTTTGAGACAAGTCCAAATAGTTTCAAAACTGAAAACATGCAGAATATCCTGAGGGCGCTTGGAAAACACAAAGAAGCTGTCCGCCTGATGAGAAATGAGCTAAACACCCAAGCTAGAAACTATTGGTTTTATCAGATGCTGGGCGAAGCTTCCTATCATGCCGGCGATTTTGAAGAGGCCCTCAACTATTTCGAGAGAGCGCTGACTCTGCTTCCAAAAAATGCTGGTTCCCAAGATAATGACGGAATTTCCCATCGCGTCTCCCTAGTGTTGGCTAAGGCGACGTGCCTTAGACACCTCGGGCGCGTAGAAGAAACCATTAATTTATTAAAGAAGACACTTCAATACCAAGAAAACCATCCCAACCTCATCTCTATCGGCACAACTACCGTAGATATATTTTATCTGAGGTCGGAACTGGGGCTGGTTTCCTTAACCCAAGAGAGATATGCGGAGTCAGCATCATATCTAAAAGCTGCTGTGCTTCAAGGTAATGATAGTAATGCTACGGCCTTGAAAGGGGCATGTGGAGAAGCGTGGAGAAATCGATATAAATCTCGACTCGACCCTAGCGGTGACGCGAGAGAGGATTTGATGCGTGGAGCCCAGGAGAACAATCTTGCTTTAGCAATGATCCATCAATATCGTGACAAGATTGAAGCTATGGATAACGCTACTTCAACCGATCTAAAAAATTATTTGGGTAGCGGAAGAGAAGAGTTGGCCAAAGAAATTTCTAAGGCAGCAAAGCTAGCAGTCTGTCACGATAGAGATAATCCTGTCTATCTCAACACTCTCGCTTATGCTCAAGATATCACCGGCGAAGACCGCGATGAGGTTATAAGCCGATATCGCGATGTGCTTAAGCTAGATGCAACCTTGTTCGACGTGGCAAATAATTTAGGGGTACTGCTTGCTAAAAATGGCGACTTCAGCGAAGCGAAAAAAACTTTTCTTCATGCACTGTCCGTTAAGCCTGATTATGCAACTGCTATGCATAACATGGCGGTTCTGCACTCCAAGCAAATAGATGGCTTTATTCCCATGCTGAGGTGGGCAGGGATGGCGGGTAGAGCTGATAGTGATTACCGGACCCAAGAGTTGGTGTTTATCGTTGATGACAATATCTATGATCCGAACCTAGATGTGTCGGGAACGGTTAACGCTTCTTGGAAATATGGCGACAGTGCCTTTCAGATTAAATCGACAACGATATTTATCGCGATCTTTTCGCTGGCAGGGCAACTCTCTTTAATTGTCCTAAGCGATAAAGTGCAAGGTAGGATTTCTAGCCGAGTTTCTAAAGACCGGAAAGATGTTAGAAGTATCGGCATCTCGCTGTCAATAGTTGTTTCTTTTTTGGTTTGCACATGGCCCTTGAGTTTTTGGTCTCATTCTATCGTCCCGGCAGCGGCGATGGGATATTTTTCGGCTTGCTGCATCTACTTCCCGCTAGCAGCACAATCCATTGTTACCCCAAAAATTCTCAGCGGATCCAGTTTTGTAAGTGCAGTCAGCTTCGGACTGCTTTTTGCTCAGCCTGTTTTCGCCCTTGCGCCCTATCCAAAAGTAGAAGCCAGAGGAAGCGCATGCCCTCGATTCTTATTCTGGTGCGCCCCCATCTACCTTTCTATCTTCTCGCTAACATTCATGCTGCTGGCAGTTTTCACGGCAAGTCCGCTGGCACGTTTTCTCGGATTGGCTTGCGTCACGGCACTCGGAGGAATAGTTATTCCGAACATATTCTCGCAATCCTTCAATGCAGATGATATTAAATGTCGTTGGTTAGTCATTTTTGTATCCACTACCGCCTCAGCATTGCAATGGATTAGCTTGCTGTAGAATATAGCTGCACGTCGCAGCAGCTGGCACTTGGGGAGTTATCCATAAGGTGCCGCATCGATCAACGAAACCCCTAATCAGAGCGCGCTTGATGGCGGCTGTGGATAAGCCTTTTTAAGGCTTATCCACAGGAGTGTTTAGATTTTCTCTAAATAACATTTTATCCCGAGTGGGATGCAAGAGCGGCATGCTCGATCTGAGACAATTTAAAGTGCTCTACCACAAAGACTCTCAGATAATAGATAAACCGCTACTGTGGACACTACTACAAGGAGGCTTATTCATGGGGTGTAAGCGAAGATGAGTCCCGTGACGGCTTGTATTGTGGTTTCGAAGGTGTCGTAGGGGCGGCGGTAATCGGTGTGCAGGACACGCCAGGTCTTGAGGTTCGCGATGACACGTTCGATGAGATAGCGGACACGATTGATGGCCGTGTTGTTTCTTTTATCGGTGTCGGCGAGTTCACCATGGGCGGGTTTCCGGGCAGGGGTGATCATTCCCAATCCGATGTAGCCTTTGTCTCCAATATGACTTTGACTGTCGAGGGCTGCGAGGAAGCCGGATTCCTTGATGGCCTTTGCATCATGCACACTACCCGGCAGGGGTGGGGAGATCCAGGCGAGCTGTCCGGCCAGGGTGCAGGCCACTTGCAGGTTCACTCCTGTGGTGTGGTGTTTGCCTGAGTACAGTTCGGGACGGTCGTGCCATGACCAGCAGGGCGCCAGAGTACCGTCGATGATGTATTGGCGGTCCGGGTCGAGGTCCTCCACCTGAGGTATCCACGCTTGGAGGAGTTCGGCGATCAAAGGGGTGTAGACCGCCACCACTCTTGAGATGGTGGATTGGGAGACCATGTGGATGTCGGCCAGTAACTCTTGGGTGAGATTGTGTCTGAGCGTCAACAAAGTGACCTGGATGCAGCGGAACAACCCCAAGGTGCGAGATCCTGCCGCGGGAAGGTTTCCGGAGCAGGCGGTGTGGATCGGTTCGCACAGGTCAAGGATCTGGCCACGGTCAAGGCATGTGGTAGTATTCACGGCGGCGGCTTGTCTTTCATCTGAGAGTCTTTGTGGTAGGACACTTTGATTGTCTCAGATCAGGCAAGCCGCCCTCGCATCCCCCTCAGGACAAAGCGCTAGCTGAGGAAAACCGAAACACCCCTATGAATAAGCCTCAAGCCTTGAGCGTGACCAGAGGGGACAAAGACTAGAGCGGATTAGGAATGACAGCCCCTGTCAAGAAACGAACTCACAGATCAAGATAGAAGAAACAGCATGACCATCAACCACGTCCGTTATCTCATCGAGCGCGTCATTGCGAATCTCAAGACTTAGGGTGTTTGCACACCGATTATCTCCATCCTTACAACACTTTCGAAACCACGATACAAGCCGTCACGGGACTCATCTTCGCCTACATCCTATGAATACTTATCGCGCCAGCCCGACCACCCTGCGGGCGAATGCGCACGCCTCCTCCACTCCGAGTGGTTCGGCGAGGATGGCGGCACGGTAGATGAGCCCACCGATGACGGCGTCCGCCACAACCTCCGGGTCGGTCGAGTCGCGGATCTCCCCCCTGCGCATCGCGTCCTCCAGGAGGGTGATGCCCCGGGAGCGGATGGGGTCGATGATGCGCCGGCGGTAGGCCGCGCGCAGCTGCGCGTCGGCGTGACCGTGGAGGTCGAGGGCGACGGCCAGGAGTGACGTCCCGCCGCCGACGAGGGCCCCGTACCCGGTACGGATCATCCGGTCCAGGTCCGTCCCCAGGTTTCCCGTCGGCTCGATGTCTCGTTGCCCGAGGGCGTGTTCCATGGCCGCGACCACCAGGTGGGTGAGCGTCGGCCAGCGGCGGTAGACCGTGGTCTTGGCCACCCCGGAACGCTCCGCCACGTCGTTGATCCGCAGCCCCTGGTAGCCGCGCTCCCCAAGCAGCGCGACGGTGGCACCCAGCACCGCATCGTTCACCGCGGCATTGCGCGGCCGCCCAGTCTCTCCCGCCATGCCCCGATTCTCCCACCCAGACTTTCGCTACCAGTGGTAGCGTAATTTGTGGAAGGAGGACATCATGAAACGAAACAACCGGATCCGCCGGGTCTGCGTCGGGTTGTTCGCGGCCTGGGCCCTGCACGACGCCGAGGAGTACCTCACCATGGCGCCCACCTCCCGGGAGGTTTTCTCCGGTCTCCCGGAGCAGCTGCCGATCCCAGAGGAGTTCCGCGAACGCGGCATCTCCCAGGTCCACGTCAACCTGGCCATGTCCGCCATGGGCGCCGTGGTCGCCGCTTCCGCCGCTTCAGGGGTGCGCAGCGGGGGCAGGTCAACGCTGTTCCGTGGCGGCCTGCTGGCCTTCGGGCTGCACGGTTTCACGCACATCGCCTCGTGCCTCGTCGCCGGGAGGTACACCACCGGGGTGGTCACCTCTCCTTTGGTGGTGATCCCCTACTGGCTGTGGGCGCGGCGCGTCCTCAAGCGGCACGGGATCCGCCCGGAGGATCCGAAGGCCGTGGTCACGGCGCTGGCGGTGTTTCCCGCCCTGGCGGGAATCCACGCCCTCGTCCGGAAGATCCTCGGCGAAGGATCGCTGGGACCCGAGATTTCGGGGACGGCTGTCTGATGTGGGCCGTCCAGTACCACCGCTACGGCGATCCCTCGGTCCTGGAAACCGAGGAAGTGGCCGTACGGAAACCGAAACCCGGCGAGGTGATGGTCGAGACCGTCTCCAGCGGGGTGAGCGCCATCGACCTGATGTACCGCTCGGGGAAACTGCGAATGCACGGCGTCGGTTTCCCGAAACAAACCGGCTTCGACGTCCTCGGAATCGTCCGGGAATCCCGGGTTCCGGGGCTCAAGGCCGACCGCTGGGTCTGGGTTGTGCTGGACGTGGAGCCGCTGCGCAGGCGCGGCACCGCGGTGCAGTACCTGACCGTCGGTTCCGAACGGATCGGCGCCTTCCCGGAGGGGTTCGTCCCGCCCACGGAGGCCGGCTCGCTGCCCCTGGGTTCGCTGACCGCGCTCCGCGGCATCCGCGACGGGGTCCGGGTCCACTACGGTGAGCGCCTGCTGATCGTCGGGGCGGGAGGGGCCGTCGGCCTGGCGGCCGTCCAGCTGGCGGTTGCCCTCGGAGTGGAGACCGACGCCGTGTGTGGGGCCCGCGCGGTCGAGCTGTGCCGCGGTCTCGGCGCGACCCGGGTGTTCGACCACACCACGCCGGAGGCGCTGGAGCCGCGACGCTCGGGAGACTACGACGCGGTCCTCATCGCGGCGGGCAACGGCCGCGACTGGCTGGGCGCCGCCCGGCGGCCGGGCCGCATCGTTCTGACCCGGGGCGACGCCTGGCTCCGCACGCTTCCCGCCGCGCTCCGGGCCCGCCGCAGGATCGGGGCCATCGCGGCCGGGCACAAGTCCGCGGAACTCACCGAGCTGGCGCAGCTGGTGGCCGCCGGAATCCTGCGCCCCGTGGTGGACAGGACCTACGCAGTGACGGATCTGGCACGGGCCCACGAGGAGTTCGGGAAGGGCGGGACCGCGGGCTCGCGCCTGATCTGCCACACGACACCGTGACCCGCCCTGGTTGGGGTCGGGTTCTGACCACCAGGTACCAGAAGTGATTCCAACCCGGCCCGGCTCAACCAGCTTCACGGGGTGCTGATCACTCCTCCAGGTCCTCGGCCGCCACGAACCAGCGCACCTGGTAGGGCTCCAGGCTGAGGGTGGCGGGGTCCAGATCCCAGGTCACGTCGTCGAGGAGCTCCTTGGCCCTGCTGCCGTATGGGGTGCGCAGCAGCCCCATGGGAATGCTGACCCTGTGCTCGGAGAGGTTGTAGAGCTGGTACATGGGGCCGATCGGATGGTCACGGCGGATCACGAGCACTCTGCGGTCGCCGACGTCGAGGATGTGCGACTCGTAGCCGGCGTGCAGCTGCGGGGTGGCGCGGCGCACGTCGAGCACGTGCCGCAGCCACGCGTTGACGCGGGCCTGGGCGGAGTCGGGGTTCTCGGCCAGCGCGGCCACGGCGTCCCAGTCCATGACGGGGCGGTGCACCCAGCGGTTGTCCTCGGCGTGCGCGGGATCGTCTCCGTAGTGGTAGTCGTTGAGCATCGCCAGTTCATCGCCCATGTAGATCAGCGGCACCCCGCCGAACCCGCAGATCACGGCGTGCAGCATGTTGATGCGGCCCACCGCCAGGTCGATGGCCTCCTGGTCCTTCGACTCGAGGGCCAGTTCAAGCCCGGCCAGGGAAGCCAGGGTGCCGGAGATGCGCCGGTCGCCGGTAACGGGGTTGGCCTGGAACACCAGGCCGCGGGCGAACGACTTCGGGAACTCGCCGGAATAGAAATCGGACAAGAACCGGCGGTGCTCGGCCCCGTTGATACCGACCGCGGCGGCGTCGCGGTCGTCAACGGCCCAGCCGATGTCGTCGTGGCAGCGCACGTAGGTGCCCCAGGTGGCCGTCGGGGGTTTCGCTGGGAACCGTTCGAGGGCGTAGCGCAGCAGCGTCACGTCGCGGCTGGCCAGCGCTGACCACAGCTGGGCCATCAGCGAGTTGTGGTAGGCCAGATCGGAGAGTTTCCCGTAGTGACGTCCCTGGCCGAAGTAGGCGATCAGGTCACGCGGACCGACGATGGCCTCGGCCTTGAACACCGCCGCCGGGGCCGCGATCCGCACCGCGGCCCGCAGCGCCTCCGCGAGTTCGTGGACGGGGGGTTCGTTCTGGCAGTCGGTGCCCATCTGCTTCCAGATGAAGGCGATGGCGTCCAGCCGCAGCACCTCGACGCCGTGGTTCGCCAGGTTGCAGATGATCTCCAGGTATTCGCAGAAGACGTCGGGGTTCGCCCAGTTCACGTCCCACTGGTAGTCGTTGAAGGTGGTCCACACCCATCCGGCGAGCTCCTCGTCCCAGGTGAAGTTCCCGGGCGCGAAGTCCGGGAACACCTCGGGCAGGGTCTGCTCGTACTGGTCCGGGACGGTGCGGTCGGGGTAGATCATGAAATAGTCGCGGTACTTCTGCTCGCCCGCCCGGGCGCGCCGGGCCCATTCGTGTTCCTTGGCGACGTGGTTGAGCACCAGGTCGACCACCAGCGAGATGCCGCGTTCCCGCAGCCCCTTCGCCACCTCCGCGAGATCGTCCATGGTTCCGAGGTCGCTGCGGATGGAGCGGTAGTCGGCCACCGCATAGCCGCCGTCGTTGGCGCCCTCGCGGGGTTGCAGCAGCGGCATCAGGTGCAGGTAGGTGACCCCGAGGTCGTGCAGGTAGTCGAGGTGCCCGAGGATCCCGTTCAGGGTGCCGGCGAACCGGTCCGTGTAGCAGACGTAGCCCGTCATGCCGGGTTGCTGCAGCCAGTCGGGGCGCAGCAGGCGTGCCTCGTCCAGCCTGCGCAGGTCGGCGGGCCGCTCCTCGAGCGTCTTCGTCACGATCCCACGCACCCGCTCCACCAGAGCGTCGGTTTTGTCTCCGTAGACGTTGCGCAGCGCCGTTGTCAGCTCATCTCCGTAGCGGTTCCACCGCAGTTCCAGGACGTCGTCAATGTCACCCATGGCGGTCAGCATAGCCGGACGACTGGGCGATGTTACGTGGCAAAAGTAATTTCTGGCGGAAAAGATCACCCCTCGAGCCACCGCGGTTCGACGCCGGGATTCCTCGGGTGTTCCTCGAACCGGGCCCAGCACTGATCCACGCCCTCGGGCAGCAGGTTCTTCTGGCAGCGGGCCATGGCGTCGCGCAGCTCCAGTTTCGCGCTTTGCAACTCCAGCAGGGCACGACGGTTGGTGAGGTCGTCCAACCAGGCCTCCTCCCGCCGCAGGCAGCGCATCCGCAGCGCGGTGACCCGGCTCAGCCGCTGCTGCTCCGCCGCGTCGATTCCCTGTACGACCGCGGCCGCACGGGACCAGCCGTGGTCGCGGTGGATGCGGATCAGCCCGGGGTGGACGGTCATGGCCTCGTGCACCTCGACATCCGGGGCGATGACGATGGCACCGGCCGACAGCGCGTAGGCGGTCTCGTCCCGTCCGGATTCGTCCATGAGGATCTCGGTGGCGCGCATCACGACCTGGAAGATGTCAGCTTGGGCCATCGACTGTTTTCGAGGTACCCCGTCGGTTTGCGACGAGACCACGTAGGTCCGGCCGGCCTGCAGGTGCCCGATCGCCATCTCCGCGGGCAGGTTCTCCCGGGCTCCTCCGTCCACATAGGTCTCCGCACCGACCGGGACCGGCCGGAACACCCCGGGAATGGCGCAGGACGCGAGCACCCCGCGGGTGAGGTTGTGAGGACCCGCGTCGATCTCCCGGTCCTCGCGGTTGACCAGGGCGCCGTCCTCGCGCATGAAGTGCAGTTCCCCGGTCTCCAGGGCCACCATCGCCATCCGCAGCTGCATGCCGGAGGCGGACACCCGGTCGGGGTCGAAGACGTCCGGGTGCAGCAGTTTCGCCAGCACGGGTCCCGGGCGGTACAGCGACCGCGACTGTTCCATTCCCGCCTTGACCGCCATCAGGTCGCTCCCCAGCTTCGGGAGCCGCCCGAGGGCACCCGCCAGCTGCGCCATCAATCCCAGGGAGAAGTCCGATTGCAGTTCCTCGTCGGGGGTGAGCGCCTCCTCCACAGGGTCCTCCGGGGTTCCGGTCCCCGGCGGTTCGGGACGGCGGCGGCGCAGCGGCAGCCAGGAGGAGCGTGACGGGGCATCCGCTGGTTTGGCGCCCTGGCCCACGAGTTCGAGCCATGCCGGGGCCTCCGCCAGCAGCCGGGACAGCCAGGGTCGGGGGGTGAACATGTCCTCAGGGCCCGTCATGGAACACCAGAGCTCGTCCACGCGCTTCAGGAAACCGATCTGTTCCTGACGGGTGGGGTACTGGGCCAGGCCCGCTGCCAGGATGGCCCCGGCCGATGCGCCGACGAAGATCGTGGGGGCGAACCCGGGATCCTTCGCGTACAGGTAGTCGAGGGCGCCGATCTGGAAGCTTGCCCGCGCCCCGCCTCCCGAGAGCACGCAGGCGGTGGTGCTCGGCTCGGGTTGGGAATCGAAGAACGGAAGTCCGAACCATCCTCTGCGAGCCATGGGTGAAGTTTAGAGGCCCCGCCAACAGGACCCCCTTCCCGCCGGAGACCCGGCCCGGCCCTGAACCTCAACCTAAACCACCTGAACCTGAAGTGACAGTTGAGGTGAATTGCCGGCCCCGATTTCAAGCAGTCCTCAGACTTCTCTCAGAAATCGCACGAAACAACTGTTTAATAATTGATGAAAGTCACAACGCCTAGTCAGCGCCGGGTTCTCGTCCCCATTCCTGAGCGAAAACACACCGATGTGATTTTCGTAAATCCGCAGCCGGAACACGTTCGCACCCCTCGGCAGGTCTCCATTCGGGTTTGTGAGAGGGCCCTTCCGGTACTTACTGTCCGATCGGCCGACACGGCTGGGATCGAGGTCCCGGGGAAGAGTCGTGATCGGCCCAAGACCTTGAGAAATTTCGGAGGAAACGTGAACCGAATGATGCGAACCGTGCGGGGAGGACTGGCCGCCCTGGTGGTTGCCGGGCTCGTTCAGTCGGTCGGCTCACTGGCTCTGGTGACCAGCGCCGACGCTGCCGGAACCACGATGCGGGCCACCACCGCCGTCAACGTGCGTTCGGGACCTGGAACCGGCTATTCCCGGATAGGCCTGCTCTACCCGGGGGACAACGTGCAGGCCCTGAGTTCCGGAAACGGCTGGACGAAGGTGTCCTACAAGGGACGCACCGGTTACGTCGCCTCCGCTTACCTGGCCTCGTCGTCGGGCAGTGGGGGTGGCGGGTCGTCCTCGGGTGCCTCCGGCGATGCCTACACGACCACGGCGCTGAACCTGCGCACCGGACCCAGCCTGAGTTACCGGGTGAGCACGGTCGCTTCGAAGGGCACGAAGGTGAAGCTCACCGGCACCGTGAAGGGTGAGTTCTCGCAGGTGACCTGGAACGGTCAGACGCTCTGGGCGGCGACACGCTATCTGTCGCAGTCCGCGGGTTCCCCCGGCCAGGACCTGCCCACCACCACGAGGAAGCTGCGGGCCACCACCGAGTTGATGATCCGCACCGCCCCGGGAAGCGGCTACCGTTCCCTGGGCGACGTCCCGCGCGGCACGATCCTCGACTGCACGGACGTGGTGACCAGCGGAATGGCCCAGTGCATCTGGCAGGGCAACGTCCGTTGGTTCAACAACAAGTACCTGAGGGCGGTGGACGGCTCCGCCGCTCCGGGCGGAGGTGGCCTGCCCTCCACCACCATCCAGTACGCGACGGCGAACCTCAACATCTGGCGTTCGGCCACCGGATCGGCCTACACCGGTGAGATCCCGAAGGGCAGCGAGGTGGCCGTGACCGGCACCGTCCGGTCGGGGCGCGCCCAGATCGTCCACAACGGCGCCATCCGCTGGGTGACGGCCCGTTACCTGAGTTCGTCGGCCCCCGGAGGCGGCAACGGTGGTGGGGATGGCGGCAGCCTGAACCGGGGCTGGTCGAAGGGCCTCGATCAGGCCAACGAGAACGTCAAACGGATCGTCCGCTACATCTGGAACAACGTCCCGGAGATCAAGACGATGTACGGCGTGCGCCCGGATCCCCTGCCGGATCACCCCTCGGGCCGGGCCGTGGACATCATGATCCCCAACTACAGGTCGAACAAGGAACTGGGCAACCGGCTGGCCGCCTACTTCAAGGCGAACCACTCCCAGTTCCGCGTCCACTACATCATCTGGGACCAGAAGATCTGGAACATCACCCGCGACAGCGAGGGCTGGCGTTCGATGGCGGGGCGCGGCAGCGACACCGCCAACCACAAGGACCACATCCACATCACCGTCTACGACAACTGATCCCCGGGAAACTTCCCCTCGGGCAGGGGCGTCACTCGGTCACCTCGACGGTGCCGAGGGCGCCCCTTTCGGCGTCCAGGAAGGCGTGATCGACGACGGTGTAGTGACCGGCCTCCGGGAAGGTGAGCTCCACGAAACCCGCTTGGGCGGCCTCGAGCCCGAGGGCTTGGGAACCGCCGCCGCTGTTGCCGAATGCATCCTTCCCGTCCTTGAGCAGGTAGCCGCCCTCGAAGTAGACGGTGTCGAACTGGCCGCCGATGATGTGGAAGCTCGTGGACAGGTTCGGTCCTGCGGAAAGCACCCAGAACCGCACCCTCTCCCCCACCTTCGCGGTGAACGGGCGCTGCGCGTACTGGAAGGCGATGCCGTTGAAGGTCGAATAGTCGGGGGTGTCGGTCTGCGCCTTGGCGGCGTCGACCTCGGCGGCGGTTTCCGGGCTGGTTCCCGTGCCACCGGTCAGGTAGATCTCGGAGGCCACCAGGGCGTACTCGCGATCCACCGCGGGCAGGCCCTCGGGATCGATGATCACCGCGCCGTGCATGCCTGCGGCGATGTGCGCGGACACCGGGGCGGTGCCGCAGTGGTACAGCCACATCCCGGCGCGGTGCGCGGTGAACCGGTAGACGAGACTTTCGCCCGGGGCGACGGTTCGCATGGGCCCGTCGGGCGCGAGATTGCTGGCGTGGAAGTCGATGGAGTGGCCGATGGTGCCGTCGTTGATAAGGGTCACCTCGAACACGTCCCCGACCTTGCCGCGCAGGGTCGGTCCGACCGGCCCGCCGTTGAAGGTCCAGCGTTTCTGCCACACCCCGGGGGCCACTTCGAGGGGGAGCTCCGTGACGCGCATCTCCACGCGGTGGATGGTTTCCTCCGTGGTCGCCGGGGCGACGGGATCAACCACGGTGTTCAGCGGAGCCGAGTTGGCCTGCGCAGGGGCGTGGTCGTGTCCGCCACCTGTGGTTCCGTCCTGCGAAGTGGAGGCGTCCTGCCCCGAGACCTTGAGGGTGAAAACCATCCCGGCCTGGCGATGCCCGACGACGGTGCACCAGCCCTCGATGGACTCCCCGACCACGCCAAGATCCAGCTCCGCGGTCTCTCCCGCACTCAGCCTGGGGGTGGTGGCGTCGCCGAGCTTCAGGTCGTGGATCATGGTGGCATCAGCGTTGCTCAGCTCGATGATCACCCGGTCACCGCGGCTGACCTCCGCCGAGGCGGGCTCGAAGCGCAACCCCTCCTTGGCGGTGACCTGGATTCTCTGGGTCCTGCCCGTCGCGTTCACCCCCGTCGACGACGAACCGCCGCCCAGGCCGACCGCCGATGGGTCGATGCCGACCCCCACCGTGACGGCGAGGGTCAGGGCGAGCACACCCGCCAGCATCCCGTTGGCAGTCAGCGCGGATTCCCGTTCGGGCAGTTTCTGGGGCGGCCCGGTGCGGGGACCCGCCTTGGCGATCTCCCTGCGTTCCGCGACACTCGCTTTTATCCCGAGGATCATCAGGGGCAGGAAGGCCGCCACCGATCCCACCCCGAGCACACCGGAGGTGAGTTTCACCCAGGGTGGTGTGGGGGTGAGGAACAGTATCAGGGCGCCGTTGATGGCAACGATCCGGAAGGTGGTGAAACGGTCGAACCAGGCCGCGCCAGCCCGCACGACGCGGGGCCCGCCGCCGAGGACGGAGGGCAGCAGGTAGCTGAGTGCGCCGGTGAGCAGCTGCGCGGCGAAACCGCCGGCCCACACCACGGCGAGGGTTCCGGTCACCTCCGACCAGCCCGAGGTCGGGGTGGTCAGCACGATCCCGCCGGTGACCACCAGGGCAACCACCCACCAGATCATCGCGGCGAGCACGGAAGCGGGGGCGAATTCGCGCGGGGGTCGGCGTCGCAGCGGGGCGACGAGCACCCTGCCCCACCAGCCGAGCGCCAACAGGTAACCGGCCAGACCGGCCACCGCGACGTACTGGAGACCCGCCAGCGCGCCCGCCACCACGACCATCCCCGAGCCGATCAGCCAGGGAAGGGCCTGCTTGGCGAATCCCTCGGCGCGGTCGTCCATGCGGGTGCGCAGGATGGTGGGCCAGAAGGTGACCAGCGTCCCCACCACCGTCAGGCCGATCCAACCCAGCAGGTTCGTCATGGTGTGGGCGACGAGGAACCGCCAGTGCCAGGTGGCATCCAGTCCGAAGGCCAGCGTCGCCCCGAACGCAGCCCCGACCGGCAGGTGACAGGAGGCGGCCACGTAATACCAGACGGCCACCCGGAAACGTCCGGGCAGGGCCTTGCGGAGCTGCCGCCACAGCGAGATCCCGTGCCAGGAGACGGCCGCGGTCACGAACACCGCTCCCGCGACCACCAGCCACCACCAGGTGGCCGGCACCCCGACGAACACCGCCAGGGATCCCAGGGAGAGCAGGCCGAGACGCCTGCGCTGCGCGCGGTCCCGGGCCTCGTCGGGCCGGGTCTTGAGCAGGGCCGCTGTGAAGTACTGGCTCCACACGAGCACGGAGTGCGTCAGGGCCCCGAGCAGCACCAGGTGCACCATCAGCCAGGTGGATTCGGGCACCAGGCGATGGGCCGCGGCGACGATCACAGCGCTCAGCAACCAGATGATGACGGTGTAGTCGCGGGCACGATTGCGGCGCGAACCGCCGGGCCGTCCCCCACCGCCCGGCCGCCCCGCCTGAGGGAGCCGGCCGGTTTCCGAAGGTCCCGCTCCCGGACGGGTGGGGGTGCTCATGCCCGCACCGCCGAGTGGATGGCAGTTGCGGCGAACAACAGGATCGAGACCACGGTCATGGCTCCTCCGATCTGGTACAGGACGGTTCCGGTCAGGGCGCCGAGGACGCGCACCACCATGCCCAGGTGCAGCACTGTGAGCGGCGCCCACATGGCCGGGCGGTAAGGCAGGGGACGGGAAAGGACGGTCGGGAAGATGATGGGGGCGTGGGCCATGATCATGGACATGGCGAACCCCAGGAAGGTGCCGTGCACCACCACGTCGTAGGTTCCGGTGGCCTCTGGGCGGCCGACGATGACCCAGGTGAGGCCCGCGACGGCCAGCCAGAAGTTTCCCAGCAGCAGAGCGGCGGCGTTGTAGCGCCGCAGGCCCTCGCTTCGGATCAGCCGACGCCCGACGTCGTCGCGGATCAGCCAGAGCGCCACAAACAACACCCCGGCCCCGAAGATGCGGTCGCCGGAACCGGGCCACAGCAACGCGGAAACAGCACTCAGGGAGAGCCACGCGCTCGCCGCCACCAGGGTGGGGACGGCGCGGCGACCCATGGTCAGCTGCGCCAGCTCGGCGCGTTCGGCGGCGATCGTGACGACTATGAACCCGGCGAGCAGGGGGCAGCAGCGCGGGAACCTCCACGCTGACCAGCAGCGCGGCCGCGAGACACGCCAGGACCGCCCCCACCACCTGGGCGGCCACCAACGGCAACGGGGCGCGGCGGTACAGGGCGGCCATGACGGCGACGAAAGCGAGGGCGCCGTCGAACAGCAGCAGCTTCCCGAGCACCGGGAATGCCCCGGAGATCAGCACGAGAGCCCCCGCGCCGAGTAGGGCAGGTGCGGCGTAGGCAAGCCGGTTGCGCAGCGCTTGGGCGCGCTCCAGAGAGATCAGGGATCCCATGAATCCCAGGACCATGAGCGGCCCGTGCAGGTCGGCGAGCCGGCCGCTGGCCACCGGCGCCCAGACACCAAGCCGCACCAGTCCCGCGTTGAGGCCTGTCAGAAGGCTGATTCCCGCCAGCATCACCAGAAGGACACGGCGCGACACGGGAGCTGGTGCGGCCTTTTTCAAAGGGTTCAGCTGCGCCGTTCGAGCTTCAGCTTCCAAGCGTCGGGACCTTCTTGGACGTAGCTGACCTGGATGGCGTCGCCGTGGAGGTCGGCGATCTGCGCCAGCAGCGGCAGCGGGTTATGGGGGGCGACGAGAATGAAGGCGCCGCCCACGTTCAAGGAACCGACGACACCGAGGATCGCGGCGTGACGGATCGCGTGCGGGATGACGCGGGCATCGAGTTCGGGCAGGGAGTCGTGACCGCATCCGCAGCCACAGCTACCCCCGGAGGACTTCTCGGTGATGGGCAGTTCAGTCATGCGGCGGAGTTTAACGACATCCGCGGCACCACGGTGGACGACACCACCATTCGGGAGGATCGCCCAGTAGGCTTGCGGTCTGTCAGGGATAGTCATGCGCGAGGAGGGGGTGTCCATGCCGGTGATCCACGCCGCCATCACCACCGACCCCATCGACCAGTCACGTCTGGAGGCTCTCGTCTCCAGCGCGCGCGGGCGCGCGAGTGAGCTTTACGGGCCTGATCCGCGACCACGACGAGGAGGCCGAGGGAGTCGTCGTAGGGCTCGACTACACCTGTCATCCCGACGCTGACCGGTTCCTGGCCGGCGTCGCCGCATCCGTCGCATCGGACCTGGACCCGGAGGGCAGGGCCGTCCTCGCCGTCGAGCACCGGATCGGGTCCCTCAGGGTCGGGGATGTCGCAATCGTCGCCGTCGCCGCCTCCGCGCACCGCAGCCAGGCCTTCGAGCTCTGCCAAGCGCTGGTGGATCGCGTCAAAGCGGAGGTGCCGATCTGGAAGCACCAGCACGAGGAGTCCGGGCGCGCATCCTGGTCCAACCTGGGGCTGCCCCAGTGACCCTGACCGACCGTTTCGGTCGCGTTCACCGCGATCTGCGGATTTCGCTGACCGACCACTGCAATCTGCGCTGCACCTACTGCATGCCCGCCGAGGGGGTGCCGTGGCTGCCCCGCACTACCTTGTTGACCCCCGAAGAACTGATGCGGATAGTGCGGATCGCCGTCGGGGAGGGCATCGAGGAGGTGCGCCTGACGGGCGGGGAACCACTGCTGCGCCCCGACTGCGTGGACGTCGTGGCGGCCATCGCCTCGGTCGAGCCGCGCCCCGAGATCTCCATCACCACCAACGGCATCGGCCTGGCCCGGCTGGCCGAACCCCTGAAACGGGCCGGCCTGGCGAGGGTGAACGTCTCCTTGGACACCCTGAAACCGGATCGTTTCCACCAGCTCACCCGCCGCAACCGGCTCGCCGACGTCCTGACCGGGATCGCAGCGGCGGATGCCGCGGGACTGCATCCAGTGAAACTGAACGCACTGCAGTTGCGGGGAATCAACGACGACGAGGCACCCGATCTCGTGGCGTTCGCGATGGATCACAGTTACGAGTTGCGTTTCATCGAGCAGATGCCCCTCGACGCGGGGCACACCTGGCGACGGGACGCGATGGTGACCGCCGCCGAGACCATGGCCAGGCTCAGCGAATACTTCACCCTGACCCCGCTGCCGGGTCGTGGTGCGGCACCCGCGGAACGTTTCCTGGTGGACGGCGGCCCCGCGACCGTCGGCATCATCGCATCGGTGACTGCGCCGTTCTGCGGCGCCTGTGACCGGTTGCGGTTGACCGCCGACGGGCAGCTGCGCAACTGCCTGTTCGCCACGGAGGAATCCGACTTGCGCACCCCGATGCGAGGCGGTGTAAGCGACGAGGAACTGGCCGGGATCTTCCACCGCTGCCTGCTGCGCAAACTGCCCGGCCACGGAATCAACGATCCCGGCTTCCTTCAGCCTCAACGTCCCATGAATGCGATCGGCGGATAGCTTTTCAGCCGCATGTGCGGATACCATGCTGGGGTTTGAAACTCAGATCCCCAGGAACAGGATGTACCGGTGAGCCCCATGACCACTTTCAGCATCCGGGAAGCCGCGCAGCTGATCGGCGTCAGCGACGACACCCTCAGGCGAAACATTGACCGGGGTGTGCTGCGCGCATCCCGTGACGGCGGGCACCTCAGCATCGACGGACGCGACCTGGTGGCCTTCCAGCAGGCCCGGCAGGCCACGGTCGACACGGAGGGCACCCCCACCTCGGCACGCAACCGCTTCACCGGACTGGTGATGGCCGTCAAGAAGGACAAGGTGATGGCAGAAGTGCAGTTGCGATGCGGTCCCTTCGTCATCACATCCCTGATGAGCACGGAGTCCGCGGAACGTCTTGGACTGACACCGGGAACGCTCGCCACGGCCGTGGCGAAGGCCACCACGGTGATCATCGAAACCCCGGAAGGACTCTCGTGAAGAAACTCACCCTGACCCTCACGGGCCTGTTGGCCCTGACCGCCTGCGGCTCCCAGGCCACGTCCAACACCAGCCAGAGCGCACCACAACAGGCGGCGTCCTCCGCCGCATCGGGCGACACCAACCAGACCAGCGCGACTCTGACGATCTTCGCCGCGGCCTCCCTGAAAGACGTCTTCCCGAAGATCTACGAGGAGTTCAAGAAAACCCACCCGAACTACACCATCGAGTTCTCCTTCGGTGGTTCCTCGGAGCTGGCCACCCAGATCAACAATGGCGCCGAGGCCGATGTCTTCGCCTCCGCCAACGAGAAACAGATGACGGTGGCCTCCGACGCCGGAAACGTCGATGCCGCTGGCACGAAGATCTTCGCCACCAACACCCTGACGCTGATCACTCCTCCCAGCAACCCGGCAGGGATCACGACACTGGAGGATGTCACCAAGGAGGGCGTGAAGCTCGTGGTGTGCGCCGAGCAGGTTCCCTGCGGCGCGGCCACCAAGAAACTCGCGGAGAGCACCGGTTTCACCTTCACTCCGGTATCGGAAGAGCAGAAGGTCACCGATGTGTTGGCCAAGGTCACCTCGGGTGAGGCCGACGCGGGTCTGGTCTACGTCACCGACGCCGCAGGAGCCAAGGAGAAGGTCAAGGTCGTCGACACCCCCGAGGCCGAGAAGATCGTCAACAAGTACCCGATCGCGGTGACGAAATCCGCGCGCCAGGGAGCCCAGGCCTTCGTCGACTTCGTTCTCGGTGAACAAGGCCAGTCCATGCTGCGGGACGCCGGTTTCGGCGCGCCCAAGTGACGACCCCCCGATGGGTGGTGCTGCCGGCGGCGCTCGGTATGCTGCTGGTGGCACTGCCCCTGGCTGGGTTGCTCAGCAAGGTACCGTGGCCCGGCCTGTGGGAGCTGCTGACGTCTCAGTCGTCACTGGCGGCGCTGCAGCTCAGCATCCTCACCGCGAGCGTCAGCACCGTTTTCTGCATAGTGCTCGGCGTACCGATGGCGCTGGTCCTGGCGCGTCACGGGCTGCGCTGGCTGCGCCCCCTGGTCCTGTTGCCCCTGGTGCTGCCCCCCGTGGTCGGGGGTCTGGCGCTGCTGTTCACGTTCGGGCGGATGGGGCTGATCGGGCAGCACCTGGAGGCTGCGGGCATCAGGATCGCCTTCAGCACCGTGGCCGTCATCCTGGCGCAGACCTTCGTGTCGCTGCCCTTCCTGGTGATGGGGCTCGAGGGGGCGCTGCGCACCGCCGGGGACCGCTACGAGAGGGTGGCCGCCACCCTCGGGGCCTCCCCCACCCGGACCCTGTTCACGGTGACCCTGCCGTTGGTGCTCCCAGGGCTTTTGTCGGGGGCCGTGCTCAGTTTCGCCCGGGCACTGGGTGAGTTCGGCGCCACCCTGACCTTCGCGGGTTCCCTGCAGGGCAGGACCCGCACCTTGCCGCTGGAGATCTACCTCCAGCGGGAGGCCGACCCGAATGCAGCCATCGCCCTGTCGCTGCTGCTGGTGATCTTCGCGGGGATCGTCATGGTGATCGCGTACGGAAAGGGAAGGATCAGGTCGTGAAGGGACTGCACTGGGAGGGAACCCTCAATTCCCGTAACCACGAGACCGGCCTGGACGTGCCTCCGGGGCGGGTGCTGGCCGTGGTCGGCCCGAACGGGGCCGGGAAATCGACGCTGCTGGATCTGCTGTGCGGGCTGTTGAAGCCCGACCGCGGCAGCCTCAGTATCGACGACCAGGTCCTGGTCGACTCCCGCCGTTTCGTGCCCGCCCACCGGCGGCGCATCGGCTTGCTCGGGCAGCAGCCGCTGCTGTTCCCGCACCTCGACGTGCTGAGCAACGTCGCTTACGGGCCCCGCGCCCAGGGGCTGCGGCGCGACGATGCCAGGGCGTTGGCGCTGGAGATGCTGGACCGTGTGGATGCCGCCGCTCTGGCCTCCCGCAGGCCCGGTGAACTCTCCGGCGGCCAGGCGGCGCGGGTCGCGCTGGCCCGGGCGCTAGCCACCAAGCCCCGTGCAATGCTGATCGACGAACCCTTCGCCGCCGTGGACGTCGAGTACACGCCCCGGCTGCGGGTGGCGGTCAAAGCGGCCCTCGCCGAGGTCGGCTGCCCCTGCGTCATCGTCACACACGACCCGACCGACGTCGCGGCACTGGCCGACGACGTCGCGGTGCTGGAAAGTGGCCGGATTGTGGAACACGGCCCGGCCACCGAGGTCATGGCCCGCCCGGAAAGCTCGTTCGGGAAGCTACTGTTCGACCGGGACTGACCCAAGCAATCTCCTTGACACCGACTGCTTCTCGTTCGCCATATGGCTGGGCCAAGCTTCTTGAAAGAGCTTCCGGAGAAAACGAGGCGAGCCACTACCGGGCCACGACCGTGAGCACCCCCTCCTCGTCCGTGTTCACCGCCACTTCCGTGTCGTAGACCCGGCTCAGGTTCTCCGAGGTGCAGACCTCGTGTGGGGTTCCCTGGGCCACCACCTCGCCGGCGGCCATCAGCATCACCTCATCGCAGAAGCGGGTGGCCAGGTTGATGTCGTGCAGGACCACCAGGGCCAGTCGGGAGGACGGCTCCCCCGCCTCCGTATCCTTTCCGTTCCGTTTCTCGGCGACTGTGGCCTCGGAACCGTGGACGTGTTTGCGGACGCTGCGCAGCACCCGGACCTGATGTTTCAGGTCCAGGGCGCTGGTCGGTTCGTCGAGCAACACGAGTTCGGGTCCGTGCACAAGGGTCTGCGCCAGGGAGATGAGCTGCCGTTGACCTCCCGAGCACTCCCCCAGATAGGTGTTGGCAAGCCTGCCGATGCCCAGCGCCTCGAGGGCGGCGTAGGCGCGTTCCACGTCTTTTTTCGGGACCCGCCACGCCGAGCCGCCGCGTTGGGCCGAGACCAGCACCGATTCCATGGCGGTCAGAGCGATGTGCCCCGGGATCTCCTGGGGCATGTACCCGGTGACGTCCTGCAGGGCGCGGCCGCTGCGTTTCCCGTAGCTGACCGACCCGTGGCAGTGCTGGGCGCCCGCGATGGAACGGACCAGCGTCGACTTCCCGCAGCCGTTGGGGCCGAGCAGCCCCGCGACGACGCCCTCCTTGATGGTCAGGTCGAGACCGGAGAGCACCGCGTGTTTTCCATAGCTCACGCTGATGGATTCAAGGTTGAGCATGAGTTCCGAACCTCTTCTCGTGAGCGTGGTCTAGTTGGAGATGGCGGAGGTGGTGCGCCGCCTGCCCAGGATGATCAGCACGAACACCGGGACACCGACGAGGGCCGTGAGGATACCGACCGGGAGCACCACACCCGGCACCACGATCTGGGCCACCGCATGGGCGCTGGTGAGCACCAGAGCGCCGCAGGCCATTGCCGTCGGCACGAAGAGCCGCTGGTCCTCCCCCACCAGGATGCGGGCCACGTGGGGGCCGACCAGGCCCACGAAACCGATGATCCCGACGGAGCTGACGGTGAGCGCCGCGATCAGGGAGGCCCCCAGCAGGGTCCACATGCGGACGTTGTCGACCTTCACACCCATGGCCCGGGCCCGGGCCTCACCAAGCGAGAGCGCAGTGAGTTTCCACTGGTTCATCGAGAACAGCGGAGTGACCACGATGAGGGAGACCAGCACCATGGCGATGGAGAACCAAGTGGCGCGTTCCAGCGACCCCATGGTCCAGAACACCATCCGCTGAAGGGATTCCTGGGAGGCCCGGTACTGAAGCAGCATCAGCAACGCCTGGAACCCGAAGACCAGGGCGATACCCAGCAGGATGATGGTTTCGCGACCCGACCGCCGCAGCCGCGACACCAGCGCAATCACCCCGCTGGCGACCAGAGCCAGCGCCGCGGCGCCGATCGGCACGGAGGCCTCGGAGAAGAAGGGGAAACTGATCCCGGTGGCGATCACGATTGCCGCGCCGCAACCCGCAGCGGCGGAGACGCCGAGGGTGTAGGGCTCCGCCAGGGGGTTGTCGAGAATGGTCTGCATCTGCGCGCCGGCAAGGGCCAGTGCGGCTCCGGCCACCACCGCCATGAGAGCGGGCGGGGTACGCAACTCCATCACGACGGTTCGGGTCCGCCCGGACACCTCCGCCGCCCATCCGGCATCGATCCCCAGTTGCTGCAGTCCTTCCGCGATCCCCCTGAGATAGGTGCTGGCGATGTCCGCGGCGCTGATGTTGAGCGGCCCCACCAGCATGGCGATCACGAACATGGCCACCACGGCCACGAGAATGCCGACGAGGGTCAGCATGCGTTTGGTCTTGATCCGCCAGAACTCGGCGAGTGCTTCCTTCTGGGAGCCGTCCTCCAGTACCGCGGCTTCCACTGCGGCGCTACTCTCCGAGACGGTCTCGGCTGCCTTGGTGTCGGTCATGACAGCTTGGCGGCAAAGACGCCCTCGGCCTTGAAGGGCATGAACTTGTCGTGGAACTCGCTCCAGGCGGCGTCCACCTCGGGCAGCCCGTCAACCTTGAGTCCCTGCCATTCGGCGAAGGCGACGTAGGCGAGGAAGTTGTACGGCGCGTCGTAGAGCTGGTGGTAGATGCCGTAGACCTGTTTGTCGCTGAACGCTTTCAGCTCGCTGTAACCGGTCTCGCTGGACAGCTGCCCCAAGGTCTGGTTCGTCTCCTCAGGGGTGGCGTTGTAGCCGAGTTTGACGTACTTGATGACCGTCTTCTCGCTCACCTTCTGCTTCTCCCAGTCGCCTCCCGTGGCGATGATGATGTCCGGCTGGGATGCGATCAGCTGCTCGGCCGTGACGGTGCCCGCGTCCCCATCGATAAGTTTGGTGCCGAGGTTGTTGCCGCCGCTGGCGGTGACAATCTGGCCGAAGTTGGACTCCCCGAAGGTGCGGCCGGGTTCGGAGATGCCGGGGGAACGCCACACGAAAACACTCGGGCGATCCGCCTCGGCCTTGGCCTTGGCTGCCTCCAGGACCGGGTTGACCAAGGAGTCATAGTAGGTGAGGAACTCATCCGCCTTGCCGGAGACGCCGAAGGCCTGGCCCAGCAGCCGGACGCTGGTGTGGGTGTTCTCCACCGGTTTCTTGCGGAAATCGGTCACCAGGTAGGGGATCTTGGCGGAATCCAGTTTCGCGTCGAACCCGGCCTGTTTGGCGGCCTCGTACTGTTCCAGGGTCATGAGGAACAGGTCGGGGTTGTACTCGAGGAGGTTCTCCACGCTCAGGTCTCCCTTGGCGACGCTGCCGACGGTGGGCAGCTCTGCCGCCTTGGGCTGCACCTTCACCAGGCGATCGTAGATGTCGGGGGCAGCGCTCTGGAGGTCGGTTCCCCAGGCCACGACCTTGTCCATGAGGTTGTCACGCTGGAGGAAGAGCAACGAGTAGGCCTGCCGGGACTCCCCCAGGATGATCTTGGAAGGAGCAGCTTCCAGGGTGACGGTACGGTCCGCGACATCGGTGATGGTCATTGCGCCGCCGGCTGATCCTGAAGTAGAGGGCGCAGCCGGCTGGTTGCCGTTGCTGCACGCCGAAACGGTGGCCACTCCCAGCGCTCCTGCGGCTCCTGTCAGAAAAGTCCTGCGTTTCATATCCATGCCTCCTGCCGCCACGGCGGCGCGATTGTGTGTGGTGGTGTTGGTCAGATCGGACTACCCGGGACGCTTGCCGCGTCACCGCAAAGATAAAGCTAGGCAACCCTAAAGGCAGGTCGCCGGATTACGCAACTTTGGAATTGCACTATGCGAGACGAGGCTTTGCGTGACAGCGACCTCCACCCGTGTTTCATGTCAACTAGTAGCGTCTCGCTCCGTCATTGCGACCGGGCCTTGCCCGCAGAGCCTTTAAAATCTAGGGGTGGAGAAGACGAGGAAGACCGTGTCCGAGGAGTGGATCACGCACATTGGCGGGGCGAATCGCGAGCCCATCGGCTGGATCGCACCCCGCGGCGAAGGTTTCGTCGCCATCGACCTGCTCGGTCGGGAACGCAGCGAAACAGTGGACTGGCTCGAAGCGGAGGAGACCCTCGACGAGCTTGGCATCCGCTACCTGGCCGCCCCCTACGAGCTCGTGACCGACTCGGGAACATCGAAGGTCTACATCGCCGAGGCAACCCCGGATTTCGTGCGCGTCAAAGAGGATGACTTCAACGACATCAATTCCAACCAGACCTTCCACACCCTCCCGTTCCCTGTGCCGGAGGAGTTGCTGCGGGAGCTTCCGGGCCGCTGATTCAGCCCCCGGCGAAGGGCGGCAGGACGTCGACCCCCTGCACCCCAGTCAGGTCGTGGTCGTCCGGCAGGCCCGCCCTGCCGTCGACCAGCATGGAACAACGCCCCAGCACCGCCTCGAATCCCTCACCGTGACGGGCAACGAGGATGGCCTTCAGCTCACCGAGGGTGGCGGCCTCCACCTCCTCGGTACCGGTCCCGGCGGCGGACTCCGCGGCCGCGAACAGCCGGACGAGGATCATTTCTCCTCCTTCTCCGGCGGCAGGGGCGCCGAAGTGGCGGCGTCCTCCACCACCCGGCGCAGGTAGTCGAGGTCGCGTCCCGGAGTGGCCCCGACAGCCAACCCCCACAGGTGAGCGCTCACGGGGGCCATGGGGCGTGCCCCCGCGTGAGCGATCTCACGGCTGAGTTCCAGTACTCCATGAATGTCCACGCGCACCGGGTCGATATCCAGGGCCGCACAAGCCCGATTCACGAACTCCTGCCAGCCCGTCTCGTCCTGACTCATCTTCTCCCTCCAGAACTCATTCCAGTAAGCGTGATCCACCCACGTGTCCACGTCACGCCCGTCATCATCGGCATCGGGCAGCAGCCCCAGCCGCATGCCCGCCAGCAACCCGCGAACCGACCGGTTCCGTGGGTCGCCGTAGGCTCGGGCCACCGCCCGCAGCCGCGTGGTGCGGTGGATTCCCAGCAGCCACTGCGGGTTTCCCTCAGCCGAGGCCAGGCAGTAGCCGTCCAGGTCGTTACCCCGCGTGGTCGCGGCGAGCAGCCGGGGCACCGCCGCCTGCACACCGGGCAGGTCGCAGGCCAGCACCACCGTCCACTCCGCGGATCGTTCAACGGATTCCAGACCGGCGACGATACCGGCAGCGGGCCCAGTGCCGGGGGGATCCTCGAGAGTGACCAGCACCCCGTCAGGCGCAGCAACCTGCCCGACCACGACCGTCGTGCGGGCATACCGCACAGCTTCGAGCACCACATCGAGCAGCCGTCTGCCGCCCACCGTCAGGTCAGCTTTCGACACTCCCCCCAGCCGCGATCCACGCCCGCCGGCCAGGATGATCGCATCGAACTCAGGCATCGCGCCGCCAACGACCCGAGCGACCGCCCTCCTTGGCGAGCAGCTTCACCTCACGGATGTAGGCGTGCCTGTCGAGGCCCTTGACCATGTCGATCAATGCCAGCGCGGCGACGGATGCGGCGGTGAGGGCCTCCATCTCGACGCCGGTGCGGTCGGCGGTGCGCACCGTGGCGACCACCTCGATGCTCTCGGTGCCGAGAGTCAGATCTACCGCGGCGCCGTGCACCCCGATCACGTGGGCCAGCGGCAGCAGCTCCGGGGTTCGTTTCGCCGCAGCGATCCCGGCGATCCGCGCCACCGCGAGCACGTCGCCTTTCGGCATTTCCCCGGATGCGATGCGCCGCAGGATCTCCGGGTCGCAGACCACCGTCGCGGAGGCGGTGGCGGCGCGTTTCGTCGGTTGTTTGTCGGTGACGTCGACCATGCGGGCCTGGCCGGCGGAATCGAGGTGGGTGAATTTCACAGGTACCTCCGGAAGGAGACGAGGTCGCCGGGCCGGACGTTGTCCGTCGGTTCGTCGAGCAAAGCCAGGCCATCCGCCCGAGCGGCAGCTGAGACCAGGTGAGAGGCCGAGACTCCCTCATGGGCGGGCGCCACGACCAGGCGCCCCGACTCGTCGGATGAAACGACGACCGGCACCACCTGACGACGACCCCTCGGGGCGGGCCAGGGAGATCCGACGAGGGCCCGCAGCCAGGGTCGTGGTTCGCGACCCAGCATCGCGTCGATCAGCGGCTCCACGAACAGTTCGCAGCTGACCATCGTGGACAGCGGGTTGCCGGGCAACGCCACCAGCGGCACCTCCCGCTCCCCCGCCCGCCACAGCGCCCAGCCCTGCGGTTTCCCGGGTTGCATGACGACGTGGACGAAACGGGACCGCACCGCGGCGGAGGAACCAAGTTCCCCGCCCAGCACCTGCCGCACCACATCGTGGTCGCCGACAGAAACCCCGCCGCTCAACACCACCAGATCCGCCCCTGACGCCGCGGCATCCAGCCGGGCGGCGAAACTCTCCGGGTCATCGGGCAGGACCGGGGACGCGACCACCTCAGCGCCCATCCTGCTCAGCTGCCCGGCCATGAAGGTGCCGTTCGACTCGTAGATCTGGCCCCGGGCCAGCATCGCCCCCGCGGGACGCAGCTCATCGCCCGTCGCGATGACGGCGACGCGGGGTCGCCGCACCACCGTAACCTCCCCCCGCCCGCAGGCGGCTGCTGCGCCGAGGGCCCGCGGCCCCAGCCGCAGCCCGGCCGACAGCACCTCGGCGCCGGCGGAAAAATCCTCCCCCGCCGCCCTGACGTGGTTCTTGGCGCCCGGTTCCTCGACGATCCGGATGATCCCTCCGGATTCCTCAGTCAGTTCGACGGGCACCACCGCATCGGCCTGTGACGGCAGAGGAGCGCCCGTCATGATCCGCACGCACTCGCCGCGACCCATCGCCGGATCCAGCGGTGACCCCGCGGCGACCGTCCCGACCACACTCAGTTCGGCGCCCCAGTGCCGGTCGGTCTCGTGGACCGCGAAACCGTCCATGGCGGAGTTCACGAACACCGGCACAGCCGTGGCTGCTGTCACCGGCGTCGCCAGCGTCCGCCCGTCTGCCCGGTCCAGGGATACGGTCTCGACATCCGTGATCCGCGCCACGAGCCGGAACAGCTCGGCCCGGTACTCCTCGATACTCAATCTGTCGCGCACGTCAACTCCTCCCGGCAAGTGGCAGTTCCACCACCCTCGCCCGGAGGGTGTCGATGTACATCACGCGCCCCAGCAGCGGCTCCCCCACCCCGGTGAGCAGCTTGACCACCTCGGTGGCCATCACTGAGCCTACCCAGCCGGTCATGGGACCCAGCACCCCGACCTCGGAGGCCGTCGGGCAGCTTCGCGGGGGGTCGGGAAACAGATCCGACAGGGCCATTCCGTGGCGTTCCCACAGCACCGTGACCTGCCCGTTGACGGCCTGGACGGCACCGAAGACCAAGGGCAGGTCGAGGCGCTGGCAGGCCCTGGCCACGACCAGGCGGGTGGGCAGGTTGTCCACCGCATCAACCACCACGTCGCAGTCCCCGAGAATCTCCTCCGCCGTCTCCTGCGTGACGCGCAGAGGCACGGGAATCACCTCGACCAAGGGGTTGAGGTCCGCCAGCCGCGCGGCGGCGGCGTCGGCCTTGGAGGCTCCCAGGGTCGCGTTTCCGTAGAGGGTCTGGCGTTGCAGGTTGCGTTCCTCCACGACGTCGTCGTCGACGACGATCAGCCGCCCCACCCCGGAGGCGGCCAGGTATTGCAGCACGGGTCCACCGAGGCCGCCCGCCCCGATGCAGCACACCGTGGCGGCCTTGAGCCTGCCCTGGGCCTCCTCCCCGAAACCGTCGATGGCCATGGTTCGCTGGTAGCGTTCGCGTTCGGCTTCGGTGAGGGGCTCGGGGACAGCGATGACCGGCTGCATCAGCTCTCCGGTAGCGCGTCGAGAATGACCCGGGCCAGTTCCCCGGGGTCGCGGTCCGGGTGGGTGGCGATCGCCAACCCCCACAGGTAGGCGGAGACCGGGGCCATGGGGCGCTGGTAGCGTGCCGCGACCTGGCCCGTCAGGTCGTGAACGGCGCGCGGCGAAACCCCGGATGCGTCGACCTCCAGGGCCGCGGCCACGTGCTCCACCCAGGCGGCCCAGGCGGTCTCGTCAATGGGTTCCCTACCGCTCACACCTGCTCCTTCAGTTTGGGTTTGTCCCACAGCCCGGCGGGCACATTGGTGTGCCGGGCCGGTTTCCTACCGGCGGAGCGGTAGACCACGTAGGGCCGGGTCACATACCCGACCGGGATGCTGAAGGCGTGCACCAACCGGGTGAACGGCCAGATCAGCAGGATCAGGAACGCCAGGAAGGCGTGCGCCTGGAAGGAGAACGGCGAGTTCACCATCAGCTCGATGTTCGGCTGGAAGGTGAAGATGCTGCGGAACCAGGGACTCACCCCCTGCCGGTAGTTGTAGTGGTGGTCGAAGGTGGTGGTCAGCGTGTTCCACGCGCCGGTGACGAGAATGGCGGTCAGCACCACGTACATCACGACGTCCCCGATGGTGGTGGCCTTCCGCACCGCGGGCACGGCGATGCGCCGGATGATGAGGATCAGGTACCCGACGGCGATCATGATCCCGGAGACCCAGCCGCCGGCCACCGCGACCAGGTGGTAGGTCTCCTGTCCGATGCCGAGGGCATCGGTCCACGATTTCGGAATGACCAGCCCCATGAGATGCCCACCGAAGGCGAACAGCAGACCGAAGTGGAACAGCGGCGCACCGATGCGCAGCAGCCGCGACTCATAGATCTGCGAGCTGCGGGTGGTCCAGGAGAACTGGCTGAACCGGTATCGCCAGATCATGCCGACGACGAAGACCGCCATCGCGATGTAGGGGAAAACCCCCCAGAGCAGAGTGTTCATGGATCAGACTCCCAGCAGTTCAGCGTCTTCGTCGGGACGGGGGTTCAGGAACGGATCGATGCCGTAGGGTTCCAGCCCCACGTCCTCGGTCTCGGGGCCGTCGCGGAGCAGTTTCGCGACGGTTTCGGCCTGCTCACCGTCGATGGCGGGCAGGGTGGCGCGCAGGGCGGCCAGCGCCCCGTGCCAGGGGGATCCCCGGTGCTCCAGGGCCATGGCCAGCAGTTCCACCCCGGCGCGATGCCGGTTGACCAGGTCCCAGGCGACATCCAGGTCGCCGAGGGCCCCGAACTCCAGCACCACCGACAGGTGATCGGGCAGTTCCTCGTCGCTGACCTCCATCCCGGCGCGGCGGTAGGCCTGTTTGAACTGCACCAGCGCCACCCCCCGCTTCCGGCTGTCGCCGTGGGCGTAGTAGGTCAGGTGCAGGGCACACTTGCGGGTGTGGTCGAAGGTCTCGACGTAGGCCCGCCGGGACGCCTCCAGGCCCTGCTTTTCGAGGTGGTCGATCACCCCGATCAGCGGCTCCCCCGCCGGCGCGGGCAGCCGCCCGGCCGCATCACGAAGCCGCGTCAGGTTCCGGAACAGCTTCACCGACGGGTAGTCCAGCAGCAGCGAGACGGCCTGCCACGTCACGCGCAGCTGGTCGTCGGGCAGCTCCCGGGCCGGCACCTTCGGGGCCCGGCGTCCGATGCCGGGTAGCCAGCGTCTCATCACCTCACCCCCGAGGTCGGTATGCCGTGGCCGTCCCAGTCGAGGAAGGTGCCCTGTCCCTGGGCGGTCTCCCGCCGGGCCTTCGCGGCCGAGTAGCTGCCGATCGTCACGGCCACGGGACCGCTGCCGGGGGCCGTACCGCCCTCGCCGACGGGGCATTCGGTGGAGATCGACTCCAGGCTGTGGGCCTGTTCCTTGTGCGACGGCGGGATGACGTAGCGCTCGTCGTACTTGGCGATCGCGAGCAGCCGGAACATGTCCTGGATCTCCTGGCCGGTCATGCCGACCTTGGCCGCGATCTCCTCGTTGCCGACCCCGCCGAGGTTGATGTCGCGCATGTAGGAGCGCATCGCGGCCATCTTCTCCAGGGCGGCGCGCACCGGGGTGACGTTGCCGGCCGTGAACAGGTTGGCCAGGTACTCCATGGGGATGCGCAGCACGTCGATGGCCCCGAACAGGTTGTCGACGTCTTCTGCGTCGTATCCGGTGGAGGCGACGGAGTCGACGATCGGCGACAGCGGCGGGATGTACCAGACCATCGGCATGGTGCGGTACTCCGGGTGCAGGGGAAGCGCCACCTGGTGATCCATGATGAGTTTCTTCACCGGGGAACGCCGGGCCGCCTCGATCCAGTCGTGCGGGATGCCCTGGCGTTCCGCCTCGGCGCGGATCTCGGGATCCTCCGGGTCGAGGAAGACCGTGAGCTGTTTCTCGTACAGCTTGTGTTCGTCGCGTTCGGCCGCTGCAACGAGCACCGCGTCGGCGTCGTAGAGCATCAACCCGATGTAGCGCAGCCGTCCGACGCAGGTTTCCGCGCAGATCGTGGGGATCCCCAGCTCCACGCGCGGGTAGCAGAAGGTGCATTTCTCGGCCTTGCCGGTGTGGTGGTTGAAGTAGACCTTCTTGTAGGGGCAGCCGGAGATGCACATGCGCCAGCCGCGGCAGCGGTCCTGGTCCACCAGGACGATGCCGTCCTCGGCGCGTTTGTAGATCGCACCGGAGGGGCAGGAGGCAGCGCACGCCGGGTTGAGGCAGTGTTCGCAGATGCGCGGCAGGTAGAACATGAAGGTCTGTTCGAACTCGAACTTCACCTTGTCCTCGATGCCCTTGAGCATCGGATCCTTGTGCCCGTACTCGACCGCACCGCCCAGGTCGTCGTCCCAGTTCGGGCCCCACTTGGGGGTCATGGGTTCCCCCGTGATCAGGGAGTGGGCCCTGGCCACCGGGAAGTGCTTCTGCCCCGCCGGGGCGTTCAGCAGGTTCTGGTAGTCGTAGGTCCACGGTTCGTAGTAGTCGTCGATCTCGGGCATCTTCGGGTTGCCGAAGATGTTGAGCAGCTTGTGGAACCGGCCGCCGCCCTTGAGGCGCAGCCTGCCGCGCTTGGTGACCTCCCAGCCGCCCTGCCATTTCTCCTGGTTCTCGTACTCCCGGGGGTAGCCGAGACCCGGACGGGTCTCCACGTTGTTGAACCACACGTACTCGGTGCCGGAGCGGTTGGTCCACGCCTGCTTGCAGGTGACCGAGCAGGTGTGACAGCCGATGCACTTGTCGAGGTTCATCACCATCGCCATCTGGGCCATGATTCGCATTTTGATTAGGTCCTTTCCGGCTCAGAAGTAGGTGACGTCTTGGGAACGCCTGCGGATCATCGTGACTTCGTCACGGTTGTTGCCCGTGGGTCCGTAGTAGTTGAACGCGAAGGCGATCTGTCCGTAGCCACCGGCAATGTGGGTCGGCTTGATCATGATGCGGGTCATCGAGTTGTGGATACCGCCGCGGCGCCCATTCCGCTCCGTCAACGGCACCTCGATGAGGCGATCCTGGGCGTGGTACATGTACACGGTGCCCTCGGGCATGCGGTGCGAGACGATCGCGCGGCAGCTGACGACGCCATTGCGGTTGACCAACTCGACCCAGTCGTTGTCCTTGATCCCGACCTTGGCCGCGTCCTGCGGGCTGATCCAGATCTGCTGACCGCCGCGGGAGAGCGTCTGCATGAACCAGTTGTCCTGGTACTGCGAGTGGATGGCCCACTTGAAGTGCGGCGTGAGGTACCGCACGGACACGCCGAGCTCGTTGACCTCACCGGGCGGGGCCTCGCCGAACAGCTGGGTCATGTTGAGGGGGCCGCGGTAGGTGGGCAGCTGCTCGCCGAGCGCGATCATCCAGTCGTGGTCGAGGTAGAAATGCATGCGCCCGGTGAGCGTGTGCCACGGCTTCATGCGTTCCACGTTGATGGTGAACGGGGCGTAGCGTCGGCCTCCCGATTCGGATCCCGACCACTCAGGTGAAGTGATCACCGGCTGCGGCTGGGCGACGATGTCCTGGAACTTGATGTGCTTGCCCTCGTGCTCGGCCGCCAGGTCGTGCAGCTGCACGCCGGTCCGTTTCTCCAAGGTCTTGAACCCCTGGGTGGCCAGGTGCCCGTTGGTGGTGCCGGCCAGCGACATGATCGCCTCGGCGACGTCGATCCCATTGTCCAGCTGCGGACGGCCGTCGGCGGGGCCGCCGCGGCGGGTGCCGTTCTTGCCCTTGAGGTACGCGATGGCCGACGTGACGTCGGTGACGAGGCCTTTCTGGGCAGTGCCGAGCTTGTCGAGCAGCGGACCGACGGTGCCGTATTTCGCCCCGATCGCGGTGTAGTCGCGTTCGACGACGGTCAGGCGCGGCATGGTGACCGCCGGAATCGGATCCACCTCGCCCTTGCTCCAGTCCCTGACCACACCGTGAGGCATGGCCATCGCGTCCGGTGAGTCGTGCATCAGCGGGGTGGCCATCACGTCCTTGCGCACCCCGAGGTGATCCTCGGCCAGCTCGGAGAGTTTGTCGGCGATCAACTGGAACGTCTCCCAGTCCGTCTTCGCCTGCCACGGCGGGTTGATGGCGGGGGTGAACGGGTGGATGAACGGGTGCATGTCGGTGGTGTTGATGTCGTGTTTCTCGTACCACGTGGCCGCGGGCAGCAGCACGTCGGACATCAACGTCGAACTGGTCATGCGGAAGTCCAGCGTCAGCAGCAGGTCGAGTTTGCCCTCGGGCGCCTGCTCCCGCCAGACCATGTCCTTGGGGCGCATCTCCCCCTCCGCCTCGGCGGCGGTGACGGCGTGGTCGGTGCCGAGCAGGTGCCTCAGGAAGTACTCGTCGCCCTTGGCGGTGTTGCCGATCAGGTTGGAACGCCACAGGGTCAGGGCCCTGGGGAAGTTCTCGGGATTGTCGGGGTCCTCGACCGCGAACTTCAGACTGCCCCGTTTGAGCTGGTCGACGATGTAGGCGGGGGCCTCCTGCCCGGCGGCGGCGGCCTCGTCGGCCAGGACGAGGGGGCTCTTCTCGAACTGCGGGAAGAACGGCATCCAGCCCAGTTTCGCGGACTGCACGTACAGGTCGGAGGTGACCTTCTTGTCGAACAGGTCGTTGCCGAACTCCTTGGCGGAGAGGGTGTCGGCGTCGAAGGTGTCGTAGCGGTACTGGTCGGTGTGGATGTACCAGTAGCCGGTGTGGATCATCTGCCGGGCGGGCCGGTGCCAGTCCAGTGCGAAGGCCATGGTGGCCCATCCCGTGATGGGACGGGCCTTCTCCTGGCCGACGTAGTGGGCCCAGCCGCCCCCGTTGCGGCCCTCGCAGCCGCAGAACTGGATCAGCGTCAGCATGGTCCGGTAGATCACGTCGGCGTGGTACCAGTGGTTGGTGCCGGCCCCCATGATGATCATGGAGCGTCCGTTGGTGTCGATCGCGTTCTGCGCGAACTCCCGGGCAACCCGGATGACCTGAGCGGCGGGAACGTTGGTGATGGTCTCCTGCCACGCGGGGGTGTAGATGCCCTCGACGTCGTCGTAGTCCTTCGGCCAGTTTCCGGGCAGACCCGGGCGGGCCACGCCGTACTGGGCCAGCAGCAGGTCGAGGACGGTGGTGACCAGCCGGTCCCCGACCCGCCGCACCGGCACCCCGCGCCGCAGCCCGAAGGGCTCCTCGGTGTCGTTTGCGAAGCAGGGCAGCTCCACCTCGACCATCTCGTGTCCGGGGGTGTCCATCATTGTCAGGGCGGGTTTGAGGTCACCCAGGATCAGGTTCCACCTGCCCGCATCGGCTTCGCCGAAACGGTGCCCGAGGGTGCCGTTGGGGCTGGCTATCCGGTCGGTGTTCTCGTCCCAGACGAGCGGCTTGAACATGGCGTTGGCCTGCTCGGCCAGTTCCCCGCCGACATCGCCCGCAACGAGGTTCTTGCCCGGCCGGTACACCCCGGGGGTGTGTTCGTCGAGGGTGATCAGGAACGGGGAGTCGTTGTAGGTGCGGTTGTACTCGTCGAAGAACGGCACCCGCCGTTCGGCGAAGAACTCCTTCAGCACCACATGTCCCAGCGCCATGCCGAGGGCCGCGTCGGTGCCGGGCGCGACCGGCACCCACTCGTCGGCGAACTTGGTGGCTTCCGAGTAATCGGGCGACATGACCACGACCTTCTGGCCGCGGTAGCGGGCCTCGACCATCCAGTGGGCGTCGGGCGTACGCGTCAGGGGCACGTTCGAACCCCAAAGCATCAGGTAGCCGGCGTCCCACCAGTCGCCTGATTCACGCACGTCGGTCTGGTCGCCGTAGACCTGCGGCGAGGCGGGCGGCAGGTCGGCGTACCAGTCGTAGAAGGACAGCATGCAGCCGCCGATGAGGCTGTGGTACCGGGCACCGGATGCGTGGGAGACCATCGACATGGCCGGGATCGGCGAGAAACCGGCGATCCGGTCGGGACCCCAGCGTTTGATGATGTAGGTGTGGGCGGCGGCCACCATCTCGACGGCCTCGTCCCAGTTCGCCCTGACGAAACCGCCCTTGCCGCGGGCCCGTTTGTAGGTGCGCGATTTCTCCTCGTCCTGGACGATGGAGGCCCACGCCAGCACGGGATCACCGTATTGGGCCTTGGCCTGCCGGTACATCTCCAGCAGGACGCCCCGGATGTAGGGGTAGCGCACCCGGGTCGGGGAGTAGGTGTACCAGGAGAACGACGCTCCGCGCGGGCAGCCGCGGGGTTCGTACTCGGGCCGGTCGGGACCGACGGAGGGGTAGTCGGTCTGCTGCGCCTCCCAGGTGATGATCCCGTCCTTGACGTAGACCTTCCAGGAGCACGACCCGGTGCAGTTCACCCCGTGGGTGGAGCGAACCACCTTGTCGTAGGCCCAGCGGTCCCGGTAGAAGGAGTCGCTGCGACCGCCCTTCTTGTGGACGGTGCGCCCGTCACGGGAGACCTCACCCCGCGTGAAGAACCGGCCGGTGTCAACCAGCAGATCCGTGAGCGGACCGTCCATGCCCACCTCGTACGTGTTGGTCATTGCTTCTCTCCTTCGTGTCCGGTTTCCCGGCTGAGCCTCAGGCAGCAGGGTCCGCCCGAGAAGTCTGCTTCGAGTTCGACGTCCGTGTCGGCTTCCCCGAGTACCCCAAGCGCCCCGCGGATGAGCCCCTGGTGTGCGCCACACACGGCCTCGGGGCACGAGAAAGCGGTCTCGCTGAGTGGGCAACCGCGCAGCTCCGCAGCCAGACGGCACGGCCCGGTCCGTGTCACCCGGGGGTCGTATCCCCAGGACCTCAACAGCCCGAGTACGACATCGACCTTGTCCTGCCAGCCGGCCTCGGAAGGCTTGGGCAGCCCCAGGATGCCGGCGTCCAGGGTGCGCATCGCCCACTCCTTCAGCACGTCCTCGGCCTTGGTGCTCTCGACGTCCAGCACCTGGGCGAGCACCTCGGTCAGCATCTGGTAATCGTCCTGGATGGTGGCCGAGGGGACGGCGCGGGGCACCGGGAAGTAGCGGCGCCGGGGCCGCCCGACCCCCACCCGTTCGTCGCGCTGCAGGAGTCGTTCCTCAGCGACGAGCCGGTTGAGGTGTACCCGGACGGTGGTGACGTGCAGCCGGAGCTGCTCGGCGATCTCGGCGACCGTGAGGCCCTCGGGATGGCGCGCGAGGAGATCGAGGGCAGCATCCTGCGCGGATGCGGTTTGTTCGCCCCCGGCCACCTGCCTCGCAATGGTCACCGACATCCTCCTGCAATCAGAATAAAAAGGGAAGCCCTGGTCGGCCCGAAACGACAATTTAGCAATGAACTTCTTGTTTAAAACCCTTGCCGTTGGGCCTTCCCGGCCTCGTTTGTTGACTTGATACTACAGCCACACATAGGCTCCTGCCAGCAATTAAAAGGGACCACCCCCATTGGAGGGAGCGCCGTGAGCGCCGACACAACCAGACATCATGAGGCCCCGGGCGCCGTGCGTGTCCTCACGATGTCCAGCATCTCGTTCACCCTGATGTTCGCCGTGTGGCTGATGTTCGGGATCCTCGGCAAACCCATCCAGAAGGAGTTCGGCCTGGACTCCGTGCAGCTGAGCTGGATCAGCGCCGTCGCGGTCCTGAACGGCTCCATGTGGCGCCTGCCCGCAGGAATCCTCGCCGACCGTTTCGGCGGCAAGATCGTCTTCACCGTGATGATGACCTTCGGGGCGGTGGCCTCACTGGCGGTTTCCTTCGCCGACAACTACGCGATGCTGCTGGTCCTGGCCTTCTGCGTCGGCATCGTCGGTAACTCGTTTTCGGCCGGTGTCGCGTGGAACTCGGCCTGGTACTCCCCGCAGCACAAGGGCTTCGCCCTCGGCGTTTTCGGCGCAGGCAACGTCGGCGCCTCCGTCACCAAGATCATCGGCCCCGGCATCATCACGGCCACCGCGGGCAGCGCCGTGCTCGGTTTCCTCCCCGGCGGCTGGCGCCTCATCCCCATCGTGTACGCGATCCTGCTGATCGTGGTCGGGATCCTCCAGTGGTTCATCACCCCCTTCCCGGATCGCACACCGGGGGCGAGCGCCAGGATCTCCGAGATGCTGACGCCGCTCAAGGACATCCGGGTGTGGCGCTTCAGCCTCTACTACGTGATCGTCTTCGGGGCCTACGTGGCCTACTCGGCGATCCTGCCCACCTACTACCAGGACGTGTTCAGGGTCGATCTCGGCACCGCCGCCCTCCTGACCACCACCTTCATCTTCCCCGCCTCCCTGCTGCGGCCACTGGGAGGCTGGGTCTCCGACCGCTGGGGTGCCCGCACCGCCATGTACGCAACCTTCGTTCCGATCGGCGCCCTTTTCACCGTCCTGTGCATCCCCAGCGGGGTCGACGCGCATGGCAACGCCTACGGCCTGCCGCTGTGGCTGGTGGTGACGCTGATATTCCTGATCGGCTGCACCATGGGCATCGGCAAAGCAGGGGTCTACAAGCACATCCCCACCTACTTCCCGCACCACGTCGGTTCCGTCGGAGGTCTCGTCGGCATGCTGGGTGGCCTGGGTGGCTTCTTCCTTCCCCCGATGTTCGCCTACATCGAGAAGTTCACGGGACTGGCTTCCACCCCCTTCATCGTACTGACCGTCCTGACAGGCCTTACGCTGATCTGGATGCACCTCGTGATCTCCCGCATGAAGCGGATGAACCCCGAAATGGATCTCGTCGAGGTCCCCGACGGCGCCCGGCCCGTGTAGGAAGGAGAAGGAAGACCAATGAGCACACCGGCAGAGAAACCCCGCTCCGGGGAGTGGCTCGAGGACTGGGATCCCCAGGACGAATCGAAGTGGGACTCCAGGATCGCCTGGACCACCCTGACCATCACGACGTTCTCGCTGACCATGGCGTTCGTGTCCTGGTTCCTGCCGAGCGCGATAATCCCGAAGCTCACATCCATCGGCTTCGCCTTCAGCAAGGACGAGCTGTACTGGATGACCTCCATGGTGGGTCTGTCCGCGGGCATCCTGCGCCTGGTGTGGATGGTCCTGCCCCCGATCCTGGGCACCCGGAAGCTGGTGACCATCACGTCGGTGCTGATGATCCTGCCGCTGATCGGCTGGGGGTTCGCAGTCCAGAACCCGGGCACCCCCTATTGGTTGTTCATGGCCCTGGCCTTCCTGGCGGGCATCGGTGGCGGCGCGTTCTCCGGTTTCATGCCCTCTACCTCCTACTTCTTCCCGAAACGCCTCCAGGGCACCGCGCTCGGCCTCCAGGCGGGCATCGGCAACTTCGGTGTCTCGCTGGTGCAACTGCTCACCCCATGGCTGATCGGTTTCTCCATGGTGTCCTGGCTGGGCGCCGCCCAGCACGGCCCGAAGGGTGACGTCTGGTACCAGAACGCGGCCTTCGTGTGGGTGCCGCTGCTGGTGGCCATCGCGGTGTGGGCCTGGCTGGCGCTCAAATCCGTGCCGATCAAGGCCAACATCAGGCAGCAGTTCGACATCTTCAGCAACCCCGACACCTGGTGGATGACCTACCTCTACATCATGACCTTCGGCACGTTCTCGGGTCTGTCCGCCCTGTTCGGCCTGCTCATGACCAACCTGTACGGCTCGGGGGCGGGTTTGAACGACCTCGTCGCCCAGGGTTACGTACTCAAGGACCCGGCTGTCTACGCCTTCCTGGGCCCGCTGGTCGGAGCCGGGGCGCGGGTGGCCTTCTCGCCGCTGACCGACAAGATGGGTGGCGCGATCTGGACCCTGATCTCCGGGATCGGGCTGGTGATCTCCATTCCGGTCACCATTCTCGGCCTGACCCCGGACAAGAGTTCGGTGGCGGCCCTCGACGGCAGTTTCAACCTCTACCTGTGGGGCATGCTCGCGATCTTCCTGTTCTCCGGGATCGGCAACGCCTCGACGTTCAAGCAGATGCCGATGATCTTCGAACCGCGGCAGGCGGGCGGTGTGATCGGCTGGACTGCCGCCATCGCCGCCTTCGGGCCGTTCCTGTTCGGCGTCGGCGTGACCCTGCTGGGGGCCGTCGCGTTCTACTGGGTCGGTGTGGTATTCGCCCTCGGTGGGGTGGTCATCACCTGGCAGCGCTACGCCCGCAAGGGCGCTCCGAAGCCCAGCTGATCACCGCCGGTGGCGGTCCGCACCAAACCGGGCCGCGCGGACCGCCACCGGATGGGATAAGCTGCCACAGTTGGCCCCGTAGCTCAGGGGATAGAGCACCGCTCTCCTAAAGCGGGTGTCGTTGGTTCGAATCCAACCGGGGTCGCCAGTGAAACGCCTAGTCAGACGCGACTAGGCGTTTGCTTTTCCACGACTGCTCCCCCTCGGAGTCCGCATCTGTTCCGCATCAGCCAGCACCACCCGTGAAGTTCCTACCTCTCCCGTTTCAGCAGTTCCTCGAAGGGAATGACCTGCTCGAACCCGTCGACGGGATGTCGGCGTTCTACGCCCGTCAGGCAGGAGCGCAGCTCCCCCACCGCCTCGTCGATGCGCCACCGGAGTGCCGCCGCCCGAGCCCCCTCGTCTGCGAGCCTCGCGATCTCGACGGTGGCCCTGATGCGCTCGTGATCGGTAGGGGTGCGCCCGGTGGCGGGGTCGGTGGTCACGTCGCCGACGCTGAAGATTCCGAACTGCACGTCTTCTTATCGCACGAGTCAAAGCTGATTGGATTGTAAATCGCTTTGGTCGTTGACTCATTCCCCACCCCAGCTCAAACCCACGGCTCAGCAGGCGCACAGCAATCCCACAGCAAAGCGCCGTTCGATGGGATCAGCAACAACCCTCGCAAAGAGAGCAGACCATGACAACCTTCATCCGCAACACAAAGATGTGGGCCGCGGCGACCCTGACCGCCCTGTCCTTGGGAGCAGCCGTCCTCACCTCAACCTCCCCCGCCACGGATGCGGCGATCCAGCGATCCGACGTGGTGGCGGTCAGCACCCTGACCATTTGAACAACGCCGGGTCGCCGCGAAGGTCGTCACACGGCCGCTGCCCCAGCTCTTGGCCAATCGAACGATCAGGACGACGCCCAGGCCGCCAGATGAGCCCCCTCCATGTTGAGCTGGTGAGAGTACCGGGACGTGGTTGCCACGTACCTCCCCGGTCTTCGCGGACCGCAACTGCTCGGCGCTCCACTTACCCGGCCGGACAGGACGGTTTCATACCCTTTGCGTCTGGTTTCGCGGTCTCCCGGGAAACCCGTTATTCCGTGTTGTGTGTCCTCGGTGGAGCCGGGAGCACCAGCGGTGTGCCCGTCACCGGGTCAGGGGTCACCGAGACCTCGAGGCCGAACACCTGTTCCACCATCTCCGCGGTCATCACATCGGAGGGTTTTCCCTGCGTCAGGATCTGGCCGTCGCGCATGGCGATGATCCGGTCCGCGTAGCGGCAGGCCTGGTTGAGGTCGTGCAGCACGGCCACCACGGTGGTGCCGAGCACCTGGTTGAGTTCCCGGCACAGCTCCAGGACCTCCACCTGGTGGGCCAGGTCCAGGAACGTGGTGGGTTCGTCTAGGAGCAGCACGCGCGTCTGCTGGGCCAGTGCCATCGCGATCCAGACCCGTTGCCGCTGACCGCCGGACAGCTCGGCGACGCGCCGCGCGGCCAGCGCGCTGACGTTGGTGCGTTCCATGGCGGTGCTGACCTGCTCGTCGTCCTCGTCGGACCACTGGTGCAGCACGCTCTGGTACGGATACCGGCCACGGCTGACCAGTTCGTGGACAGTGATCCCCTCGGGGGCTATCGAGGACTGCGCCAAGAAGCCGACCTCCCGCGCGAAGGCCTTGGGGCGCATCCCGGCGATCTCCCTACCGTCGAGCAGGACGGTTCCCGAACGCGGCGGCAACACCTTGCTCAGCGACCTCAGCAGGGTGGACTTGCCGCAAGCGTTCGGCCCGACGATCACGGCGAACGACCCCGTCTCAATGGCGACATCGAGGCCCGCCACGACATCGGCGCCACCGGCGTATCCCAGATGGAGGTCCCGGCCCTCCAGCACGAAGGACCGGGCTTCGTTTCCGCTCAACCCCGGACGGCCTTGACGATCTGGTCACGGACGACGCGTGCCGCAGTGGGCCCGGCGTTCAGGAAGAACGGGTCGTCATCGACCTTGACGGCGTGTCCGGCGCTCACGGCCTTCAGCGAACCCCAGAGCGCCTGTCCGGTGAGTTCCTCGTCCTTGTCGCCCTGGATTCCGTAGAACAGCCAGTCGCCGTCGGCCTGGTCGAGGGTCTCGGAGGACAGCTCATTCGAGACACCGTTGGTGAACTGCTGGGTGTCGGGGCGTTGCAGCCCCATGTCGGCGACGACGGACCCGGCGAACGAGATCGGCCCGAAGATCCGGAGCTTGTCGCTGTTCTTGCGCAGCAGCGAGACCGTTCCGGCGGAGCTCAGCGCTGAACCAGCCTCGGCCGCCTCTTTCTTGAGCGTGTCCAGCAGGGACTGGGCCGCCTCCCGTTTACCGAGGGCGTCGGCCAGCAGCAGGAAGTCGGTCTTCCAGAACTGTCCGGTGCCGCGCATCACAACAGTGGGGGCGATGGCGGTCAGGTTCTTGTGCAGGGTATCGGCATCGTCCTTGCCCGCGATGTTGGTCAGGATCAGGTCGGGTTTGAGTGCCCCTATGGCCTCGATGTCCGGTTCGTTTCGGGACCCGACCTTCGTGATGGCCTCGATGGCGGAGACCTGGTCGGGGTAGGCGTCCTTCAGGTACTGGGAAACGGGACCCTCCGCGCCGGATGCGGTGGTGGAGCCGATCGGGCACATGCCGAGGGTCAGCATGGCGTCGGCCTGTCCCGTGGAGATGACGACCACCTTGGTGGGGGCGGCGTTGATCGTCGTCTCGCCCTGGTAGTGGACGACGGTGCGCGGGAAGACGCCATCGGCCTGCCCGGAGCCCAGCCCGCTGTCCAGCTCGGTGGGGACGACGGTGCTCTTCGGGAGGCTCTTGGCGGAACCAGAACCCGTGGATGCCCCACCGGAAGCGGCGGGCGAGGTTTCCTGCGAAGCGGAGTTGGATGAGCAGGCCGCGAGCACCGCCAGGGCGGAGACCGTCCCACCGGCCAGGATCGCGCGGCGGGAAACGGTGAAGGGATGGGGACGCATCGCTCGAGAAGCACTCATGAGAGCAAGGCTAACCTTAACTCCGTGACAAAGGCCAGCTTATTTCGCAGCTCGCCTCAAACCCCGACCCGAACAGGACCAGCGCTCCATGCGATCTTCCACTGATCAGGCCGACACCCCCGCTCGGCCCGGCCGTCCCCGATTCACCAGGAAACGCAGCGGTCCCCTGCGTTTCCTGGCCCCACTGCTGGCGGTTCTGGTCCTCCTCGTGCTGATCACCGAGAGCCTGGCTCTGGGTTCCCGGACCTTGAGCCCGGAGGAGGTCTGGCAGGGATTCCTGGCGTACGACAACTCGGTTGCCAGCAAGGTGGTGTGGGGGCTGCGCATCCACCGCACCATCCTCGCGATCGTGGTGGGCGCCTCTCTCGCCGTGGCCGGGGTTGTCATGCAGGCCCTCACCCGCAATCCTTTGGCGGAACCCGGCATCCTCGGGGTCAACGCGGGCGCCTCCCTCGCGGTGGTCGCGGCCATCGGAGGGCTCGGGTTGACCTCCGTGAACCAGTACCTGCCGTTCGCGTTCGCCGGCGCGGCGGCGGCCGCGGTGCTCGTGCACATGATGTCGCGGCGCTCCGCCGATTCCGGACCCGCCCGTCTGGTGCTGGCCGGTGTCGCACTGGGCGCCAGTCTCTCGTCGATCACCGGCACCATCACCATGTACAACAGCAAGATCTTCGACTCGTACCGGTTCTGGGTGGTGGGTTCGCTCGAGAACCGGAAACTGGAGGTCCTGCTCTGGGTGGCCCCGTTCCTGGCGGTCGGTCTGGTCCTGGCCCTGGCATCGGCGCACAGCCTCAACGCCTTGGCTCTCGGCGACGAACAGGCCACGGCACTCGGGGTGAACCTAGCGGTGGTCCGGGGAGTCGCGTTCGTCGCTCTCACCCTGCTGTGCGGGGCGGCAACGGCCGCCGCCGGTCCGATCTCCTTCATCGGCCTGGTCATCCCCCACGTGGTTCGCCTGCTGGTGGGGGCCGACCAGAAACACCTGCTGGCGTGGTCGGTCGTGGCAGGGGCAGGACTCCTGCTGGCGGCCGACGTGGCGGGGCGGCTCCTGATCCGCCCCACCGAGCTGGAGGCCGGGATCGTGACCGCCTTCATCGGCGCACCCGTGCTGCTCGTACTAGCCGTGACGAACCGGACGAACAGGAGGAGCGCATGATCCCGGACTCGGTTCACACCCTGGGTGCCCCTCCCGGTCATCGCCGGATCTCTCTCGGGCCCCGAGCGCGCTTCAGCTTCCTGGCGCACCGGCGGTCGCTGGTGGTGGCCGGGATCGCGTTGCTGGTAGTTCTGGCGGGGTCGGTGGCATCACTGACCACGGGAGCCTATCCGGTGTCCCTCGACATGCTCCTGGATGTGTTCCAGGGCAGGGGTGAGGATCTGGCCCCCTTCATCGTTCTCGAGCAGCGGCTACCGCGGGTGACGGGGGCGATCGTCATCGGTGGCATGCTCGGAATGTCGGGCGCGATCTTCCAGAGCGTCTCCCGTAACCCGCTGGGCAGCCCCGACATCGTCGGTTTCACACGGGGTGCGACGACAGGCGGCCTGTTCGCCATTCTGGTGTTCGTCTCCTCCAGTGCCCTGGTCACCGGGGCGGGGGCGATCATCGGCGGCGCCGCCACGGCAGCGGTGGTCGTGCTGCTGACCATGCGGCGCGGGGTCGGCGGGGACACCCTCGTGCTGAGCGGTATCGCCCTGGGGCAGATGCTCGCTTCCCTCAACGACTACCTGCTGGCCGCCACCGACATCGAATCAGCCGAGGCGGCCAAGACCTGGCAGCACGGCAGCCTCAACGGCATCACCTGGGCGACCGTCACCCCCCTGCTGGTCACCGCGATCCTGCTGCTCCCGGTCGGGATGTGGCTGGCCGGGCCCGGCAGGATCCTAGAGATGGGCGACGACGCGGCCTCGGGGCTCGGCCTCAGAGTCCGCCGGACCCGCTCCGCGATGATCGGCTACGGCGTGGTCCTGGCAGCGGTGTGCGTGGCTGCGGCGGGCCCGATCGGTTTCCTGGCCCTGGCCGCTCCCCAGCTGGCGGGCCGGCTGTCGCGCTCTGCGGGGATCAATCTCCTGCCGACGTTCATGGTGGGTGCGGCCCTGCTGGTCCTGGCCGATTTCACTGCGGGACGGCTGCTCAGTCCCTTCCAGATCCCCGTCGGGCTGATCAGCTCGGCCCTCGGTGGGCTCTACCTGATGTGGCTGCTGGGAATGGGGGGCCGGCGTCGCGCATGAGGGGTTCGGGGGCGGCGATCACCCACTTCCCGTGCCCGGTTGCCGCCTCTCACCCCGTCCGGGCAGGGCTTGCAACCGGCCGGAGAGGATCGATACTGTTTTTCCGCCCCACCTCCGATCCCGAGAATTTCGGGGCCGTCAGCGGAGCGGAGCGACGCACCGGAACTCCCGGGCCACTTCCCGCGCACCTGGGCCACAGGCAAGGAAAGAAATTTGGAAAGGCACTCCCCCACCCGTGAGGGCCGCGGACGCACCTGGGCGAAGGCCATCCTCCTGGGCGAACATTCCGTCGTGTACGGGCATCCCGCCGTGGCCGTGCCGCTGCACGACCTGCCGATGCAAGCAACGGCAACACCCGTCCCCGGCCCCTCGTGGCTGAACAGTCTCGACCACCGGGGCCCCATGGACCAGGCAGGTCCCCGGTTCGCCTGCGTCGTGAGGGCCTTCGAGGCAGCCCGGGAGTTCTCGGGATGCCCCGAGCAGTCCTTCGAGATCACCACGCGCAGCGATTTCCCCCACGAACGCGGCCTGGGTTCCTCCGCGGCCGCGGCGGGCGCGATCATCCGCGCCGTCCTGGACGCCTGCCGACGCAAGGCGTCCGCCGACGATCTGTTCGCGCTGACGCAGCTGGCCGAGCAGGTGGCGCACGGAAAACCGTCCGGGCTGGATGCGGCGGCGACCAGCTCCCCCCACCCCATACGGTTCAAGGGCGGTCGGATGCGTCCCCTCAGTCAGTGCATCGAACAGGCGCACCTGGTCATCGCAGATTCGGGCGTCCACGGCAGCACCCGTCAGGCCGTCGGCGGCCTGCGACTGCGCTACGAGGAGAACACCGGCGCCATCGGCCCGCTCATCGACGAACTCGGCGCGCTCGCGCAGACGGCTGTGACCGCCCTGGGTGACGGCGATGCGCCCGCCCTCGGGGCGGCCATGGACCGGGCACACACGGTGCTGGCGGAACTCGACCTGAGCCTGCCGGTCCTGGACGAACTCACTGCCTCCGCCCGCCGGGCCGGGGCGCTGGGAGCCAAGCTCACCGGTGGGGGACTCGGCGGGTGCGTGATCGCCCTGGCGGACAGCGCGCAGGCTGCGGACCGCATCCGCTCCGCCCTGGAACGCTCGGGCGCGCCCGCGACGTGGACTCACAGGATGCCAGTCAGCGAGGTGAAAGAATGACCATCACCGCGACGGCCAGCGCGAACACCAACATCGCCCTGATCAAGTACTGGGGCAAGGCGGACGAATCGCTGGCGATCCCCGTGACGTCGAGTCTGTCGCTCACCCTCGGCGGAACCCGGACCACCACCACAGTCTCCTTCGACGGCGGCACCGGAGGTGAGGACGCGGTCACCATCAACGGCGCCACCCCCGGCGGGACGGCCCGGGAGCGGGTCGTCCGGTTCCTCGACCTCGTGCGCTCCCGGGCGGGCATGGCGATCCCGGCGAGCGTCACGTCCTCCTCCACCGTGCCGCTCGCGGCCGGCCTGGCGAGTTCAGCGGCGGGTTTCGCCGCACTCGCCGCGGCCGCCACGCGCGCGGCGGGCATGCGCCTGGACGAGCGTGCGCTGTCTCGGCTCGCCCGGCGCGGCTCCGGGTCGGCCACCCGCTCGATCTTCGGTGGTCTGGTGCTGTGGAACGCCGGCGTCGACGACGAAACCTCCTACGCCGAACCCGTGGACTGCGACCTGGCCCCGGCCATGGTCGTCGTCGTTGTCTCGGCGGGACGCAAGACCATCAGCAGCACGCAGGCCATGCGCCACACCATGAACACCTCACCGCTCTACCCGGCCTGGGCCGAGGCCAGCCGCGAGGACCTTCGGGTGGCGCTGGATGCGGTGCGCGCCCGCGACCTACCGCGCCTGGGTGAGGTCGTCGAGGGCAACGCCCTGGGAATGCATGCCGCGATGATCGCGTCGCGTCCCTCCGTCGTGTACTGGCTGCCGGAAACGCTCGACGTGTTGCACACGGTCCGCGTCATGCGTGACGAGGGGTTCCCCGTCTGGGCCACCATCGACGCTGGCCCGAACGTGAAGGTCCTCACCACCGGGGAGGATGCCGATCAGGTCGCGGCGGTTCTCCGGGACCGCATCCCATGCGCGACGACCTCGGTCAGGTACCCGGGCGGCGGCGTGCGCGTCGAGGAGGTCACCGCGTGATCTCGGCCAGTGCACCCGGAAAGCTCTACATAGCAGGCGAGTACGCCGTGGTCGAGCCCGGTCACCGGGCGGTGCTGGTCGCGGTCGACCGTTTCATCACCGTGCGGGTCACGGTTGCCGAGCACGCGGGCCGCATCACCTCCGACCTGTACGCGACACGTTCCCTGACGTGGTACCGGCGTCTCGAGGACGACGTGCTGGAGGTCGAGGAGCAGTTCGACGACTACGTGGTCTCGGCGATCCGCGTCGTCGAACAGATGGTGCGCGAAAAGGGCGGCTCGATGCGGTTCTTCGACCTGGACGTCTCCAGCGAACTGGACGACGGCAGCGGACGCAAACTCGGCCTGGGTTCCTCCTCGGCGGTGACCGTGGCGACGGTGCGGGCCGTGGCCGGTTTCTACGGCCTGCCTCTGGACGACATGGCCGTGTACAAGCTGGCGCTGCTGGCCAGCGATGCCGTGCAGCCCATCGGTTCCGGTGGCGACATCGCCGCCAGCGCGTTCACCGGATGGGTTGGCTACACCTCTCCCGACCGCGCCTGGCTGCGCAGGGAACGCGCGGGAACGAATACGGGCAACGGCCTGAGCCGGCTGGTGGCCGGGCGGTGGCCGCTGTTGGAGATCCACCGCCTGCCCAGCCCCGGGCTGAGTCTCCGCGTGGGATGGACCGGCGCCCCCGCATCCACCCCCCGTCTGGTCGCGGGCGTCCAGGCCGGCGCGCACAGGACCGACGACGCCGCCTACACGGCTTTCCTGTCCAGCAGCGAGAACTGTCTGGGGGCCTTGGTGCAGGCACTCCGGGAGAACGACACCGCGGAGATCAGTCACCGAATCGAGGAGAACCGGCGGCTCCTGTCGGATCTCAGCCGCACCAGTGGGATCACCATCGAAACCCCCCAGCTGCGAAGGCTCGCGGAGATCGCCCAGGAACACGGGGCGGTGGCCAAGAGCTCCGGCGCCGGGGGCGGGGACTGCGGAATCGCCCTGTGCCCGCCCGAAACGGACACCGCCGCCATGTGCGCCGCCTGGAAGAAGGCGAGCATCCATCCCCTCGACCTGTCGGTCCATTTCCACCCCGAGGTCACCCCATGATCCCCGATAGCGGCACCCCGGGACACGCATCCCGGAAGGACGAGCACCTGAACCTGGCCGTTCGCCTGCACGACCGGGACCGGCCAAACGCCTTCGACGACGTCTCCTTCATCCACCACGCCCTACCCGGCACCTCCGTCGATTCGACCGATCCGGGCACGAGCGTGTTCGGTGTCCGCTGGGAGGCCCCGTTCTACATCAATGCGATGACCGGGGGCACCCGGGCCACGGCGGAGATCAACGCAGGCCTGGCCGGGGCCGCCGCCGACGCGGGTGTGGCGATCGCCTGCGGTTCGCAGCACATCGCCCTGCGGGACCCCGGGTGCGCCGATGGTTTCCGAATCATCCGCAGCGAGGCCCCGCAGGCCTTCGTGCTGGCCAATGTGGGGCCGGCGGCAACACCGGAGGATGCGGTGCGTGCCGTCGAGATGCTCGAGGCCAATGCCCTGCAGATCCACCTCAACGTGGCACAGGAACTGGTCATGCCCGAGGGGGACCGGGATTTTCGCGACTGGCCCGAGCGGATCGCGGCCATCGTCGCGGCGGTGCCCGTTCCCGTCGTAGCCAAGGAGGTGGGTTTCGGTCTTTCCCGCCGCGCAATGGCGATGCTGGAGCGGGCAGGGGTCGCGGCCGTCGACGTGGCGGGCGCGGGCGGCACCGATTTCATCGCCATCGAGAACGAGCGGCGTTCCCGACGGGACTACTCGTACCTGACCGGGTGGGGGCAGTCGGCGGTGCTGTGTCTGCTGGATGCGCTGTGGGGGGACGAACCCACCGGCCTGCCGGTGTTCGCATCCGGGGGGGTGCGCACTCCTCTGGACGTCGTTCGTTCGCTCGCGCTGGGTGCGCGCGCCGTCGGCGTCTCGGGCCATTTCCTGCGAACCCTGGTCAAGAATGGGCTTGATGGGTTGAGGCGCGAGCTGCGCACGTGGACCGATCACGTGCGCACGCTCATGACCCTGCTGGGGGCGGCCGATGTCGGTCAGCTGCGCGACACGGATGTGCTGGTGACGGGGGAAACCGCCGAGCGGGCCCGCCTGCTCGGCATCGATCCGGCACAGCTCGCCCACCGTTCGAGGCGTTGAACCCCGGCCAGAACCACTCCTCACCCAACCACCAGTGCCCGGACAAGGTCACCATGGTTTCGGCACGGGCCGCTCCTTCGTCGCAGCCCGGCTCAACCAGCTTCCCCTTCTCCGAAGCCGGTTGAGCCAGCACGTGAGGCTCACGCGAACGGCTGAGTCGAAACCACCCCCACCCGACGAACAGACCCGATCACCAGTCCCCGAACAAAGTCACCACGGTTTCGACACGGCCAGCTCGCAGAGCGAGCAGGCCGGCTCAACCAGCTTTGGGAAGGAGTAGCCGGCTCAGGCAATGGCGGCCAGGGCAGTGATGATGCCGGGGGCGGCGTAGAGCGTCATGAACTGCACCCCGTAGGAGACTCCGAGCCGGTTGAGTGCCCCGCACACCACGCCGACGAGCAGCACCCCGAACATGTTCGGGACTCCCGCGTCGATGTAGGCCAGCAGCAGGATGAAGACCACGAACAGCGTCAGCACCGCCTCGTGCGGGATGCGTCGCATGACGAAGTAGGTGATCTGCGACGACCAACGAACCGCGATCACGTAGGTGATCACGACCGAGATCAGCGCACCAACGACGACTGCTGCTATGAAACCGGGCAGCTGCAACCGGTGGTGCAGGTTGTTGCCCAGATCGTAGACGGGGGGTGCGTTGAACAGCGGGCCCGCGGGTCCCGCGGAAACCCCCGAGACGGGAATGCCAAGGGCCACGAGCGGAATGATGACCCCGGCGAGATAGGTCGAGTGCGTCAATGAGCTCATCACGGTCACGGCGCGTTGCGCGCGACGCACAGGGTCCTTCTTCTGGCGCGCCACCGACGCCTCGCCGAGCAGGAAGGTCAGGCCGACGGGGCTGAGCACGAACAGCGGCGTCGATACGGCCGCCATCAGGGCACTCCACCTGCCCTCGGACCGGGTGATCATGCGGCCCGGCATCAGCGCCTGGGATTCAAATCCGGAGCGCAGGAGAGATGTCCTGGTCCTGGTCCCGTGCGGCAGCGCCGCGCGACGTTTGGCGTTGAGCAGTTCGAGCAGGGTGATGAGCATGGGACCCACCGTGATCCCGAGGAAGAAGGAGATGTTGACGTTGCCCTTCTCGCCGATGATGTTGACCGAGCGGTAGAGCGTGGGCAGCGCCTGGAACATCAGCGCCAGCGGAATGATCGCCACCAGCGCGAGGATCCGGTTGGTGCCGAGCAGCGCCAGGAGCACCGTTCCCGCCGCGAGTATCACCGGGGTCTGGGCCTTGATCGGGTCGGCGATGGGCGCCAGCAACCCCGCCAGGATGAAGCTGAGGGGAATGGAGACCACGGTTCCGATGGCGGAGCCCACCGCCATTTTCCGGATTGTCTCGGAGGCCAGGCCCCTGTTGCGCAGGAAAACGGAGTGTTCCATCAACGGAGCCGACATCACCCCGCCCGGCAGGCCGACCAGCGCGGTGGGGATGCCGTTCATCAGGTTGAGCGTCACCACCGCGGAGACGAAGAAGGCGAGCACCACCTCAGGCGGGGCACCGGACAGCACGACGGCCAGGGTGATGGGTGCGAGCACGCTCGTCTCGTCGGTGCCGGGAATGAAACCGATGAAGGTGTAGAGCACGACGGCGCCGAGCACCGCCATCAGCATCATGCCGATGAGTTCCGGGGTCACTCGGCACCTTCCTCACCGGCGTCGACGGGCTCCATCTCGTCGACGATCCCCACGTCCCGTTTGGGGGCCACGAGGAAGCAGTTCAGGACGAAACCGACGACCGAGGCCCCCAATCCCCAGTAGAGCGTCTGCCCGCCGGTGTTCGAGGCGATCAGCACCGCCGCGACGGCACAGACCGCCGAGACCGCCAGACAGACCAGCAGATCCTTGGGTGAGACGAGGTCGTTCCACACCTCGATGTTCCGACCTTCCAGGCCCTCGAATCCGGCTTCGGGGATATTTCGCACGGTCGGTCATGTTATTCCAGATCCCCCGAACGCACCATAGGTTCACCAAAGCCCATCTGACTGATCGATTCGCCCGGCGACGGGCACGCGTCACGTTTTCCCGGGAAGTGGGCGGTCGGCGTCATGGACGAGCTTTTCCAGAGCTGCGATCACCTGCGACCTGCGCCTGCCCGTCACTGGAGCGAGTCCCAGCACGTCGGCCAACCAGATACCGTCGACGGCGAATCGGACAGCGGTGGCAACCCATGGGGAAATGCCGTCCCGGTCGAGCCGTGCCTGCCAATCGGCATAGCGTTCACGCAGGGACTCCAGTGCCTCGGGGCTGGCCACGGTCGCGGCGAGCAGCGCTGCCACCGACTGCGTAACCGGCCCGTCAGGGTGTTCAGCCGAACGCAGGTAGGCCTTCGTTGCGGCACCGGGTTCCTCCCCCGCCGCGGTGATCAGCTCTTCGAAAGCAGAGACATGGCGGGCCACGAGTCCCTCGACGAGGGCCTTCTTCGACGCGAAGTGGTAGAACAGGCCACCCTTGCTGATTCCTGCTTCCCGTGCCACCGATGCAATCGTGAGCGCGTCGCCACCGTCGCGCACGAGAATGCGACCGGCTGCATCGAGAATGGCATCACGTGACGCCTGTGCCTTGTCTCCCATGGCTTCCCTTCCGCTGCTGTCCGGTCACGCTACAGCACATCAAAAAAACCGGACGTCCGGTGCAGTAACATGGGAGCATGACCACTACCTCAGGGAAGACCCCCGTCACCTCAGCCCTTCTCGGTGGCTGCGCGCAACGTACTGCGAAGGCGTTTCTCATCGTCACTGATCTCGGCCTGCTCGCCTACTGGACGCTGACTGCCGTCGGCGTGATCTCGGTGGGCACGGGCGATGTCCTGTTGGCCTGGAACTGGTCCTTCCTACCCCTTGACCTGTTCGCGGTCACGGCGGGGCTGACGTGGTCGCTGTTGCCCACCGGGCATCGCTGGTCGACGCCGCTGTTCCTGTGCGCCCTGACCCTCACCTTCTCGGCGGGCCTGTTGGCCGTCAGCTTCTTTGCGCTGTGGGGCGCGTGGGCTCTCTCGTGGTGGTTGGTGAACCTCTGGTTGATGCTGATGCCGGTAGGGCTGTTTCTCGCTCCCAGGCTGTTCTGTAGCGGGACGGCATCACCATGAACGGGGAGAAAACCGGTATCGATCCGAAGCACACCTCTGGGGGAGGCCAAACGGCTGACGCATCCTCAAGGCAGCCGCGGTACCGATCCACCCGGGAAGACCTCTAAGCTGTGGAGCGGATCTGAGGCAACCGCAGGAGCAGCCATGACGAGCATCGCTGGAAAGGAACCGTCCACCTGGGAAGCGAAGTTCCCCCTGATCCGGGAGCTCGTCGCGTACCAGGAGACGGCTTGGTTCAACCCTGGGATCAGGTCAGGCAAGGCCGCATTGACGGGGCTGGGGCTCACGGTCGCCGACATAGATGACGCGGCGGCCCGCCTGAGGCGCTTCGCCCCCTACATCGCGCAGGTCTTCCCCGAGACCCGGCTTTCCGCAGGGATCATCGAGTCCCCCCTGTACGCGGCTCCGTTCATGCAGGCCGCGATTGAACGCCGGGAGGACATCCGGATCCCCGGGAAACTCTGGGTGAAGATGGACGCCGAGCTGCCGATCTCCGGCTCCATCAAGGCTCGCGGGGGGATCTACGAGGTGCTGCACCACGCCGAATGGGTCGCCCTCGACGCGGGGCTGATCACCCGGGACTCCGACTACCGGGAGCTGGACTCACCGGAAGCCCGCGAGCTGTTTGCCGAGCACTCGATAGCGGTCGGTTCCACCGGGAACCTGGGCCTGTCGATCGGGATCATGAGCGCGCGGCTCGGTTTCAACGTCACCGTGCACATGTCCGCCGACGCCCGCCCGTGGAAGAAGGAGATGCTCCGCAGGCACGGCGTCGAGGTAGCGGAGTACGAGTCCGACTATTCGGTGGCGGTGGCCGCTGGCCGCAAACAGGCCAGATCCGATCCGTCGATGCACTTCGTCGATGACGAGAACTCCACGACGCTGTTCCTCGGTTACGCGGTGGCCGGGCGGCGTCTGGCGGGCCAGCTCCAGGCCTTCGACATCCCGGTGGACGAGAAACACCCGCTCTTCGTGTACCTGCCGTGTGGGGTGGGTGGCGGTCCCGGTGGCATCACCTTCGGCCTCAAGACCGTCTTCGGTGACGCCGTCCACCCGGTTTTCGCGGAACCGACCCACTCCCCCAGCATGCTGCTCGGCGTGCGAACCGGACTCCACGACGGGGTCTGCGTGCAAGATTTCGGCATCGACAATGTCACGGCCGCCGACGGGCTGGCGGTCGGCCGCCCGTCGGGTTTCGTCGGCAGGTCCTTGGAACACGCCATCGACGGCTATTACACGGTCAGCGACGAGAACCTCTACCGCTACCTGACCCTACTCAGGGAAACCGAGGGGTTGAAGGTCGAACCCTCCGCCGTCGCCGGTTTCCTCGGCCCGCAGCGGGTCCTGGACGATGCCGCCTATCTGAAACGCACCAAGCTGACCTCGAAGGTGCTCGCCAACGCGACCCATCTGGTCTGGGCGACGGGCGGATCGATGGTGCCGCCGGACGAGATGAACGACTATTTCCGCAAGGGGGTCGAACTGCTGCTGGAGTTCTGAGGAGGCCGCCGGGAAATGACGAGGCCTCCGGGGCCGTTGAGGTTCCCCGGAGGCCTCGCCCGTATCGGGCTCACTTTCCGGTGAGCTTGTCCTTGGCCTCTTCGACCTTGTCGGCGACACCGCTCGCGACGTCACCGAGCTTCTCCTTGGCGTTGTCGACGATCTGACCGACGCCGCCCTTCACGCGATCCCCCTGGCCTTCGGCTCGGAGGTCCTGGTTGCCAACGGCCTCGCCGACGTTTTCCTTGGCCTTGCCGACGGTTTCCTGGATCTTGTCACCGAGTCCCATTGCGTCCTCCTGTTGGTTGTTGCGTGCATCGGACCGACACTCAGGCTACAAGGCAATTCACGGTCACCCAAGGATTTCCGGGCACTCCCCGCCGAGAGACGCGCTTCCCACGATCACCAGAACCAGGCACCGGGGTCGTCTCGTTCCTCACCTTTCCCACTAGACATCAGCGCTCCGGCACCCAGTTGGTTCACCCGTCGCGCATAGGCCAGCCGGTCCTCCAGGGTCGGGAGTTCATCCGCCATGAGACCGTCGAGAAGCAGGACCGCCAGCCCGTGGACGCTTGCCCACAGAGCGGTCTCGTGCTCGGGGGTGGCGCGCTCACCAGTGATGGCCTGTGCGAACCGGCCGAGTTCATCGCGGGCCCGCTTACCGGCCGCCAGGACCCCGGGAAACCGCGCAGGGTCGCACATGTCGCGGCGGAACATGACCCTGAACACCCCCGGATTGGTCAGCGCGAACTCGACGTAGGCGTTCCCGGAAGCCTCCACCACGGCCCTGAGATCCTCGGTGCCCGCCCTGTCCCGCGCTTCGCGCAGCCGGTTCGCCAGCTCGTCGAACCCCGCCTCGACGAGGGCGGCGAGGATCGTCTCACGGTTGGCGAAGTAGTGGTAGGGAGCCTGGTGGGTGCAGCCGGCGCGACGCGCCACCTCCCGCATGCTGAGCGCGGCCGGCCCGCCCTCGTCCAGTAGTTCGCGGCTGGTGCGCAGCAGGTTCTCGCGGAGATCGCGCGTCTCACTGGTTCTCGGCCTACCCGGCGTTTTCGTGGTCATGACCCGATCCTACGCCATGCTTGACATTGTCAACCAGCTCGCTAAGCTGTCGCTAGACATTGTCTAGGAAAGATCGGAGCGGGAATGTATGACGCCATCGTCATCGGTTCGGGGATAGGTGGGTTGACCACAGCAGGGCTGCTCGCCCGGGTCGCAGGCAGGAGGGTCCTCGTGCTGGAGAAACACACCGAGCCGGGGGGATTGACGCACACGTTCCGCCGCGACGGCTTCTCCTGGGACGTCGGGCTGCACTACATTGGGCAACTCGAACCGGGCAGCCCGCTGCGCGCGTACCTCGATTACCTATCGGGTGACGAACTGGTGTGGAACCGCGTACCGGATGCCTACGACCGTTTCGTCTACCCGGGCATCGACTTCTCCGCGCCCTCCGATCCCGCCGAGTACCAGCGGAAACTCATCGAAGCCTTCCCCGCCGAGGCCCGCGCCATTCGCCGATATTTCCGCGACATCCGCAACGTCAACAGGTGGAACACCCTCAATTTCATCAAACACATGGTGCCTGGCACCGTCGCGCCACTGCTGCGGGGCATCCAACGGATCTCGGGCCGGATGGCGCTCGGAACCACGCAGCGCTACCTGAAGAGACGTTTCCGCTCCCCCAGGCTCCGGGCCCTGCTGGCCAGCCAGTGGGGCGACTACGGGCTGCCGCCGTCGCTCAGCACCTTCGCCACGCACGCGATGATCGTCGGGCACTACCTGAACGGCGCCTGGTTTCCCGAGGGCGGCAGCGCCCGTGTTGCCCGGACCTTCGAGAAAGGCATCGAACGGGCCGGAGGTGCCGTGCGGGTTGCCCAGGACGTGCAGGAGATCCTCGTGGAGAACGGGCGGGCGGTCGGGGTCCGGGTACTGGATCGCCGCGGCCCCGTCACGCAAGAGCGGATCCATCGCGCGCCGGTGGTGATCTCGAGCGCGGGCGCTCCCGTGACCTTCTTCGATCTGCTGCCGACCGACGGGCCGGTGGGGGCGGCCACCGCCGGCCTGCGCGACGCGATCCGGCGGATCGGAACCGGTACCTCGGCCGTCACCGCCTACCTGGGGTTGCGCGACGACCCGCGCGGCATCGGGGTGACCGGTGGGAATGTGTGGGTCAGCAGGGACCTCGATCACGACGACCTCCCGGGCCAGTTCACCGCGCTGCTGTCCGGGTCGCCCAAGAACGCCTTCGTCTCGTTCCCGTCGGTGAAATCGGGCGAGACGCACCACACCGCGGAGATCATCTCCTTCGTCGACGCCGACGCATTCAAGGCGTGGCGGAACACTCCCAGGGGCAATCGCGGCGCCGACTACTCCGCTCTCAAGCGGCGGATCGGGAACGGGCTGATCGACCTCGCTGAGACCGCCGTTCCCGGTTTGAAGGACCTGATCGACTACGTGGAGGTGTCCACCCCCCTGACGGTCGAGCACTACACCTCGCACCCTCAGGGGGCCTTCTACGGCATCCCCGGCACCCCGGAACGGTACCGTTCCCCGCTCGGACCGGTCACTCCGGTGGAGGGACTCTACCTGTCGGGTCAGGACGCGGGCAGCTGCGGGATCGCAGGCGCAATGATGGGCGGGGTGGCGGCGGCCTGTCAGATCCTGGGGCTCAAGGGGTTCATGGAGATCCGCGCTGCGATCACTTCCGGACCACGAACCACCACCCCGTCCGAGTGGCCGCTGCCCGAGGGCAAGCATCGCGCCACGCTCTCGGCCAAGCGACACCTGACCGAGAGCATCTGGGAGGTTTGCTTCGATGTGGACGACGAGATCGGGGACTGGGCTCCCGGTCAGTTCGCCCGGATCCACGTCGGCAACGACGCGTGGCGCGACTACTCCATCGCGGGCGTCGACGGCCATCAGGTGCGTTTCCTGATCAGCGCCCGGACCCGCGGGCAGGGGTCGCGGTTCGTTGAGGCTGCCGAACCCGGGACGCGCACCACGATCGAGCTTCCGCTGGGCCAGTTCACTCCGGTCCCGTCGGGTCGCCGCCGGGTCTTCGTCGCCACCGGAACCGGACTGGCGCCGTTCCTGCCCATGTTCACCGCCCCGGGGAACCGGGATGACGACATCCTGATCTTCGGCTGCCGCACCGGCGAGGACGACCTGACCGCCCTGCTGCCCGACCCGATGCCGACGGTGCTGCGCTGCATCAGCCGGGAGGACGTCGACGGCGCCCTGCGCGGCCGGGTGACCAACGCCCTGGAAACCCTGGACTTCGACCCCGCAGGAACCGACTTCTATCTGTGCGGCTCGTCGGCCATGGTCGCGGACGGCATGGCGCTGCTGGAAAGCCGGGGAGCGGAGCACCTGTTCACGGAACCGTACTGACGAAGGTGGCTCAAATCACCGGATGGGAGACCATCAGCAACAGGAAGGCGATGGCCCACACGAGGTTGATGATGTTGAACAGCGCCCCATCGAGGAGGGGTTTGCCCGGGTAGGGCAGACGCGTGAGCGCGAACCACGGCAGGGCCTGGAAGGGCGGCGTCAGAAAAAGGGACCACCATGGAAACGCGGTTGTCCCGGAGCCCAGGGCGATGCACACGAGGATCCAGCCCAGCGCGGTCAACCCGATGGCGGGGAACCAGGCGGCCACGAGGAAACGATAGAGCCTGCGTGCGTGTTCCAGGACCGCCCCATCCGGTTCCTCGCCATCCCCGGCTGAGTTGTAGGCGATGTACGCACGCTCGGATGCCAGGGCCAGCGGGTAGAAGGTGGCGTGGGCGAGGGGCGACAGGCAGAACCCGATTCCCAGGAGCGCCACCCCCGCCACGCCGATTGCCGAGCCGCGCAGCAGCACCCAGTGGGCATAGAGGCCGGCAAGCATGAGCGGTATGGAATAGTTCGCCACCAGCGCTCCCCACCTCAGGCGAGGTTCGTTGATGCGCGTGTAGAAGGCGTAGGCATCGTCGCCCATGAGCTCGATGAACTCGCCGTGCTCACGCCTGTCGGGTTTGCGGAAACCGACGATTAGGGCGTCACCGGCGATCCAGCACAGGGAACTGATCAGGAAGGCGAGAATGGACCAGATCACCAGCATGTACACCACTTCCTCGTCACGGATGGCCGAACAGATGCTTCCCACGTCGCCTTGTTCCAAGGACTCGAACCCGCGCAACCGGCAGCACTGTTCCCGGGAGAAGCCCGGTATCGACACGAACGAGCCCATTCAACCTTTCTTCCAGTGAGCATCAAAGATTTCTGATGGAAAGGGTGGATGCAGCGCTCCTCGGACCGCCCCCGAGACGCATCATGGAGTCAACTGATGTCGACGATGACCTTGCCCTCACCGTGCCCGGCCTCGACCAAGGCGTGCGCCCGAGAGATCTCAGCAAGCGGGAACCGTGCTCGGATGATCGGGTTCAGCTGCCCTGCCTCGACCAAATCAGCCAAGGTCACCAAACCTGTGCGGCTGGGCTGTACTGACATGAAAATGATGGTGGGCCCGGGCAGGATCTTGGTGAGGAAACTCACGGGAATACCCGCCGGTGAAATCGTGAGCAGCCGACCGGATGGCGCAACGAGACGACGCAGCTGCCACAAGTTGTTCCCCGTGGTGTCGAGCACCGCTTGATAGCGACCCGTCAACGTCGACCATGCGGCGGGTTCCGGGTCGAAACGGGATTCCGCCCCCAGCTGCCTGAGCAGTTCGTCATGTCGCACCGAACTTATTGTGTCCACGAATGCACCGCGCGCTCGGGCCACCTGAACGGCCACGCTCCCCACGCCCCCGGCACCTCCCACGATGAGCAGCCGAGAGTCCGATCCGACTCCGAGTTTCTCCAAGGCCTGCCAAGCCGTGATTCCGACCAAGGGAAGCGCGGCAAGCTCGGCCAGATCCAGTGAAGCAGGCGCCGGCGCGACCAGATCCGCGTCCACTGCGATCCTTCCCGCTGCCGTACCACGCTTACCCAGTTGATCGGTGCCGAGGAATCCCCATACGCGCTGTCCGATATCGAAACCATGGACCTGCGGACCGATGCCGACCACTTCCCCGCTGAAGTCCAACCCTGTGGACTGCGGCAGGCGGCGTCCGGTCAGAAACTTGTTCCGACCAGCCCGCGCATCCGTGTCGATCCTGTTGACGCTGATGGCCGTCACGTTCACCACGAGGTCGTGAGGCCCGGCGACTGGGGCAGAGGTCTCCGTGATGCACAGCACCTCCGGTGGACCGAAACGCAGGTACTGCGCAACAGGCACCGTGTTCGCTTCAGGAATCATGTTCTGCATGCCAAACACTTCCTTCTCGTTCTTCTATTGGGACTGGAAGGGTGTGAGCTGATCGACGAGCTCGCGGTGAGCCAGACGCCGTAGCCCGATCAGAATCGAGTCATAGATCAAAGTGCCGAGCACCGCGGTCTGCACCTCTCGACTCGGGGAATCGAACAGCATGTGGTCGAAATCGCTCTTGGCGCATTCGCGAGCCGCTGTGGTGTAGGCGGCAAGATGTTCGGCATCCATGCCCACACCGTTCTCCTCGGCCAACGCGATCGCGGCCAGAAGCTGGTTGACGTACGGTACGTCAGGCAACTCATCGAACCCGACACTGGCCAGTGCCGCACGAGCACCAGCCAAGTCGGTGTCATCAGCAACCCTGGCTCCCGCCAACGGCAGATCCGCGGTCACACTTGTCATCAGGGCGGCAGGGCTCAGTTCGGGATCGCGAACCAAGTTGAGGATCTTGCGAACCTGCCGAATCGACAAGCCGACAACATGCACTAGCCCTCGGATGAGCCGGAGTTGGTTCACGGTCTCCACATCATCCGCTTTGGGATCCAGGGTTGAGCGGATCAACCCTTCGCGGATGTAGTACTTGATCGTCGCGACCGAGACACCTGATCTCTGCGACAACACCGAGATGGACACAGTTCCTCCTCCTACATCTCTCACAACACTCATGAGGAGATAGTAACACTCTCTACAAGCTCTAGACAGCTTTTGGAGGCTTCTCATGGATATCCTTGTGGATAGTGGTACTATCGATACTGTTGCTGGTGACGCAGACGCATCACACGAATCAGACTGGAGTCTCCATGGTCAACACCACCTACGCACACCGTTTTCATGAAGTTTCAACAGCCGTTCGAGGAGGGATGCAGGACGGCAGCTATCCGTACGGACAGGCCTTCGCCAGCGCCCAGCACAACACCGGAACCCTTCCCAACGAGGACCCCGTCATCATGCTGACCTCCAACGACCATCCCGGGCTCAGCATCGACACCGAAGTGCTCACCGCAGCACAACGCGTCCTGCAGTACGGACTGTCGACATGTGGCGCCCGGCTGCACAACGGAACCGCGCTGCTGCATCGAGAATTCAAGCAGGAACTTGCCGAATGGCTGGGCTTCGACGACGCCGTGCTGTTCAGCTCGGGATTCCTCGCCAACGTGGTGCCCCTGTCAGCGCCCGGTGGACCCGGTGTGGTCCACATCGCCGATCAGCTCGATCATCAGAGCATCACGACTGGTTGCGCACAGTCCGGGGCAGATCTACGGGTCTTCCCCCACAACGATCCAACCAAGCTGGAGTACATCCTGCAGCGCAGCGAGAAATACGACTGCCAACTTGTCGTCGTCGACGGCACGTACTTCATCGACAGCGACCTGGCTCCCTGTTTCCGGATGCTGCGGAAGGCCTGGTGCACCAGCCGAGGAGTGTTGGTGGGACGTTCCGGCATCTCCTCTGACACCCGTCAGATCCTTCCCGAGGGAACGGGCCCAGCTCATCACCGCGCCACGGCTGCTCGACAACGTGGGGCGGCTGACACTGATCGATGTCTTCCATCAGTTCGGCGACCATGTCGTTCCGGTCAGTGTGGAGCACACCGTGATCCGAAGGCCGGATCCGGAAGTGAACGAGGTTCCCGGATGCGTCGAGGTCCGTCCAGAAGGCCTTGGTCGTACGCGATGCGAATCCACGTCGCACAGCTCGACGGAACTCCGCTGATCAAGGTTGACCGGCTCCTGCTGCAGAAATTGAACAACCATGCTGCCCATCGAGATCTCACCCATTCCACAGCGGCGTAGCAAGCACTCCTCGCTGCAGCGGAATGAACGAATCCGCGCCGATGAGTTCCAAACAGTGCTGGCATCTGCCGGTTCTGAATGTGACCTGCCAGCCAAGGCGCTGCAGGGATGGCACGTCGCCCCGGAGAGCACTTTCTCGCCGGGACCTGATACGACCACCGAAGCCGAGCTGCCGGGTTACATGGACAACATCGTCGCCGGATGCGTCGGCAATTGTCTCGACCTGCGCGGCACCAACCATGTCGTTGACTCCGACTTGTCATCCTTCGGCACTGCCGTCCGCTGCGCCTCGGGGATCCTGCAAGCCGATGACGCCGACGCCGTACTGATCGTCGGGGTCAATGCCGTGGCCGCCCCCGAGCTGGCTGATGTCTGGTCACGACAGCTTGGAACATCAGTACGTCCGTTCGAGGCCTCGGTGTTCTTGGTGGCGCGTCGAGCTGCTGACATCACGGACACGCATCAGATCCAGCCGCGGTCCATCGGCGGCGCGCAGCGGAAAAACCGCGTGGCGCCTGGCGGGCTCCGGTTGGTGCTCGGCCTCGACGACAGCAGCGATCCGGCAGTCCACCGCGCCCATGTGGCTTCCGCCCTGTGCTCTGGTCAGGGGCACGGTCCCAACCTCATCCATGCAAATTCCAGCTCCGGAAACATCACAGCGAAAGAGTGACAACAACCATGACATCCCCAACGATAGACATCTCCCCCCAACAAGCGGCGCCCGCCCCCCGCGCCCGGGGCAGGTTCATCGCCCTCGCGGTGCTCTGCCTGGCCGAGCTCGTGGGCGTGATGGACAACACCATCATCAACGTCGGAATCCCGACCCTGGGCCGGGCGTTCGACGCGTCCACAACCCAGCTGCAGTGGATCGTCGACGCCTACACCCTCGTGTTCGCGGTGCTGATGCTTCCCGGTGGCTACCTCGGCGACCGGGTCGGTAGGCGGAAGATCCTCATCACGGGTCTGCTGGGTTTCGCCGTCGTTTCCTCCGTCTCCGCGATGACCACTCACATCACGGTGCTGATCGGGCTGAGGGTGTTGCTGGGCATCTGCGCTGCGCTGGTGTTCCCGGCGACCCTGTCACTCATCTCCACCATCTTCAAAGGAACCAAACACCATGCCCTGGCCGTAGGGTTGTGGGCAGCGACCGCAGGGCTTGGAATCGCACTCGGCCCCGTGGTCGGCGGGCTGCTCCTAGAGCACTTCGAATGGCCGTCCCTGTTCTGGATCAACATCGTGATCGTGCTGCCGGTCGCCGGCATCTCGTCATTCCTGGTACCCGAGTCCAGGAGCAACAAGCTGGGTCGGTTCGACGCGGTCGGGATGTGCTTGGCGATTGCTGCCCTGGGCTTGTTCGTCGGCTCGATCATCGAAGGCCCACAGCTCGGTTGGACGACGTTGCCGGTCCTCGGAGGTCTCGCAACATCGATCCTGCTGGCGGGGGCATTCATGGCCTGGGAGAAACGGGTCGACTCCCCCATGCTGGATCTGAGTCTGTTCCGGGCATCGAATGTGGCGACGTGCAGCTCGGCAATCGGTCTGGCGTTCTTCTCCCTGTTCGGTTTCACGTTCACCATCACGATCTATTTCCAAGCGGTGCGCGGCTACAGCGCGTTGCAGGCGGGACTGGCGATCCTGCCGTTCGCAGTCGTCATGGGTGCCTGTTCCCCGCTCGCGCCAGTGCTGGCTCGACGGTTCGGGACCGGGCGTTGTGTCCCCTTCGGCATCGCATTGATGGGGATCGGCTTCTGGATCGTGTCTTTCGCTGATGCCACCAATTCGTACTGGGCGGTCATGGTCCCCGCGATGATCTTCATGGCAATGGGGTTGGCGTTCGCCCAGGGGCCAGCCACCGACATCATCCTGTCCGCCGCCCCCAGCGACGAAATCGGTGTCGCCTCGGGTGTGAACGACTCCATCCGGGAGATCGGCGGCACGATTGGCGTCGCAGTCCTTGGTTCGATCCTCACCCACGTGTACCGCGACCAGATGTCGACGGTGACCTCCACGTCACCGTCCTTGAGCGCGGCCGGTGACTCAATCATGGCAGCACAGCAGATCGCTGCCACACTTCCCGAGGGATCTCAACAGACGACACTGCGGGCCACGGCCTCCGATGCTTTCCTGTCCGCCCTTCACATCAACTGCCTGATTCTGACCGGGATCATGCTCATGGCATCAATCCTCATCGCTTTCAGGTTCGTCCACAATGCACGGCATTGAGCAGCACTGTCCTAATCGCAGCAGGCTTCCAAACCCCGACAACAAACTGCACCATTCGCAGATTTCTCAGGCACGACGGCGCGACCCCCGCAGCTCGGCGGGGGTCACACCGGATGGTTCTGTCGCTCAGGCCAGGCCCTTGGACTTCAGCCAGTCGCCCGCGATCACCGAGGCCGACGCCTTCTCGTCGACGGATCGCTTGTTCATGGCAATCAGGTCCTCGGGGGTCAGCTCCTTCGACACCTTGTTCAGGGTCTGCGCGGTCTGGTCGTCCACCTTGCTGGAGACGATCGGCACCACATTGGAGGACAGGAACATGTTCTTCGGATCCTCCAGGGCCACCAAGTCGCCTTCGGCCAGCACTGGGGCGGCGGTGTAGATGTCGGCGATCTGCACCTCCCCGTCGCGCAGGGCCTTGACGGTGAGCGGACCGCCCGAGTCCTCGGCGGGTTTGATCGTGGCCTCGACCCCGTAGATCTCACGGAGCCCCTTCGGCCCGTAGGGGCGGGACTCCAGCTCGGAGTTGCTTGCAATCTTCAGGTCCGGCACCGAGGCGAGATCACCGATCTGTTTCAGCGAGTGTTCCTCAGCGAACGTCTTGGTCACCACGTAGGAGTCCTGGTCGGTTGCCGGCGCCTGCTCCAGTGCCTTCAACCCTCCCGGCAGGGCGCCGGTCAGCTCAGCGTGGACCTGTTCCGGGGTGCGGGCCGTGGTCTCGGGTTTGTAGTACTGCAGCAGGTTGCCGCTGTACTCGGGGAAGATATCGATCTTCCCGGCCTGGAGTTCGGGCATGTAGACCTCCCGCTGCCCGATCTTCAGCTGTCGGTCCACCTTCTTGCCCAACTTCTCCAAGGACTGGGCGTAGATCTCGGCGATGATCTCGTTTGAGTAATAGTCCTGGGAGCCGATCACCAGGGTGTCGGAGGATTTCGTGTCGTCGTTTTTCCCCTCGATGTTCGAGGCGCTGCCGCAGCCCACCAGGGCCAGGGCTGCTGCAATTCCGAGTGCTGCAAGCTTGGTCTTGGATGTCATCGGGACTCCTTCGCAGAAGCGATTTGGGTACTTGGGTCGAGTTTTCGGGTGATCGAACGCTTGGCCTGGACCAGCAGCAGGTCCAGGACGAGCGCCAGGACGACGACCAGCAGCGCGCCGCCGATCATCTGGGCGTAGTCGCGGGTCTTGAGACCGGTGAAGAGGAACCGCCCCAACCCCACATCGGCGGTGTAGGCGGCGAGCGTCGCCGTGGCGACGACCTGGAGGGTGGTCGATCGCAGCCCTTCGAGAAGCAGCGGAACGGCGGCGGGCAGCTCCACCTGGGTGAGCACCTGCCACGAGGACAGGCCGATGGCGCGGGCCGCGTCCACCGTGACCGGTTCGGCCGAGGTGATCCCCGAGTAGGCTCCGGCGAGCATCGGGGGAATGGCCAGCACAAGCAGCGCGCAGAAGGGCGCCACCAGCCCCAGGCCGGACCACAAACCGACCAGGGTCAGCAGACCGAGGGTCGGGAGGGCACGCGCCGATGCGGTGACCATGGGAACCACCGCCACCCCGCGCCGCGTGTGGCCGATGGCCACCCCGGCCGGGAACGCCAACACGCAGGCCACGGCGACCACGGCGAGGGTGAAGTAGAGGTGTTGCTGCAGTCGTGACGAGATGCCGCTGGCCCCGCCCCAGTTCTCGGGTGTGAACAGCCAGCCGAGGGCGTCGAGGAACAGATTCATGCCGTCACCTGCTTCCGTTTGCGGAGCCACGGGGTCAGGGCCCTGCCAAGCAACACGAGGAGTAGGTCGAAGACCAGGGCCAGCAGCAGGGTCGCGCCGAGCCCGGTGAGCAGCGATTCGACCAGTTGTCGCTGGAAGCCGTCGGTGAACAGGGTGCCGAGTGACTGCACACCTACCAGCGCGCCGACCGTGACCAGGGACACCGTGGAAGCGGCCACCACGCGCAGCCCCGCGATCAGCACCGGCACGGCGAGCGGCATCTCCACCTGGCAGAATCGCCGCCACGGATCGACCCCGAGGGCGTTCGCGGCCTCGACGACATCCTCGGGCAGGGAACGGAAGGCCTCCGCGACCTGGGTGACGAGCACCGATATCCCGTACAGGGTGAGGACGATCACCATGTTCAGCGGGGAACGCACCGGAACTCCCAGGATGACCGGGATCACCACGAGCATCGGCAGGGAAGGAACTGCGTACAGGAGGGAGAAGGCACCGAGCAGAAGTCCTCCGAAGCGCCGGGTTGCGACCGCCAACCGGGCCAGTGGTACCGACAGCACAGCGGCCGCGACAATGGCGCCCAGCGAGAGCAGGGTGTGGATCAAGAAGTAGCTGCCCACCTGCCCCAAGTTGTTGATCAACCAGTTCACGACGACTCCCTGTCCCGGCTTCCCCCGTCGTCGCCGGCCCGGAGGGAGCCCAGGGGTCGCCCCTCGGCGTCGATCACGAGCCTGGAGCCGTTGCGTTCGATGGTTCGCAGCTGGCGGCGGCCTGCATCAGCCCCGACGAAATCGGCGACGAACTCATCGGCCGGGCTGGAGAGCAGTTCCTCCGGGGTGCCGACCTGCGCCAAGACGCCGCCGGTGCGCAGCACCGCCACCTGGTCGCCCAGGAGGAAGGCCTCGTCGACGTCGTGAGTGACGAACAGGATTGTGGTTCCCAGGCGCCGCTGCAGGTCGCGCAGTTCCCGCTGCAGGTCGGCGCGGACCAGTGGGTCGAGGGCACCGAAGGGTTCGTCCATGAGCAGGACCTTGGGGTCGTTGGCGAGCGCCCGGGCGACTCCGACGCGCTGCCGCTGCCCGCCGGAGAGCTGCGACGGAAAACGCCCGGCCAGGTCGTGGTCGAGCCCGACCATGTCCATCAGTTCCAGGGCATGCTCGCGCGCCTTGGCCTTGGGAACCCCGTCGAGGATCGGGACCGTGGCGATGTTGTCGACGACGCGGCGGTGCGGGAACAGCCCGCCGTCCTGCAGGACGTAGCCGATGGAGCGTCGCAGCGCCACCGTCGGCTGCACCGCGACATCCTCCCCGGCCAGCAGCACAGCACCCGAGGTCGGCGCAACCATCTTGTTGACCATCCGCATCAGGGTGGTCTTGCCGGATCCGGACGAGCCCAGCAGCACGGTCGTGGAGTGCTCGGCGACGTCGAGGGTGATGCCCCCGACCCCGACGGTGCCGTCCGGATAGATCTTCTGTACGTCCTCGAACCGGATCATGACTCAGCTCCGTTCTCGTGGAGGGCCCGGACGACCTTCTTGCCGGGCCTGGAGCGGTTCACGCCAAAGGCCTCGACCCGGGCCGGCACCTCTTTGGGGCGTGGGACCGGGTGGGGAAGTCCCCGGGCCTCAAGAGCCTCGGGACCGCCCGGGGTATCGATGACGACGGCGTGCATGGTGGAGGCCATCACAGGCTCCTTTCACGGACGGGACTGCCCTGGTTGGCATCGTCCGGGCTGGTTTCCCGGACATCCGGATGATTCATGGGGTCGGCTCCGTTCTCGTTGGTCAGGGCGACGAAACCGCCACCGGGCAGGGGTTCGTCGAGACGGGCGCCCTGCATGGCCGGGACGACGTCGGCCCGCTGGCTTGCTCCGGCAGCCACCCGGGTCAGGTTCCGGGTGAGCACCACCAGCTCCTCGTGACGGAATCCGGCGAGCACGGTGCGCAGGGTGTCCTCGAAGGCTCCGGCCGCACTCTCCATCCGCACCCGCCCCTTGTCGGTGAGGCTCAGACGACAGGAGCGCCGGTCCTTGGGGCAGGGGGTCCTGACCACGAGCCCGTCACCGACCAGGCGATCGACGAGCCGCGAGGCCGCGCCGACCGTGGTGTGCTGGCGCCGGGCGATGTCCTGGACCCGGGGGCCACCGTCGGCCGCTGACGCGTCGATCTGCTTCAGGACGAGATAACGCGCCAGGGTGGCGGAGTTCGCGGTTCGCCAGAGAGCCTTCTCGAGCCGGTTCCACAGCGCCACCTCCGCGTGCAGGAGCGCTTCGAAGAGGGCTCCGTGATCCCCGAGGGGCTTTGCTGTCTCCATCACCCAAGAAACATTACATGTAACTCAATTACATGGAAAGCATCTGGCTGGATCCGAGACGATTGAACCCCGGAAACAGCAACGCCGGCTGGGCCGTGAGAACCCAACCGGCGTCGCGGAGTGCGCCCCGTCAGGACAGCGACCCGTAGGTCGTCTTGGCCTTCTCCAATGCGGCGACATACCCCGCACGCTCGTAGGCGTCGGCCGGGGTGCGGCCCGGCACGGCCAGCATGCCACGGGCCTGGTCCAGGGTGAGCCGCCTGCCGTCGAGCCAGGATTCGAGACCCTCGACCAGGCGGGTGGCGTGCTCGACGCCGTGACGCACCAGCGCCGAGGTGGTGCAGACCACATCGGCCCCGGCCAGCAGGTGTTTCACGACGTCCCCGGGCTGGTCCACCCCGGACGAGGCCGCTAGCGAGGCCTCCACGTGGTCGCGCAGCACCGCGATCCAGGTGCGCGGCAGGCGGGCGTCCACGGGCGAACTCAGCGTCACCCCGCTGACCACCTCCAACCGATCCAGGTCGATGTCGGGTTGCAGGAACCGGTTGAACAGCACCAGACCATCGGCCCCGGCCCGGTCGAGCCGCTGGCACATCGCACCTACCGACGAGAAATACGGGCTGAGTTTCACCGCCACCGGGATGCTCACCTCCGACTTCACGGCCCGGAGAATGTCGAGGTGACGCTGCTCCACCTCTTCACCTCCCAGGGTGAGGTCACCCGGGACGTAGTAGATGTTGAGTTCCAGCGCGGCCGCCCCGGCGTCCTGCAGGCTGCGCGCCGAGTGCACCCATCCCCCGCGGGAGGCGCCGTTGAGGGAGGCGATCAGCGGCACGTCGATGGCCTGGGCACCCTTCTCGACGAGCCGCAGGTAATTCGTGACCGCATCAGCCTCTGCACGCGGCACCTCCGGGAAGAAGCTGATGGCCTCCGGGGTTATGTCGGCGAACTGCTCCTCCAGCTCCACCAGGCGCTCCGCGTCCCGGAGCAGCTGCTCCTCGAACAGGGAGAACATGGTCACGGCACCGAGTCCCGCATCCGCCAGCGCCTTGATGTCCTCGACGCTCTGGCTCAGCGGCCCGGCCGAGGCAATGACGGGGTTGCGCAGTTCCAGCCCCAGGTAGCTGCTCCTCAGATCTGCCACGATTCCTCCTTGCGCGGGTCGGCGGCGAACTTCTCCGCGCCCCGGAGCGCCAGCTCCTCGTACTCGGCCCAGCGCCGGTCCACCTGCGCCTGGGCGATGTCGATGAGACGATTGGCCTCCTCCGGGTCGGCGGCGCGCAACACCTTGTAGCGCAGTTCGGCGTCCTGGTACTCGCGCAGCCTCAGGCGCGGCCGGGGGCTGTCGAGCAGGAACGGATTGCCGCCGTTCTCCCGGATCACCGGGTTGTAACGCATCAGCGGCCAGTGCCCGGAATTGACGGCCCGGTACTGCTGCTCCAGGCCCTTGCGGGTGTCGATGCCGTGGGCGATGCAGTGGCTGTAGGCGATGATCAGGCTCGGCCCCTCGTAGGCCTCCGCCTCGCGGAACGCCTTCAAGGTCTGCTGCGGGTCCGCACCCATCGCCACCCGGGCCACGTACACCGACCCGTAGGCCATCGCCTGCATGGCCATGTCCTTCTTGTTGGTGTGCTTGCCCGCGGACGCGAACTTCGCGACAGCCCCCAGCGGGGTGGATTTGGACGCCTGGCCTCCCGTGTTGGAGTACACCTCGGTGTCCAGCACCAGCACATTGACGTTGCGGCCCGAGGCCAGCACGTGATCGACACCGGAGGAACCGATGTCGTAGGCCCAGCCATCGCCGCCGACGATCCACACGGAACGCCGCAGCAGATGGTCGCAGACGCTCTTGAGGTCCTCGATCTTCGGGCCCTCCAGCTCCGCCAGCCGCGCCTTGAGACGGTCGACCCGGGCGGCCTGCCGGGCCAGACCCGATTCCATGCGCTGCTTCGCGGCCAGCAGCGAATCGATCAGTTCGTCGTCGTCGATCTCGGGGCGCAGCTCCTCCAAGAGGCGGCGCGCCATGTCCCGGTGCAGGTCGGCGGCCAGCCGGAGCCCGAGCCCGAACTCGGCGTTGTCCTCGAACAGCGAGTTCGACCACGCCGGCCCGCGTCCCCGGGCGTTCTTCGCCCACGGGGTGGTGGGCAGGTTGCCACCGTAGATCGACGAGCAGCCGGTGGCGTTGGCGACGGTGACGCGATCCCCGAACAGCTGGGTCAGCAGCTTCAGGTACGGGGTTTCACCGCACCCGGCACAGGCCCCGGAGAACTCGAACAACGGCTCCAGGAACTGGGTGCCACGGACGGTGCCGAAGTCCACGTTGCGGCGGTCGTTGAGCGGAATGGTCTCGAAAAACCTGACCGCTTCCTTCTCCTTTTCCCGTTCCAGCACCGGCTCCAGATTGATGGCGCGCCGGTTCGGCTGCCCGGCGGGCCGCACGGGACAGGCCTCCACGCACAACCCGCAGCCTGTGCAGTCCTCGGCGTAGACCTGCAGCGTGTAGCTGGTGTCGGGCAGTCCCGCGGCGTCGAGCGGTTGGCTGAGGAATCCCTCGGGGGCGTTCTCGGTCACCTCGGAGGGGTAGTACTTGGCGCGCAGCACGGCGTGCGGACACACGAAGGAACAGTTCCCGCACTGAATGCAGGCCTCGTTGTCCCACACCGCGATGATCTCGCTGATGTTGCGTTTCTCGTAGCGGGTGGTCCCCGACGGATAGGCACCGTCGACGGGCAGCGCCGAGACCGGCAGCTCGTCACCGCGCCCGGCCAGCATCGTCGCGGTGACCTCCCGCACGAACGGCGGGGCATCCGACGGGACTGGCGGGATCAGGTCCCGCTGCCCCGTCGCGCTGGTGGGCACCTGGACCTCGTGCAGGTGGGCCAGGGAGGCGTCGACCGCCTCGTGGTTCTTCTGCACGATGGCCATCGACTTGCGGGCGTAGGTTTTGGTGATGGCGGCCTTGACCTTCTCGATTGCCTCTTCACGCGGCATGATGCCGGAGATCGCGAAGAAACAGGTCTGCAGCACCGTGTTGGTGCGCGACCCGAGGCCCGCGGCCCGCGCGACCGCGGAGGCGTCGATGACGTGAAGGGAGATGCCCAGCTCTACGATCCTGTCCTGCATCGGGCGCGGCAGCTGTTCCCACACCTGATCCGCCGGATAGGGCGAGTTGATCAGCAGCGTCGCACCGGGCTGGGCGAACTCCAGCACGTCCACCCGCTCCAGGATCGACCAGTGATGGCAGCCGATGAAGTTCGACCGGGTCACCAGATACGGCGCCTGGATCGGGTTGGGGCCGAATCGCAGATGCGAGACGGTGCGTGAACCCGACTTCTTGGAGTCGTAGACGAAGTAGCCCTGGGCGTAGGTCCCGGGGTCGGAACCAATGATCTTGATGGTGTTCTTGTTGGCTCCGACGGTGCCGTCCGAACCCAGCCCGTAGAACACGGCGCGGTGGGTCTGCGGATCGAGGAGTTGGAAGTCGGGGTCGACATCGAGGGACAGGTGGGTGACGTCGTCGTTGATGCCCACCGTGAAGCGCGGCCGGGGACGGTCCTTCGCCAGCTCGTCGTAGACCGCCTTGGCCATGGCGGGGGTGAACTCCTTGCTGGACAGGCCGTAGCGGCCGCCGGTCAGCACCGGCATCACCTCTCGGTCCCCGCGGGCCACGGATTCCCCGATGGCGGAGGAGACGTCGAGGAACAGCGGCTCGCCCCCCGATCCGGGTTCCTTGGTGCGGTCCAGGACGGCGACCTTCCGCACGGTGGCGGGCAGCGCGGCCAGGAGGTGTTCTTTCGGGAAGGGCCGGTAGAGCCGCACGAACAGGGCACCCACCTTTTCCCCCGCCTCGTTGAGGTGCTTGACCACAGGGATCATCGTCTCTATCCCCGAACCCATGATCACCACCACCCGGTCGGCCTCGGGATGGCCGTGGTACTCCACCAGGGAGTAGTGACGGCCCGAGATCTCCTCGAAGCGTTCCAGGACCTCGGTGAGGATCCCGGGCACGGCGTCGTAGTAGCGGTTCGCGGTCTCGCGGGACTGGAAGTAGGTGTCCGGGTTCTGCGCGGTACCCCGGATGAACGGGTTTTCGGGGCTCAGCGCCCGGGCGCGGTGTTCGCGGATCAGGTCGGTGGGAACCAGTTCACGCAGCTGATCGTCGGTGAGTTTGACGAGGGTGTTGAGTTCATGACTGGTGCGGAAGCCGTCGAAGAAGTGCACGAACGGCAGCCGGGCGCGCAGGGTCGCCAGATGCGCGACGGCCGCCATGTCGTGGGCCTCCTGCACCGACGCGGAGCTGAGCATGCAGCAGCCCGTCTGGCGTATGGCCATCACGTCCTGGTGATCACCGAAGATCGACAGGCCCTGCGCGGCCAGGGAACGCGCCGCGACGTGGAAGACCGTGGAGGTCAGCTCCCCGGCGATCCGGTACATGTTGGGGATCATCAGCAGCAGGCCCTGCGAGGCGGTGAAGGTGGTGGACAGGGCCCCGCCCTGGAGGGCGCCGTGCATGGCTCCGGCCGCGCCTCCCTCGGACTGCATCTCGACGACGGTGGGCACAGTGCCGAAGACGTTCCTGCGCCCGTGGGAGGACCACTCGTCGGCCAGTTCGGCCATGGTGGAACTGGGGGTGATCGGGTAGATGGAGCAGAGTTCGCTCAGCCGGTAGGCGACGTCGGCGGCGGCCTCGTTGCCGTCGATGATGGTGCGCTGGTTCATCGCTGGCCCTCCGGGATCATCTCGATGGCGTGCACGGGGCACTGCTCGTAGCAGGTGGCGCATCCGGTGCAGCGTTCGTAGTCGAAGCGGTACCGGTTGCCGGGCCCGAGTTTGATGACGGCATCCTCCGGGCAGGCGCCGTAGCAGCCGTCGCACTCGAAGCAATTGCCGCAGGACAGGCAACGCCGGGCCTCGAACTCGGCCTCCTTCGGGCTGAGGCCCGCGACGATCTCACCGAAGTCGGACACGCGCGTCTCGGGGGCCTGCTCGGCCTGGACCCGCCGGGTATGACCGCCGAAGTACCACAGGTTCATCTGGTCGAGGTGGACGAGCGGGTGTTTCGGGTCGCGCGGGGCGACGTCGAGGTTCAGCCACTTGTCGATGCAGCGGGCCGCTTTCTTGCCGTGCCCGACACCGACGGTGACGGTGCGTTCGCTCGGCACCATGTCGCCTCCCGCGAAGATGCCGGGAACGTTCGTCATGAGGGTGTCGGGATCGACCCGCACCACGTCCCGGTCGAAGATCATGCCGGGGATGGCGTGGAGGAAACCGGTGTCGGCCTCCTGCCCGACGGCCAGGATCACGGTGTCGGCGGCGAGTTTCTCGAATCGCCCGGTGCCGTGCGCCCTGCCCTCCTCGTCGAGTTCCATGATCTCGACGGTCAGGTCCTCCTCACCCATCTCGGTGATGGTCCGCAGCCAGTTCATCCTCACCCCCTCCTGCTCCGCGCTCTCGCGTTCCTCGGTGTGGGCGGGCATCTGCTCCACGGTGCGGCGGTAGACGATCACCGACTCCTCGGCGCCCAGGCGACGGGCCACGCGGGCCGCGTCCATGGCGGTGTTGCCGCCGCCGTAGACCGCGACCCGGCGTCCGATGACGGGCCTCTCGCCCTTGGCGACGTCACGCAGGAAGCTGACTGCGTCGACCATCCTGGTGGCGTCGGCCGAGGGAATATCCACGCGTTTGGACAGGTGGGCACCGATGGCCACGAACACCGCGTCGAAACGACCCGCCACCTGCGTGGCGAGCAGGTCGGTGACCGGCGTGTTGTTGCGGATCACCACCCCCATGTCGGTGATGCGCGCCACCTCGGCATCCAGGACGTCGCGAGGCAGCCGGTACTCGGGGATCCCGTAACGCATCATGCCGCCGGGGGCGTCGGCGGAGTCGTGGATCTCCACCTCGTGACCGAGGCGGCGCAGGTGGTAGGCGGCTGACAGCCCAGAGGGCCCGGCGCCGATGATCAACACCCGCCGCCCGGAGTCGCGGCTCGGCGTCTCGAACCGCCAGCCGCGCTCCAGGGCCAGGTCCCCCAGATAACGTTCGACCGAATGGATGGAGACGGCCGCGTCGAGATCCTTGCGGTTGCAGGCCGTCTCGCAGGGGTGGTAACAGACACGGCCGTGAATGGCCGGGAAGGGGTTGTCGGCGGTGAGCTGCCGCCAGGCCGCCTCGTGCTGACCCGCTTTTATCAGGCGCAACCACTCCTGGATGTTCTCCCCCGCAGGGCATCCCGCATTGCAGGGGGGCAGCATGTCCAGGTAGATGGGCCGCCTGGATCGCACCGGGGCGACCCGCCCCGTGGTTGTCAACAAATTGGGCAGACCAGTCACATCATCGCGCTCGGTCATGGTTTCCCTCCGTCGCTACGACTATTCCCGTCAATAGTAGGACGTCTAAGGGACACCATGCCCCGTAAATTCGCGAGAAAAACCGCACCTATTGAAGCAAGGGCGTACTAAGATCCCCCGCTCCGATTCAGTCGGCGGATCCCTCCCGCACCTTCTCCTTGAGCTTCTCCGGATCGAGTTCCTTGACCTGCTTGACGAGATCGTCGACCTGGGCCCCGTTCAGCAGGCCGCTGTGCCTGAACACCAGAACGCCGGCACGGAAGGCCATGATGGTGGGAATGGACTGGATGTCGAGGGCGAAGGCCAGGTCCTGTTCGGCCTCGGTGTCCACCTTGCCGAAGACGACCCCGTCGTGGCGCCCGGAGGCCTCCTCGAAGATCGGCCCGAACCGGCGGCAGGGCCCGCACCACGAGGCCCAGAAGTCGACGAGCACGACATCGGTCCCCTCGATGGTGGAGCCGAAGTTCTCCTTGGTCAGATTTGTGGTTGCCATGTTTCCTCACTAGGGGGTTTCGTTGTTCACTCCACCCAACGAAGACTCCACCCCATTTATTCCCCCTGGGGTATGAGTGGTCAATGGGAGGCGACGAAGAGCAACTCCGCGACCGCCTCGTCCACCGTGACCGCCTCGTCGCCGAGACAGAACCGGAGATCGATCCCCACGCGGCGCACCACGAACTCCACCCCCGGCCGGAGCCCCAGCGCGGCGAGAGCCGAGAGCACCTCCGCGTCGGCCTGGAGGTTCTCGCTCATCCGTTCCATGGTGACGGTCACCTCGCCCCGGTTCGGAACCACCTCCGACAACGGCACAACCCCCTCCCGGAAGGGCACGTGATCGTGGTCGACTCCGAGATCCCTGAGCCCGGGGATGGGATTGCCGTAGGGGGAGCGGGTCGGCGATTCGAGGATCCCGAGCAGCCGGCGTTCAACTTCGTCCGAGATGACGTGTTCCCAGCGGCAGGCCTCGGCGTGCACCTTCTCCCATTCGAGACCGATCACGTCCGTGAGCAGGCGTTCCGCCAGCCGGTGTTTGCGCATCACGTCGCGCGCCAGCCGGGCGCCCTTCGGGGTGAGTTTGATCGTGCGGTCGGCCTTGACCGTGAGCAGGCCGTCACGCTCCATCCGCGCCACCGTCTGGGAAACGGTGGGGCCGGACTGGTGCAGGCGCTCGGCGATCCGGGCCCGCAGCGGCGGTACTCCTTCCTCCAACAATTCATACACCGTACGCAGGTACATCTCCGTGGTGTCGATCAGCTCGCTCATGCCACTCACGCCTCCTTTGACGCAATGTTAATGCGGTTTCGCGACACGGGACCCCGTAATCGCAGCGCACCCCCAGAAAATCCAAACACACGGGTGCAAAGATGTATTCCGTGACACACAACCCTGACAACAGGCCCCTGATCGGCCGGCTCGTGAGACTCGATCCCACCCGGCCTGCGGACGAGGCAGAACTGGTGGAGGCACTGGACGATCCGCGCGTGTTCGCGCTCGGCTTCGCAGGTGGGGCCGGTGACCGGGCCGCGACCATCGCCCGCCTGATCGCCGCGGCGGGTGAGGACCGGGCCATGTACACCATCCGGTTGACCGGTGACACTCGTTTCGGCCCGGCGGGCGATGTGGTCGGAACCACGTCCCTGGGTGATCTCGAACCCCGGGCGCAGCGCGCCCACGCGGGCTGGACGGCGTACCGGCCCGCCCTGTGGGGCAAGGGGCTGAACGCGGAGGTGAAGCTCCTGCTGCTGGGGCACGCCTTCGAGGACTGCGGTTTCGAGCGGGTGAAGCTCCAGACCGACTCCATCAATCAGCGTTCCAGGGACGCGATCGCCCGGTTGGGGGCCGTGCAGGAGGGGGTGCTGAGACACCACCAGCCTCGCGCCGACGGTTCATGGCGTGACACCGTGGTCTTCTCGATCCTCTCGGCAGAGTGGCCGACGGTGCAGGCCGGTCTGGAATCGAGAGTGCGGGCCACCCTCGCATCCCTGACCGCTCAGGGGTCCTGACGCCCACGAACCGACCCAACCAACTACCCCCGAAGCTGGTTGAGCCAGCACGTGAGCGCCAGCGAACGGCTGAGTCGAAACCACTACTTACACCCGGTGAGTAGAACCCAACCCCAAAACCCCCACCACGGTCACCATGGTTTCAACACGACCAGCTCGCAGAGCTCGCGGGTCGGCTCAACCGGCTTTGGCGCTTCTCACCGGATGCGTTCCCCCCGCCGCCAGACCTGCTGCAACTCTCCCGCGTCATCCACGACGCAGATGTCGGCGCGTTTGCCGGCCTCCAGGGTTCCGACCTCCTTGAGCCCGTGCCAGCGGGCCGGGGTGGTGGCCGCGATCCGGGCGGCCTCGGGAATGCTCAGCCCCACCCGGCCGACGACGAAACTGAACGCCCTGGCCATGGTCAGGGTGGAACCCGCGATGGAGCCGGGGGTGCCGTCGGCGGTGACCAGCCGGGCGGTTCCGTCCCGGACCTCCACCTCGAGTTCACCCAGCAGGTAGCGTCCGTCGCCCTGGCCGGTGGCGCCCATGGCGTCGGTGACCAGGCAGATGCGATCGGTACCGGCGGCATCGATGGCCATCCGCGCGATCACGGGCCGGTGGTGGATTCCGTCGCAGATCAGCTCACACATCACGCGGTCGTCGGTGAGCAGCACGGGCACGGGACCGGGTTCGCGGTGGTGGATGGAACGCATCGCGGAGAACAGGTGGGTGGCGATGCAGGCCCCCCACCCGATGGACGCGGCCGTGACGTGCTCGTCGGCGTCCGAGTGCCCGAAGGCCACCTTGACGCCCGCCCGCGTGAAACGCCGGGTAGCGGTTTCTCCCCCGTCGCGTTCGACGGCCAGGGTGATCATGCGCAGCGCCGGCCCGCCCGCCGATATGAGCCGTTCGACGAGCTCCGGTTCGGGGTCGCGCAGCAGGCCGGGATCGTGCGCGCCCCTCCGGGCCTCGGACAGGAAAGGACCCTCGAGGTGGATGCCGTCGAGCTCACCGGATTCAACGATCCCGCGCAGCACCCGGCACTGGGCCTCCAGTTTCTCGATGGGTTCGGTGACGGTGGAGGCGAACAGCGTGGTGGTTCCCTGGGAGCGGTGATACTCGATGGCACGCAGGTTGGCGGCGGGATCCGGGTCACCGAAGCTGACACCGACCGCGCCGTGGCAGTGGGTGTCGACGAAACCCGGCACCGCCCAGGAATCGCCGGTTCCCCCTCCCGGGGTGATGGCCACCACCCGGCCGTCGGCGATCTCGATGACCGCTTCCTCGATCGTCCCCTCCGGCGTCACCGCCCGGCCGACCCGCAGTTTCGTCATGCCACCATCCAAGCACCGGTTTTCCTCCCAACCGCTGAACCGCACAGTCCGGTTTGTCAGATACGTGGGAGAATTCGGGGGTGATCGTCATTCCCGAAGACCTCCTCCCCGCAGACGGCCGTTTCGGTTCGGGTCCCGCCAAGGTACGGCCCGAGGCTTTGGAATACCTCTCGCTGCGTGGCGACGTGCTGGGCACCTCGCATCGCCAAGCACCCGTGAAGCAGCTCGTCGCGACGGTTCAGGAGGGGCTGCGGGAGCTGTACCGGCTGCCGGAGGGATACCAGGTGGTGCTCGGCAACGGGGGATCCACCGTGTTCTGGGATGTCGCGGTCTGTTCCCTGATCGAGCGGCGCTCCGCGCATGCCGTCTTCGGGGAGTTCACCCGCAAGTTCGCGCGCGCCGCCGCGGCGGCCCCGTTCCTGGCCGACCCGGCCATCACACAATGCGATCCGGGGGCCGTGGTCCTACCCGCCCAGGAGGACGCTGACGTGGTGGCGTGGGCGCAGAACGAAACCTCCACGGGCGCTGCCGCCCCGGTGGAACGGATCGGCGACGGCCTGGTGTTGATCGACGCCACGTCGGCTGCGGGTGGGATGGCCGCCGACATTTCACGCACGGATGTCTACTACTTCGCCCCGCAGAAGAACTTCTCCTCGGACGGGGGTTTGTGGGTGGCGTTCTGCTCCCCGGCCGCGCTGGAACGCGCAGGACGGATCGCCGCCTCGGGCCGTTGGATCCCGGAGTCGTTGAACCTGGATGTCGCGGCCTCGAACTCGGCCAAAAACCAGACCCTCAACACACCGGCCATCGCGACCCTGTTGCTGCTCGAGGACCAGATCAACTGGCTGCTGGACCTGGGCGGGATCGACGCCGCCGAGGAACGCTGCCGCCGGATGAGCGATCACCTGTACGGCTGGGCGGAGACGTCGTCGTACGCGACCCCGTTCGTCACCGACCCCGCGCATCGCTCCCCCGTGGTCGCGACCATCGACCTGGTTCCCGGGGTGGATGCCACCCGGGTGATAGCCGAGCTGCGCCGCAACGGGATCGTGGACATCGACCCCTACCGCGCGCTGAAACGCAACCAGTTGCGGATCGGAACCTACGCATCCGTCGACCAGGCCGACGTGGAGGCTTTGACCGCCTGCATCGACCACGTCGTGGAGAGGCTGTGAGAAAGTAGCGGTTTCCTACTTCTTGCGGAAGAAGACCACGGCTCCCAGGGCCAGGGCCAGCACCGCGGCGGCCGCGATGGCGAGGCGGGTGCCGCCCCGCGCCGGCTGGGTGGTTTTTTCCTCGGGACCTTGCGTGGTGGTCTCCTGCGATGTGGGTGAGGCACTGTTCCCGGGGCTCTCGGATGGCTCCGGGGATGGCGTTGAAGACGCCTCGCCCGACGGCGAGATCGTGACGGTGCTGTTGGAGGTGGGTACGGCTTCCTCCCGCAGCTGCGGCCCAGCCCCCACCAGCATCTTGTCCCCGCTGAACGTGGTGATGGACTCCCCGTCGGGGGCGCCTTGATAGGTGAGAGTGGCGCGGGTTTCCCAGCTGGATGCGTCGATGACCTGCACCCCAGACCCGGTTCGCAGCGCCATGGTGACACCGTCGGAGAGAAAGACCCCGTCGGTCACCCCCGCTGGGGCGTCGGAGGCACGGCTCAGCTTGTTCACCCCCGAGCGCGACGGCTCCAGCTCGGCGTAGTAGATGCCGGGGTTCTCACCCGCTGTCACCACGTAGATGCGGCCCCTGCCCGAGACCAGCACCGACTTGGCGTCGTGCGACCCGTCCGGGTAGCGGAAGTCGTAGGAGTTGTAGGACTGGTTGCCGACCTCGAGCGGGAGCTTGTACACGGTGATCTTGTTGCGTTTGCCCCCGGAATCCCCCACGTCACCCACGTAGAGCGAACCCGAGTACACGGCCAGGCCCTGCACTGACTCGGTCTTGGCGGAGAAACTGACGGCTCCCAGTTTCGTACCCTTGGCGTCCGTGACCAGAACGTTGGTTCCTTCGTTATCGGAGACCGCGAACAGCCGCGACGACTGCGGATCGAAGGCCACCCCCGTCAGGGGGCTGCCTGAATCAGAAATGGTCACGTCGGCCAAGGCCGGGGTCCCCCCCCAAGCCAGGCACGCGGTCGCCGCAGCGACTGCGGCGATGCGTCGAATGGATCTCATGGTGTCGGCCAGCATACTGGGCTTTGCCCTGTAGGCTGTGTTTCATGCGAGCGATGAGGCTCTTCGGCATCCGCATCGACGATGTTCGAGACATCTTCGGCGCCCCACCCGAGGTGGCGGAGGCGCTGACAAGGGTGTTCGCGGAACGTTACCCCGCTCCGGTCATGAAACGCCGCTGGGGGCTGTTCCGCCGCAATCCCGACCTGGAGGTGGATCCCTCACGCCCCCTGATGCGGGACGCGAGCACTCTCCTGGAAGGCGGGTTCGTCCCTCAGGAAAGACTCGGGCAGTGCTGGGAGGTGCTCCTGCTGTGGTTGGAGCACCTGGCCGGCTCCACCACCCGGATCGAGTACCGGCGCCTCGACTCGGTGGAGTTCGATCTGGCGCGCCGGGGCCTGCCTTCGACTCTGTCGGTGACCCGTCTGGGCAAGCGACCGCTGGGCATACCGCTGATGCCGCTGCCGGGGATGCAGGCGGGCTACGGCCACCACGACCACGCCGTGGCCACCCGTGAGGCTCTCGGGGAAATAGACCCGGAAACCTTGGACGAGGCCACGCGAAACGCCGTCGCGCCTCTTCTGGAGTTTCTCCGGAAGTTGTCCGACCGGGAGGACGTCGTCGTGGTGGATCAGGCGATCCCGGAGAAAACGGCCTGATCCACCGGCCGGGGAAGAAACCCGGGCGTTATTCGATCACGATCACCAGGTCCCCGCCGTCGAGTTGCGTGGTGCCGATCAACACCACCCGTTTGACCACGCCCGCGACGGGTGCGTTGATGGCGGCCTCCATCTTCATGGCCTCGATGGTGGCCACCTGATCTCCGGCCGCGACCTCGTCGCCCTCCGCGACGGTCACGGTCACGGCCCCCGCGAACGGTGCTGCGACGTGCCCGCGGTTGCCCGGGTCGGCCTTCTCCGCGGAGGCCACCTCCGATTCGAGGGAGTTGTCGCGTACCCTGACCGGGCGCAGCTGGCCGTTCAGGAGGGTCATGACGTTGCGCCTGGCCCATTTGTCGGGAGCACCGATGGCTTCCAGGCCGAGCAGCAGCGTGACGCCTTTCTCCAGGGTGACGGGGTATTCGTGGCCGGGTTCCATCCCGTACAGGTAGGGCACCGTCGGCAGCACGGAGACGTCACCGAAGTCGTCGCGTTTCTGCTGGAACTCCCGCGTCGGGCCGGGGAAGAGCAACCGGTTGAGGGTGCGCTGTCGTTCATTGCCCGGGATCTCCAGCAGGGAGAGATCCTCGGGAGCCACTTCCGTGACGCGCGGCGGTTTGCGGCGACCCTCCAGGGCGCGGGTGCGGAACGGTTCCGGCCAGCCTCCCGCGGGTTCACCCAGCTCCCCGTTGAGGAAACCGATCACCGAATCCGGGATGTCGAAGCGGCGCGGCTCCGCGGCGAACTCCGCCGGGTCCGCACCTACCGCCACCAGGTGCAGCGCCAGATCGCCCACCACCTTCGACGAAGGTGTGACCTTCGTGGGGCGTCCCAGGATCTTGTCGGCGGCGGCGTACATCGCCTCGATGGCCTCGAACTTGTCGCCCAGGCCGAGCGCGATGGCCTGCTGGCGCAGATTGGACAGCTGCCCGCCCGGGATCTCGTGGCTGTAGACACGCCCCGTCGGCGCCGGAAGCCCCGACTCGAAAGGTTTGTAGACCCTGCGGACCGCCTCCCAGTAGGGTTCTAGATCCAGCACCGCCTCCGGGTCGATGTCCGGGGCGCGGTCGGTGCCTTCAAGGGCCATCAGCAGCGCCGACATGGGTGGCTGTGAGGTGGTCGACGACATCGCCGAGTTCGCGACATCAACCGCGTCCACCCCGGCGTCGATGGCGGCCATCAGGGTGGCGAGCTGCCCTCCCGTGGTGTCGTGGGTGTGGAGATGGACGGGCAGCTCGAACCGTTCCCGGAGCGCCGCGACGAGCTTCGCTGCCGCGGCGGGCCTGAGCAGCCCCGCCATGTCCTTGATGGCCAGGATGTGTGCACCCGCACCCACGATCCGCTCCGCGAGCCGCAGGTAGTGGTCGAGAGTGTAGGTCCTCTCGTCGGGGTCGAGGAGGTTCGCGGTGTAGCAGAGCGCCACCTCCGCCACCGATTCGGTGTCGTGGACCACCGCGTCGATCGCGGGGCGCATCTGTTCGACGTCGTTGAGGGCGTCGAAGATGCGGAAGATGTCCACCCCGACCTCCGCAGCCTCCGACACGAAGGCCCGGGTCACCTCGGTCGGGTAGGGGGTGTAGCCGACGGTGTTGCGGCCGCGCAGCAGCATCTGCAGGTTCTGGTTCGGCATCGCGGCCCGCAGTTTCGCGAGGCGCTCCCACGGGTCCTCACCGAGGAACCGCAGCGCCACATCGTAGGTGGCCCCGCCCCAGCACTCGACGGAGAACATCCCGGGCAGCAACCGCGCCTGCCAGGGAGCCACCGCCACCAGGTCGCGGGTGCGCACGCGTGTGGCGAGCAGCGACTGGTGGGCGTCGCGGAAGGTGGTGTCGGTGACGCCCACTGCCTGCTGCTCACGCAGAGCCCTGGCGAATCCGGCCGGGCCGAGGGCTAGGAGTCGCTGGCGGGATCCGTCGGGGATTTCGCCCGCGGGCAGCGTCCCGGGCAGTTTCGCCGAGGGTTCCAGGGACGTGGGGGCGGGCCCGTTGGGCTGGTTCACTGTGACGTCCGCGAGGAAGCGGGCCAGTTTGGTGCCGCGATCCGCCGGGATGCGTCCCGTCAGCAGGTGGGGTCTCTCGTCGATGAAGGATGTGGTCACCACGCCGCTGCCGAAGTCCGGATCCTCCAGGACCGCGCGCAGGAAGGTGATGTTGGTCGCGATGCCCCGGATCCTGAACTCCGCCAGCGCACGCCTGGCCCGCACCACGGCATCGCGGAGGCTGCGGCCGCGGGCGGTGAGCTTGACCAGCAGCGAATCGAAGTGGGGGCTGATCTCCACCCCGGTGCCGGTGGTGCCGCCGTCGAGCCGGATGCCCGCGCCGGAGGCGGAACGGTAGGCCCGGATCACGCCGGTGTCGGGGCGGAACGAGTTGGCCGGGTCCTCGGTGGTGATGCGGCACTGCAGGGCGGCGCCGCGGATGCGCAGCTCGTCCTGGCGGATCCCGATCTCCTCCAGGGTCTCCCCCGATGCGATCCGCAACTGCGCCTGCACCAGGTCGATGTCGGTGATCTCCTCCGTGACGGTGTGTTCCACCTGGATGCGGGGGTTCATCTCGATGAACACGTGGCTGCCGGCTCGCGGCCCCGAGGTTTCGACGAGGAACTCGACGGTCCCGGCGCAGGTGTAGTTGATGGCCTTGGTGAACTTCACGGCATCGGCGGTCAGTGCCGCGCGCAACTCGTCGCTGATATGGGGGGCGGGAGCGATCTCCACCACCTTCTGGTGGCGGCGCTGGATCGAGCAGTCGCGTTCGAAAAGATGAACGACGTTGCCCTGGTGGTCGGCCAGCACCTGCACCTCGATGTGGCGGGGCGCCGCGACGGCCTGCTCCACAAACACCGTCGGGTCTCCGAACGCCCCTTCGGCCTCGCGCATCGCGGCTCCCAGTTCCTCGCTGAAACGGGCGGGGTCGTCGACGCGCCTCATGCCGCGGCCACCACCACCTGCGATGGCTTTGATGAACACCGGGAAACCGATTTCCTCGGCGCCTGCGATCAGCTCGTCGGGGTCGGTGGACGGTGGCGTCGACCTGAGGGTCGGAACCCCCACCCTGCGGGCCTGTTCCAGGGCCCGCACCTTGTTGCCGGCCAGTTCGAGCACCTCGGCGGAGGGGCCGACGAAAGTTATCCCGTTGGCGGCGCAGGCCGCGGCAAGGTCTGGGTTCTCCGAGAGGAAACCGTAGCCGGGGTAGACCGCGTCGGCACCGGATTCCTTCGCTACGCGAATGATCTCGTCGATGTCCAGGTATGCCTTCACGGGATGATCCCGCTCCCCGATCAGGTAGGACTCGGATGCCTTGACCCGGTGGTCGGCGTTGCGGTCCTCGTAGGGGAAGACGGCAACGGTCCTGCACCCCAGTTCGAAGGCGGCACGGACGGCTCGAACAGCGATCTCGCCTCGGTTGGCGACAAGGACCTTCTGGAACATGCGCCAAGACTAATGGCAACTGGTGGAACCGGTTCAGTCCTCCTGCGGTTCCGCGTCCTGGGCGTGGACGGCGGAGAGCCGGTACAGGCCCCAACCGAGGCAGCTGAAGAGCAGACCGGCGCCCATCACGAGGGCCGAGACCCCGAAGGCCATGACGGAGGTCAGCAGGGAGGCGCGTACGAAGTTCCCGGTCTCCACCATGGTGCGGGTGGTCTGGAGTTGCTCGGCGGTGGCGGTGTCACCGGCGTCCTTGGCCTCCTGCACCTTGGCGACGAGTTCGGCGTAGGTCAGGCCGTTGCTCGCCGCACGGGTGTGCTGCTTGACGGCCTCGGCCTGGTAAAAGGCGGTGAGGGGACCCGCCACCTTCGAGCCGGCGAAGGCCGGGGCGTCATTCGCGACGGTGATGTTCTCGGATGCGAGCTGGGTGGAGGTGGCTCCCCACGCGAATGCGCCGCAGACGAGCATGAGAACGCCTGCCACGAAAGAAAGGAGACCGGCGAACCTGGCTGATCTCATGATTGTTCCTCTCTCGTCACAGCCCCAACCATCGGGTAGATGATCGTTTAATCAACTGCGCCGGCAACGTTACTCAAGATCTGCCCTGAAACCGCTGTTTCTCCCCTGTATCCCCACCCGCAAGACCAAACGGAGGACATGAACCAGAACCACGCCTCGAGGCAACCGCCTTCGCCAGCGTCCTTGGCCGACTCCCACCTGCACCGCCCTTGACGTGATGCAATGATCCGGCAGCCGTGCCACCGGGGTTCGCGGATGATCCGCCACGTCACGCCGCCTCCGATCACTCCTCGCGCATCCACGTCACCTCACGGGGAACGCGGCACCCTTGGATCGCGGATGAGCCGATCCGCGGTCGTCCCCATCCAAAACACCACACATCACCCAGATGCCGGGCGTTGTTGACGAAGGACCCGGGCTGATGTCTCAGGACAGCCACTGGAAGACCCATCCCACGAATTTCCGATTCGCGGTTTCCGTCACTTGACAGCAGGAAGAACAATCTCCAAATCAACTCTCCACGACTGTAGGAACCGGAGACACAGACGAACCAGTACTACCTGCCGGACTCCATTCAATGGTGTCCAGAGCAGCAACAGCCTCAGCAGGAACAACCGTCTCACCAGGCGCAGACACCAAAGTAATGGTCCAAAGCCCGTCATGACGCCCTATAAACCACTCCTGAAACCTCTGCGGCACCCCATCCTTTGCATGGAGATAGTCGTGCCCGTAAGCACGTTCACCGGCAATCAACCGATTCGGCAACGCTCGCTCTTCAGTAATATCAAAATTTCCCTGAGAATCGCCCATAGACTGATCACGAGTTTTCCTGATGTCGATCACAAAGTGATCGCCACTCCTCTGGCCACGATACTCCTTCAACTCCCGCACTTCCTTATAGCTGACCCGAAGCGATGCGGCCGAGAACCCATCATTCCCATCCGCCGAAACCACACAATGAACAAACCCTCGCTTACGCCCCAGAGGAATCATGACCCACCCCTCAGGAGGAACCACATGAAACTCATCAACAGGCCCAACAGTCATGGTCACAACCGACGAAGGAGACTCGACCACCTCAGGTCCGCCCGGGGCGCATCCACCCACAATCCCGACCACAAGCAGAGCAGCCGCCCCGAATACCAGCCCTCGCCTCCGCAACACCATACGATCACAACCTCAAAAAAACCTAAGGTCAACTCTCCTCAGCAGTGGGAACCGGAGACACAGACGAACCAGCACCACCTGCCGGGATCCATTCAATGGTGTCCAGCGCAGCAACAGCCTCAGCAGGAACAACCGTCTCACCAGGAGCAGACACCAAAGTAATGGTCCAAAGCCCGTCATGACGCCCTATAAACCACTCCTGAAACCTCTGCGACACCCCATCCTTTGTATGAAGATATTCATGTCCGTAAGCACGCTCACCGGCAATCAACCGATCCGGCAACACCTGTCCATCAGTAACATTTTCATCCCCTTGGGCACCCCCAAGAGATTGATCGTGGCTTTTCCTGATGTCGATCACAAAGTGATCGCCACTCCTCTGGCCACGATACTCCTTCAACTCCCGCACTTCCTTATAGCTGACCCGAAGCGATGCAGCCGAGAACCCATCATTCCCATCCGCCGAAACCACACAATGAACAAACCCCCACTTACGCCCCAGAGGAATCATGACCCACCCCTCAGGAGGAACCACATGAAACTCATCAACAGGCCCAACAGTCATGGTCACAACCGACGAAGGAGACTCAACCACCTCAAACCCACCTTGGGAACACCCAACCAAACTCGCGGATATCAAAAACGCCAAGAGAACGCTTTCCCACAAGCACTTCACACGAGATCTTGCGGACCTTGTTTCAAAGAAACTCATCACGCGATTCACCGGGTCCGCGCCTCGTCATGCTTATTTTTTGCCAAGTCGATGGCATGCAGGTTCTGTTCATGCACTTCAGCGTAATCCGAATATTTTTCTGCAATGAATCTCTCGAAGAGATCCTTTTCCTCGGGTTTCATTTCAGAATAGGATTTGAGCAATCCATCCTCCCTTACAAGACTGTATTTAGAACCCTTACTTCCCCCACTGTAGGCTCCGGGAGAGTTTTCTCCAGCCGCCGGGAAGTCACCCTGCGTACTCATTTCCTGATAGATGGCACTGCTCATATATTCTTCAGTCATGTCCTTGGCATCTGGAAGCGCATCAGCATTTTCATTGTTCGTTGGGAGAAACGCTTCCAGAACGGAGGCGGTTCCATTGCTTCTTGCTTGATCGGCGATCCATCCCCCGTATTCACCTTTGGCGAGGTCGCCCGCTATCGGGATTGCGCCGATTCCAGCGCTGATGAATTTCTGCCAGCGCGCGTTTCGTTCATTCAGGGCTCGAAGGGTTTGTTCGTTTGCATCGGCAGGGGCTGTGAACAGCGCTTCCATGGCCGGAGCCCACTTGCTGGAAACCTGTTCGGCTTGATCCCAGCTCTTGTTCTTGGCTGCCTCGTGTAGCTCATCTTCATAGCCGGCTTTTGCAGCTATGAGAAGATTGTCGATAGCGGGAGCCCTGCCGCCTTCGTAGTAGTCGTCCTTGGTATCGTCTGGCGTTCCATTGTCATTGACAGCAGGATTGTCAAACCCCAGGTCCGTGAAGAATCCTGCCTTCTTCAGCAGACGCCCCCGCATGTTGGAAGAGAAGGTGATTTGGTGTCGGTCGTCCCCACCTCCGACGACATCATTCGTGTTTTTGGGGTCCTTCATGGAGATTGTCACATCCTCCATGTGGGGGCTCATGATCACGCCGGCCCACGACCGCAGGCGCGAGTTGGTGTACCCATACATGCGCTGACCGTCGTGTTCGTCTTTACCGGGAAGAGCTGCCGGGTGCTCCAGGCCGTCCTGATAGCCGAACATGAAGTTACCCGCTATCCTTTTGATCTGCTCATCCCGTTCCCACCACTGCTTTTTCAGGCCTTCATCCGTAACATCTTCAAGCGACATGTGCTTTTCTGGAATAGACGCCTGCTGAATCACTTTGCCAAATTGTTCACCGCCATCCTGGAACCCGAAATATGGACTACTGGGGTAAGCGGATTGCCTCCAGCCGGTGAGGTACCTCGTCATATTGGTCACTTTGTCTTTTCCGTCTACATTGTTATCGTGGTTCATATCCTCTCCAGGAATGCTCACATCCACACCTTCTGGGGTATTAGAGTTCAAGAATTCTCGAATGCCGTCGAGGCGAACTCGATCGGCATCTTTCAAGGCGGGATCTATTTTCCCCGAAACCTGCCTGTTATTCCCCTCAGGCAACTCCGCGGAAGATCCAGCAACACCGGTTGAATTCAAATTTTCCGGCCTGTCCATCAACGTGTACATTGCATGCAACGGATCGCGCATGTCAAGCGATGTATCACTAACAACAACACCCTCCATTGCATTGAACAAAGATGGGACTTTACCATAGCCAGCAGCGATGTCTTGGTAGTGTTTTGAAGTTGCATCCCAAGCGACAAGATCCTGAGCAACCGATCGCCCGCCGCTCGAAGAATTAAAGAATTCTGCCCCCAGCGCCAGATCCTTGTTCTGTTTTCCAGCCTCACCCATGAGTTGAAGTATTGCGCTGTACCCCTCGATTTTTCCAGCAACTCCCCAGGTTTTATAGGTTGCTCTCCCAGCGTTTTTCATGCCCTCAGTGAAACTCGCGGGGCGATCTGCGACGCTGGTTCCGTCGTTGGCGATCAGCCCCTTCTTCGCGGTTTCGAAGCAGGTTTGATCATGAATATTGCTCGGATCAGTGTTCATGCCACCGGACGCAAGAACCATGGCTGCGCCAATCTGACGATTGACCTCATCACCAATTTTGACATCGACCAGGCCTTTTCCGGTGGCCTTAACCCGGGTGGAAAACTCCACCATCTGCTGAGGAGTGACCACTTCACCCAATGCGTTTGCCACGAAGGGGTTGGAGAGCAGACTGCCGTATTCGTCGTGGAAGGCCCGCAGCTCCTCCGGACTCAGATTCGGATCCTTGATCCTCTCGGCGATCCGCGGCGCCAGCTCCTGTGCCTGTTCCCATTCTGCTTGGCCATCGACCACGGGTATGTCATTGAACAATGTCGCGCCGATCCGGTTGCGCGACCCCTGCAGCGACGGATCAACAATCGTGTTGAGGGTGTTCTGGATCGCCGTCGCGGCCGTCTGGGCGTCATCGTCCAGCCCATCCATCGCCGCCTTGTACTCGGCAATAATCCCATCAATCGTCTTGATGAGCGCATTCTCCAAACCGGTCATCTCGATCTCCTGCTCCACAGGAGTGAGCACCTCCCCCGCCCTGATCCGGGCTTCGAGATCATCCAGCCCCCTGTTACGAACCCGGTACGCCTCGTTGTAGCGTTCCCAGAAGTCGGGCACCGTCGTGGTGATCATCTTTCTCACCGCCGCACCCCACGTGCGCAACGTCTCCGACGCCGGCATCAAACACTGCCCCAACCCCCTGGCACGTTCCCCCAACCGCTTGATCGACCCCGTATAGGCATCCGCATCCTCACCGATCCAACCCGGAACCCCATCAGACCGGTCCCGAGCCACCTGAGTACCCATCACCCCCTTGACAACAGCATCCCAACCCGAAGCAACCTCCTCCACACAACCCGACACATCATCAGGAAGCGGCATCACATCCTCAGCACCCATCCCTTCAACCCCCCATCCTCTTCACCAGTTCCCGATACCCGCTGGTGTTCTGAAACTCCGTCACGTCATAATTCGCGATCGCCGCCTCCTGCCCTGACCCCAGCACCGCACACGCATCCGAATACTCCTGCAACACCATGCTCACATTCTGACCGAACACACCCGCAGCCCTCCGCAACGCCGCAACCCCCGCGTTGTCCCCGGCAGGAAGCTCCCTCGCCACCCCCGCCGCCGGCAGAGTCGTGATGAACCGACCGATCTTCCCGAACATGTCAGAATCCGCCCAGTCCTTCTTCGCGCTGACCCCAACAGCCGCCCGATTGAACTCGATCCTGCTCACCGTCGCCCGTCCTTCCCACCACCATTGGCCCACCCCGACCCTAACCGAAGCTCAACCACCCTGCCAGAGAAACCAGAAAATTTTCCGGGAGCTTATCCGGGGGGAAGTGGTTAGGAGGGTTCCGGTGGGCTGGGGAGTCTCACCGACGAGATGGTTTTCTACACGGGCTGCTCCTTCGTCGCAGCCCGGCTCAACCAGCTTCGGGGAGGATGTTTAGGCACGGCCTCGCTCAAGCAGCTTCAGGGAAGGCGGCTCCTGCGCTGGTCGGCCCGGCCAGTCGCGTGGAGTCCTCGATGTGGGAGCCCAAGGGGGCGGGCGGCCGGTGTGGCCGCCCGCCCCCTCTACCGGGAAAGCGCGTGATCCCCGGTCAGCCGATGAGGGCCAGCAACGGACCCTGCAGGAAGTAGATGATGAAGAGCGCGGCGACCACGTACATGAGCGGGTACACCCGCTTCGCATGACCGCGGATCACCTTGATGAAAACGTGGGCGAGGAAACCGATTCCGATGCCGACGGTGATGGAGTAGGAGAAGGGCATCAGGATGATGGTCAGGAATGCGGGAATGCCCACCTCGGGATCGCTCCAGTCGACGTCCACCACCTGCTCGATCATCAGGAAACCGACGAACACCAGCACCGGCGAGGCGGCCTCGGAGGGCACCATGTTGATGATCGGAGACAGGAAGACGGCCACCAGGAAGGCGAGGCCGGTGACGACGGAGGCCAGGCCCGTGCGGGCGCCCTCACCGACGCCCGCCGTCGACTCTACGTAGCAGGTGTTCGATGACACCGACCCGAGGCCGCCTGCCACCGCACCCAGCGAATCGACGAACAGAATCTCGGTGACGCGGTCGGGCATGCCGCGCTCATCCAGCAGCTTGCCTTCGGAACCGACGGCGACGACGGTACCCATGGTGTCGAAGAAGTCGGCGAGCAGCAGCGAGAAGACCAGCACCATCAGACCCAGGAAGGTCGGGAAACTGAAATGACCGTCGACGTAGAAGGCCCCGATCATGTCCACCCGGAACAACAACCCGAGGTCGGGCAGGGAGAAGTTCGTCAGGGAGGGCACGTTCAGCGCCCAACCGCCGGGATTCTCCGCCCCGACATGGGCACCGACGTGACCGATGGCCTCGATGATGATTGCCATCACCGTCGCGGAAATGATGGAGATCAGCATCGCGCCCTTGACTTTCAGCACGTGCAGGGCGATCAACAGTCCCAGCCCGATCACGAACACGAGAATGGGCCAGCCGGTCAGCGACCCGGAGATGCCGAGTTCCACGGGCGGGGAGCCCGCGGGTTTGCGCACCACTCCCGCGTTGATGAGCCCGACGAAGGCGATGAACAGGCCGATGCCGACGGAGATCGCGGTTCGCAGGGTCTTTGGCACGGCCTTGAACACGGCCGTGCGGAACCCGGTGAGCACGAGGATCGCGATCAGGATCCCCTCCCAGACCACCAGTCCCATGGCCTGCGGCCAGGTCATCTGCGGCGCGAGGGTGTAGGCGACGAGGGCGTTCAGTCCGAGCCCCGTCGCGAGCCCCATCGGGAAACGACCGACCATTCCCATGAGGATGGTCATGATCCCGGCTATGAACGCGGTACCGGCGGCCACCATCCCGATCGAGGCGCCGACGGCGGCGGCGTCCACCTGGGTCATGGCCTCGTCGAGGAATTTCGGTGCACCGGAGATCAGGTTGCCGTTGACATCGGTGGCGGTGCCGATGATCAGCGGGTTCAGCGCGATGATGTAGGCCATCGCGAAGAAAGTCACCAGACCGCCGCGGACCTCCTGGCCGATACTGGATCCCCGCTTGGAGATGTGGAAGTGGCGTTCAAGCCAAGAAGCATTCGAGGAAACATCCGGGCTCTCGGAGAGCTTGGCGGTTTTCGGGGATTTCATGACCACGTATCGGGATCATAGACCCGGGACCACGGGTGAGGGCAACACCCGCGCGGGGTTGAATCAGTCGAATAGCTGTTCGTCGATCCCGATGGTGTCAAACACCGGGGCGGGCAGCTCCCGGGCCCGTTCGGCGGCCACCACGTCGGAGTGTCCCCCGCAGCCGTGTTCGAGGCTGACTACGCGCGCATCCGAGGGCGAGTACTCGTTCGCGCAGGCCCCGAACAGGGTGCCGAGCGATCCGCGCAGCGGCACGAAGTAGCCACATGACGAACAGGTGGCGGGGGCGTGCCTGCTGGATTCGTCGCCGTTACCCGGGGCGCCCGAGAGCCAGCGCTCCGCGGCGGCGTCACGCCCGGCTGCCGAGAGCACCCGTTCCCGGCCGAGCCCCAGTTCGGCCACGGTGGAACGCAGCTGCGCCCATTCCGCCGGGTCGGCGTCGGCGGGCAGGTCAGTCGCGGCGAAACCGGGTTCGAGACGCGGGTCGTTGTCGGGGGTCGCCATGAGCATCCCCGGGCCGATGTCCCCGGGTTGGATGCGCCGTTCCCACGGCACCCAGGCCGGGGCCAGCAGCGCATCGGTGTGGGGAAGCAGCACCACTTCGTTGACGGTGGCGGTCCGCGCCCGGGATGCACGCACCAGCGTCACCGCCCAGTACCAGTCCGGGTAGCCCGCCAGCAGGCAGGCGAAGGAGTGGGTCACCACCCGCTCCCCTTCGGCCACCACCCCTACGTGCTCGCCAACAGCACCTTTCCCCCCGGATTCGACAGCCGCGGCGCGCGCCAAGTCGATCGCGGAGGCGGCAACCGAATCAAGTTTCAGCCTCGCCACTCTCACAGCTCCAGTTCATCGGCCACGCGCCGCAGCACCGCTGCAATCTTCGCGCCGTGTTTGTCGTCTGGGTAGCGGCCGTGCCGGTACCCATTGCCCAGGGCGTCGAGCATCTTGATCAGGTCCTCAATGATCACGGCCATGTCCTGGGCCTTCTTCCGCGACGCCTTGGAAAGCGACGGTGGGGTTTCCACCAGACGCACGGACAGGGCCTGTTCGCCGCGGCGACCCTCAATCACCCCGAACTCCACTTTCTGTCCGGGTTTCAGCGATGTAACCCCCTTGGGTAGCACCCCGGCCCGGACGAAAACGTCACCGCCCCCGTCCTTCGTGATGAACCCGAATCCCTTGTCGGCATCGAAGAAGCGAACTCGTCCGGTGGGCATGGCAGGCTCTCCCTCGTGGTCGTGGCTGGCAGGCAAGTCTATCTCGCCCCGGAGCCGGGGAAAACCCGGGAGAACCTGCGCTCATCGCCCCTGGTCAGATCAGAATGTCGACGACGTGACGGAAGTAGTCGGCGTGGTTCAGCCCAGTGGCGGCGGCCTCGTCGACAACCACGAGGACGCTCGGGTGGAACTGGAGGATCGAGGCCGGACACACCGCCGCCACGGGACCCTCGATCATGGCGGTCACCGCCCGGGCCTTGTGCCGCCCCGTGACCACCATGACGACGTGCCTGGCCTCCATGATGGTCCCCAGCCCCTGGGTCACGCAGTGCGTGGGGACCCGTTCACCCTCGCCGAAGAACCGGGCGTTGTCGGCGCGGGTCTGCTCGGTCAGGGTCTTGACGCGGGTGCGGGAGGCGAACGAAGAGGTGGGCTCGTTGAAACCGATGTGACCGTTGCTGCCGATGCCCAGCACCTGCACGTCCACGCCTCCCGCAGCCGCGATGGCCCGGTCGTACTCGAGGGCGGCGGCGGCCAGGTCGGAGGCGGAACCATTCGGTACACGCACCCGGGTGGGGTCCATGCGCAGCGGCTCGACCACCGTGCGCAGGATGGTCTGCCGGTAACTGAGCGGGTTCTCCGGGTCGATACCCACGTACTCGTCCAAGGCGAAACCGATGCCGCACGAGAAGTCGATCTCCCCCTCCTCCACCCTGCGGGCCAGTTCGTTGTAGAGGGCCAGCGGGGAGCTGCCCGTGGCGAGCCCCAGCACGGGGGTCGTGAGTCCCTCGACCCACCGGAGAACTCGATTCGCAGCGACCTGACCGACCTGCTGCTCGTCGGAACAGATGACTACCTCCATCGCAGGCTCCTTTACCACGCAACCAAAAATGTTCATATTGAACTCAAAATGAACATTACGCCGGGGAAAACTGCACGGCATGCTCAGCAGGTCCTTCTACTTCAATCAATCAACCCCGATGCGCGGCTCCCGCGGGAAGCAACCCGGAGGGACGTGTCCCGGCTTCCCGCTACTCTGGTGCCCATGGCTTCCTGGACTGACGGGGCCGCTTACGCCCCAATCGAGCGGCCGGACGGTTTCGCGGTCCCCGATGTAGCACCGCTGCCCGCCGCAGAGCCCGCCCCGCAACTGACCCCGGGAGCCGTGGCACCCCCGTCCGGTTTCGCGCCGATGCCCCAGGCGGTGGCGCTGGAGGATCTCGGGAAGGAGGAGAAGCTCCGCCGCGACCCCGCGGCGCCCTTCGACGTGTCCTCCGCGCTGATGATGGCCTATGCCGCGGGTTACGGTTCCCGAGATCCGCGGCAGCCCTTCAATGTCGCGACGGTCGGCGGGCCGCAACCGTCGTTGCCCGTTCCGCCCAACCCGACCTCCCGTCTGAATCTGCCGCAAAACCCCTATCAGCCGATGCAGATGGCCCCGTATCCGCAGTACGGGACCAATCCCGTCCCCATGACCCAGGCCCAGCGGGGCATCATGTGCGTCGCCGGCGTCGCCTCCATTCTGGGGGTGTTCCTGCCCTTGGCCCTGCCGATACTGCTGCTGGTAGGGGGCGGGTTGCTGTTCCGGACCAACAAGTCAGGTCGCCAAATCGGGATCGCGTCCCTGATCATCGGGGCCATGTTGACCCTGGCCCTGATCGCGCGGGCACAGTACGTGCTGGACGGGCTGGGCAGGTGGATCGGTCTTGCGCTCGGGATCGCCTGCCTGGCCACGGCCTTCAGCCCAGCGCAGCGCTGACCCGCTCCCACTCGGCGGGGCTCAGCGGCACCGTCGACTCCTCCCGGTCCGCCAGCGCCAAGGGATGAGCGGGATCGGCCATGGCGATTTCGGCCACCCACGGCGGCCAGACCTCTGCCGGCAGGGAGTCGAGCCGCCACCAGCGAAAACCTTTCACGCGTTTCTTCTCGGAGTCTGTCCAACCCATGCTGCTCGGCTCGAAACGTCGCACCCGTGCGAGGAAGAAAAGATCGTCCTGCACCCGGATGCGATCGGAGTAGCCGTGACAGGCCCTGCCCCGGGCAACCGGACCGACCAGGTCGAGGGGGGTCAGCTGCAGCCCGGTTTCCTCCCCCGCTTCCCGGCAGGCCGCCTCCGCAGGGTTCTCCCCGGCGTCGATGCCGCCGCCCGGCGTCACCCACCATGAAGACCCGGGGATGCCGGGGTCGGAGTCGTTCAGCAGCAGCACTTCCTCGCCCGCCAACAGCAGCACCCGGGCGCCGCGCCGCAGTTTGAGGGGACGGGGGTTCACCGCGACCTCCTGACGGCGGCGGTCTGTTCGTCGATCAGCTCCCGCCAGGTGCGCACCAGGTCGGGGTCGACATAGGCCTTGTAGCTGCCTCCGGGACGGGCGGGGCTGCCAATGTGGAAGGCCCGCACCCCGGCGCGGATCAGCCACGGGACGTGTTCGGGTCGCAGCCCTCCCCCGGCCATGATCACCCGCGCGATCCCCGGGTTGGAGCGGGCCCGCTCCAGGAGTTCGTCGAGTCCGTGCTCGACCCCGCGGGCCGAACCTGCGGTGAGCACCTGGTCGAGACGCGGCAGGGTGGCCAGGTCCTCCCATGCGTCGTCGAAGTCCAGACAGTTGTCGACGGCCCGGTGGAAGGTCCAGGCGAAGTCGCCGTCGGCGACGAGCGCGTTGCACACCTCGAGGTCGATGCCCGCGTGGCCGTTCAGGAACCCCAGCACCACCCCGTCGGCGCCCTCGTCCAGGTAGGAGGCGATCAATCCCCGGAGCCGGACGAGTTCGCCCCCGTCGGTGCGGAACCCGGCCCGCAACCGCACCATGGGCCGGATCTGGATGGAGGTCGCGCGGCGCACCTTCGCAACCATCGCGGGTTCCGGGGAGAGCCCGTCCTCGTCCATGGTGCCGAGCAGCTCAACGCGATCGGCCCCGCCCTCCTCGGCGCGCTGCGCATCGGCCGCATGCAGCGCGATCACCTCAAGCAGACCCATACCCCTAGTCTGCCGAGTCCTCCCGCATCCGGTCCACGCGGGGTAAACCACGTACTCCCCGCCCAGCCGGCTCACAGAACCACACGGTCACGCCCCGAACCGGCGGCTCCTGGCAGGACCCGGGATCCACTCGATCAAGGTCAGACAGGAAATCTCCGGGTGTTCACGAACCCTTCCCGAGACCCGACCTCGGTGGCGTCATTGAGTCGTGGCACCTGCGATACTTGTGACAACTCCGGCATTGGGTGCGAGTCACTCGACGCCGGGAAGGAGAACAAGGATGAGTGACGAACCTGATTCAGCCGCCGCTGGTGGCGGCAGTGCTGATGCAGTGAACACTGAAGGAGATTCGCCCGCTTCGAGCGAGTTGAAGATTTCAGAGTCAACGATCCTCATGGAAGTGGCCGACGATGTCGTGGTCTTGTTCGGTGAGATCCCGGAAGGCGTCGAACTCCTCGACCTCGGCCTGATTCCGGAGCATGACCGAACCCAGCTCTCCAGGGCACTTGGTTCCATCGGGAATGCTGGCACGATTGCCGGCAACATCGCAGAAACCGCCACCAGCGCGCAGGGGCTTTTCCGTCTCAACGAAGCAACGTTCTCGCTCCTGAGGAGCGGAGGCGAGCTTGCCGCCAAGGACGGCGCCAAGCTCGGAGCCATCCTCAAGAACGGCAAGGTCATCGCTCAGGCCCGCTTCATTCCAGTCTCCGTGACCGCCGCCACGGCCTTAGCCGCCATAGGCCCAGCCGTCGCAATGATTGCGCTACAGATGCAGCTGGGCGAAATATCGAGTCTCGTCCGAACCAACATTGCGCTCACCACACAGACCCTCAAGGCGATCCGCAACGAGCAGTGGTCCGAGCTCGAGGGCTTGGCGGACTCGATCGATGATGCGTCCCAAAAAGTTCGTGAAATCGGCACCCTCACTGACACGCTGTGGGAGTCAATCGCACCCATGGGACAACCGACCCGCAAACAGACGAGGCTCTACCGGAAGAACGTCACCGGCCACATCCAGGAAATCAGAAAATCCGACGGGCACGCCAGAAGGCAATATCTCGAATCCAACGCCGAGGCAATCGTCTTTGAAACGTACGCCTTGTTGACCTCACTCAAGACGCACGCGACCTACCAAGCACTGATGGCCGCACGAGCCAGAAAACGAAGCGAAACCGACGAGAATGAAGCCAAGCTCTTCGAGATAATCACCCGTGACACGCCGCCTGAGATAAAAGATTCCCGTGAAGAGATCGGCCAGCTCACCGAATCACTCGTTCGCGAGCTGCGGATCATCGCCGAGCTCCCAGGAAGGGCCACCATGCCGCTCACCAAGAAACGTCGGGACGCCAAGGCCGCGAAACTGACGTGCGCTCAGCTCCTCGAGGCCATCGAACCACTGGCCGAGTTGCTCCACCCCGCCGTCGCCATGCCGGCAGTCTCGGAGATGGCGTGCGCACCCGATGACCTTGATCTTGATCCCTATCTACGTGTGCTTCGGTGGTTCCTGGAGGATGGCGAACAGCTCCACGGCATTGCATTTCCGTACGAGGTCAGCGCAAACAACTTTCCGGGGAAACTGCCAGCCGCTGCACTCAGCAAGCTGCTCGACGCGGCCTGGGATGCACTCAAACCCGGCAAGATGCAGGCGCTGACCCCAAAGGCCACCTCCAGTACCTTCGTCGCGGTGACCGACCGCCGGATCATCACCGCGAATCCGAGGGAGCTCCTCCACTGCGGCGAGCTGGGCGCCACGTACCCACTTGATGATGTGGAGGGCGTGCACCCGAGGACCGACAACACGGACCACGTGTGTCCAGTCATCGGCGTCACCACTAAGCGGAGTGATATTCGGTGGATGTTTCCCGCCCGCGCCGACCAGACGAGCATTGACGATCTGGCAACCATGATTGATGACCTGGTAGCCGCGGTCACAGAGAGCGCATCCGGCCATGCTGAAACGCGGACCGCCATCGCTTCCTCTGCTACCGAAACAGCATCCTCTTGATCCTCACCTTGCGGCAGAGCAGGGACACGACCGATTACGCGACGCAAACCAGGATTCGTCATTCCGGCAAACCATTCCGCCGGGAAAACACATCGAGGATGTGGGCGGGAACACCGGGACACGACAAAGGGTGGGGCCTCCCGAAGGAGACCCCACCCTCGTGGGTTTCGAGCAGGCGATCAGAAACCGCCCATGCCACCCATCTCGTCCATGCCCGGGGCACCGGCAGCAGCGGGAGCCTTCTCGGGCTTGTCCGCGATGACGGCCTCGGTGGTCAGGAACAGGGCCGCGATGGATGCGGCGTTCTGCAGCGCCGAGCGAGTGACCTTGGCCGGATCGATGATCCCGGCGGCCACCATGTCGACGTACTCGCCGGTCGCGGCGTCGAGGCCGTGGCCCTTCGGCAGACCGGCGACCTTCTCCGCGATGACACCGCCCTCGAGGCCGGCGTTCATGGCGATCTGACGCAGCGGGGCCTGCGCGGCGGCGAACACGATGTTCGCGCCGACCATCTCGTCGTCGTCCAGGCCCTCCACCTTGGCGGCCTTGGAGGCCTGCAGCAGTGCGACACCGCCGCCGGGCACGATGCCCTCCTCAACCGCGGCCTTGGCGTTACGGACGGCGTCCTCGATGCGGTGCTTGCGCTCCTTCAACTCCACCTCGGTGGCGGCGCCGACCTTGATGACGGCCACGCCGCCGGCCAGCTTCGCGAGGCGCTCCTGCAGCTTCTCGCGGTCGTAGTCGGAGTCGGAGTTCTCGATCTCGCGGCGGATCTGGGCGACGCGGCCCTCGATCTGAGCCTGCGCGCCATTGCCGTCGACGATGGTGCACTCGTCCTTGGTGACGATGACCTGGCGGGCCCTGCCCAGCAGGTCGAGGGTGACGGTCTCGAGCGACAGGCCGACCTCCTCGGCGATCACCTGGCCGCCAGTCAGGATGGCGATGTCGCCCAGCATGGCCTTGCGGCGGTCGCCGAAGCCCGGGGCCTTGACGGCGATGGACTTGAAGGTGCCGCGCAGCTTGTTGACGATCAGGCCGGCCAGGGCCTCGCCCTCGACGTCCTCGGCCACCACCAGCAGCGACTTCCCGGACTGCATGACCTTCTCCAGCACGGGAAGGAGGTCCTTCAGGGAGGAGATCTTGGAGTTGACGATCAGGACGTATGGATCGTCGAGGGTGGCCTCCATCCGCTCCGCGTCGGTGACGAAGTACGGGGAGATGTAGCCCTTGTCGAAGCGCATGCCCTCGGTCAGTTCGAGTTCCAGCCCGAAGGTGTTGGACTCCTCGACGGTGATCACGCCCTCCTTGCCGACCTTGTCCATGGCCTCGGCGATGATCTCGCCGACGCTGGGATCGGCGGCGGAGATCGACGCGGTGGCGGCGATCTGCTCCTTGGTCTCGACGTCGATGGCCAGCCCGGACAGCTCCTCGGCGATGGCGGCGACGGCGGCCTCTATGCCCTTCTTCAGGGCCATCGGGTTGGCGCCGGCGGTGACGTTGCGCAGACCCTCGCGGACCATTGCCTGGGCCACTACGGTGGCGGTGGTGGTACCGTCGCCGGCGACGTCATCGGTCTTCTTGGCGACTTCCTTGACCAGCTCTGCGCCGATCTTCTCGTAGGGATCGTCCAGCTCGATCTCCTTGGCAATGGAGACGCCGTCATTGGTGATGGTGGGGGCGCCCCACTTCTTCTCGAGCACGACATTGCGGCCCTTGGGGCCGAGGGTGACCTTGACCGCGTCTGCGAGGGTGTTCATGCCCCGCTCGAGGCCGCGGCGAGCCTCTTCGTTGAATTCGATGAGCTTTGCCATGGTGTTTCGGGAATCCTCCCGTCCAGCCGGGGCGGGGCCCCGGAATCCTGTTGTCTTGTTCGGCAGGAACAGTGCCCGCGACGGACGGCCCTTGGCCTCACCAACCCTACCAGTAGCACTCGGAGGTCCCGAGTGCCAACTACAGTTTTAGCACTCCACCAAGGAGAGTGCAAAGAACAGACGTAAATTTCTTGGACATGACCGGTCCGGCGCGGACCCCGTTACCGACGCCCCAGGCGCCCGGCGACGGCCGCCTGCCTCGGGCCCGAGCCGGGCAGGCATCGGACAGCCACCACCCCGGGGACGCTGCGCTAGGCTTCTCAGGACGCTGTTGGGAAAGGACCGGGATCCAGAAGGATGAAGACATCAGCGAGAATCCGTCCCGCCGTGAAATCCGACTGTCCCGCGATCCTGGAGGTCATGTTCTCCACCCCGATGAGCCGTGAGTCGAGTTGGTGGCTCAACACCGTGGAATCCCTCGAGGCCAAGCTGGCCTCCGGTGGGGGTTTCGTCGCCGAGGCCGACGGCCGGATTGTCGGCTGCGTCATGCATGTCGTCTCGGACACGGACCTTGTGCTGCGCGGCCTGGCGGTGCGGCCGGAGTTCGAGAACCGGGGCATCGGCACCGCCCTGGTGGAAGCGGTCGAGACCAAGGCACGGGCCCGGGACCTTCCCCGGGTGCTGCTGGCCGTCAGCGCCTCCAATCTCGAGGTCTGCGACTATTACCTACGTCTGGGGTACGTCGTCAGCGAAGAACCCTACGCGCACGCCGCTCCGGGACGCCCGGCACCGGTGGTGTTCACCAAGGAACTGTGACCTGGCACCTGCCGGAGGTGGTCAGGGCAGCACCACCAGCGTGATCAGGTCACCGGTGACGGTTCTCATCTCAGCCCCGGAGCCTTCGGGCGGAGCGGGCGGCCTGGCGCTGTGCGCGCTGGCGACGCAGCCGCTTGACCAGCAGCGGTTTGTAGCCGAGGGCCGCCGGGTCGTCTATGAGCGTGTTGAGCCGCTGGTAGTAGCGGGTGGTGGAGCAGCCGAAACGCTCCATGATGGCCTGCTCCTTCGGAACCTCCAGGGTGAACCAGCGTTCCTCGAAGTCGAGCATTGCGGCGTCGCGGTCGGCGAGCGGGTTCTCCAGGGCGGCCTCGGTCATGACCCCATGCTACGCGACGATTTCCGGCGTGAATCACATTCATGTCATTCGGGACGGTTCGGCCGGGTGGCTGACACCCGGGTTTCCTCGAAACACCTGCGTCCCGGTTGATTCTGCAAGAGACTTGGAGTAACCCGCTGATCCGGGTTCACTGGTATGGACATGTTCATCTGGAGGAAACGATGCTGGAACTGATCGGGGTGCGCCAGAGCTACCCCTGGGGCACCAAGGACGCCATCCCCACCCTTCTCGGCCGGCCCGCGGACGACCAGCCCTGGGCGGAGCAGTGGTTCGGCGCCCATCCGCTCGGTGACTCCCCCACCCCGGACGGTTCAACCCTGTCGGAGTATTTGGCACAGGATCCCAACCGGCTCGGCAGGGCCTCCGTGATGACTTTCGGACGCCGGTTGCCGTTCCTGGTGAAGGTCCTGTCGGCCGCATCCCCCCTTAGCCTCCAGGCCCATCCCACCCGGCAGCAGGCCCGCGATGGCCACGCCCGCGAATCGCTGATGGGGATTCCCCTGGGCGCCCCCGAACGTTCCTTCAAGGACGACTGGCCCAAGCCCGAGACCATCGTCGCCCTGACCCCGTTTGAGGCCCTCGTGGGTTTCCGCGACCCGCTGCTCACGGCTCAGCTGTTCGAGGCCCTGGAGGTCGGAGACGCCTTGGCCTCCGTGATCGGTCCCCTGCGTGACCGCACCGGCTCCCCTGCCCTCCAGGAGGTCTTCCTGGACGTGCTCAGCCTCGACGACCGCCGCCACCTCGTCGACGAGGTGCTGGGCGCCGCCGTGAACCATCTCGACGCCCCCGGTGAGCTCGGTGTCTTCGCCCGCACGGCCGTGGAAATCGACGAGTACTTCCCCTCCGACCCCGGTATCCTCGCGGCTTTGCTGCTGAACCGTTTCTCCCTCGAGCCCGGCCAGGCCCTGGCCCTGCCCCCCGGCGTGATGCACAGCTACCTGCGCGGCACATGCATTGAGGTGATGGCGAACTCCGACAACGTGCTGCGAGGCGGCCTGACCGGCAAACACATCGACGTCGACGCTCTCCTGCACGTCGTCGACTTCACCCCGGGCCCGGACGATGTGCTGCTCCCGAGCGGATCGGACGGCACCTACATCTACCCGACAGGTTTCGAGGAGTTCGAGCTGTGGCTGCTGCAACCCACCGACGGGGACACCCTCCAGGTCCCACGCGGGGATTCGGGCAGGATCTGCCTGGTCGCCTCGGGATCGTTCGAACTGACCGGTGACGGCGATCCGGTGGTGCTGAAACCCGGGCACGCCGTTTTCGTGGCTGCCGAGGAGGCGGTCGTGGCGCGGGGTGAGGGACAGCTGTTCGTGGCCGCGACGGGCGTCTGAACCCGTCTCGCTACCCCGACTTGGCCACTTCGTTTCATCCGGGCACAATTGTGCCCACCTGCCTCCGTAGCTCAGCGGCCAGAGCGCTCGCCTTGTAAGCGAGTGGTCGAGGGTTCGACTCCCTCCGGGGGCTCTGACTGGACGTTTCGGGGTTTAGCTGCGCGATACACTGGAGCATGACTTCTGAGGATGCCGTTCCCAAACGCCCCGGTTGGCTGGTCCTGCTCACGTGGGGCGCGTTCCTGTGCACGTTGCCCTCCGCCCTGTGGCGGATTGCGATGATCATGGGATGGCTCCCGGGCGCCTCGGAACTCCGAGCCCGCGAACTGGGTTCGAACGCCGTTGACGGCTACCTCTACGTCTACGCCCTGAGTATCGTCCAGGTCAGCTTCGGCTTCCTCACCGTGGGTCTGGTGCGCCCCTGGGGCGAGCGCATCCGCGGCCGGACGATCCCGCGCATCATACCCACCCTGCTCGGGATCCTCGGGGGGCTGGCAGTCACCTGGATCTTCAACATCTCCATGGTCTCGGCCATCGCCTTCGGTCGCCGGCCGGACTGGGGCACCATGAGCGGTTGGCCCTTGGTCATCATGGTGTGGTGTTATCTTCCCCTGCTGCTCTGGGGACCGCTCGCCGTGCTGTCGGCGTGCGGCTACTGGTGGGTGCGCAGACCGCCCAGAACCACCGCGTCCCGGGCCGCACGGGCGGAACCGGAGGACCCGGAGGATTGACGCCCCTCCTGAACAGGGACTTCGACAATCAGGGAAACCCCGAGCACAATTGGCGTCCATGACTCCCGAGCCGAGCAAGTGGGCGCGCATGATCGCCGCGGACCCCGACCACTCCCACCGCTACATCGAACGCTTCAAGATCATGGAGGCGGCCGGGCACGACCTCTACGGCGAGGCCCGCACGGTGGATGCCATGGCGCCCCGCCGGGCCCGCATCCTGGACGCGGGCTGCGGACCGGGCAGGCACGCGGGCTGGCTTTTCGAGCGTGGACATCACGTGGTGGGGGTGGACGTCGACCCCGTCCTGATCGCCGCCGCTCAGGAGGATCATCCCGGACCGACCTTCCTGGTCGATGACCTGGCGGAACTGGACCTGCCCGCCCGCGGCATCGAGGCGAACTTCGACATCATCCTGTCCGCCGGGAACGTGATGGGTTTCCTGGCCCCCTCGACCCGCGTCGAGACCCTGCGCCGTCTCAGGGATCACCTGGCCCCCGAGGGCCGCGTGGTGGCCGGATTCGGCGCGGGCCGCGGCTACGAGTTCACCGATTTCCTCGAGGACGCGCAAACCGCGGGCCTGAACCCGGAGCTGGCCTTCTCCACCTGGGATCTGCGTCCCTGGCGTCCGGGCAGCGACTTCCTGGTGGCCGTCCTCACCGCCTCCTGACGGATTTCTTGGGTTTCAGGATCGCGGAGCCGAGCACCACCACCAGCAGGCCGATCGCGACGTAGGTCGCGATGCGGGCGTAGGCGTCGAGCAGACCGACCACCGGCTCCCCGATCTGCCAGCCGAACCAGAAGTACAGACCCAGCCAGAACCCTCCGGCCAGGAAGTCGTAGAGGAGGAAACGTTTCAGGCTGAGCCCCGTCGCCCCGGACAGCACGAAGACGACCGGCATGATGGGCAGCGGGATCGGCAGGTAGGCGATGACGAAACCCCAGGGGCCGAGTTTCTCGGCCCAGCGCACGGCCCGGGCGTAGTTGCGCGCCGCGCGTTTGCTGCTGCCCGCCCAGATCTCGATCATCCCGTGGCCCCACAGCTTTCCCGCCCACCAGTAGATCCAGTCGAGTTTGATGCTGGCCAGGGCCGCCACAAGCAGCACCACCGGCCAGTGAGGCAGCCGCCCGACCCCGGCGAGCGCCCCGCTGGCGGCGACGGAGACCCTCCCGCCCGTGATCATGGCCAATACTTCCGTGGCTGAACCGAACAGCAACCCGCGCAGGGGGAGCGTTGCCAGGCCGTAGACGCTGTAGATACTGATCCACACCATGCACGCGATGTCCGCGCGCCCCGGCTTGTGTTTCCAGGGCATGCCGTCGGCCTGCCACCATTCCTCGGCGGCCTGCTCCTCGCTCTCGGCTTCGGGGATCTCTTCGGTGGTTCCGGGTTCCTCGCTCACCCGCCCGATGGTACGCGAGCCTCCCCAATGACGCCCCACCCCAGCAGCGGACCTCCTTGCCGCGAAAGCGTCCGCCCTGCCCGGGTCTGCCGCTCGGAAGGTGACTCGGCCGCGGTTCCGGGGTCCTCTTGCCCCAGTCGCCCGTGGCAACGCATCCGAATCGTCGGTAACGCTCAGCCAAGAGACGCGTAACGGTCCCGGATGTCGATGGGCATGTTCAGCAGATGGTCCTCCAGCGACAGCTGCGCGTCTTCCATCATCGGTTCCTGAGTGGGCGAATGCGCCCCCCAGACCCGGCTGCACATCGCCACCAGATCCCGACCCTCGACCAGCTCAATGCCGACCTCCTTGGCGTAGGCGATCGCTCCCCTTGAGAAGGTGGACGTGGTCACCGCGATGAGGCGATTTGCATTTTCGGTCGCATTGGCGCCGAAAAGCTTCTGAAGAACTGGGCGGCCAACCGGATTATCCGGTTTGAAGCATTTGCACTCAACCAATGTCCTTTCACCGCTGCGGAACATGTCCAAGTCGAATCCACCGTCCGCAACCGGGGGAGTGACCTCCACCTGGTACCCGAGCTCCCGGTACAGCTCTGCACAGAAGGTCTCGAACTGGCTCGGCGCTTCGGCGAACCGGTGATAGAGGCCACCACTGGTGTTTCCGGTCCATCTCAGCCGGGCCCGGGCGCTGACCTGGTTCAGCTTTTCCATCTCCTCACGCGATGGAGCAATCACATGGCCCATCGAACGGAGTCTGACGACGAACTCGTAGAATTGGAGTACGGATCGGGATGCGAATCGCCACCGCCCGAGCTCCAGCACCGAGAACCCCTTGACCACGGCATTGTCGCGGTACCTGTAGTTCCTCGTTCCGTCCTTGTTCGCCTTCTGCCATCGCGGATACACCAGAATGAACGCACCGGTTTCGCGGTTGATCTTGGCGGGTTTGACCCGGAAACCCATAGGGATCCGCACACCTACGTCCGCTTCGGCGCGAAGTCTACGCATCCCGATTATGGCCGCATTGATGAGCATCAACAGGACCCATACGACCACGAAAACTGTGATTACCACTCCGAGCAGAACCAGCACCGGGTTCTCCGTCTCGACGAGTGTTCTCAAGACGCTCAAAAATTGATCGATCATGTCCCTGTTTTCCGCGATGACGCCCATCAGGCGGGGAAAGCATATCCAATCGCGTTTCCGGGGTCGACCCACCCCCGACAGGTGTCACGCAACCCCGATCAAACCAATCAACGAGCACACGCCTCCGAGACGATCCCGGTCCACCCACTCATCCGAAGAGACACCACACCCGGGCGCTACGCCCGCTGGGCGTCCCTCCACCAGCGGCGATCCTGACCCACCGATGACCTCGGGAGGAGTGGCCGGGTGTGGTGCCAAGCGTTGGATGGCTGACCATTTCTTTCCCCGAAAACCCTTGTCAAAAGGGTTTTATTCTTGGTTGAGGGGCGCCTGTCCGGAGCACCGGGAGGCTGTTAGTCTGTCCAGCTAGGAAGAGTCACTTCCACCACTACGGATCGTCGGGCACGTACCTGCCCGTGGAAAGGAAATGTGGCATGGCCACTGTCAGCTACCGTGAAGCCTCGCGTATCTACCCCGGCTCGGATCGCGCCGCAGTCGACAAGCTCGACCTGGAAATCGCCGATGGCGAGTTCATGGTCCTCGTCGGCCCCTCCGGCTGCGGCAAGTCCACTTCGCTTCGCATGCTCGCAGGCCTCGAGGAGGTCAACTCCGGCTCGATCTTCATCGGTGACCGCGACGTCACCGACCTGCCGCCGAAGGATCGCGACATCGCGATGGTCTTCCAGAACTACGCCCTCTACCCGCACATGACCGTCGCCGACAACATGGGGTTCGCGTTGAAGATGCAGAACGTCCCCAAAGCGGAGCGGGAGAAGCGGGTCAAGGAGGCCGCCCACCTGCTGGGCCTCGAGGACTTCCTGTCCCGCAAACCGAAGGCCCTCTCCGGTGGTCAGCGGCAGCGCGTCGCCATGGGCCGCGCCATCGTGCGCCAGCCGCAGGTGTTCCTGATGGATGAGCCGCTGTCGAACCTCGACGCGAAGCTCCGCGTGTCCACCCGCACCCAGATCGCCGCGTTGCAGCGGCGTCTCGGCGTCACCACCGTCTACGTCACCCACGACCAGGTGGAGGCCATGACGATGGGAGACCGGGTCGCGGTGATGAAGGACGGCGTCCTGCAGCAGGTCGATTCCCCGCTGGCCCTGTACGACACCCCGAAGAACCTGTTCGTCGCGGGCTTCATCGGTTCCCCCGCCATGAACCTCATGGAGGGCGCCGTGGTCGATGGCGGCGTCCAGATCGGCGACTACGTGGTCCCCGTGGCCCGCGAGATCCTCGCGAAGGCCGGGGGCGAGGCCACCCTGACTCTGGGTATCCGTCCCGAATCCTTCAGGATCGCCACCGATGGGCAGGGCATCGGCCTGGACATCGCCGTCGTGGAGGAACTCGGCGCGGACTCCTACCTGTACGGCACCCTCGCGGGGCTGAGCGAGGACGAGCTCGTCGGCGCCCAGCAGATCGTCGCCCGGGTCGGTGCCCGCCAGGCACCCGCCAAGGGTGATGTGGTGCGTCTCGCCGCCGATCCGGAGAGCGTGCACGTGTTCAGCAACGCCACCCAGGAACGCATTTCCTGAAGCACATGAGGCAAACGAGGTCCTGCGCCCCGGGGCGCAGGACCTCGTTTTTCATTCCCCGGGTCAGGAACCGGCCGAGAGCCACCCGGGTGGAACCGGGACGAACCCGATGAGATGGAAGCCCGGAGCACGACCGGAGTGCGGTAGCTTGGGGCCGGATCTGACGCCCCTGCACAGGAGACCCCATGGCGGAACTCGGCACCTGGACCCGCGCGATGCGCTCCGGACTCGGAACGGACACCTCCCACAAGGCGGTGGTGCCCCCCATCCATCTCTCGACGAACTACGTCTTCGCGGCCCCCGGGGAATCCAGCGGCTACGACTACTCCCGCGCCGGCAACCCCACCCGCGACCTCCTGTCGGACGCCCTGGCGACCCTTGAGGGAGGCGCAGCAGCCACCGTGGTGGCCACGGGCCTGGCGGCCGTGACGCTGCTCGTCGAGGAGCTGGTCCCGGTCGGCGGCGTGGTGGTCTGCCAGCACGACTGCTACGGCGGGACCTGGCGGCTGCTGAACCATCACGCCACCCGGGGCCGCCTGGAGGCGCGTTTCGTGGACTTCAACGACCCCGAGGTCTTCAAGGCCTCCCTCGACGGCGCCTCGATGGTGCTGGCGGAAACCCCGTCGAACCCGCTGCTGCGGATCACCGACCTGAGGGCCGTCGCCGAGGCCACCCACGCCGCCGGTGCGCAGCTGGTCGCGGACAACACCTTCTGCTCGCCGCTGCTGCAGCGCCCCATCGACCTCGGCGCGGACTATGTGCTGCACTCAACCACCAAGTTCATCAACGGGCACTCCGACGTGGTCGGGGGGGCCGTGGTCACCCGCGACCCCGAGACCGCGGAGCACGTGGGCTGGTTGGCCAACGTCCTCGGCCTGACCGCCGGCGCCTTCGACTCCTACCTGACGCTGCGGGGGTTGCGGACCCTGGATGCGCGCATCCGGATGCACGCGATCAACACCGAGGCGGTCGTCGACGCCGCGCAGGGACACCCCGCCGTCGCCGCCCTGCACTGGCCCGGGCTGGAAACCCACCCGGGACACGAACTGGCCGCCAGGCAGCAGTCCGGTTTCGGATCGCTGCTGAGCATCGACCTGGCGGGTGGCCGTCCCGCCGCCGAACGTTTCCTGCAGGGGCTGCAGGTCTTCCATCTGGCGGAGTCGCTGGGCGGGGTGGAGTCGCTGATCTGCCATCCTGCGACAATGACCCACGCCGGTATGAGCCCAGAGGCCCGCGCGGTCGCCGGGATCGGCGATGGCCTGCTGCGTCTCAGCGTCGGTCTGGAGGCGGCCGAGGACCTGGCTGCGGCCATCACCGAGGCCCTGGACAGGGCACAGGGCCGGGGGGAATCGGCTGGCTGACTCCCCCGCTCCCCATCCTCGGATCCCTCGGCCCGGCTCGTATCTTTAGGACTTGGAAACAGACATGGTTAGACTGGCCGGGTAATCGGTACACAAAACGCTCATCGTCGCACGAAAAACTCGTCGATACTTTCACGGCCTCGCCCGCTGCTCCACGACGGTCCGGTTGCGTCCGATGGCCCGACTTTTTAAGGAAAGACGCCCATGACTCTCCTCACGGAAGCCGTTCCTGAAAACACTTCCCCCGTCGATCCCTGGGAGAGTTTCGCTCCCGGGCCTTGGCGGGAGACGATCGACATCCGGGATTTCATCCAGCGCAACTACACCCCTTACGCCGGGGACGCCTCGTTCCTGGCCGGTCCGACGACCAAGACGCTGCGGATATGGGAGACCCTGGAGAAGGAATACCTGTCGGTCGAGCGAGCCCGGCGTGTCTACGACGTGGACACCGAAACCCCCGCGGACATCGATGCCTTCGCCCCCGGCCACATCAGCGAGGACGACGACGTGGTCGTCGGCCTGCAGACCGACACCCCGCTGAAACGGGCAATGATGCCCAACGGTGGCTGGCGCATGGTGGAGACCGCAATCCGAGAGGCCGGCAAGGAACCCAACCAGGACATCAAGGACATCTTCACGAAGTACCGCAAAACCCACAACGAGGCGGTCTTCGACATCTACACCCCCCGCATCCGCGCCGCCCGTTCCGCGCACGTGATCACCGGCCTTCCCGACGCCTACGGTCGCGGCCGCATCATCGGCGACTACCGCAGGGTCGCGCTGTACGGGGTGGACAGGCTGATCGAGTTCAAGCAGGCCGACAAGGCCGCCGTGGACGATGCCCCGTTCTCGGAGCACTGGGCACGGTTCCGTGAGGAACACGCCGAACAGATCAAGGCGTTGAAGAAGCTCAAGGCCATGGCCGCCAGTTACGGCTTCGACATCTCCGGTCCCGCGCGCAACGCCAAGGAAGCCGTGCAGTGGACCTACTTCGGCTACCTGGCCTCCGTGAAGTCGCAGGACGGCGCCGCCATGAGCATCGGGCGGCTGTCGGCGTTCTTCGACTGCTACTTCCAACGCGACCTCGACGCGGGCCTGATCACCGAGGAAGATGCCCAGGAGATCATCGACGCCCTGGTGATCAAGCTGCGGATCGTGCGTTTCCTGCGCACCATCGAGTACGACCAGATCTTCTCCGGCGACCCCTACTGGGCCACCTGGTCGGACGCGGGCATCGGTGAGGACGGCCGTTCGCTGGTGACCAAGACCTCGTTCCGCCTGCTGCAGACATTGCGCAACCTGGGGCCCGCCCCGGAGCCGAACATCACGATATTCTGGGACCCGAAGCTGCCCGAGGGATACAAGGAGTTCTGCGCCGCGATCTCGATCGAGACCTCGTCGGTGCAGTACGAGGCAGATGAACAGATCCGCTCCCACTGGGGCGATGACGCCGCCATCGCATGCTGCGTGTCCCCGATGCGGGTGGGCAAGCAGATGCAGTTCTTCGGTGCCCGCATGAACGCCGCCAAGACCCTGCTTTACGCCATCAACGGTGGCCGCGACGAGATGAGCGGCAAGCTGATCGTCCCCGACCACGAGGGGGTCGTGGGCGATGGTCCTCTCGACTTCGACGACGTGTGGATGCGCTACGAGAAAATGCTCGACTGGGTGGCCGCCACCTACGTGGAAGCCCTCAACATCATCCACTACTGCCACGACCGCTACGCCTACGAGTCGATTGAGATGGCGCTGCACGACTCCGACATCGTGCGCACCCTGGGTTGCGGCATCGCGGGCCTGTCGATCGTCGCGGATTCGCTGTCGGCCATCAAGTACGCCAAGGTGACCCCGGTGCGTGACGAGACGGGACTCGTAGTCGACTACATCACCGAGGGCGATTTCCCCACCTACGGCAACGACGACGACCGGGCCGACGAGATCGCCGCCGCCATCGTCCACACGGTGATGAGCAAGATCAAGGAGATCCCGCTGTACCGCGACGCCGTACCGACCCAGTCGGTGCTGACGATCACCTCCAACGTGGTCTACGGCAAGGCGACGGGCTCGTTCCCCTCGGGTCACAAGGCCGGAACCCCGTTCGCTCCGGGCGCCAACCCCGAGAACGGCGTGGACAATCACGGTATGCTCGCCTCGATGCTGTCGGTGGGCAAGCTCGACTACTCCGACGCCCTGGATGGCATCTCCCTGACCAACACCATCACCCCATCCGGCCTCGGCCGCACCAAGGAAGAACAGGTCAACAACCTCGTGGGCATCCTCGACGCCGGTTTCGTCCCCAACGACTGCTGCTGCTGAAATCACCAACCCAATCCAGGAGAAGAAAATGGCAATCAAAACCTTTGACGAGCGTATTTCCGACATGAAAGCGGCCCGCGAGGTCCGCGGTGACGTGCCTGGCCTGTTCCACGCCAACATCAACGTGCTCAACCGCGAAACCCTCGAGGACGCCATGGAGAACCCGGAGAAGTACCCGAGCCTGACGGTTCGCGTCTCCGGCTACGCCGTGAACTTCGTCAAACTCACCAAGGAGCAGCAGCGCGACGTGCTGTCCCGTACCTTCCACCAGGGCTCCTGAGTGACCCAGACGACGACATCGGCCGCAGCCGACGGGGTCACGGGCGAATACCGCCCCCAACCAGTGGCGTTGGATGCCCCCCGGCTGCGGCCCGGTGGTTTCGGTGTGGCGGGCATCGACATCACCGACGATCTTGAACGCCACGACCACTTGGAGCAGGTGCGCTCCGGTGAGTTGGCGTCCATGCACTCGTGGGAGCTGGTGACCGGTGTCGACGGTCCCGGCACCCGGATGACGGTGTTCCTCTCGGGATGCCCGCTGCGCTGCCTGTACTGCCACAACCCCGACACCATGTTCGCAGCCAAGGGCCAGCCGGTGCGGCTCAACGACCTGGTGGGCCGGTTGAAGCGCTACCGGAGGATCTTCCGCACCACGGGAGGCGGCCTCACGGTCTCGGGGGGCGAGCCCCTGATGCAACCCGCCTTCGTGGGCCGGCTGCTTCACGAGGCGAAACAACTCGGCATCCACACCGCGATCGACACCTCAGGTTTCCTGGGCGCCAACGCCTCCGATGCCCTCCTCGACGACCTCGATCTGGTGCTGCTGGACATCAAATCCGGCATTCCCGAGGTGTACCGGAAGGCCACCGGCCGGGAACTGCAACCGACCCTGGACTTCGCGCGGCGCCTGTCGGAGCGCGGCACCGAGGAGGTGTGGATCAGGTTCGTGCTGGTTCCGGACCTCACCGACGCCGTCGAGAACGTGGAGGCGGTGGCCGGGATCGTGGAGCAGATCTCCGTCGTGACCCGGGTGGAGGTGCTGCCCTTCCACCAGATGGGCCGCGACAAGTGGGCAACCTTGAAGCTGCCCTACAAACTGGCCGACACCTCACCTCCCTCGAAGGAATTGATCGAGAGGGTCAGGAACCAGTTCCGGGCGCGGGGAATCACCACCTACTGACGAGCCGCAACGCAGCCGCCCCTACCATGTCGGCATGATCTGCACCCTCACCGACGGCTTCGACGCGGCAACCGTCGAAAGGATCCAGGCCCGCCTGGACGAGGTGGAACGCGACCACGGCGTCCGGGTGTTGTGGGCGGTCGAGTCGGGTAGCCGCGCCTGGGGGTTCCCGTCCCCGGACTCCGACTACGACTGCCGGTTTTTCTACGTGCGCCGCCACGACGACTACCTGTCGCCGTGGCGTCCACGGGACGTCATCGAGACTCCCCTGGACGATGTGCTCGACGTCAATGGCTGGGACCTGATCAAGGCGATCCGGCTCGCGGCGCGCAGCAACGCAACCGTCATGGAGTGGTTGCGTTCCCCGTTGATCTACCGCGGACAGCCCGCGTTCGCCGAGGAGCTGCTGGACGTGTGTCGCGCTGTGGTGGACCACGATGCCATCCGGCGTCATTACTTCCACGTCGGCCGCGCTCACTGGAACCGGTCGGGCGCAGCCGAGGGTGGAAAGGTATCCCTGAAGAAGTTGTTCTACGCCATCCGTCCCGCGGCGGCCCTGCACTGGACGCGCACGCTGGGTTCTCCGGTTCCCCCGATGAACCTGTCGGCGCTGCTCGAGGAAGCACCCCCGGCCGAAGACGTCATCGACGCGATCACTGCCCTGGTCCGGGCCAAGGCGGTCACCCGAGAGCTCGGGGAGGGCGTCGTCCCGGAGCCCATCCGCCGGTTCGTGCTGCACGAATTCGGTTTGGTAGCAGAGACCGGGACTCAGCGCCTGAGGCCTGAGATCCGGTACAGGGCGTCTGCGGCCTTCACCGATCTGCTCAGGCGATTTGCACCGACATATGTATAGAAGGTTCCAGACACAAATCAGCAATATCTTTGCTGCAAACAGAACACCCGATAATTGAGAAAAGGGTTCAAATGGGGCCCAATATCGCCCGGAGCGGGTAGTGTTGGTTTGTGCCCAGATTCCTAGCTGCCAAGCCAGATGCAGCGTTGATCCGGCTGCCTTGGAACACGCCACTGGAGGCGTGGCCGACGCAGCACTTGGTGGCGCTGCCCAGAGGCATCTCCAGGCACGTGGTCCGTTTCATCCAAGTGGGTGACGAGATCCTCGCGGCCAAGGAGATCCTGGAGGAGGTGGCGGTACATGAGTACCGTCAGTTGACCGAGCTAAGACGCTTGGGCGTGCCGTCCGTTGAACCCGTAGGGGTGGTTCTCGGGCGACAGACCAACGATCACGACCCCTTGGACCCGATCCTGCTGACCCGGCACCTGCCGTTCTCCCTGCCCTACCGGGCGTTGTTCTACTCGGGCGTGAAACTGGACACGGTCAACCGGCTGTTGGACGCCATGGTGGCGTTGTTCGCCCGGCTGCACCTGACCGGTTTCTACTGGGGAGACGTGTCCCTGTCGAACATCCTGTTCCGGCGCGACGCCGGCGAGTTCGCCGCCTACCTGGTGGACGCCGAGACCGGTGAGGTGCATCCCTCCCTGACCGCTGGGCAGCGCACCCACGACCTGGAGATCGCCCGCACGAACCTGTTCGGCGAGTTCTGTGACCTGGAGGCCGGCGGAATGCTGGATCCCTCCTTGGATCCGCAGTGGCTGGTGGACACCATCGAGGAGCGCTATCAGAGCCTGTGGGCAGAGCTGACCGGCGTCGAGGAGTTCAGCGACTCCGAGATGTACCGCCTCGAGGGCCGGGTGCGTCGCCTGAACGCGCTCGGGTTCGATGTCGCCGAGATCGACGTGCAGACCTCCCCCGACGGTCGCACCATCCGCATGCAACCGAAAGTGGTTGAAGCCGGGCACCACGCTCGGCGCCTGATGCGCCTGACCGGGCTGGACGCGGAGGAGCATCAGGCACGCAGACTGCTCAACGACATGGACACGTTCCGGGCGAAGCTGCCCGGGAACATGAGCGAATCGGTGATGGCCCACAAGTGGCTGACGGAGGTCTTCGAACCCGCCGTCACCCGCATCCCGGCCCATCTGGAGGGCAAACGCGAGCCGGCGCAGTTCTTCCACGAACTGTTGGACTACCGCTGGTACCAGTCGCAGCGGGAGAACCGGGAGGTCTCCATCGAGGAGGCCGCCACCGGTTACATCGCGGATGTGCTGGCCACGCTGCCCGACGAGCACATGAGCAACGTGGAGCCCGTCGGCCAAGAGCTGGCCAACAAATACGATCCGTCTCAGGGATTCGTGGACGACCAGTACGAGAAGCCCTACGATCCGTGGGAGGACGAGGCCAACGACCCGGCCATCCCCGTCACCTTCGGTTTCGACATCGATGCCCTGCGCGCCAAGGCGGCCCGGGATTCCTGAACATCCCCGTTACCGGCGGGCTGCACCAGCAGTTCACCGTGCTTCACGTGAGGCGTGAAGCCTCTCGACGATGCCGTGGTGCAGCCTGTCGGTTTCAACGATGGGGAGCCCGAGGGCTTTGACGTGCCGCTTGGGACGCCGGGTCCAGTGCTCCCCCTCGGCCGGGATGGTGATCGCCTGCAACACCCACTGGCCGAGTCTGATGAACGGATTGGTGGATCCGACATGGTCCGCGAGCAGCAGCGATCCCCCCGGTCTCAGTACCCTTACCATTTCCTCCACTCCGGCACGCGGGTCGGGGAAACCGCACAGCGAGAAGGTGCACACCACTGCGTCGAAGGATTCGTCCCCGAACGGCAGCCGCGACCCGTCGGTTCGAAGCAATTCGACTTCACATCGGGCGGTGGCCGCGCGTCTTCTCGCCAGCTGCAGCATTCCCTCGCTCAGGTCCACCCCGATCAACTTCGCCTCCGGTGGGTAGTGCGGCAGGTTGAGTCCGCTCCCCACTGCGACCTCGAGGACCTCCCCCACCGCCCGTTCGCACACCCATCGGCGGCTCGGCACCAGATAACGCTCCTCCATCCGAGCCACCCGCTCGTCGTAGCGAGTCGCGGTCCGGTCCCAGTAACGCCGCACTCTTTCAGTTCGCATGGTTTCAGGGTTCCTCTTCTCTTTTCTCCCGGCCGTCGGATTCACGGCACGGGCTCAGAGCCCCGAAATCCCAACGAAACGACGGCCACCTTTTCCCGGCGCCGATAGGCATGCTCACCGGTTGTCAGGACCACAGGATCCGCGACCCGCTACGGAACCATCCCGGGGAAAGAACTCGCGTCAGGTACGACTCGAACAGGGCTCGCCCGGCTCGGTCGCAGGGTGAACGGGTGCCCGGAAAGCCGGAGGATTCGATCTCCCTGACGTAGTTGGCAAGTCTCAAATCACAAGCTTCCGGTGTACCTTTCCGTCGTTCCAAACTGTACCTATCCGACACCAGTTACTGTACTTTTCCGCCATCAGGGATCGCGTGATTTCGGGTCGTCCGCTGACGCCGGGCGCCGGGCGGCACTAGACTCCGCAGGGTGAATCTGCGCCTGTACAACACCGCCACCCGAGCCGTCGAGGAGTTCGTTCCCCTGGTTCCCGGGAAGGTGTCGATCTACCACTGTGGATTGACGGTGCAGGCCTCACCGCATCTCGGGCACATCCGCAAGGAAGTGGTCTTCGACGTGCTCCGCCGCTGGCTGACGCATCAGGGACTCGACGTCACAGTCGTCGCGAACGTCACCGACATCGACGACAAGATCCTCGCCAAGTCCGCGGAGGCAGGTATCGAGTGGTGGGCGCACGCCTACCGCTTCGAACGGGAACTGCACGACGCCTACGCCGCGCTCGGGTGCCTGCCCCCCACCTACGAGCCGCGCGCCACCGGTCACGTCCCGGAGATGATCGAGCTGGTGGAGGAACTGCTGGAACGCGGCCACGCCTACGTTGCCGACGACGGTTCCGGAGATGTCTACTTCGACGTGCGATCCTGGCCGCGTTACGGGGAACTGTCGGGCCAGAAGGTCGACGAGATGGCCGCCGCGGAGGACGCCGATCCGCGCGGCAAACGCGATCCCCGCGACTTCGCGCTGTGGAAGGGACGCAAACCCGAGGAACCCGAGACCGCGTCCTGGCCCACGCCCTGGGGCAGGGGACGTCCCGGCTGGCACCTGGAGTGCTCCGCCATGTCCGGGAAATACCTCGGCGACACCTTCGACATCCACGGCGGCGGCATCGATCTGCGTTTCCCGCACCACGAGAACGAACTGGCCCAGTCCGCCGGGGCCGGACGCGGTTTCGCCCGGGTGTGGATGCACAACGCCTGGGTGACGATGGCGGGCGAGAAGATGAGCAAGTCGCTGGGAAACACCGCCTTGGTCTCGGAGGTAACGAAGGCCTTCGATCCGCGCGCGGTGCGGTTCTTCCTGCTGGCCCCCCACTACCGCAGCCAGATCGAGTTCTCCCCCGCCGACGAGCAGACCCGAGGATCTTTGGCGGAAGCCGAGAAGGGCATCGAACGCATCGACTCCTTCCTGGCCTCCGCCGGTGAACGCGGTTTGACGCGGGGCAGGGTCGGTGGGCCGTTCTGGGAGGCGTTCGAGGCCGCGATGAACGACGACCTGGCCACCCCGACCGCGGTGGCCACGCTCTTCGAGGCCGTGCGAGCGGGAAACAAGGCTCTGAGCGACGGCGACCCGGGGGCCGCCGACCTGTACGCCACGGTCGCCGAAATGACCAGCATCCTGGGAATCAACCCCGCCGACGCCCCGTGGGCGACCGCCACCGGGGGCGACGACCTGACCCCCGTCGTGGACCGGTTGGTCTCCACGCTGCTGGAGCAGCGCTCCGAGGCCAGGGCCGCCAAGGACTGGGGACGCGCCGATGCCATCCGCGACACCCTCACCGAGGCGGGATTGAGCATCACCGACACCCCGGAAGGGGCCCGCTGGAGTCTGGAGAAGAAATAAATGGCAGGCAACTCGAGACACCCCGGGGCCGGTAACCGCGGCAAAGGCAACACCGCGGGTTCGGGCGGGCGGATCCGCCGTTCGCTTCGGGGCAAGGGCCCCACCCCGAAGGCCGAGGACCGCGTCTACCACAAGGCGTACAAGGCCAAGCAGGAGGCGCTGAAACGTCAGGCGAACCGCCCGAAAGCGAAAACCGGCAACGCCCCGGTGGGGGCGGACTGGGTGGTGGGCCGCAACCCGGTGTTGGAGGCCCTCACCGCCGGGCTGCCCTTGAAGCAGGCCTATGTCGCCGAGGGTGCGGAGCGCGACGATCGGCTCCGCGACATCCTCAAGTTCGCTGCCGAACACTCGCTTCCGCTGCTGCAGGTGACCCGGGCCGAACTGGACCGGGTTACCGGCGGTCTCGTCCACCAAGGGGTGGCCCTGCAACTTCCCGCCTTCGACTACACGGATGTCGAGGACATCTTCGACGCGGCCTTTGAGGTTCCGTCGCGGGGTCTCGTCGTGGCCCTCGACCAGGTGACGGATCCCCGCAACCTGGGCGCGATCATCCGGTCGGCGGCCGCCTTCGGCGCGCAGGGGGTGGTGATCCCGGCCCGCCGGTCGGCCTCCATGACGGCCGCCGCGTGGAAGACCTCCGCGGGAGCGGCGGCACGCATTCCCGTCGCGAGGGTCACGAACCTGAACCAGATGCTGCGCCGCGCCTCCGGGGCCGGTTTCACCGTCGTCGGTCTGGCCGGTGAGGGCGACACCCCGCTGTCGGGCATTCCGGGGCTCGACGGCCCCGTCGTGGTGGTGGTCGGTTCCGAGGGTGAGGGCCTGGCGCGTCTGGTGCGGGAGAACTGCAACGCCCTGGTCTCGATCCCCATCACTTCCGCTGTGGAGTCGCTCAACGCATCGGTGGCGGCCTCCATCGCGCTCTACGAGATCGGTCAGCAGCGGGTCTCGTAGGCCGAGATCTCACCGAGTCTGGGACCGTAGCTGCTCGCCGGGTCGTGACGCAGGTCGAGCCAGATGTCCACCAGGGCCCAGGCCGCCGGTGCCGCTATGACGTTCTGACCCATGCACAGGATCTGGGCGTCGTAGTTCTCCACCGATCCCCGGACGGTCAGCAGGTCGTGGGCGGTCGCGGCCCGTATTCCCGGCACCTTGTTGGCGGCGATGGCAGTGCCGATGCCGGTGCCGCACACGAGGATGCCCCGGTCAGCTCTTCCCTCCGCGATAGCCCGGCCCGCCTGGAAGGAAAGCTCCGGGTAGGTGATGTCCGGCGTGGACAGGTCCACCAGGGCACTCACCCGTTCGTCGCCCGCAAGTTTCTCCTTGAGCGCTTCCTTCAGCACGGCTCCGTTGCCCGGAGCGCCAATGATGATTCGCATATCCGAAGCCTTTCATGCCGGGACGCGTGATACCGGTCCCGGGTGTCTTCATTCCTGTTCCTCATCGATGTGCAGCAGGAGCGCGTCGCGGACGAACTCGGCTCCGACCCGTCCCCCGAATGCGTGCCGCATCGCGGGGTCCTGCACGTACATGTGGGCGAGCCCGCGGATCATGGCCGATGAGCGTTCCCTGTCGCCGGTGTGCGTCGGGGTTCCCGGGATCTCACCGAGCCAGGCCACGTGCCGGTCCACGAGCCGACGCACCTCCGGGGAGTCCAGCGTGGCCCCGGCCCGCTGGGCGCGAACCCAGTCGGCGACGAGCCGTTCCGAGCGCTTCTTCCACGCCTGCTGTTGGGCGAGGGTCTTGCCGTGCCACCAGTCATGGCCCGCCTGGTAGGCCTCGCGACCCCAGTGCGCGACCACCTCTTCCTCATAAAGGTCGTTGAACCCGTCGAGCAGCACATCCGGTTTCGGCGCCCTCCCTTCATGGCGCGCCTCGAGAAGGTGTTCCACGGCCCGGATCTTCCGGTCCAGGGCGTCCCGTTCCCGGTGCAGCCGCCGGATCTGTTCTTCGAGCGCCTCGTCCTCCTGGCCCTCCGTTTCGCCATCCAGGAGTTCGGCGATGCCGGCCAACGACATTCCGGTTTCGCGGAGCAGCAGGATGCGTTGGAGTCGCGCTACGGCCCAGGCGTCGTAGAAACGCAGCCCGGATCCGGAGGTCCGGGTCGGGGTCAGGAGGCCGATCTGGTCGTAGTGGCGCAGCGTCCGGGGCGAGATGCCGGCGCGTCTCGCCAGTTCCCCGGTCGGCCACTCCACCACATGTCCCTCATTCCCCGAAGCGGTTCGTCACGTCCAAGGCTGCCACACCGGCCTCAGCGACAACTCTCCAATCCGTGTGCACCGAGGCCGCGGCGGTGGTTCCGCACCGCTCCAGGTATGCGTCGACGATCCGGTTCCCCGCTGCGTATCCCGCTCCGGTCGGCAATCCCACCGGTGCGGCACCGAATCTCCTGGCGGAGGCGTCGCCGAGCACCCAAGGGGTGAAGTTCCACATTCCCGTGATCTCCATGCCGGAGATCACCTTCGCCGCGGCGGCGTCGTCTCCCGGGCACGGCACCGCGAAGTGCGTGTAACCGCGCCGGCCGTGGAGTTCCCTGGCGAAGGCATCGGCCAGTCCCTCGGCGACGATCTGCTCGCCGAGGGCAACCGCCATCGGATCCCAGACGATACCGCCTTGTCCGTAGCGGACGTTGTGGTGGAACTCGTGGGCGGCGATGGCCTCGATCCGGTCGCACACCACGCGGTTCGGCCACAACGTCAGCTCGATGAATCCGGGGATTCCGCCGAATGCCGACAGCCCTTGGATCTCCTCCATGAAGTGGTTGTCCGTCGGGTCGCCCAGGGTCACCAGCACGGTCAGCTCCCCGGGGAGAACCAGGCCGGGATCGGCCGCGGTGAGCGCCCGGGCCGCCTGGTGGATCCCCGCCTCCACACGCTCCCGGACCCGCGCCTCCTCCAGCTCCCCCAGCCCGGCGCGCAGCTGCTCATCGGCCCCTTCGACCGGGAAACCGAAGGTTTCTTCGTGCATGGCGAGCTGGTCCGGGCCTCCGGGAATGAACGGGTACATGCCGTCCATGGGGGATCGCATGCGACGGATGAGGGCGGGGCGGTCGGCGGCGGGTGCATCCAGGATCTCCCGGGTCGCCGCCAACGAATCGAGCACGGTTATCCTCATGCGCCCGAGACTCGCAGGTGACGCAACGTCAACTGCAAGTCAGCCGCCTTGGACCAGCGTTTCGGAAGCCTCACCCCCTTGTAGGGGTATACCCCCAGAATGCTAATTTAGGCATGCCTGCCTTCTATCTGGAAGAGACATCATGTCAACGCAATCTTCTGTTTCCGACGCCGTTCCCGCGAATGCCCCGAGGTCCGTGTGGGATCTGGTCCGCAGCGCACGCGGCTCGATGTACCTGGGGTTCACCCTCGCCGCTCTGGGAGCGGTGTTCAAGGTGGTGCCCTACATAGCGATCGTCGAGATCACCCGTTCCCTACTGGCGGGGAACCCGGATTCCGCGCACCTGTGGGGGTGGGTGATCGCCGCTGTGGTGTGCATGGTGGTCCATTCGCTCTCCTACACCTACGCGCTGGGGAACAATCACACCGCGGAGGCGAGGCTCCGTCACGAGCTCCGGCAGCGGCTCATCGGCAAACTGGGGGTCGTGAACCTCGGCTGGTTCTCGGCCCGGAGTTCGGGTCGCATCCGGCAGGCCGTCTCGAACGACACCGCCGACATCCACTCCCTGGTGGCGCACCTGGCCGGCGACTTCGCAAATTCCCTCATCAGCCTGCTGGTCAGCCTCGGCTACCTGTTCTGGCTGGACTGGCGCTTCGCCGGTCTGCTGATCGGCTGCTACCTGCTGCTCTCGGTCGTGGTGTATGCGACCGGCATGACGGGGATCAGGAAGGTGTTCGATGATTACGCCGAGGCCGAGCGGCAGCTTTCGGACCGGACGGTGGAATTGGTGGACGGCATCAAGGAGGTCAAGAACTTCGGCATGACCGCAGAAGTCTTCGGACGTTTCGACGAGGCGCAGAAGAGGTTCTCCAAGGTTTCCCTGGTATGGATGCAGAAGCAGAGCATCGGCCTGAGCCTGATCGCATCGCTGCTGCGGCCCGGCCCGGTGTTCGCCGCGACGATGGGGCTGGGGTTGGTGTTCACGCTCCAGGGATGGTTGTCGCCGGTGACGGTGGTGGCCTTCGCCCTGGTGTGGGTCGGGCTGCCCGAGGGGCTGCTGACCCTGATGGAGATGTCACAGAACCTGTACGCGGCGAAGCAGGCCGCGAACAGCACCCTGCACATCCTGCAGGCCCCGGAGCTGTCCGAACCGAACGCCGAGATCGCCCCGGAGGAGGAAGCCCCCGCGGTGGAGTTCCGCGACGTCAGTTTCTCCTACGACCCCGGGGAACCGGTCATCCAGGAGCTCTCCCTGAAATGCCCACCGGGCACGGTCACGGCGCTGGTCGGCCCCTCCGGCGGCGGGAAATCCACGCTGGCCAGGCTCATCGCACGGTTCTGGGACGTCGATTCCGGGACGGTGCTCGTCAACGGGCGCGACGTGCGGGACCAGCCCTCGCGGGAACTGCTCTCGTCGATGTCGCTGGTTTTCCAGGATGTCATGCTCAGCACCGACACCGTCCGCGCAAACATCGCCCTCGGGAACGCGGATGCGACCGAACACGAGATCGAGGAGGCCGCCAGGGCCGCCTGCATTCACGACCGCATCATGCAGCTTCCCGACGGCTACGGCACGATCATCGGTGAGGGCGCCCATCTCTCCGGGGGTGAGGCGCAGCGCCTGACGATTGCGCGGGCCTTCCTGGCCGCATCCCCCATCCTGATCCTCGACGAGGCGACGGCGCAGGCCGACAGCCATTCCGAACGTCTGATCCAGCAGGCCATCAGCAACCTGGCCCAGAAACGCACGGTGATCGTGATCGCCCACCGGCTCTCCACGATCCAGGGCGTCGACCAGATAGCCGTGATCGACGCGGGCCGGCTCGTCGAGCTGGGCACCCACGACGACCTGCTGACCCAGGACGGCCCCTACGCCCGGTTGTGGCGGAACCAGACCAACATCGCCCACGCCCTGGAAGGGCTCAGGGGAAAGGAACAGGCATGCTGAAGCAGTTCCGTCGCTACCTCGACAAACCGGGAGTCGTGAACGCTCTGATCGCCGGTTACGCCGTCTCCGCGCTGCTGCAGGGCCTGGCCTTCGTGGCCCTGATCCCCTTCCTGCGGGCCTTCCTGGGCCCGGATCCGGCGTCCTCCCTGACGTGGTTGTGGGTTCTGATCGGTCTCGGGGCCGCCGCCTTCCTGGTGAACTGGATCAGCATGGTCATGGCCATGCGCATCAGCGTCATCGACGTCTGCGGCAACCTGATCTCGAAGATCGGGCGCCGGGTCTCGGCTCTCCCGCTGGGTTGGTTCCGGGCCCGGAGCGCCGGGGACGTGGCCGCCGCCGTATCCAGCGAGGTGGGCATCCTCTCCCACCTGGCATCAGTGGTGTTGCCCAACCTGGTCTCGGCGATCGTGATTCCCGGCACCGTGCTGGTGGCCACCTTCTTCTTCGACTGGCGGTTGGCCCTGGTGATGGCGGTCAGCCTGCCCTTCACCTATCTGGTGTGGCGTTGGGGTCTGCGCAGCATCAAGCAGGAACACGCCCAGGAACCCGTGCTCAGCTCGGCCAGCGCGGGAAGGCTGATCGAGTACGCCCAGCTCCAGCCCGTCCTCAGGGCCCGTGGCCTGGCCGGCATGCAGTGGTCCCCCATCCGGAGCACCCTGGAGGCGGAGAACCAGGGCGTTCACCGGCTGCTCAAGCTCCAGGGCCCGCCCTTGGGGACCCTGCTGGTGATCACCCACGCCGTCTTCGCCGGGGTTCTGGCCTTCGGGCTGGCGTTCGCCCTGGACGGGTCGCTGGATCTGGCCACCTTCGTGGCCGTCGTGGTGATGACCACCCGGTTCGTGACCCCCATGACCCACGCGTTGCTGTACCAGGGGGAGATCCAGAAGTGCGAGATCTCGCTGGAGGCCATCGGGAAGATCCTGGACACCCCCGTGATGCCCGAGCCCGAGAAACCACAAGTTCCCGGGAACCACGACATCGGGTTCCAGGACATCACCTTCTCCTACGACCCGGATGCCCCACTGTTCCAGAACTTCTCCCTGGATGCGCCACAGGGCCAGATCACCGCGATCGTCGGGCCTTCGGGCTGTGGCAAGTCGACGCTGACGAAACTGGCGGCGAGGTTCTGGGACGTGTCCGCCGGTCGGGTCACCATCGGTGGGGTCGACGTCAGGGACATCGCCACGGAACAGTTGATGTCGATGATCTCGATGGTCTTCCAGGACGTTTACCTGTTCAACACCACCATCCGCGAGAACGTTCGCATCGCCAAACCCGGGGCCACCGACGAGGAAGTGGAGGAAGCCATCCGCCGGTCCCGCCTGGAGGAGGCCCTGAAACGGTTGCCGCAGGGACTCGACACCCCCGTCGGCGAGGGTGGACTGCGCCTGTCCGGTGGTGAACGGCAGCGCGTCTCGATCGCCCGCGCTTTCCTGAAGGACGCCCCGATCCTGCTGCTCGACGAGGTCACCTCGGCGCTGGATGCCGAGAACGAGGCGGTCCTGACCACGACCCTCGAGGAACTCTCCCGGGGTCGCACGGTGGTGGTGATCGCCCACCGGTTGAGCACCATTATGAACGCCCACTCGGTGGCGGTGCTGAGTGGCCGCGAGGCCGGTCAGGTCACCCGGGTCGTGCAGCAGGGCTCCCCCGCCGAGCTGGCGAAAACCGAGGGGCTGTTCGCGGAACTGCTCGAGGACTCCCAGGCCATCAGCCGGTGGCGGCTGGCCTGAGACGCATCGAACAGCTGTCCGGTCAGGTCTTTCCCCGGGGTTTGGCCCTCGCGGCCGCTCCCCGGGGACTAGATTTGGTCCCACCACCAATTCCCCAGAGGAGTAGATGTGACTGATGCAACGGCGCTTTCAGGCGCTTACAGGACCCTGCTGGATGTGATCGGGAAGGTCGAGCCCCGGATCTGCCAGGCGATCCGCGACGAACTGACCGACCAGCGCGCATCCCTGAAGCTGATCGCCTCCGAGAACTACGCCAGCCTGCCGGTGCTCGCGACGATGGGCACCTGGCTGAGCGACAAGTACGCCGAGGGCACCATCGGCCACCGTTTCTATGCGGGTTGCCAGAACGTCGACGTAGTGGAGTCCGTGGCCGCCGAGCACGCGCGTGAACTGTTCGGCGCCGAATACGCCTACGCACAGCCCCATTCCGGGATCGACGCGAACCTGACCGCCTACTGGGCAATCCTGGCGCATCACATCGAAACCCCGGCGCTGACGGAGTTTGGTTCGAGGAACGTATCCGAACTGTCCGAGGCCGACTGGGAGACGCTGCGGGCCCGGTTCGGCAGCCAGCGGCTGCTGGGCATGAGCCTGGATGCGGGCGGGCACCTGACCCACGGGTTCCGGCCGAACGTGTCGGGCAAGATGTTCCACCAGCGCTCCTACGGCACGAACCCCACCACCGGGCTGCTGGACTACGACGCCCTCGCCGCGCAGGCCGCCGAGTTCAAACCGCTGGTGATCGTCGCCGGCTACTCCGCCTACCCGCGTCGCATCGATTTCGCGAAGATGCGGGAGATCGCCGATTCCGTCGGCGCGGTGCTGATGGTCGACATGGCCCACTTCGCCGGCCTGGTGGCGGGCAAGGTGTTCACGGGCAACGAGAACCCGGTGCCGTTCGCCCAGGTGGTGACCACCACCACCCACAAGTCGCTGCGCGGCCCGCGCGGCGGCCTGGTGCTGGCGACCAAGGACTACGCGGGTGACGTCGACCGTGGCTGCCCGATGGTGCTGGGCGGTCCCCTGTCACACATCATGGCTGCCAAGGCCGTCGCCCTGGCGGAGGCCCGCACCGAGGCGTTCCGGGACTACGCGCACCGGGTGGTCGACAACGCCCGCGCCCTCGCCGAAGGGCTGCTGAAACGCGGCGGCACCCTGGTGACCGGAGGTACCGACAACCACATCGTGCTGCTGGATGTCTCCTCCTTCGGTCTGACCGGGCGGCAGGCGGAGTCGGCGCTGCTGGATTCCGGCATCGTCACCAACCGCAACTCGGTGCCCAACGACCCCAACGGCGCCTGGTACACCTCGGGCATCAGGCTCGGCACCCCGGCTTTGACGTCGCGGGGCTTCACCACTTCTGACATGGACGAGGTCGCGGCCATGATCACCGACGTGCTGAAGAAGACCACCCCGACCACCACGAAGGACGGTAAACCGGGCAAGGCGAAGTACGAACTGGCCCAGGAGGTCGCGGATGGATCGAAGGATCGCGCGGCGAAGCTCCTGGATCTGCACCCGCTCTATCCGGGCCTGACGTTGTGATGACGACGTTTTCGAGCTGATTCCGCTGCTGGCCCTTTCGGCCGGGGTGTTCCTCCAGTTGTTCGTCTGACTCAGCCTGAGGAAGCCTCGGCAGAAAGGGGCCGGTACACCCCGCAGTCGAGTGCTGCTCGTGCTCGGCGGTTTCGCTGCGCTGGTGTTGCCCTGCGCGACCTTCTGCTCCCGCAAGAGCCCGGTGTGCGCGGCTCCTGTGCCCCGTCCGGTTCGTAGCCGGGCGGGATGGCGCTCCGGCTGGTTCGTCAACCGAATCAGTCCGCCGGGGCATGGATCACTTCGTCGGCGACGCCTTCGCCACCAGCTCTGCGATGTCTCGTCTCAGTGCGCGCGGGTGCAGGTTGCGGGCTGTCGCCAGGGACAGCAGCAGGCACAGGGCCCCGGAGAGGATGAAGACCAATCGGACTCCGAGCAATTCCGCTGTGACTCCGCCCAGCAGCGCACCGCCGGGCATCGCGATTCCCATGGCCATGAACGCCTGGACGCTCGCCACCCTGCCCGCAAGCTCGCGCGGAGCGATCCTCTGCCGCAGAGATGCGACCAGGACGCTGACCATGATGCCGAAGAACGAGTTGAAGAACAGGCAGCCGGCAAGCAGCACAAGATTGTTTGAAGCGATCATCAGGAGCAGCAACGGTCCCGCCAGAGCCACCCCCACCGGCAGAACGTAGCTGAAGCCCAGTTTCCGATCGGCCACCGGCGCTAGGGCCCCTCCGAGCACACCTCCTGCGCCGGAGATGCTCAACACGACGCCGAACGCCGTCGCTGATGCGCCCAGGTCGTTCGTGACGTAGATAACCATGACCGCCAGCACCCCGCTCTGGGCGAAGTTGACGACGCCCATCACCGACAACAAAGCGACCACCACAGGCTTGCCCCGGCACCACGCGACGCCCTCCCGCACGGCCTGCCACATCCCCGCCCCGCCGCTGGCGGGCGCCTGTCCTCCGCCTGCGATGCGCGCCACCAGTGCCGAGGCCAGCAGGAACGAGACCGCGTCTATCAGGAACGGCAGCCAGCGCGCGAAACTGAACAGCAGCCCGCCCAGCCCGGGCCCGATGAAGTTCATCGACGCCGCCTGCATCGCATGGAACGTGCCGTTGGCCGCTGACAGGTCGTCGGGGTCCTCCACGATCTCCGGGATCATGCCCTGGTTCGCCGCCGAAAAGACCGTCTCGCCGACACCGAGACAGAAGCTGACGACCGCCAGCACCCAGATTCCGGCGAGGTCGAAGAACACAGCCCCCGCGAGCGCCCCCACCAAGACGCACCGCGACAGGTCGATCAGCACCATCAGCGACTTCCGCTTGAACCGATCCGCGACAACCCCGCCTGCCAGGCCGAACAACAGCCACGGGAGCCGGTTGGCCACGACGACAAGCGAGATCAACAGCGGATCCGACGTCATTGTCGACGCCAGCAGCGGAGCAGCGACAAGCCGGATCCCGTCCCCAATCGACGACACCCCCATCGCCGACGCCAGCTTCAGGTAGCTTCCGTTGCGAATCAGGGCCACTTCCATTCCTTCCGCACGAGTGAACCCAAATCGGCCAGAAACCATCTTGACACCCATCCCGCATGACCAACCTGCACCGGCCCCACCCAGACTCCCCCTTTCCGGGAATACCCGCATCACCTCCCCTTGGAGCGCCCACGCCTTCCCTGACTGCCTCTCTCGGGGACGAGGATCATCAACCCTCCCACCGCTCCTCAATCTTCCAAAGCCGGCCGAACCGGTCCGCGAACACCAACCATCCCTACGAAGCTGGTTGAGCCGATCCGCGAGCGCCAGCGAGCGGATCGTGTCGAAACCACCTCGCGCATGTCCGAGGACCCTTCCCCGGCTTCCGGCAGTGGTTTCGACACGGGCTGTTCCTCCACTGAGACCCGGTTCAACCAGCTTTGGGTTCCGGGGACGGGGTCAGGGCCGGACCCGGAGTCCCCGGTGGCGGTTGACCGCTGCCAGGATTTCGTGGCGGCGGGGGCGGGCGAGGTGCCCGGGATGACCACAGTGGAGTGAAAGCCAGTCGAGGCCCTTCTCGTCGATGCGGTGCAGCAGTTCGTCGATCCGCTCGGGCATGCCCGCCCGGTCGTCGAGGAGGTCGCCGATGCGGTCCAGCGCGTGGGCGATGGCCTGCGTCTGCGCGGCGTCGACCAGCTGCGGAACCGCGGCGAGGTCGATGTCGTCGCGGCCGTACTGGATCCTGGTGCGGCTCCGCGCCTTGGCGGGTTTACCGGTGCCGGATGGCGGCAGGGACACGACCCCGGGGCGTCCCGCCCGCAGGCCGTTGAACACCTCCGTCGCCTCGGTGGACGGCGGGGCGGCCGCTATTTCGTGTGCCTTTTCGGTGACGTCGACGGGCACGTAGTGATTGATGGCGATGACGTGGTCGGCGACCTCGAAGAACGCCCCGGAGCCCCCGGCGACGAGGATCGTCGATGTCCCGAGCTCGCCGTACAGGGGACGGATGCGGTCCACGAACGGGGTGATGGGTTCCTGGGCTGCGGGGATGAGGGCGCGCATGCGTTCGTCGCGGATCATGAAGTTCGTGGCCGAGGTGTCCTCGTCGATCAGCAACGTCGACGCTCCGGCCTCGACGGCCTCGACGAGATTGGCGGCCTGGGATGTGGAGCCGCTGGCGTTGGTCGTGCTGAAACAGCGCGTGTCGGTGCCGGAGGGCAGGTTGGTGATGAATGGGGAGATGTCCACGCCGGTGACCGCCCGGCCGTCTTCCGCGCGGATGGTGACCGCGTCCGGGCGGGTGATGACCCATTCGCGGCCGTCACCGCCGATGTGGGGATAAACGCTCCGTTCGATCGCGCGCAGCAGCGTAGATTTCCCGTGATACCCGCCGCCGACGATCACGGTCACACCCTCGGGGACGCCCATGCCGGTGACCCGGCGGCCGCTGGGCAGGTCGAAGGTGACCCGCAGGTTTCCCGGGCTCTCGAAGGGAACGACCGCATCGCCTGTGAGGGGCAGGTCGGAATCGCCGGAGCGGCGGGGCAGGATCGCGCCGTCGCCCACGAAGGCCACCAGCCCGCGCCCCGGCAGGAGCCCGCGGAGGTGTTCCTGGTCGCGCAGCAGGGTGACGTGTTCGCGCAGGGCACGCCGGTCGAGGTTCCGGTGCAGCAAGGAGGCCTCGGCGACGCGCGGCAGGAGGTCGGTCAGGAGCCTGGCCGCCTGGTGTCCGCGGGCCCTGCGCCCGGAGGCGGGCAGGCCGACGTCGATGCGGGCCTCGACCCGGTCCGCCAAGACGGCGACACTGGTACGCTCCAGCACCTCCTGGCCGGGCCGACCGATGCCCACGAACCCGCCGTTTCCCGTCCCCTCCGGCCTCGGGATCATTCGATGCGCGGCGTCCGCGAACCGGCGTGTGAGGAAGTCGGAGACCGCGGTCCTGCCCGCGGCGTCGTCGGTCAGGTCGGCGGGCAGATCCGCGACCTCCCGGTTGACGATGATGCGCATCCGCGACGGCGGGGCGTAGGGGTCGACCTGCACGTGGTCGACGACAAGCCGGACGGTACCGATCCGGTAGCTGCCGGTCAGTTGTTTGTACGAGGCGTATCCCCGCCCGTCGAGTTGGGCGAGGACACGCCTCAGCGTTTCTGCATCACGCATGAACGTCCTTCATTCAGTGGTCCTCGCCAGCCCGGCGGGCAGGCGAACGAGAGCGACGCCACCGAGAACCGCGAACACCAGGGCGGTGATCGCCATCGCGGTGGTGAACCCGGTCTGTTGCACACCGAACCCCGTCAGCAGCGGACCGATGGTCAGGCCAGCAGCATAGGCGAGGTTGTACAGCGCGAACGAACCCCCGAGGGTCGGCGGCTCCGATCGAAATCCCTGCTCGCTGATCAGCGTGGTGGCCGGGGCGAGCAGCATCGCCGAGGACAGGCCGAGAAGCCCCATACCGATTCCGATCTGCCAGAGCTCGGACGACCAGCCAATGACCAGCAGGGCCGCGGCGACCGCGACAATGCCGGCACCGACCAGCAACCGGGGTGTCGTCGAGGTCATGAGGTGCCCGACAATCGGGTTGGCGATGATACCGGCCAGCGCGGCAGTCCCGAACAGCACACCGATGATGGTGCTTGCGGAGGACTGCTCACCGATGCGACCGGGCAGGACCGGTTGCACCGCGGCGAGAACTGCCGCGCCGATGCCGATGGCCGCGACGATGGAGACGGAGCCCCGGACCCTCAACACGGTGAAGGGACCAGCGGTGTCGTCGCTCTGCCGGGGGGATCCCGGGATCAGGGCCAGCAGCAGCGCGATGTCCACGATCGCGACGGCCGCCGCGATCAGGAACGGGGATGCCGGCCCGAAGGCATCGACCAGGAAACCGCCCAGAGGTGGACCAGCGAGCACCCCGAGGGTCACCGTCGACATGGCGATGCCCATCATCTGGCCTCGTTTCTCGATTCCGGTGGCGGCGGCGATCAGGGAAAGGGCCGCGACCCATGCGATCCCACCGGCGATGCCCTGCACGAAACGGGCCACCAGCAACAGCCAGTACGGCCCTCCGGTGGCGAACAGCAGGGTGGCGGCCACGAGGACGATCAGCTCGGTCAGCAGAGGTCGCTTGGGGCCTCGCCGGTCGACGACACGACCGGTGAAGAGCGTCGCGACGATCATCGCGGCGGCGTAGGAGGAGAAGAGAATACCCGTGGCGGCCTCCCCCTGCTCGACCACTGCGGGCAGCAGCGGAAGCACCGGGATCGCCAAGCCCTCGAGCAGCATGTCGGTGAAGAGGACAGCTCCGGCGACGGCGGTCGCGCGGACGGGAGTCGCGCCGGCAGGGCGCGAATCATTGTTGGGAGTCATTGTGATGTTGTTCTTTCAGGAGTTGAGCAACCCCCTCACCAACGCCTTGACGAAGGCGTCGAGTTCGTCGGGTTGCGGAAGGTCTTGGGGGCGGATCACCGCTGTCACGGTGAACCCTTGGAGCAGCACGAGCACGAGTCCGGCAACGCCTCGCGGAGCGAGATGACCGGCCTCCCCGCTGGCGGCGATGACATCCTCGATGCGACCGCGCCAGCCGTCGAGCGCGTCATTCTTCTCGGACCGCCCAGCCGCGTGCGGCGCAACCAGCACGGTTGTGGAGGCCAGTGCCCGGAACCTCGGGTCGCCGGTGAGCAGCCGCACGAAATGCGAAAGCAGGGCCTCGATCTTCTCGCGTGCGCCGCTCTCGGATTCGTCGTCAATGCCTGCGAAGAGACGCTGCTCGTAGTCGGACCAGCCCCATTCGAGGGCAGCGATCAGCAGTGCCTGCTTGTCGCGGAAATGATGGTGCAGTGCGCCTCGCGTAACGCCTGCCCGCTCGGCCACATGCTCGAATGTCGCCCCCCGCCACCCCTTCTCCTCGAAGGACATCAGCGCCGCCTCCAGCAGCGCGACGCGGGTTCTGGCCGCGTCCTCGGCCGTCCGTCTCATACATACATGCTAACACGTATATATGGAGTCGCGCGATCGGCATCCTCCCCTGTACATGAATCGCGGAAGAAAAACGGTTCAACGTCGTGTGGCGACGGGCGGTTTCAAGTGGTGTGTGCAACGTTGAGTAGTTGTTCCATTTTCTCGGCTGGTGTGGCCCAGTCAAGTACTCGGCGGGGTCGGGTGTTGAGGAGGTCTTCAGCGTGTTGGACCTGGGTGTCGGTGATGTGGGTGAAGTCGGTGCCTTTGGGGAAGAAGTCCCGGATCAGGCCGTTGCTGTTCTCGTTGGTGGGGCGTTGCCAGGGAGAGTGGGGATCGCAGAAGTAGGCCTGGCAGCCCGAGGCGAGGGTGAAGCGGGCGTGTTGGGCCATCTCGATGCCCTGGTCCCAGGTGAGGGTCGTCATCAAGGTGGCCGGGAGTCGGCGGGCCATCTGGATCAACGCGTCGGTCACGGTGGTGGAGTCACGGCTGGTGACCCGTTGGATCATGGTGTAGCGGGTGGTGCGTTCGTTGAGGGTCACCAGGGCCGAGGTGCCGCCCTTGCCGATGATGAGGTCTCCTTCCCAGTGCCCGGGAACTGCCCGGTCCTCGACCTCGGCCGGACGGTTGGTGATGGTGGCCTCACCGATCCAGCTACGGCTACCCCGCCCGGACAGCCGTGACCGGGGACCTCGGGTGGTACGTCCGGAACGCAGGGCTTTCTCGACGGTGAGTTCATGACGCAGCCCGCCGGCGGCCTGGACGTAGAGGGCCTGGTAAATCGTCTCGTGACTGACCCACATCGTGGGGTCCTCCGGGAAGTCCTGACGCAGCCGGTGAGCGATCTGCTGCGGGGAATGTTTGTTGTTCAACCGTGTCACCACCTCGTCCCACAACGGTGTCCCGAGTACCAGCTTCCTGTCCTTGGGACGCCGACGTGACCAGTCTGCCAGCCGCTGCGCCGGCTGGGCCCGGTACCGGCCAGGACAACGCTTCATCTCCCTGGAGACCGTGGAACGGTGGACACCGAGTTCTGCAGCTATCTGGGAGGGCGGAACCCGGTCACCGACCCGAACCTCGATCAGGATCCGCCCCGCCAGGGTCAACCGGCCCTGCCCGTCACGCCACTGCGCTGGCTCTCCCACTTCCAACACCGGGTTCTCCCGTAACCGCCGCCGACGCCGCCGCGGACTGTAACGATGCTCGTTCAACCCACCAACCCCTCCCACCCGGCCCCTCGACAACACCATCCCCGCCTCGACAGCCACCTTCCTCACAGTGGAAGGACTACCACCCAACTCCCGCGCGATCGAATGACACGACCGGCCCTGCCCCAACAACACCAACATCAACCCACGACGCTGCTCATCCAACCGCACAACACACCTCCAGAAACTGTTGTTGCGCACACCCTCTGAACCCGCCGACGCTGAACCGTCAAGGCTCCGCGATTCGTGTGCGGGAGGAGAGATTTCGCCCGGGGCGTGGGCGAAAACCTGTGGCGCCGCCCCGGTCACGCCGCGAGAGGGCTACCTGCTGGTGAAGACCGGGATGATGCCGTCGAAGCTCAGCTGAACCCCCAGCCCGTGGGCGACGATCGTCGCGATTCCCGCTAGAACGGCGAGCAGCACCACGGCGAAACACAGCCCCGCGATCACTTTTCCCAAAAGGCTCGGTCTCCGGGCGGGATCACCTCTGGTGCCCATCGACAGGGAACGCACGCCCAGCGCGAACAGCGTCGGAAGCCCCGCCCCCAGGATCAACCCGGCAAGCAGAACGTGCCAGGTGCCCTCGAACGCGAGCCAGAGGATTTTCATGCGCGACTGCCCTCGGGCTGTTCGAGTTCGATCAGATCCGCCACCTCGGTGGTTGCGGCCAACGGTCGCGGGGCGGTGACGTTCTCCACCCATTCGTCATTGACGTTGCTGTGGTCGATGGTGGACTTCCTGGAGTGCAGGTACATCAACGATGCCGCTGCCAGCAGGATCACGAATATCGCCAGGGCCCCGAACAGCCCACCGAGCAGGTGCCCGACCAACCACATGACGGCGCCCGCGAGCGCGGCGGCGGGCAGGGTGATCGCCCACGACATCAGCATCCTCCCGGCCACACGCCAGTTCACCTTGGCACCGGAACGCCCGAGGCCACTTCCCAGGATCGATCCGGTGGCGACGTGCGTGGTGGAAAGGGCGAAACCCATGTGACTGGAGGCCAGGATCACCGCAGCAGATGACGCATCGGCGGCCATGCCCTGCGGGGAGTTGATCTCGACGAGCCCCTTGCCCAAGGTGCGGATGATCCGCCAGCCCCCGAGGTAGGTGCCCAACGCGATGGCGACAGCGCAGGCCACCTTCACCCAGAACGGTACCGCGTGCAGCTGGGTCCAGTTTCCGGTGGCGATCAACGCCAAGGTGATGACCCCCATGGTCTTCTGGGCGTCGTTGGTGCCGTGTGCCAGGGAGATCAGCGAGGCAGAACCGACCTGCCCCCACCTGAAGCCCCGCTCCCGGCGTTTCTCGTCCATTCCGCGGGTGATCGTGAACACCAGCCAGGTGCCGACCCCCGAGACGATGATCGCCACGACCGGCGAGACGAGGGCGGGCAGGATCACCTTCCCTACCACCCCGTCGAGCCTGGTGCCGTCACCGACCCAGTTGACCCCGCCGATGCCCAGGCCCGCGATGGTCGCGCCGACGAGGCCGCCGAACAGGGCGTGGGACGAGCTCGACGGCAGGCTCCACAGCCAGGTCAGGAGGTTCCACAGGATGGCGCCCACCAGGCCCGACAGCACGATCAGCAGCAGCCCCTCGCCGCCGTCCCCGAGCAGTTCGGGGCGGGGCGCCCCCACGTCGTCCTGGAGGTTCACCACGGCGTTGGTGACGGTGAGCGCCACCTCCACGGAGAGGAAGGCCCCCACGAGGTTCAGCAGCGCCGAGAGCATCACGGCGGTTTTCGGTTTCAGCGCGCCCGTGGCGATGGATGTGGCCATGGCGTTGCCGGTGTCGTGGAAGCCATTGGTGAAATCGAAGGCCAAGGCTGTGGCGATCACCAGCAGCAGCACGACTAACAGTTCTAGCGGCACGGCACTAGTTTGCAGCTTCCCACCGGGATTCGCGCAATTGGCATCTCAAACCTCAGACATGTCGCAAAAATTTCTGAACGGACCCGGGGCCGCGCCGGCTCCTTTGGCACCGATTCCGGAAGGCCGCCAGCGCACACCGGACGCCTCCGGTGTGCGCTCCCCCGGGCCGCCGAGCGGTCAGCGGCTGAACAACTGGCCTTGGACGGTGTTGACGAACTGTGTCAGGGAAGCGGGCAGGTCGCGCAGGTGCCAGGTTTCCGGGGCGTGGTACCAGGAGACCTCCGTCGGATCCGGGGTGTCGTCGGCGTCGGCCGCCGCCATCGCCTCCAGCCAGCGCTGACGCCCGCCCAGGACGATGGTGTAGGGCAGCAGGCGGGAAATCTCCGCCAGTTCCCTGCCCTTCGGCATCTGATTGGTCGGGTGGGTGTTCAGCAGCGCCGAGAGCGCCCCGAGGGCTGTCACGAGCCGGGTGCCGTCCGGTGTGCGGCGGGGCATGCGCGGCGCCATCCACAGCAGCGAGATGGCCAGGGCCAGCAGCACCAGGGCCACCAGGCCGAACCTGGTGAAGGCGATCAGAGCGGCGCCCGCCGCCAGCGCCACACCAAGCCCGATCCAGCCGCGCACGGCCCAGGAGCTGCGGGTGGAGTCGGGGCGGGTCTCGAACCAGCCGCGTTCGACCACCTCGTCATAGAGGGCATCCTGCACCTGTCCGAGGGCGGGTGCCAGAACCTCGGGCAGCTGCGAGGCGAGGGAATGCCCGCCATCCGGAACCACGGCGTCCAGGAGCCGGGACTCGTAGGGAAGTAGTTCGTCAGCAGGATTCTCCAAGCGGCTGAACTGCCAGTCCACCAATCCGTACTGGGTGTGCTGGAGTTCGGTGATGCGCAGGTGACCGCGAACAGCGAGGTCGATCAACGTGGCCGTGATGTCGACTGGGTCGACGCGCTCATCGGCGACGGTGCCCACCAGACCGGGGCGCATACCCTCGCCCGGCTCGAACACCGATTCCCCGTCGCCCACGGGGCGGAACGACCCGACGGCCGAGACCTCACCAGAGAAGACGAGATCCGCACCGGTGCGGCGATGCAGCCACCACAGCAGCAACGCACCAACCACCAGGGTGGCCAGCGCCGCGCCCGTCGTTGCGAGGTCCATCGTGAACGCCCGGTCGAGGTTCCACTGCTCGTGGATCCGGGCCGTCGCCGTGACCTGATCGGCGCTGAAACCGACGGTGAAGGTCACCTGCTCGCCTGCGCCCCGCGTCGCCGATTCGAACTTCGGGGTCGGTGAGTTGTGGGCACCGGCCGTGTAGAGCTGGCACTTTTCGAGGGCTCCGGGCGGGCCCGCGGTGCAGTCCACCAGCTGCGCCATGGCATCCACCTGCAGGCTTCCGGAAACCTTCTCGACCCCGACCGACAATCCTTGAAGCGCACGCCAGGTAAACACGCTGATCTCGCCGTTGGAACCCGGTTCGGAACGGGTGGTTCCGGTGACCTTGTAGGTGATCTTCACCTCGGCGGAGGGTTTCATGGAGAGCACCGTGTAGTCCCCCTCCACTTTGGATGTGAAGTTCTCAGCACCCGTCGCGCTCGCCTCGGAGATGTCGTAGACGTAGTAGCGGTTCCGGTCGAAGGGAGCACGATTCGCGATCCGCTGGGTCAACTCCGCGGGCGGGGTGTCGAACTTGATGGTCTCGGTGACCGTCAACACCCCGTTCGCCTCAAGCTTTCCCTCGAAAAGGTAGGATTTGGCGTTCGGTTCGTCGGCATGGGCCTGAGACACACCAATCAGGCCGAGCAACAGCACGAACGGGACCAGCAGCAGGCGGACTGTACGCACCTCGGGCTCCTCGGATCGAAGTTTTCGCTGCTGACGGTACAGCATGAACGAGGCAAATTCGTCCCCAGTGCACTCACCGCGCCACGACCCCCGATGCGGCTACCCTGAACGTCGTGGCGAACTCGATGCAACCGCAGTACCCGGGATGGCCCAACCAACAGGGACCCGGAGGGAGCCCTTACCCGGATCGGCCCCCCGCACCTTGGCAGCCGCCGGTGCCCACGCAGGGCCAGCAGCCCCCGCTGCGAACACCACAACGGGGGCTCCCCCCGGATCAGCAGCCTCCCCAGGCGCCGGAGCCGTACTCCCCCTACCAGCGCCCGGCGGAGACTCCGGCCGCTCCGCGCAGGATGGCGCCGCAGTCGGAGACTCCCCCGACGACACCGCACAGGGCGATGCCACAGCAGCCATCCCCACCGCCCCCGCAGTTTCCCGCCACCCGGCCCGCGGCGCCTCCCGCCCAGGCCGCTACCAGTTATCCGGCCCCGGCCGCGCCGCAACTGCCCACGGCTTCGGGCTCTGCTTTTCTTCCCGGTGCCCCCACGGGTTTCCGTCCCACCCCCCAGGGCTTCCCCGCCATTCAGCAGCCCGCTCCGACGTTCACCCCCAGCGGCTACTACGCCCCACCGGGGGTGCCCAAACGCCGCCCAACAGGACTGCTGGTTGCCCTGTTCAGCGCCCTCACCCTGCTGATCGGCATGGTCGTCATCTCCTTCATCAACAATCAGCCGGATTCCACGACCGTCTCCACCGATTACAAGAACGAGGACTGGAAGGTCCCGACCGTCGACGAAACACCCCCTCCCGTCGTGGTACCGAAAAATAACGCGGAGGCGAAGACCCTGACGGAGAACAACCCCCTGTACAGCACATCCCTGGAATCCCCTGTGCGGTGCGATCTCGAACTTCTCCCGGGCGGCAAACAGAAAGACGAGGAGCTGGAGGCCAACCTGCAGGCCTACCTCGGCTGCCTGACCCGGGTCTGGGGCCCCACTCTGGAAAAGGCGGGATACAAAACCTTCCAGCCAAAGATCACGGTTTTCCCTGAGGGCGGGACCGTCACCACGGAATGCGGGAAACAGAAGTCCCAGAACGCCTTCTATTGCGCGGCAGACCAGCGGATATACATCGCCCAGGACATGCTCGACGTCCTCTCCACCGATCTGTCCAAGGCTCGTGCCATCTTCAACCTGATCATCGCCCACGAGTACGGGCACACCATACAGGGGCAGTCCGGAATACTGGTCAGCGGAAACGCCTTGGCCAAGAGCGGCAGCGATTCCAAGGCCATGGAGATAAGCCGACGTCTCGAGACCCAGGCCGACTGCTTCGCCGGAGCCGCCATGAGCTCCCTCTGGCAGGGACTCAAGCTCACCGACGCGGATCGCCAGGACATTCTGAACATCATCATGGACCTGGGTGACGACAAGCTGAGGGAGCGCAACAACGGCGACCCGAACGAAGAGGGCGACCACGGCAAGGGCAAGAACCGTCACATGTGGCTGGAACGTGGATTGAACTCCAATGGGTCGCTGGGCCAGTGCAACACCTTCGCCGCATCGTCCGGCGAGGTCGAGTAGGAAACCGCCGGAAAGCACCGAGTGAGTGTTGTTCTCCGCGGAGGATTCCGGTCGGTGCTTCGTCGATGTCGCTCGCGGGCTGGATCGTTCAGGCGGTTCAGCCCGCGATCGTCATGGCCACCGCTATCGCCGCGACCCCCTCTCCGCGGCCCGTGAGCCCCAGCCCGTCCGTGGTGGTGGCGGAAACCGACACCGGTGCCCCGATGGCCTCGGAGAGCACCCGCTCCGCCTCGCCGCGGCGCGCGGCCATGCGTGGCCGGTTTCCGATCACCTGGACGCTGACGTTGCAGATCCCGAAGCCCGCGGCCCGGAGCAGCCTGGCCGTCTCGGTCAGGAAAGCGATCCCCGATGCGCCCTTCCACTCTGGGCGGTCCGTGCCGAAGTTCGATCCGATGTCCCCCAGCCCGGCCGAGGCCAGCAGCGCATCGACGATGGCGTGGGCCGCCACGTCGCCGTCGGAATGCCCGGACAGGCCGAACGGTTCGTCCGGGAAGTGCAGCCCGGCCACCCACATCGGCACCCCGGCCTCCAGCCTGTGGATGTCGGTTCCAATACCGACCCTCATATCCGGCTCCTGCCGTCCAGGATTCCCTGCGCCAGGGCCAGGTCGAGTTGCTCGGTGACCTTCAGCGCGTCGTGATGCCCGGGCACGAGCACCACACGATGCCCGAGCGCCTCGATCGCGGATGCATCGTCGGTGATGGCCAGTCCGTGCCTGGCCACGTGTTCGTGGGCCTCGCGGAGCAGCCCCAGCCGGGCCCCCTGAGGGGTCTGGATGGCTCGGAGAGTGGATCTGTCGACGATCCGGGATCCGTCGTCACCGACCTGTCGGATCGAGTCGTGGACCGCGACCACCGGTATGGCCGCCTCCGCGCCGTGAGCCACCGCGCGCAGTACGGCGGTGACGACCTGCGGGGGCACCAGGGGACGGGCCGCATCGTGGATCAGCACGATGGTCTCGGGGCCGAAGCGTTCCGACAGCACGTCGAGCCCGAGTCTGACCGAATCCTGGCGTTCGGTCCCACCCACGGTGCAGGTGATGCCGTCCAGTCCGGACAGGGCCGCCTCGAAGATCGACAGGCAACCCTCGGGTGTGGTGACCACCACGTGTCCCACGCCTCCGTCACGCATTGCCAGGACGCTGCGGCGCACCAAGGACATCCCGCCGAGTTCCACCAGCGCCTTCGGCACGGATGCGCCGAGCCGAGACCCGGAACCGGCCGCCGCCACGATGGCGACGACCGGTTCGTTCGTGTTGTTGTTCAACGGCTCACGAGGCCAGGACCTCGTCGAGCATCACCTCGGCGCGGTCCTCGGCGACGTCCTCAGCGAGGGCCAGTTCGGCCACGAGGATGGCGCGGGCTTTGGCGAGCATGCGCTTTTCACCGGCCGAGAGGCCCTTGTCGCGGTCGCGACGCCACAGGTCACGGACCACCTCGGAAACCTTGATGACGTTCCCGGAGTGCAGTTTCTCCAGGTTCGCCTTGTAGCGGCGGGACCAGTTGGTGGGTTCCTCCGTGTGCTCGGCACGCAGCACCTGGAACACGCGCTCCAAGCCATCGGCGTCGACCACGTCGCGCACACCGACGAGGTCCAGGTTGCAGGCGGGAACGCGCACCACGAGGTCGTTCTGACCTATGATGCGCAGTACGAGGTAGAGTTTGTCCTCTCCCTTGATCTGTCGGGTCTCTATGTCTTCGATGACAGCCGCCCCGTGATTCGGGTAGACCACCGTCTCTCCGACCGTAAAAGTCATGTCTTGTAGGCCCCTTTCCGGAGGCCATCCTACCATGGTGGGACGAATCGGCCCCGTGGATGATCCCGGGGCCTGACAGGCACCGGGGAACCTCTCGTTCCGTCGCCGGGACCGCCGCTCATCCCCGGAACTTGTAGCCCAATCCCCTTACCGTGATCACCCGGGACGGCTTGGACGGTTCGCGTTCGATCTTGTTGCGGAGGCGTTTGACGTGGACATCGAGGGTTTTGGTGTCGCCGACGTAGTCGCTGCCCCAGATGCGGTCGATGATCTGGCCGCGGGTCATGACACGCCCCGCGTTGCGCAGCAGCAACTCCAGCAGCTCGAACTCGCGAAGCGCCAACCTCACCTCCTGTCCGTCGACGAGAACCTGGTGGCGTTCCACGTCGATGCGCACCCCGTCCATCTCCACGACCTCCGGGATCAGCGTGGTGTCGTGGCCGCGCCTGAGGATGGCGCGGATCCGCGCCACGAGTTCGCGGTGGGAGAACGGTTTCGTGACGTAGTCGTCGGCGCCGATCTCCAAACCCACCACCTTGTCCGTCTCGGAGTCCCGCGCCGAGACCATGATGATCGCGACGTCGCCGCGGGCCCGCAGCCTGCGGCACACCTCGGTCCCGGGCATTCCGGGCAGCATCAGGTCCAGCAGCACCAGATCCGCGCCGTTGCGCTCGTACTCGGCCAGGCCGCTCTCCCCGTCCGCCGCGGCGGCGACATCGAATCCCTCCTTGCCGAGCATGAAGGTGAGCGCCTCACGGTAGGAGCCCTCGTCCTCGATGATCAGGATCCTGGTCATCTCTCATTCCTCCCGGGTCTCCCCATCGACGACCCCATCCTGGTGGGCCGGAAGCCGCAGTGTGAAGGTGGACCCCCTGCGGGGCCGTGACCACACTCTAACGCTCCCCTTGTGGGCCAGGGCGATGTGACGGACGATCGACAGTCCCAGCCCCGTGCCCCCGCTCTCCCGGGAACGCCCGTAGTCGACCCGGTAGAAGCGCTCGAAGATGCGTTCCTGGTCCTCCTGGGAGATGCCGATGCCGTTGTCGGTCACCGTGATCTCGACGTGGTCGTCGTCCTCGTCCCGCACCTGCGCCGCCGCCACCACGACCCGGGCGTTGTCGTCGGAGTAGTTGATGGCGTTCTGCACGAGGTTGACCACGGCGTCGATCAGCTGCCAACGGTCCCCCAGCACCCGGGCGCAGGGCACGGCGGCGCGCACGAGGTTGATTCTGCGGGCCTCAGCGGCCTCCCGGGTCCGTCCGATCGCCTCGTCGACGATCTCCTCCACATCCACCACCTCACGGTTCAGCATCGGGTCCGAGGACTGGAGGCGGGAGAGTTCGATGATCTGGCCGACGAGTTCGGCCAGGCGGGCCGATTCGCGCTGGAGACGCCGGGCGAAATGGGTTACCTGCCGGGGGTCTTCGGAGGCCGCTTCGATGGTTTCGGCGAGGATTCCCATCGCACCGATCGGGGTTTTCAGTTCGTGCGAGACGTTCGCCACGAAGTCTCTCCGCACCGCATCCACGCGTCGGGTCGCGGCCTCGTCCTCGGCCATGACCAGGACGAACCCCCGGCCGAGCGGGAGCACCCGGGTGGAGAACTCGACGCCATCCATGCCCGGGGGACGGTCCTGGATGACGTTTCCCAGGTATTCCGTGTTCGTTCTGCGCACCTGTCGTACCCGGTCCAGCAGCCCCGGGAATCCCACCCGTGTTCCCCGGGCCAGCCCCATCATCGTTGCCTGGGTGTTCACCTTCACCACCTCGTCGTGGGGGCCGACCAGCAGTCCCCCGAGGGGAAGCACATCGACGACGGCGGCCAGGTCGTCGTGGACCGGGGACGGCTCCCGAGGTGCGGGCTGCGGTTTCCCCGTCCGGGCAGGAGAACCGAGGATCCCCGCGACACGCGCCGCCGCCAGAGCGAGCAGGGCACCCATCAGGAAGGCGACGACGACGGCCATGTTCCAGATCCTACGGTCAGGACCAGCGGTTGGTGGCGACCACTAGACTTCCGTTCTCGGGGTTCCCATCCCCGAAGGACGGAGACGAAGCATGCGCGCCAGCTACCACGAAGAACTCAATGGCCTGCTCGACAGCCTCCAACACATGGCGGTCCTGGTCGAGGTGGCCGTGAGCGAGGCGGCCGCGTCCCTGCTGGAACCCGATCTGGCCCGCGCGGAGGCCGTCATCTCCAACGATTCCCAGCTCGACGCCATGCACGAGGAACTCGAGTACCGTTGCCTGTCCCTCCTGGCCCTCCAGGCGCCGGTGGCTGGCGAGCTGCGCACCATAGTCTCCGCGATCCGGGTGGTCTTCGAGCTGGCGCGCATGGGTGACCTGGCGGCGCACGTGGCCAAGATCGCCCGGCTGCGTTTCCCGGACTCGGCGGTACCGGATTCGTTGCGGGAGAACTTCTCTCGCATGTCGGAGGTGTGTGTGGCGATGATCCAGCTTGCCAACCAGTCGCTGAAGGACCGTGACGCCGTCGCCGCTCTGCGGATGGCGGAGATCGACCACGAGATGGATCATCTGCGTCGCGACCACTTCGGTGTGTTGCTGGGGAAGAACTGGTCGGGTTCGGTGGAGCAGGCCATCGATGTCGCCCTGCTGGGCCGCTATTTCGAACGGTTCGCGGATCACGCCGTCGCGGTGGCGCGCCGCGTCATCTACATCATCACGGGCCAGTTCCCTGAGGGCGAGGAGTGGCCAAACGCCTGATGTGAAGGGTGTTAAAAAGTTGACGATCAAAGGTTTAGACTGCCGCCGTAGCTGTTTCTGTTTTGACGAGGGGATACATGATGACGCTGTTCAACCGCCGCAGCCTGTTGACGGGGACGGTGGCCGCCGTTGCGGTCGGCCTGGGGGCCTGCGGATCGTCCCCGGAAACCAAGCAGTCGACGTCCGCCCCGGCGTCGTCGGAACAGCCCAAGGAGTCCACCACCTCGACGAGCCCCACCCCCGAGGCATCCCCGAAGCCCTCTCCGTCGCCTTCCCAGAACGCGTCTCCCGAAGCCTTGAAGCCGAACACCAGCCACAACAACGCGGCCGCCGAGTACGCCTACCCCTCTGAGAAGGTCCAGGCGTGGATGAAGGATCCCAGCTCGGCCCCCGAGAAAATCGTCTTCCTCACCTTCGATGACGGCCCGAACCACACCAATTCGGTGCAGATCCTGGACGCCCTGAAGGCCGGCGGGGTGCACGGCACGTTCTTCGTGGTCGGGAACCTCGTGAGCAGCGCCCCCGAGACGCTCAAGCGTGAGATCGCGGAAGGACACTCCGTGGCCATGCACAGCTACACCCACAACTACAACAAGCTCTACCCTGGCCGCGCCGGAAGCTTGGAGACCATCAAGGATGAATACAACAAAACCAAGGCCGCCCTCGAGGAGGTCCTCGGCGCCGATTTCAAGACCAACACCTGGCGCTACCCCGGTGGTCACATGAGCTGGAAGAAGTTGGAGGCCGCCGACGAGGCCCTGGCCGCCGAGGGTGTGCACTGGATCGACTGGAACTGCCTCACCGGTGACGCCGAACCGAAGAACCGCCAGCCCAAGGATGTCGCGGGCATGGTGAAGATGGCGACCTCCGCTATCGGTGAGGGTTTGAAGGTGGCGGTGATGCTCGCCCATGACGCCGAGGGCAAGGACATGACGGTCAAGGCGATGCCCCAGATCATCAGCGCCTACAAGGAGGCCGGTTACAAGTTCGGGATCATCGCCTGATTCCCGGTGGGGTCGACGCGATGGACCCTGTGCGCGGGTTCGCTCTCCTTGTAGGCTGACGCCATGACCGGAAAGCTGATCCTGCTCCGTCACGGCGAGAGCGAATGGAACGCAAAGAACCTGTTCACCGGGTGGGTGGACGTCGACATCAACGAGAAGGGTGAGGCCGAGGCCCGGAAAGCAGCGGAACTGCTGGCCTCGGAAGGGCTGCTGCCGACGGTGCTGCACACATCGTTGCTGCGTCGCGCCATCCACACCGCCTACCTGGCACTCGACGGCTGCGACCGCCACTGGATTCCGGTGCGCCGCAGCTGGCGTCTGAACGAGCGCCATTACGGCGCGCTGCAGGGGCTGGACAAGACCGCCACCCGCGACAAGTACGGTGACGAGCAGTTCATGTTGTGGCGTCGCAGCTACGACACCCCGCCGCCGGTGCAGGACACCGACGCGGAGTACTCGCAGTTCAACGATCCCCGCTACGCCGACATCCCCGCAAACGAGCGTCCCCGCACCGAGTGCCTCAAGGACGTCGTGGCGCGCATGCTGCCGTACTGGGAGGAGTCCATCATCCCGGATCTGGATGCCGGTCACACCGTCCTGGTCACCGCGCACGGCAACTCCCTGCGTGCGCTGGTCAAGCACCTGGACGGCATCTCCGACGAGGACATCGCGGGGCTGAACATCCCCACCGGGATCCCCCTGCTCTATGAACTCAACGAGAACCACAGGCCCCTGGTCAAGGGCGGCCGTTACCTCGACCCGGAGGCGGCCGCCGCCTCCATCGAGGCCGTCAAGAACCAGGGCAAGAAGTAGTCCCGGTAGGTTCAGTTCACCTTTTCAACGGGTCCTGTCGTGAGAGCGACAGGACCCGTTTCCTCATCGTCGTTGTTCTCGTCGTGTTTCTTTCCGCGGTTGCGCCACCAGGATGCGGCCGCCGTGGCTCCCGCGATCGCCAGGGCCGTCGGCACCAGGACCGTCGCGCCGGAGTGCGTGAGTTCCAGCACCAGCGCGAATCCGGTCAGGGGGGCCTTGATGGAGGCGCCCAGGAAGGCCGCGGCACCGATGAACACGCAGGCGACGAGGTTGGATCCCGGCCAGATCAGCGACCACACGAGTCCGGTCAAACCCCCGAGGGCCGCGCCCAGCGCGATACCGGGGTTGAGGGTTCCTCCCCAGGCACCCGCCCTGACCGTGATCAGTGTGGTGACCGCCTTGGCGAGCAGCAGCAGGGTGATCAGCCCAAGCGCCTGCGGCCCGACCTCGGCCACCTGGTTCGTGACGGTCTGCGTGACCGGGTGCCCGTTGCCCAGCACCCACGGCACCCAGATGGAGACCGCCCCGACCACGGCGAACCCGAGGGGCATGACCCACAGCAACCGGGTGGTGGTCGGGCGTTTCTGTTCGGCACGTTTGACCGCCTCACCGAAAAGCGCTCCGGCCAGGCCGATCGCCGGCCCGCACAGCACGGCCCACGCCACCAGCGCGGGCGAGGAGACCAGCTCCGGCATCCTGTAGTAGACCTCCGGCCTGGCCCACCCGGTCGAGACGAACACGGCGATGCCGGAGACGGCGAGCGCCGAGGCCAGGGAGCGTTTCGAGAAGGTGGCGAGGAGGGCCTCCAGGGCGAAGAAGATGCCGGACAGGGGGATGCCGTAGACGGCGGCCAGACCCGCCCCGGCCCCGCATGCCACCAGGATCCTCCGATCCTCCTCGTTCAGCCCGAACCGGTCGCTGATCCACCCGGACAGCGCGGCGCCGGCCTCCCGCGGCGCGACCTCGCGGCCGAGCGAGGCGCCCATGGCGATGATGATGATCTGCGTGGCGGCGTGCCAGATGGTGCGCAGCACCGGCATGCGCCTGCCCGCCACGGCCTGTTCCGTCGAGACCGGCCCGGGTCCGGTGCGGTGCAGCAGCACCCACGACACCGCGCCGATCACACCGGCCGCCGCGAGGGTGAGGAACCGGCGCCACCACGGGACGGTCTCCAGAGCCGTGACCAGGTGCCCCTCGGAGATGCTCCAGACGAAGTGCTCCACGGTGTGCAGCAGGTGTGCGCAGGCCCATCCGGTGACACCCGCGGTGATTCCCGCCAGGACGACGGCGGCAGCGAAACGCCGAAGCCCCGAGGCTCCGGCGGTGGTGTGTGATGTGGTGGTGTTGTGCTGTAGGGACGGGTCGGAACTCACGTTCTCCTACTCTAGAACTCCCTTCCCGCCGAGCCGCACCCGCCCGAACTCGCGGTGCCCCGGGGAGAGCGCACGGCGTCGATCGACCGATTCGCCCCCGGGAAACCCCATGTCTGCCGGATGGCGCAGGCCTCGTACGTCTCGGGGCCGGAGGAGCGGGACGGGCCGAGTCTGATCCCGCCTGCGCGGGATCCCGGGTTAACGCCCTTGCTAGCGCCGGGGAGAACGCACATGACACCCAAAAACTTCACTGCAAAGAATACCCCTTGGGGTATGGACAGGATTTAGGGTGAGTAGCAGGCTATGAGCAGTTCCACATCAACAGGAGTGAGCAATGGTCGCCAATGTCATGTTGATCGTCGAGCGGAAGTTCGACTATCCCCAGAAACGCGTTTTCAAAGCGTGGACCGCACCCGAGGAGATGATGCTCTGGCGAGGCAGTCCCGGGTGGCACGTCGAGCAGGAAACGGTTTCCTCCGAATTGAAGCTCGGCGGCAAACACCACCACGTGAAGATCCGCGACAACGACCCGACGGTCAGGGTCACCACGGATGCGGTCTTCACCGAGTACTTCGATCCGGATGTCTTCGTCGCCCGCCAGCGCATCACCGGCGACCCCGGCATTGATCCCGACATTCCCATGGAACTGCGCGTCGAGTTCACCAAGTACGGCGGCGGAACCCTCGTGCGCATCGTGCAGGGACCCTACGAACCCTCCCGCGCCGAGTACCACGCCACCGGTTGGGAGCGGGAGCTGAACCGCCTCGAGGATTTCCTGGCCGCCAACCCTGAGGGAGTTTCCCGATGAGCGCGACGGTTGTGCGGCAGAAGCCGCTCATGACGATGCCGCAGATCCTGCTGATGAACCTGGGATTCTTCGGTGTCCAGTACTCCTTCGGCATGCAGCAGACGGCCATCAACCCCATCTACCAGTTCCTCGGCGCAGACCCCGAGGAAATGCCGCTGCTGAACCTGGCCGGGCCGATCACCGGCCTGCTGATCCAGCCCATAATCGGCGCCATTTCGGACAAGACATGGGTTCCCAAGTGGGGCCGCAGGCGTCCCTTCCTGCTGGCCGGCGCCATCGGCTGCTCCGTGTGCCTGTTCCTGTTCCCCTTCGCCTCCGCGGTGTGGATGGCCGTGCTGCTGCTGTGGCTGCTCGACGTGTCCAACAACACCGCCATGGAGCCCTACCGGGCGTTCATCTCCGACAGACTGCCGCCGTCGCAGCTGGCCAAGGGCTTCCTGGCCCAGTCCTTCTTCGCCGGCCTCGGAATCACCCTGGCCAACGTGTCGCTGTTCGTGTTCCAGCAGGTCGTCCCCGGCATCTTCGGCAGCCTTCCCTCCTGGGTGATGGCCTCCTTCATGCTGGGTACCGTCGCCTCCATCGCCACCGTGCTGGTCTCGATCCTCAGCACCAAGGAACTCGAACCCACGCCCGAGGAACTCGCCGAGCTGCGCGCCCACAAGACCGGTTTCGTCGGCACCCTCAAGGAGATCTGGGAAGCCATCGTCGAGATGCCCGTCCAGCTGCGCAAGCTGGCGCTGGTCTACCTGTTCCAGTGGTACGCCATGAACTGCTACTGGCAGTACGTGTCGCTGTCCGTGGGGGAGTCCATCTTCGGGGCGACCAATGCACTGAAGGAAGCCGATCCGGATCGGTACAAGACCTTGTTCGAGCAGGCCACGGCATGGACCGGCCTGGTCAACGGTGCCTACAACGTCGTGACCTTCTGCGTGGCCTTCGCTCTGGTGGTCCTGGCCAAACGGCACGGCGCGAAGTTCGTCCACACCACCTGCCTGCTGCTGGCGGCGGTCGGCCTGGCCTTCTTCCCGCACATCACCGACAAGTACCTGCTGTTCGTGCCGATCATCGGCCTGGGTATCGCATGGGCCTCCATCTTGGGTGTGCCCTACATCATGGCCGTCCGCATGATCCCGTCCACCCGCTACGGCGTCTACATGGGCATCATCAACATGATGATCGTCATCCCGATGCTCATCCAGACCGTCACCTTCGGCACCGTCTACAAGCTGATCGGTGACCACCCCGGTAACGCGATCACCTTCGCCGCCGTCCTCCTGGCCCTGGCGGCCATCGCGATGCTCTGGATCAAGGAGCCGCCGATCGTCAAGGACGTCGACGATCTGTCCGAACCCGTGCCTGCCGAAAACTGATCTCCCACGATTGGAGGGGAAATGCTCAAGGACTACACCACGGTCGTCGTCGGAACCGATGGTTCCGAACTCGCCGTGCCGACCGTCACCCGGGCCGCGTGGATCGCGACCAAGGAGGACGCCGACCTGGTTATCGTGTGCGCCTACGGCGGCGGTTCCCGAAGGGCCGACGCGAAGGTGCCGCTGACCGAGACCGCACCGAGCCGCATCGGGCAGGTTCCGGGCAAGGAAGCGGCCACGCTGGCCGTCACACAGGCCAAGGACATCGCCGTCGCCGCCGGGGCGCGCGTGAAGGCCACCCTGCTGGTGGAAGCGGATCCCGCCGAGGCGCTGCTCAGCAGCTCGAAACAGCACCTCGGGGATCTCATCGTGATCGGCGCCATCCGCGACCGCTCGATCGCCGGCCGCCTGCTCGGTGACGTCGCCAGCGTCGTCGTCAGGCGAGCCCACTGCGACGTGCTGGTGATCCGCCCGGTCAACCCGGACGAGGGCGAACAGATCCGCCCGGAAAGCGACGCGTGACAGGTCGCACGGCAGGTCGTGAACAAGATGGAGGGGTCGCTTCGGCGGCCCCTCCACAACGTTGCGCCGGCGACGGGGTCAGTTCCGGCGGCTCATGCCGAGCCAGAAGATCATGACGATGAAACCGGCGAAGAGGCCGATCCACAGCCCCGACCAGCTGAGCAGCAGAATCAGGGTGTACAGGACGCTCGGCCAGTCGTTCAGCAGGATCATGAGCAGGTAGCCGAGGAAACCCGGCCACACGCTCCGTGTCCTGAGCACCACCAGCACCGGCGGGATCGCCAGCAACACCCCCCGGACGGCCTCGGCGGCCACCCGGGTCGGGGAAAGGAGCGCGAATCCGATCTGCAGCAGCGTGAACCCCAGGATGACGATCACGGAGGCCCACACCGCCCCGAGTCGTTCACGCAGCCGCGGCAGCACGTAGCCGAAGAACAACAGGCCGTCCACGAAAGCCACCCAGGCCGGTACCAGCAGGATCTGCCCGACCAGCAACCACAACGGGGTCTCCAGTGTGGGGGTGGGTTTCCCCTCCACGCGGAGCCAGCTCTCCGCGAAGGCGTAGGCCAGCAGCGCGACGCAGACCATGCCCACCCCGACCACCAGCGACCACTTGAGGTCGCGGGCGGTGAAGGGCCCCATGAACCTTCGGAAACCCGTCTGTTCCCGCCTGAGCAGCCACCACAGCAACACCAGGTTGAGCACACCGAGAATCGCCCGGCCGTCGTCGTACCAGTAGGGATTGTGCCCGGCCGACAGCAGCCAGAAACCGAACACCAGCAGCGGAACCACCCGCGCCGCCAAGGCGAGCAGCGGATGCCACAACGCAACCGGGGGCCGGGGTTTCGCGGTCTTCTTCCTCGTCACCCCACCAAGTCTGCCCGGTTCCGGTGGAAACCAGGGATCAGTCCTCCGGGAGGGTGACGGCCGGGTCGTCGTCTCGGATGGGGGCCTGCGGGTCGTGGGTGGCGACCACGACGACGCACCGCTCGGCACGCGACTCGATGATGCGCCACACCTGGTCCCTGAGATTCGCGTCCATCCCGGCGGTCGGTTCGTCCAGTACCACGATCCTGCTGGATTCGTCGGCGAGTGCCCTGGCCAACGCGACCCGGCGCCCCTCCCCCACCGAGACCCCACCCCGGTCGGGGGCGATCACCTCGTGTTCGCGGGCCCCTCCCCGGGAGAACTCCCCCAGGCCGAGCTCCCGGAGGATCCCGTCGACGGCACCGGGTGGCAGGTCGCGTCCGAAACGCACGTTGTCGATGACCGTGCCTGCCAGCAGTCCCGGTTCCTGGGGCAGGTAAGAGAAGGCTTCCCCGCGGCCGGGTCCGGTGCGGAGGCTTCCGTCGGCCAGGCCTCGGAGCCCAAGGAACCGTTCCGCCCAAGTGGTCTTGCCGGCCCTGCTGTCACCCAGGCACCAGACGGGCCTACCGGGCGTCCACACCGGTGGTTCCGGCGCGGCTCCCAGTGCCCCGGTGGCGTCGTCGACCGGCGGGTCGATCCTGGTCTGCGCCTCCCGGTACTGGCTCTCCGAGACCGCCAGGGTGGACAGGCCGAAGCCGGCGTCCTGCAGGGGCGCGACGGCGGACAGGAAAACCCCGGAGACCGCGATCATGACGCCCAGCGACGGGGGTTCGCCGGCCCGGGCGAACAGGCAGAGCGCGACGGCAATCCCGGCCGCGAGCACCAGGGCCTGGCTCACCTGGAGGCCGCGGGTGGCGCGGTAGGAGCGCATGGCGCGGCGCTCGACCCTCGATCTGTCGCGCCGGTACCACTGCCGGGCGTGGGCATGGCCGTCGAAGATCCTGGTTTCCCGCCACAGGGACAGCAGGTTCACCAGCACCCCGAAGCTTCGCATCGCCTCCTTGAAGAAGAGCGTCTGGAGGCGTTGATGGCGGCGGATCAGTGGGGTGCTGATGGCGGCGTAGACCAGCACGGTGGCCAGGAAGACGGCGAGCACCCCGATTCCTCCCACGAGACCGACCGTCGCCGTACCCGCGAGAATGCTGACCCCGGCGGGCAGCAGGGACAGGTGCAGGCAACTCAGTCCCTCGCGCAGGGCGGACGCCGCGGAGTCGATGGCGAAACCCACGGTGGACTCGTCCACCCGTCCCCTGGCGCGCGGGTCGGACCGGTTGCTGCGCTCCAGGGCACGAACCATGAAACGGGACTGCATGGCCTGTTCCAGGCGGCCGTAGGTCGGCAGGAAACAGGCCCGGCCCGCGCTTCCCAGCCACCAGATCGCCGCGTAGAGCACCGCGACGGCGGGCAGCCCCCAGCGCCACCACGCGCCTTGGAGGGCGAACTCCAACCCGAGCCCCAGCACCACCGGGGCGAGGATCCGCGCGAACGCCCCCGCAACGACGGCGCCGATCACCATCAGGTTCCGCACCCGGGAGGTGGCGTCCGCCTCCCGGCAGGTCAGGAGCGCGAATCGCCACATCGCGCGATCAGGCTCCGAGGGTTTCCCTCGCTCCCTGTTGAACGGCGGCATGTACTTAAAACCCCACCCTCTACCCAAAAGGCACTGGAACCCGATGCTACTCGCATGCCCCAGGAGGTTTGGATACCGACAAGAACAGAACGACGGGTCGCACCCAGCTGGGTGCGACCCGTCGTTCTGTCTCGGAAAGGGTGAGGGTCAGAGCTCGATGAGGCCCTGACCGCCCTGGACGGGCTCACCCGGCTTGACGAGGATGGCCGAAACCGTGCCGGCCGCGGGGGCCGTGATCTCGGTTTCCATCTTCATGGCCTCCAGGACCAGGAGCACCTGACCTGCCTCGACCTCGTCGCCCTCGGCGACGAGGATGCGGGCCACCGACCCGGCCAGCGGTGCGACGACGGCGTTGGCGCCAGCCGCGCCGGCGGCCGACGGGGCCGGGGCCGCCGCCGGTGCGCCGCCCGAGCCGCCGATCACGATCGGCGGAAGGCTTGGGGTTTCCTTCTCGACCTCAACATCAATCTCGTACTCCGTCTGATTGACGGTCACCTTCAGTTTCATGGGTTGTCTCCTTCAATCAGCGAACGTGCGGGACAGCACGGTTGTGGGACTGTTCGCGGGTGGCCCGGACCCAGCCGGACTGGGCGCTGAAGCGGACCGCCCGCACCTTGGCCTTGTGCCCGAGGGAGGCCGCGACGGCGGCTCCGATCGCAACGAGATCCTCCTCGGGGATCCCCTGCCGGGCTTCGAGCTTGGCGAGACGCTCGTCGAGGGTCTTGAGCTGAGCCGTCAGCTTCTCGACCGCCGCGAGGAGCGCAGCGTTGTTGTCAGACATCTGCGACTCCGATCACGCTGGGAAGAGGCCGTGCTTCTTCGCGGGACGCAGCTGGCGCTTGCCGGCCAGCAGTTCCAGCGACAGCGCGATCTCGCGGCGGGTGTCCGCCGGGTCGATGATGTCGTCAACCAGACCACGGGAGGCAGCCATGTACGGCGTCGAGAAGGTCTCGCGGTATTCCTCCACGAGCTCCTCGCGGCGAGCCTCGGTGTCCTCGGCGGCCTCGATCTCGCGGCGGAACACCACGTTCGCGGCGCCCTCGGCACCCATGACGGCGATTTCGGCGGTCGGCCAGGCGAACACCTTGTCGGCGCCCAGGTCCTTCGAGCACATCGCCAGGTAGGCGCCGCCGTAGGCCTTGCGCAGCACGACGGTGATCTTCGGGACAGTCGCGGCGGAGTAGGCGAACAGCATCTTCGCGCCGTGGCGGATGATGCCGCCGTGCTCCTGGGCGACGCCGGGCAGGAAGCCGGGAACGTCGACGAGGTTCACCACGGGAATGTTGAACGCGTTGCAGAAGCGGATGAACTTGCTGCCCTTGTCCGAGGAGTCGATGTCGAGGACACCCGACATGACGCTCGGCTGGTTCGCGATGATGCCGATCGAGCGGCCGTTGATTCGGGCGAAGCCGACCACGATGTTGCGGGCCCAGCCGGCCTGCACCTCGAGGAAGTCGCGGTGATCGACGATTTCGGCGATGATGTCGCGAATGTCGTAGCCCTTGTTGCCTTCGAGCGGGATGATCTCGCGCAGCTTCTCGTTGGGCTCGATCGAATCGTCGGGATCGACGATCGGGGGCTCCTCGGAGTTGTTCTGCGGCAGGAAGCTGAGCAGCTTCTTCGCGATCAGGATGGCCTGCTCGTCGTCGTCGGCAACGAAGTCGATGACACCGGAGCGGCCCATGTGGGCGTCGGCACCGCCGAGGGCGTCCTGGGTGACCTCCTCACCGGTGACCTGCTTGATCACGCCCGGGCCCGTGATGAACATGTGGGCCTTGCGGGTCTGGATGATGAAGTCGGTCAGGGCCGGCGAATAGGCCGCGCCACCGGCACAGGGGCCGGAGATGATCGAGATCTGCGGCACCGCACCGGAGAGCAGCACGTTGGCGTAGAAGACCTTGCCGTAGCCGGAGAGGGAGTCGATGCCCTCCTGCACGCGGGCACCGCCCGAGTCGTTGATGAAGATGAACGGGGTGCCGGTGGACAGCGACGCCTCCAGCATCTCGGTGACCTTGATGGAATGGGTCTCACCGGCCGAACCACCCATCACGGTGAAGTCCTGGCTGGCCAGGTGGACGGGACGGCCCAGCACGGTCGCGGAGCCCGTCACCACACCGTCGGCTGCCATGTAGGCCTTGTCCATTCCGAAGGTGGTGGTGCGGTTGCGGCGGAAGGCGCCGGTTTCCTGGAAGGAGCCCTCGTCGATCAACTCCTCGATGCGGTCGCGGGCGGTCATCTTGCCGCGGGCGCGCTGCTTTTCCAGCTTCTCGGCACCGCCTCCGGCCTCGACCTTTGTCCGGGCCTCCTCGAGCTGCTGAAGGCGCTCGGCCATGGTGTGTTGCTTGCTCATTTCGCTCCTCAGGCGGGCTCGACGGAAACGCTGTGCGAACGGCCAGCGATGGTGACGTTGTACTTGACGGGACCGGAGATCCCCTGGGCCTTGCGCTTGGCGGCCTCTTCCTCGGCGGCCAGCTGCTCAGCGGTCTTGCCGACGTTCTTGGGCCCCTCAGCGCGGGTCTTGAAGAACCCGGGAGCCACCCCCGGGAACATGGCGTTGGTCAGGACGTCCTCCTCGGTGCCGTCGGCGCCTTCGAGTTCCTTGGCCTGGGCGACGAGTTCGTCCCATTCGGGTTTGAGAAGGTCCGCGGGACGCACCGTGATGGGGTCCTTCTTGGCCTGCGCCTGCGCCAGCTTGATGACCTCGGGGTTGCGCTCACCGAGGCATTCGCCGTAGTAACCGAGCATGAGGTCCGCGAACTCGCCCGTCAGCACCTTGTAGCGGCCCATCAGGACGTTGAAGACGGCCTGGGTGCCGACGATCTGGGAGGACGGGGTGACCAGCGGCGGATGGCCTGCGTCGGCCTTGACCAGCGGCACCTCGGCCATGACCTCGTCGATGCGGTCGCCCGCGCCCTGGGCCTTGAGCTGCGATTCCATGTTGGAGAGCATGCCGCCGGGGATCTGGGAGGAGAAGATGCCGGTGTCCACCAGCGTGGCCGACTCGAACTCGGCGTACTTCGGGCGGATCTTCGCGAAGTGGTCGCGGATCTTGACGAGGCGGTCCATGTCGAGGTCGGTGGTGTAGTCGGTGCCCTCGAGCATCGCGACGAGAGATTCGGTCGGATTGTGGCCGGGGCCAAGGCTCATCGACGAGATGGCCGTGTCGACCACGTCGGCACCCGCCTCGATGGCCTTCATGAGACTGACGAGGGTGACGCCCGTGGTGGAGTGGCAGTGAACGTTGATCTGGATGTCGCCGTAGGTTTCCTTGATGCCGCGGATGATGTCGTAGGCGGGCTGCGGCTGGAGGAGGGCGGCCATGTCCTTGAGGGCGATCGACTCGGCGCCCATGTCGATGAGCTGCCCGGCGAGCTTCACGTAGCCCTCGACGGTGTGGACCGGCGAGATGGTGTAGCAGATGGTGCCCTGGGCGTGCTTGCCGACCTTCTTGACGGCCTGCATCGCCTGGGCCATGTTGCGGGGGTCGTTGAGGGCGTCAAAGACACGGAAGACGTCCATGCCGTTCTCAGCCGACTTCTCGACGAACTCTTCCACCACCGTGTCCTCGTAGTGGCGGTAGCCGAGAAGGTTCTGGCCACGCAGCAGCATCTGGAGACGGGTATTGGGCATCAGTTCACGGAACGTACGGAGCCTGACCCAGGGATCCTCATTGAGGAAGCGGATACAGGAATCGAAGGTTGCACCACCCCAACACTCCACAGACCAGTAACCTGCGGCATCGATGTCTGCACAGGCGTCGACCATGTCTTCCAAGGCCATTCGGGTTGCCATCAAACTCTGGTGTGCGTCCCTGAGCACCAGCTCGGTGACGCCGATCTTTCGAGGACTCATGGTCCCTATCCAACCATGCCGGGACAACTTCGGGGAACGCACCCCCCTGCATCGGCGCAACCAGCCAATCCGGGTTTCACCCCCCACTGACAGGGGTAAACGCTTGAACAGCGTTCAAGCCACCGGGGTTGTCCCACCGGGTTCCCCGGCCCGCGCCCGGCGGCCGGACGCCCGGCGTTCGCGGAAAACCCGCGCTCGGTCCCGAAGTGGCCTAGGTTGGCTGGGTGTCAGTCACACAGCAGATGCCGTTTCCTCTCCGATCTGCCCGCCCCTGGTGGCCGCAGCCACGCCACACGCGGGTCACGGGATCCCGTGTCCCCGGGCTCGACGCCGCCCGCGGCCTGGCCGTCCTGGGCATGGTGATCGCGCACTCGATGCTCACCCCCACCTGGGGTTCGGGACCGGCCGCGCTGCTCGGTTTCGTCCACGGCCGCTCAGGCATCCTGTTCGCCACCGTGGCGGGGGTGTCGCTGGCCATCATCAGCGGGGGAACCCAAAGGCTCGGGGGCGACGACCTGCTGCGGGCCCGCGCCACCGTCCTGGGCAGGGCCGTCGTGTTGCTGCTGATCGCCGGGGCGTTGTCGATGATCCCAACCACCATCCAGGTGATCCTGGCCTCCTACGCCTTCTGGTTCGTCCTCTCCCTGCCCGCGCTGCGCTGGCGGCCCCGCACCCTCCTGGTCGTGGCCTGCTGCCTGGCGTTGGTGGGCAAGCTGCTGGTGACCGGGTTGCCGCTGTGGATCCCCACCTGGGGGTACGGTTCCCCCGACCTCGGGGGCAATTTCGTCCCCACCCTGCTTGCGACCACCGTCTCCCCCGCGCTGGTGTGGATGGCCTTCGTCCTTGCGGGCATGGCCCTGGGGCGTTTCGGCCTGGACAACGTCAGGGCGCTGAGGGGGTTCCTGGTGGCGGGTCTGGTGCTGTTCGCCGGTTTCGCGGCCCCGTTCGTGATCTCCGCCGGTTCCCCGGCGCCGCTGTTCAACGACGTCCAGCGCTCGGCCACCTCGACCACCGGGATCGACCGGACCACGGATCCGGCGACCGGCATCGACTGGCAGCGTGCACTGTGGTCCTTCGAACCCAACTCGGGCACCGTCTTCGAGGTGTTCTCCTCGGGTGGTCTGGCGCTCGCGCTGATCGCTGGTCTGGTGCTGCTGGGCCGGCTGCCGTGGTCGCGGTGGGTGCTGCTGCCCCTGACGGGCGTCGGTTCGATGGCGTTGACGGCATACGTGATCCACGTCGTGGTCCTGTCCGACGCCCAACCGGAGGGTCTCGTCACCGACGGGGGACCCGGGGGCTGGTTGTGCCTCGGACTGGTGGTGGCGTGCGGGGCGTGGTCGCAGGTGTTCGTCTCGGGTCCGCTGGAGCAGCTGACCGGCGCCGTCGCGGACCGGTTGGCGGGATACCCGGTGCCCCGGTCCCAGGTGGTCGGCCACCAGGGCGCCACCCCGCAGGCCGGCCGGGCCGGACCGGATGCGTCCCGGCCCGGCCGGTGAACCGGATCAGAGCAGCTCGGGCCGGGTGAATCCGGCCTTGCCGATGCCCGCCTCGATGAAGGAAAGCACGGTCTCGTACCAGAGTTCGGCGTGCTGCGGGGACAGGATCCAGTGGTTCTCGTCGGGGAAGTACAGGAACCTGTGCGGGAAGTCCTCCGGTTTCCCCGCCCAGCCCGCGGCCAGTTCCCGCCACAGGGCCAGGCCCTCGCTGATCGGCACCCGGTAGTCCCTGTCGCCGTGGACAACCAGCATCGGGGTGACGATGTCAGCTACGGCCCGGTGCGGCGAGTACCGCTCCCGCATCTCGGGCGACATCTCGCGTTCCCAGTACCAGGCGGCGTCGGTGGTGTTGCCGAAGGCATCCAGGTTCCACAGGCTGGCGTGGGTGACGATGGCACGGAACCGGTCCGTGTGGCCCGCCACCCAGTTGGCCATGTAGCCGCCGAACGACCCGCCCATGGCGACGGTGCGGTCCTGGTCGATGTCGTCCCGGGCGACGACGTGGTCGGTCAGGGCCATCAGGTCGGTGAACGGTTCCGCGCCCCAGCGTCCCCAGCCGCGCTGGATGTAGTCCTGGCCGTATCCCGTGGACAGCGCCGGATCGGGCAGCAGCACCGCCCAGCCCCGGCTGACCAGCAGCCACGGGCACCAGCGCCAGCTCCACGAGTTCCAGGAACTCAACGGGCCGCCGTGGATCCACAACGCCAGCGGCGCAGGGCCGTCGCCGGGAGGCAGCAGCAGGTAACCGGGCACGCGCGCCCCGTCGGCGGCGGTGGTCTCGATGCGCTCCAGTCTGCCGGGCAGTTCCGGGTAGTCGACGGGCACCGGAAGTTTGGTGGTCTCCCCGGTGGCGGTGTCGATGGCGACGACGCTGCCCGGATCCTGGTAGGACGACCGCACCGCGTACAGTCTCCGGCCGTCCTCGGTGATCCGCACCGAGGTGAAGGCACCCTCGCCGGTGAGGCGGCGCACCTTCCCGGAGGCCACTTCGATGGCGAACACCGGGGCGTCGCCGTCCTCGTCGGCCACGGCGTAAAGCGTCCCGGCATCAGGGCTGAAGGCCACCGGCGTACCCCAGCGATCCCAAGCAGGGGCCAGTTCCCTGCCTTCGCCGTCCTCCCCGACCAGCCACAGGCGCTGCACCGGGGCGGTTTCCGGGGTGGAGCGGATGATGCGCACGCACGCGATCAACCGGCCGTCGCGGGAGATCACAGGACCGGTGAACTCGTCGGCGTCGTCGGAGGCGACCATCCGACGTTGCCCCGTCGCCACGTCGATGACCGCCACGGACAGGGCCACCTCCGCAACTCCCCGCGGCGAGGCCCAGCCTGCGGCGAGCCTCTGGCCGTCGGCGCTCAGCGACAGCGTCGTCTCCTCCAGGGCGCGGCCCACGTCCCCGGTCAGCGGTTCGCAGCCACCATCGAGGTCCAGGACGGCGAGTCTGTCCGCTACGGGCCCCAGGTCGTGGTCCCAGTACCGGACCGGGTAGCTGTCGTGGAGGATGGCGGTCACCTTGCGTTCGCGGCGGGCCTTGCGTTTGGCGGCGTCGGCCTCGTCGTCCGCGGCGCCGATGTGGGCCGGGGTGCGGGCGATCACCGTGCGGGAACCGGTCGCGGCGACGACCCCGCTGAACCCACCGGAGCGGCGCGCCACCGGATGGGCCTCACCGCCCTCGGCGGGCAGCAACCAGACCACACCGTCGTCCTCGCCCGGTTTCACCTCGTCGGTGCCGGGCACGGGTCGTTTCGAGCCGAACAGGAAATCCCCGTCCGCGGTGAAGGCGCCGAAGCTCTCGCCCTCCTCCGAACGGGTCAGGCGCCGCGCGGGTCGCTGGCCCTCGGGGTCGAGCTCCCACCACGACGACCGGTAGCCGGTACGTTCCCGGTTCCGGTTAGCGACGGACACCAGCACCCGTCCCTGCGGGGAGATCGCCAGCGAACCCAGCCTCGGCAGGTTGGTGTAGTCGCCCAGATCACTCCATGCGTTGGTCATTTTTCCTCTCCAATCTTGCGCAGCCAGTTGGCTGCCAAATCCACCCAGGAAGCGACATTGACCGGAAGCGATTCCCGGTCGGCGTCACACAGCTCATCGGCGGTCGACAGGCCGTGACAGCCCCACTGGAAGTGGTGGTATTCGAACGGCACCCCGGCCTCGGCCAGCGCGGTGACAAAACGCAGCGACTGCGAGGGCGGCACCACTTCGTCCTGACCGGTGGTCCACACGAAGGCGGGCGGAGTCTCCCCGGTCACCGCCGAGATGCAGTCCACGCGGGCCGCGGTGCGCAGAATCTCCTCGTCACCGTCCACCCAGTCGACGCTGAGCGCCCCGTAGCAGATCACGAGCGCGTCGGGTCGCGAACCGTGACGCAACAGATCACCCCGGCCGGTGGCCTCGTACTCGGCGCGTTCGGCCGCCACCAGGTCGTCGCGGTTCCAGTGGGTGCCCAGCAGCGCTGCGACGTGCCCGCCCGCTGAGAACCCCAGGAGGTTCACCTGCCGCGGATCGACGCCCACCTCGCCGGCATGGGCTCGTATCCATCGCACGGCCTGCGCCGCGTCGATGGCGGGATTGGGGTAGGCGGCGTGTTCCCGCAGCGAGTAGCGCAGCACGAACACGTTGAACCCGCGGCGCAGGAAGGCGACCGCCACCGGGTCGGACTCCCGTTGCGACAACATCATGTATCCCCCACCCGGGGCGATGATCACCGCGGGCCGGGGATGCTCCAGCGGGGTCGGTTGCTCCTCGGGGGAAGGGGCGTCGAAGAGGACCGCCTCCAAGGTGGCGGATCTCTCCCGGTTCAGATCAACGGTGAAATGACGCATGCGCATCATCGTAGGACCCGGGGTTCGCAGACGGGGCCATCCCGGGGCTCCCCCGACCGTGGGCCCACCCAATACTGGTGGGCGGCCCCGAGGAGCCCCGGTGAGTCCCCGTCGCCCTTCCCAAGGGCCTCCCCATGGGAAAGGATGGTGTCCATGCTCTACGACTACGACGAGGATGAACAGTCCCGGAACGGCGCAAAGAATCCCAAGGGCTACTCCCCCATGCCGAAACAGAACGACACGGCCTCCGCCCCCGCCGCCCGGCCGCGGTTGATACAGCGGCTGCGGGGCAGCGGTCCGAGCGAACTCCATCCCTTGGTTTTCCTTGAGGCCCTGCTGGTGGGGGTTTTCGTGTGCATCAGCACGGCCGATGTCTACCACCTGGGCCGTGACGCCGCGATAACGGTCGGAATCATCGTTGGAATCCTGCTGATCGTCATGTTGTTCATCCCCTTCCTCGGCCCATTGATCGGGATCGCCTTCTCGCTTCTCTGGGGATTTCTTGGTTACGCCCTCGGTTCGTCGTTCGCCCGCGGTATCGGGCCGGTGAACAGCATGATCATTGGGGGTGTTGCGGCGCTCATAGGCTTCAGCGTGAGCCTGAAAGCGCATCTGTCCTAGAGCTGAAAGCCCTTTTCACGACGTGATCCCACCCCCACTTACAGGCCTTTCCCAACCCCACGACCATCTCGCTCCGGGAGAAACATGCAACTCTTGAAATCCTCGTACCGCGACCCGCTCCCCGAGGCCTCCGGCTCCGCGGGAGCGTTTCCCGGCGGGGCGACGAACCGGTTGCGCACCTCGAAACCGACCGGAGGAGATTTCGGTTCCCTTCGTAGGTTCGCCGCGGCCGCGGCCTGCGCCTCGGTGCTGACCGGTTGCGCGGCGGGCCCAGCAGCACCTCCCACCGAACCGGCCACGGCAGCGGGGACCCCGAGCACGTCCACGCCGGAAACGCCCCCCTCCCCCGCACCCACGCCCGCCGCGGTGAGGTGCCGCGCGAAAGCGGATTCCCTGACCACCGAACAGCAGGCCGGGCAGTTGTTCATGATCGGGGTGAGCACCTCCGGTCTGGACAGCGCGACCCGGAAGGCCATCGCGTCGGGGTCCGTCGGATCCGTTGTGCTGCTCGGCGACAACAACGCGGGCGCCGGCCAGATCAGCGGAATCACCTCCGAGCTGGGAACGATGCGCTCCGCCGGAATACCGTTGCTGGTCGCCGTCGACCAGGAGGGCGGCCGGGTGCAACGCCTCAAGGGACCGGGATTCAGCGACATCCCGAACGCCGTCGAGCAGGGATCGTTGGCGGACGGGCAGCTGCGGAACCGAGCGCAGGCGTGGGGTGGAGAACTGGCTGCCGCCGGAATCCACTACGACCTCGCGCCGGTCGCCGACGTGGTGCCGAGGAACAAGCAGAGCAGCAACGCCCCGATCGGGAAACTCAACCGCAACTTCGGCAATAACGTCACCGCGGTGAGCAGATCGGTGGTGGAGTTCACCCAGGGCATGCAGGACGCAGGGATAGTGACCTCTCTGAAGCACTTTCCCGGGCTGGGTGAGGTGACGGTCAACACCGACCACGGGGTGGCCAGGGACGGCGACACCACCGCCGACGGCGAATCCCTGGAGCCGTTCCGCAAAGGCATCGAGGCCGGGGCCGACTCGGTGATGATCTCGTCGGCGATCTTCACCCGGATCGACCCGGACCAGGAGGGAGTTTTCAGCAGGAAGATCGTCACCGACATGCTGCGCGGCGACCTCGGTTTCCAAGGAGTGGCTATCAGCGACGACCTGGGCGAGGCGGCCGCCGTGGGGAATGTCAAACCCGGCGACCGGGCGGTCCGGTTCTTCGCGGCGGGAGGGGATCTGCTCATCAACGCCGACCCGTCGCTGATGGACGAGATGCTGAAGGCCACCATCACCTGGGCGGCCGAGAACCCGGGCAACGCCGACCGGCTGGCCGAATCCGCCGGCCGGGTGCTGGCGCTGAAGGAGTCGGCGGGGCTACTGAACTGCGGATGAGGTCAGGTCCCGGGCGGGGCTTGCCCACTCGGCGAGCCGGGCTTCGTGGTCCGCGGCCAGCCGGGGCAGATCGGCGCGGGCCTGCGACATCACGCACCGCCCGTCGACCGCGGGGGTTCCCTCATCGGCCCAGCGTCGGGACGCCTCCGCCACGAGGTGCCCGGGCAGGCGTCCCGAGGCGTTGACCACCCGCCACCACGGCACCCCCGGCCCGGCGGAGGCCATGATGGCCCCCACCCGCCGGGCGGATGTGCCCACCAGTTCCGCGAGGTCGCCGTAGCTGACCACCCGCCCGATGGGTATGCACTCCACCGCGCACAGCACCCGTTCGATGGTCAGTTCGGCGGCTGCATCCGGCATCGACCGGGTCGTTTCCCGTTTCAGGCGTGCCGCGTGAGGCGCTGCTCCAGCACAGCCCGGAACTCGCGCACGATGAGGTCGATCTCGTCCTCGGTGATCACCAGCGGGGGCGCGAACCGGAGGGTCTGGCCGTGGGTGTCCTTCACCAGAATGCCGTGATCGAGGAGGTCCAGGCTCACGTCCTTGGCGGTGCCGATCGCGGGGTCGATGTCGACGCCAGCCCACAGGCCCGCACCCCGGGCCGCGGTCACGCCGTGGCCGACGAGGGCCTCGAGCCCGGCGTGCAGGCGCTCGCCCAGCCCGGTGGAGCGGCGCTGGTACTCGCCGGTGGCCAGCACGTCACAGACGGCCGATCCGATTGCGCACGCGAGGGGGTTGCCACCGAAGGTGGAGCCGTGCTCACCGGGTCGCAGCAGCCCGAGGATCTCGCGGTCGGCGATCACCGCTGACAGCGGCACGATGCCCGCGCCCAGTGCCTTGCCGACGGTGATGATGTCGGGATCGATGTCCTCGGCCTGGAACCGGAACGTGGTTCCGGTGCGACCCATGCCGGTCTGCACCTCGTCGCAGATCAGCAGGACGTTGTTCCTGCGGGTGAGTTCCCGCACCTCGCGGAGGTATCCCGCCGGCGGGACGATGATGCCGGCCTCGCCCTGGATGGGTTCCAGCAGCACGGCGACGGTCTCGGGGGTGATGGCCTGCCGCAGGGATTCGACGTCGCCGAAGTCGGCGAGCCGGAATCCGGGGCTGTAGGGGCCGAAATCGGCGCGCGCGGTCTCGTCGTCGCTGAAGCTGATGATCGTTGTGGTGCGGCCGTGGAAGTTGCCGTGCATGGCGATGATCTCGCCGCGGTCCTGCGGCAGCCCCTTGACCTGGTGCCCCCACTTGCGGGCCACCTTGATGGCGGTCTCGACGGCCTCGGCACCGGTGTTCATCGGCAGGACCATGTCCTTGCCCGCGAGGCGGGCCAGTTTCTGGGCGAACGGGCCGAGCCAGTCGGAGTGCGCGGCGCGGCTGGTGAGGGTGAGCCGGTCCAGTTGCCGTTTCGCGACATCGATGAAGGTGGGGTTGCCGTGCCCGAAGTTGAGGGCCGAGTAGGCGGCGAGGCAGTCCAGGTAGCGGCGGCCGTCCACATCCGTCAGCCACGCACCCGACGCTTCGGTGACGACGACGGGCAGCGGAGAGTAGTTGTGTGCCGCATAGGTGTCGACGAGTTCGATGGCGGTGCGAGTGTTCTCACTCATGGTGTGTTGGGTCACAACAGTGCCTTCCGGGATTGGTTGCCGGGCATGGGTGACGTCCCGGCCGGGTTGTTCTGCTCGAAGCGCATCGGGGCGCTGAGCATCGTGCAAGTCGTTTGAGGACGAAACGCTACCACCAAAGAGGTCAGGCATCTTCGGGGCCGGGGCACCAGGGCCGCTGCGCGGGATCCACCCAGGGTCCGCGGATTTTCCTCACATCCCGTTCTCTGCGGCTGGTTCGCTCTCCGGGCCGGGAACAGCCGCGCGTTTGGCAAGCCAGCCACCGACCGCCGCTAGCAGGGCCGTCAGGGCGAAGGTGCTGGAGAGTTGCACCGCGATCTCGGGCACCGTGAACCCGAGCGCGACCACCGCGGCCACCGCGACCAGCGTCGCCCAGGACAGGGCGACCGGGAAACCCTTGAGCGAGTGATTGCCCTCGCGGGCGGCGCGGCGGTGCAGCGCCAGGTGCGAGGCGATGATCCCCAGCCAGATGACGATCATGGTCGAGCCGACCATGTTCAGCAGGAATTTCAGCACCTCCTCGGCCCAGAAGTAGTTCAGCGCCGCAGCGACGAAACCGAGGAACGAGGTGGCCAGCACGGCTGCCACGGGCACGCCACGAGCGTTCGTGCCGCGCATCACCGCGGGCCCCATGCGTCGTTCGGCGAGCGAGAAGATCATGCGGGAGCCGCCGTAGAGGTTCGCGTTGAGCGAGGACAGCAGCGCGACGACGACCACGGTCCCGATCATCGCCGCGACGGCGGGCAGTCCCGCCGCGTTCAGGACCGCGACGAAGGGCGCGTCCTTGAGGGAGGGGTCGTTCCAGGGCAGGGCGAGCAGCATGATCGTCACAGCTCCCATGTAGAAGATGAGGATGCGCCACAGGATCGTGTTGACGGCCTTCCTGATGCTGCGTTCCGGGTCGGCGGTCTCGGCGGCGGCCACCGCGACTATCTCCACGCCCCCGAAGGCGAAGATCACCACCAGCAGCGCCGATGCGACTCCCTTGATTCCGTGGGGCATGAAGTCGTTTCCCAGCAGGTTCCCCCACCCGGGTGAGGCGGCGGGGGTGAACCCCAGCAGGAAAGCCGCCCCGAGCACCAGGAAAACCACCACGAAGGTGATCTTGATCAGCGAGAACCAGAACTCGAATTCACCGAAGCTCCCCACCTTGACCAGGTTGATTCCCGTGAAGACCACCATGATGATCAGCGCGAAACCCCACTGCGGGAAACCGGGGATGAGTGTGCTCAGATAGCGTGCCGCCGCGGTTGCCTCGGTTGCCACCACCAATCCCATCTCGATCCACCACAGCCAGCCGATCGCGAATCCGGCGGCGGGTCCGAGGGCCTTGTCCGCGTAGTAGGAGAACGCCCCCGGGTTCGGGTCGTCCGCCACCATCTCGCCGAGCATGCGCATCACGGCAAGGACGATTGCCCCGGAGATGACATAGGACAGCAGCACCGCGGGTCCCGCCGTCGCTATGCCCGCGCCGGAGCCCACGAACAGCCCGGCTCCGATGGCGGAGCCGAGGCTCATCATCACGAGGTGACGGGGTTTCATCGCGACCTTCAGGTCGCCTGCCGGAGAGGACATCGGGGCTTCCTCCTACATCTTCTGCGTCGCCTTCATGAGTCGCGTGAACAACGCGGCTCACTATGTCACATCCGGGACGCCGGACGGTCGGCCTCATCTGCGGTGAGACCTGACCACGTCACGAGACCCCGGTCCGGCATTTCCCCCAAGCGGTATCCTCCGTTCGGCCGTCACAACTGGAGGAACCTTGCAGGACTGGGTGAACAATGGTCTGCTCGCCGCAATCATCGGAGCCGTCGCGTTCGCGGCGCTGTTCCTGCCAGGCTTGGTCTGGCAGTACCGCCGCTTCGGCCGGTTGAGTTTCGCCCGTCTGCTCGGACTCGCGGCGGTGTGTCTCTACGCCGCCGCGCTGCTCACCTACACCCTCCTGCCGCTGCCGGAGCGTTCCGTCGAGTGGTGCCAGCTCCACGCCCGCGGAATGAACCTGCGGCCGTTCGCTTTCATCGATGACATCCGGGAGGCCGCGCCGGGGCGTTCGCTGCGGGGGCTGCTGACCAGCTTCGCGGTGTTGCAGGTGGCCTTCAACGTGGTGCTGTTCGTACCGTTCGGGGTCATCCTGCGCCGCTACTTCAACCGCTCCGTTCTCGTCACAACCCTTCTGGGGGCGGCCACCAGCCTCCTCATCGAACTGACCCAGCTCACCGGTTTGTGGTTCATCTATCCCTGCGCCTTCCGGGCCGCCGATGTGGACGACCTCATGACCAACACCCTCGGCACCATCCTGGGAGCGGTCCTGGCCCCGGTGTTGCTGTGGTGGATGCCGCGCGCCCACCAGCTGGTGCAGGACAGGCTGACGCCGCGCCCGGTGACGATGTGGCGACGCTGGATAGGCATGCTGATCGACGCCATTCTCGTGGCTCTGGTGGCCGGAACCACCGCGGTGGTCCTCCGCGTGGCGACGTTGCTGTTCCTGGGGGACGTTTCTGAGGAGTGGACCCTATTGATCGCTCCCGCGGCCATTGCGCTGGCGACCATCACGGTGTTCGTGTGGCCCGCCTGGAATCATCTCGCCGCCTCCGTCGGGCAGACCGTGGTGTGGCTCACCCCGAAGTGGCGCAACGCGGACGGCACCCTGCACGACGGTTCCCGTCTCCGCAGGGTTGTCAGGTCGCTGGTGGTACCCGCATCGTGGTTGATCCCGATGTTCTTGGCCCCCTTCGGCACATCCTCGCCCTTCATCTGGTTGCTGCCCCTGGTGGTGCCGCTGTCCCTGGTCATGGTTCCGTTCACCCGCACCCACCGCAGCCTGTCCGGCTGGTTGACCGGCGCGCAGATGGTCGACATCCGGGCGGAAGAAACCGACAAGGCCCTCCCCGTCCACTGAACGTCCCTGCCGGGGCGTTTCACCCGGTTGCGCAGCGCTCAATGCCCAAAAACCGTCCGAAACAGCCCGAAACGGCGTTGAGTGCTGCGTAACCGGGTTCTTGCTCGCCCATACGGTCCTCGGCTGTCATCCGAACCGGCGAGCGACGTGCGGGCCGGATACCATGAGGCGCGAAACAGGTTGTGAACAGAGCAATTGATGCTTCACCAAAGATTCGTTGAAGCTTCAAAACACCCCCGCGGAGCCCGAGAGCCCACAGCAGCCCATCCGTCAAACCGAAGAGGAGCCAGCATGAAAGCGGTCACCCACTCCCCCAACGCCGCGGCGAGACCCGCCTCCAGATGGCGACTTCGCGGGGCCGCCGCCCTGATGGGTGCCGTCCTGCTGACCACGTCCTGTTGGGGCACAGGATCCGAGACACCGTCGTCGGCCCCCACGATTCCATCATCACCCGAGTCCTCTCCGCCGCCGACTCCCCCGGCCCGGCTCACAACCGCCTGGGAGGTCACGGTTACCGGATCCGGCCCCCTCCTCGAGGCCCACGAGGGCCTGGTGGTCGCTCCGGACCTCACCGCGGGCGGCAGCAAGCTGAGAATGCTCAACTGGACCGACGGATCCGAGGTGTGGTCGGTCGATGTCTCCAGCGACCTCGCCGGTTTCGACATACTCAGGAAGGTACCCGACACGCCGCCCGGGCAGGTGGCGATGTGGGCCGAAACTTCCCAGCAGCAAAGAACCCTTTTCGTCTACAGCACCGCCGATGGCAGCCTCATCGGCCGGCTCGACGAGAAACCCGAGCGCTACCTGGCCATGGCCGCATCGGGCGCGATCTACGAGATGGACACGTCCAAGGAGGGTAGCGTCCGGATCAGCCGCGCACCTTCCATCAAGGAGGCAAACACCAAACAGTGGTCCATCGACCTGCCCGAGGAGGCCCGGGAGTGGTTCTGGGTGAGGGAACACGACGGCGTGACCGATTTCTGCGTCGACGGACAGGCCGGCCCCGTCCACGAGTACGCCTGCTATCTGAGCGTTCACACCGACGACGGCAGCCCGGTGGTGAAGGACGGGGTGTGGCACCGCTCGGCCTGGGTGGGCAACGTCCTGGTCGGACAGAAGAACGACGGACCGCTGAAGGGTTTCGACCAGCACGGCAAGGAGCTGTGGACGGCCGAGGTCCGGGGTGGTTATCCATTGGGCTGGGGAGACGACCTCGTGTACGTCACGGAGGGCATGCATCGAAGCTTCGTGGGTCTGGATCCGGCGACGGGGAAAGAGCTCTGGCGCAGGGACTGGGACGGAGGTCCCTGGCTGGCTCCGGTCTTCGACAGGACCCCCTCCCCTCAGGACGGTCCCCTGAGCGTCTTCGTCCCGTCCCCCTCCATACGGACGGGGGTCCTGGACCCCAAGACCGGGCAGCTCGACCTCGTGGACCATCAGATCACCAAAGCCCACAATGTCATTCCAACCCTCGGGGGTGCCCTGCTGATCCCAACGGGTGATTACTACGCCCCCACCTGGATTGCCTTGGATCCCGGGAAACCGGGCACCCTGTGGAGCGATGTCCTGAAGAACTACGACACCTACAGCATGCTCGACGGCCGCCTCGTGGCCTACAAGGGAGACCGGATCGCCCTGCTCGCGTGACGGCGTGGCGGCCTCGGCTGTCCGCGTCCTCGCGCCGGCTCCGGGGCCTGTTCACGGCCGGAGCGTCAGTCGATGCCCTGCCCGGGATCTCCGGTGGGTCGCGGGGCCTCACTCCGCCTCGGGCATGACCGCGACCTTGAGTCCGTCGCGTCGCGCCACCGCAGTGACGGCGGCGTCCACTTCGGCGAGCGGGAACCGGTGGGTGACGAGCCTCCCCACGTCGAGGGCCCCGCTGGACAGCAGTTCCACGGCCCGTCTCACGTCCGCCCGCCTGGCGTTGGATCCGCCCGTGACGGCGATTTCGCGGTAGTGGATGAGGTTCGGATCGATGCTGGCGGTCTTTCCCTTCGGGAAACCCGCGAAGTAGTTGACGCGACCGCCGATAGCGGCCAGTTCGAGGGCCTGGTTCGCCAAGGCGAGGTCACCCACGGCGACGATGACGACATCGGCTCCCCTGCCGTTTGTGCGTTCGCGCACCTCGTCCGTCAGGGCCTCCCCGGTGAGGGCGACGGCGCAGGTCGCGCCGAAGTCCGTCGCGGCGGTAAGCCTGCCCTCCCGGCCGGCCGCCAGGATCGTCGTCGCGCCGGCCAGTTTCGCCAGGGCGATGTGGAGCAGACCGATCGGCCCGGTTCCCAGCACCACCACGCTCTCCCCCGGCGCCACGGCCACCTGCCCGGCCCCGTTGAGGCAGCACGAGACGGGCTCGGCCAGGGCCAGCGTGGTGGCGGGGATCTCCTTTTCCAGCACCACGAGGTTGCCGTGGTCCATCGCGATCCTGGGTACGAGGAGGTATTCGGCTAGCCCGCCGTCGAGTTCGTAGCCGAACAGCACGAGGTTCTCGCACAGCTGTTCCCGGCCCGACAGGCAGGCCCGGCACCGCTGGCAACTCACCACGATCGAGCAGGTCACCTGCGCTCCGACGGGCACACCGTCGACGCCCCGGCCCACGGCCGCGACACGTCCCGCGAACTCGTGACCGAGGATCACCCCCGGCCGGACCCCGGCCGTCTTGGCCCCGGAGATGATCCGCAGGTCCGTGCCGCAGATGGTGTTGGCCTCGATCCTCACGAGCACCTCACCCGGCCCGGGTTCGGGGACGGGCACCTGCTTCAACCTCAAACTGCCGATCTCCTCCAGCACAGCCGCTCGCATCATGGGGCAAGCCTAGGGGTCAGGGGCCCCGCAACAGGGGTTTACGCGGGGTTAAACTGGGCCCGGGTTCGCCGAGAACCCATGTTGGTTGGGCCGACTCGCGAGCACCGGCGAACGGGTCGGGCCGAAACCTCTGGCCAGCAATCGAAAGGCACGCAGTGACGCGACTGACAAACGATCCCGCTGATTTTCCCGCCGAGGCCCTCAAAGGTTTCATCGCGGCCAACAAACGCTACGTGAAACCCGTCTACGGGGGCGTGGCGCGTTCCACCTTCACGCCTGCCGGGAAGGTCGCGGTCGTGTATGGCGGCGGTTCCGGGCACTACCCGGCCTTCGCGGGCTGGGTTGGCCACGGGTTCGCCGACGGCGCGGTGTGCGGCAACATTTTCAGTTCCCCCTCGGCCGCCCAGGCCTATTCGGTGCTGAAGGCGGTTCATCGCGGGGCCGGGGTGCTGATGGGGTTCGGCAACTACGCCGGTGACGTGCTGCACTTCGGGCAGGCCATTGAGCGGCTTCGCGCCGAGGGTATCGAGGCCGACACCCTGGTGGTCACTGACGACATCGCCTCTGGGGATGCCGCCGAGCCGGAGAAGCGGCGGGGAATCGCAGGGGATTTCCCGGTCTTCAAGATCACGAGCGCGGCGGCCGAGGCCGGGCTCGGGTTCGACGAGGTCAGGCGGGTGTTCGCCAAGGCCAACGCGGCCACCCGCAGTTTCGGGGTTGCCTTCGCCGGCTGCACGCTGCCCGGCGCGAAGGGACCGTTGTTCACCGTGCCCACGGGGCGCATGGGAATCGGGCTCGGCATTCACGGCGAACCGGGTGTCGCCGAGGCCGACCTGGGCAGCGCCGACGACGTGGCCCGTACCCTCGTCGAGGGCTTGTTGGCGGATCGTCCCGCGGGAGCCGGGAACCGGGTGGTGGCCATCGTCAACGGGCTCGGAGCCAGCAAGTACGAGGAACTATTCGTGGTGACGTCCTGCGTCGTGGCCCGGCTGGAGGCAGCCGGGCTCGAATGCGCCGACGTCGAGGCCGGCGAGTTCGTCACCTCCCTGGACATGGCGGGGGTGTCGCTGACCTTGGTGTGGGTGGACGACGAGCTGCTTGGCTACTGGGATGCGCCGTGCGACGCCCCGGCGTACCGGAAGGGATCGGTGGGTTCGGTCGAGCGCGACGACGCCAAACTCAGCCAGGCCGCCGCCCCCGTGGATGTGACCACCCCGGGCAGTACCGCATCCCGGGAGGCGGCCGAGGTCGCGGCCGGGTTGCTCGACGATGTCGCGGGGATGCTGGCTCGGGCGCAGGAAGAGCTGGGGGCGCTGGATTCGGTGGCGGGGGACGGCGATCACGGGATCGGCATGGCCAACGGGTCGAGGGCGGCGGCCGGGGCGGCACACGCCGCCGTATCGGCCGGCGGGGGACTCAGGACGACACTGACCGCCGCCGGGGATGCCTGGTCCAACCGGGCCGGCGGCACTTCCGGGGCGTTGTGGGGCGCGTTGCTCACGGCGTTGGGCAGCGCGCTGGGTGACGAGAAAACCCCCGACGGCGACGATATCGCTGCAGCACTCCAGGCCGCCCTGTCCGCCGTGCAGCGCCTGGGCGGGGCCGAGGTGGGCGACAAGACCCTCGTCGACGCGCTCTCCCCGTTCGTCGCGGCGTTCGTGGCCACCGACGGCGACCTGGCCGCGAAGTCTGCGGCCGCCGTCGTCGCAGCCGAGGCCGGGACCGAATCCACCCGGGCACTGGTCGCCCGGCTGGGCAGGGCCCGCCCGCTGGGTGAGAAATCCGTCGGCACCCCCGATCCCGGCGCGGTGTCACTGACGAAGGTGGTGACCCTCCTGAACAGTCGGCTGAGTTAGAGATTGAGCCCGAGGCCTGCCAGCCCGCAAAGCTTCCCTGAAGCTGGTTGAGCCGGACCGCGACGAAGGAGCAGCCCCCACTTGCGGGCCACCTTGATGGCGGTCTCGACCTGAAGCTGGTTGAGCCGGACCGCGACGAAGGAGCAGTCCGTGTCGAAACCACCCGGCAGCCGCACAACAGAGCCCGTTGCAATTCCCCGGACGTGGTCGCCGAGGGTTCGAGGTGGCCTGCTCGCTGAGCGAGCAGACCGGCTCAACCGACTTCCACATGCATCTTCTCCGGCTTCTCCGCCACCCACACGTCGCCGAGAATCACCCATTGAATTCGGCCAGCGGGTCCTCCAGCAGGAAGTCCACGATGTTCACGTGCTCGATGCCGTTGCGACTGCGGGAGACGGGGCCCGTGTCGATCATGATCGACAAAACATACCTCCAGTCCTGGTTTGTCGATCAAGATCGACAGCCCGCCCGGACGGATCGGCTCCGGGGAACTGTCCGACGATGTGCCAAAGAGGACAACCGAGACAGTGACCACGACATACATGGCCAGCCGCCCCACAGTCGGGCAGTCCCTCTGGCGCGGCCTCCGGGTCGGGCGGGATACTGGTACCGGTTCTACAGGGGTGCTCGACGGAGGGCGGAGCTCATGGCGATGGCGCGGCGGTCCGAGTTGGTGGACGCGCTGGCAGCCGTAGCGGTCAGTGCCCTGAGCGGACCGCTCGGAGCGATTGGGGTGAGCGCCGCCAGCGAGTTGGTGAAGCTCCTCCAGAAAGCCCGGGGCCGAACGTCTGAGGAAAAGGAACTGCAGAAACAGGTCCGGGAAGCGATCACCGCGTGGGCCGATGGCGAACGCCTCGACCAGGACGTCGTGGAACGCGGACTGGCCTGGGCGATCGAGTACGTTCAGGCAGCTGGATGCCAGCACGAGTTGATCGCCGACGCGGACTTCGATCCCACGCAAGCAGCCGAGGCCGTGCTTACGCAGGCCAAGGAGAAAGATGATTTTTGGGGAACGGACCCCGAGTACGGCGTCGCGGAACGCGCCGTGCACGTCACCTATAACGCACTGTGCCCGAAGCTCAAGGCCGAGGGCGGCGTGGTCCTGGCGGCGATCCAGGCGTCTCGGCACGAGATACGCGGCAGCATCGACCAGCTGCGCGAGGACCTGCTGGGAATAGCGGACAGGCACGAACTGATCGACTACTTGGAGAAACAGATTCGGGATTGGGATTACTCGCCGTGGACTCAAGGCCGGAAGTGGTCACAGAATCGGAAACCGTCACTGCTGGAGCGGACGCTGGAGATCGAGGACGAGCACAAAACCATGTCCCCGGCAAAGGCCTTGGAAGGGGTCTGGCTGTTGACGGTGCTGGGTGGCCCGGGTTCAGGTAAAACGTGGCTAGCTCGGCGCATCGCGCGTGAGGCCGCCGAGACGGCGCTGGAAAAGCTCCGGGATCCACGGGTGGATCCCGCGTCGGTCGAGTTCCCCTTGGTCACCACGGTGGCCGAGTGGGTCAAACGGCACGAAACCGGCTTCGAGGGGCTGGTCGAGGCGGCGCTTCCACACGAATCGCAGGAGAAGATCCTCCGGCTGGTCCTACACCCGGGGGCACGGGTGTTGGCGGTGGCGGACTCCCTGGACGAAGGCGTCTCGGTTAACAGCGCCAGGACGCTGCTCAACTCCTTGACGAGCTCGCCTACTCGGCGCTTGGTGGTGACGTCGCGGCCCGAGGCGTGGCACAGCGCGACCGCGGGCCTGCGCACAAAACAGGATACCCGGGTCGGTACCCTCACCGAGCTGCGCTATCCCGCGGATGTCCACGGCTACGTCGAGGCCTGGTTCACAGAGAACCCGCCAACGGCCCAGCACCTGATCCGGCAGCTTGAACGTCGACGAGAACTCCGCGCCACCGCGACCAGCCCGCTGTTGCTGACTTTCTACTGCATGCTGACCGAGCAGGAACCGGATCAGGAGTTGCCGAGACGCCGCCGGGAACTCTACCGAACCATCATCGACCTGCTGCTGGCCGGAGGTTGGGAGACGACGGAGGAGCACGTCGACACGGACGCATGCCGCGCAATCCTGCAGCAGTGGGCCTGGGATGCCGTCAAGGACGCGATCACCCCCGCGGGGCTGGGCGTGTGGCCCGAGACAATCACGACGAACCGCACGCCGCCCCACGTATCGGCAGCCATGGAACGTGCCCTCGACAATGTCGCACCCAAACAGGAACGCCCCCGCTCCAGCCTCTACGACCACACACGGGTCAAACGCAGATTCCTGCACCGCACCCTGTGGGAATACCTGGTGTCCGAACACATAGCCACTACTTTCTCAGCCGCCAAGGCAGCAAAGGCACTGCTACCCCACATCTGGTTCGACCCAGACTGGCACATCACCCTGCCCATGGCCATCGCCGCCCACAAGAAACGCAGCAAGCTGGTTGACCAGCTCTGGTCCTACCACACGGATCCCCCCACCCCGGCCCAGGAAGTAGTCAACATTTACCTCGAGGCACTCATGCTGGAGGTGGCCGCCCAGACCGATCCGGAAGACTGGAACAAAGCTAACCAGGCCCGGATTCGCTCCCTGAGAGAAAACCTCGCACCCCACCACCCCGAACTGATCGTCGGTTCCGCTCACTGGGGTGGCCTCAACCACATAGAGATCATCCTCACGGCACTCACTCACGCCACCCCATGGGCGGTTCCCGGTTTGATCGGCACGCTCTTGAGGCTAAAGCCAAGTGACAAAGAACGAGCGGAAGCCCACCGAACCATCCTCACACAACTCACCTCCAGAATTTCAAAAAACTCTCCCAATATAGTAAGCGCGCTATTGGAGCTGAAAATAAACAAGGAAAAACAAAAAGAAACCCGGCAAGCCATCCTCACAGCACTCCCCAAAGCTCAACCACTGGAGGTTCCCGATCTAGCACGCGCGCTATTGAAACTGAAACCAAACAACAAAGAACGAACGAAAGCCCGTCATGCCATCCTCACAGCTCTCCCCGCAACCTACTCATGGGGTGTTTCTAAACTAGTACGCGCACTATTGGAACTGGAACCAAACCACAAAGAAAGAACAGAAGCCCATCGAAAAATCCTCATAGAGTTCGCCACCGTTCTTACACAACTCACCTACGATAACTCACAGCAGATCCCCGATATAGTAGACGCATTATTGGACCTGAAACCAAACAATGAAGAGCGGACAGAAATCCGCCAAGTCATCCTCGCGCAACTCATCTACACCAATCCGAAGAATGTTCCCAAATCAGTACACGCACTGCTTAAACTAGACCCAAACGACGAAGAACTAGCAGAAGCCCGCCAAACCATCCTCATAGCACTCATCTACACCGACTGGTGGAAGGTTCCCGACCTAATACATGTACTATTGGACCTGAAACCAAACTACGAGGAACGAGTAGAAATCTGCCGAATCATCCTCGCGATACTCACCAATGCCGACCCACTCTCAGCAAACCCCGGAACCGATCCTTGGAAGATTCCCGACCTAGTAGGCGCACTCCCAGACCTAGAGCTAAACGACGAGGAAAGAGCGGAAATTCGCCGGACCATCTTCACGCAGCTCAACCCCAACGACCCGTGGAAGGCACCCAATTCAGTGCGCGCACTGTTGGGACTGGAACCAAACGACGAAGAACGAGCAGAAATCCGTCAGACCATCCTCGCAGCACTTTCTTGCACCTACTCATGGGGTGTTCCAGACTTAGTGCACGCACTGCTTACCCTGAAGGCAGATGACAAAGAAAAAACGGAAGCCCGCCAAGCCATCCTGGCTCAACTCGCCCACGCCAACCCATGGAAAATTCCCGACCTAGTACACGCACTCTCGGAACTGAAGCCAAACAACAAAGAACAAGCGGAAGCCCGCCAAACCATCCTCACCCAACTCCCCAACACCGACCCACGAGAGGTTCCAAACCTAATCGACACGCTCTTAGAACTCAGCCCAAACAACAAAGAACAAGCGGAAGCCCGCCAAACCATCCTCACCCAACTCCCCAACACCGACCCACGAGAGGTTCCAAACCTAATCGACACGCTCTTAGAACTCAGCCCAAACAACAAGGAACTAAAAGAAGCCCGCCAAACCATCCTCACCCAACTCCCCAACACCGACCCACGAGAGGTTCCAAACCTAATCGACACGCTCTTAGAACTCAGCCCAAACAACAAGGAACTAAAAGAAGCCCGCCAAACCATCCTCACCCAACTCCCCAACACCGACCCCAAGAAGATTTCCAGACTGGTACGCATGCTATCGAAACTGGGACTATTACCTGAGGAACGGACAGAAATCTGCCAAGCCATCCTCGCATCACTACCCGAAGTCAACTCAGAAACTCTTTATGGCCTGGTCGACCTCCTGCGTCAACTCACCTCGGTCGACGACTGGTTTGCGGCGCTCGGCATTGAAAGCACCTGATCGCGACACACCCACGAGCGCCGGGTATCCACTGATAACGCCCACCATTGATCGGGCGACTGAAGCCTCACAACACACACCGCCCCTGGGCTTGTCGCGGCGCGGACCCAGGACATGCGAGTGTCGCCCGTGCAGGCACTCACATACGCACAACGATTCCAACGGGACTGCTCAGGAGGAGCGGTGGCGCTGATCCCCGAAGCGAGCGGAACACCGGCGGCGCATCGCTTCACGACTCCCTACAACCCCATACGTTCCAACTCACCTGAATCGGCATTCACCTCGGACTGAATTAGTCGCAAACACCACCCGAGAGCCGTATTTCGCTATGGCTCGAAATACCGAAGGATCTCATGGAACTCACGCGGCACTCGCACACGTAACCCACTCCGAAATCCTCACCTACCTCAAGGACAAGGGCCATGTCCGCATCGATCAAATCCCCGAGGACCTAGGCATCGCCGACTCCACGCTCTCCGATCACCTCACGATCACAAAACCGTGTGACTGCTCGTCTCGCGCCAACCTGGCCACCATCAAGGACCTCATCGTGCCCCTATAAACGCAGTAGATGGTCTGGGATCGGTTGACCGGGTTCCAGTTTTCAGGCATTCATCTCGAGGAAGTGGTGCGTGATGGTCACCCGCCCTCATCCTCGAGAACCACGTGAACATCATCGCTGCCGGGGCGATGTCCCAGCACTGCGGTGGAGACGAGGAATCGCTGGTCGTGGAAACCAACTATCCACGACCAGCGATCGTTGACGGGGTCACTCCCCCGCCAGCAGGGCCTCCTCGGCCTCCTTCGTCCAGCGGCCGTTCTTCAGTTTCTCCGCGACGTGCGGGAGTTTGGTCTCCAGCTCGGCCAGGCGGATCAGACCGAGGTCGTGCAGCGACGGGAAGACCATGATCTTTCCTCCCGAGGTGCGGTTGATGACCGAACCGATGGCATCGGCGAACCCCGCCATGCCGGTGATGGCGTCGAGGGAGATGGTGGTGTCGATCACACCGTCCTCGATCTTCCGCAGCACCGTGCGCATGTCCGAGACGTCCGACCCGGAGGTGCCCAGCATGAACACGCGACGCTCGATGATCCCCTGGAGGTCGAAGTCGCCGAATGTGCCCGCGGGAATGCCCGCGAAGGCGTTGACGATCGCGCCCTCACCGGCCAAGTCGACGGCCTGCGAGACCAGAGCCGGCACTGGCACCATGCAGGACAGGTGGGTGTAGCCGGGTTTCAGCGGGGCGGCGCTGGTGTTGACGATCTTCAGCGGCACCTCCCGGGCTTCGGCCACCGGTCCCACGACCCCGCGCAGGTGCTCCAGGCGGTCGTCGCTCACGTCGGTGCCCGTGACGGTGACGCCCGGCACCCCGGAGGTGACGGCCCGCATGGTGTGCATCTGCCCCATCGGGCCGGCGGCCCCGATGATCGCCACCTTGTCGCCGGTGCGCAGCTCACCCGTCGCGGGAATCCAGGCGTAACCGTCGGCAGGATCGTCGCCGGTGGTGCCGCAGAACCGGATGAAGTCGTAGTGCACGCGACCGATGTCCAGGCTCACCTTGCGGTCGATCCTCCCACCGCCCAGCACGACGCACAGCACGCCGCGCGTGCCGAGCAGCTTCGCGCAGGCCTCGATCACCTCGGCGTCGGAGCAGAAACAGACGATGTCGTCGAAGGTCTCCCCGCCCAGTCCCGCGACCTCCTGCGGGGCGGCCAGCACCGTCTCCGCAGGTTGGTGCTGCGACGTGAGGGAACCGAGGTCACCGTCGCCGACCACCAGCAACCGGCCACCGTCGGCGACGTGATTGCGCTCCGCCCACGCGTAGGAACCCTCCACGGTGGCCCACGGCTCGATCAGCCCGACGGCGGCCGCCGACGGCCCGTCAGTGACGTGGATCAGGAACTCCTCACCCGACGGCGAGACCACGCAGCGTTCGTCGATGACGACGTACTCCTGCAGCGCACCCTCGAAGTTGTAGCCGAACGCACCGTTCGATTTCGGCGTGCGCAGGTGCTTCCAGTCGGCCTGCACCAGCACCCGGTCCCCCACCTCGAAGTGCGTCACCTGTTCCCCGGCGGCGATGATGCACCCCACCGGTTCGTGGCCGGGCACCGTCGCCCGCCCGCCCGGACGGTAACCCGGAATCTCGGCGAGAGCCTCGGGTGCGATCCCCGAGATCACCTCCGCCTTGCGCGGGTGGGAATCGAAGGCGTGCAGCAGTTTGGTGTCGCTGAAACAGATGCCGCAGGCCTCCACCTTGAGCAGCATCTGGTGAGGCCCCACCTCATCGACCGGTTTGGCGGGGTTGAGCACGAACTCATCGACCCCGACGATCTGAATGGCGTGCTGGGTGGCGGGAATGTCACTCATGTTTCTTCCTTCGGTTTCTCGGGGTTCAGGCGCTGAGCATGACCTGGCCGCCCGTGACGGGCACGGCCTGGCCGGTTTCGTAGGCCTGTTCGACGATGTAGTAGATGGCGCGCAGCACATCGATGCCGGTGGTGCCGCGGCGCATCGGCACCTTGGCCTCGTAGAACGCCCGCACATCCTCGATCGTTGTCGCGCCGGGCACCTTCCCGGAGTTGAGGTACTGCACGAACAGCCCCCGGTCGGGGTCGGACCACAGCGGGCCGTCATAGAAGTTCCCGGGACACACGGCATTGACCTTGATGCCGTGTTCGACGAGTTCCAGCGCAAACGACTGCACCAGACCGATGCCGCCGAACTTGGAGCCGGCGTAGGCGGCGTTCTTGTTGGAGCCGACGAGCCCGGATTTCGAGTTGATCTGGATGATGTCGGTGAGCCACCCGGGCGCGGCCTCGTGTTGGCGTGCGAGGAGACCGCCCAGGTGTTTGGTGACGAGGAAGAACGCGACGTAGTTGATGTCGGTGGAGAGCCTGAACGCGGAGGTGTCCTGTTCCAGCACGGATCCGGCGCGCACGATCCCGGCGTTGGAGATCACCAGGTCGAGCCCGCCCGCGACCCGCTCCACCTCGGCGGCCATCGCAGCGACGGATTCCTCGTCGGCGACGTTCACGATGATGGGGTGGGTGAGTTCCGCGCCGAGTTCCGCGCACTTGGCGGCGGCCCCGTCGCCGTTGAGGTCGGCGATGAAAACGAAACAGCCTTGGTCAACAAGGCCCTTGGCGATCTCCGCGCCGAAACCCTGCGCGCCGCCGGTGACCAGGGCGACGCGGCCGCTGATCTCGCGTTCGCCGCGCGGGGTGGCGGTGACCTCGTAGGTCTCCTCCCCCAGCCGCACCACCACGGGCAGTGAGACGTCGGCGGGGATGGTGGCCGCGTCGAGGACGATGGTGGCCTCGGCGTCGCTGGGGCGCACCAGGACGGGACGGTTCAAGGCGGTGAGGAACGCTCCCCTCACCTTCGGGGCATTGCTCATGATGGTCTCCCGGTTTCAGGTTTCACAGTCTGGGGGCGGTGGCGGCGAGTTCGGCGGCGTCGGCACCGTCGGCCAAGGCGCGACCGAGGGGCGCGAACGCGGCGATGCGGGCGGCGAGCCACTCGGGTCGTGGACGACCCTCGCCGAGGATGTGCAGCGACGGGTCGACGGCGGTCAGGGCCTCGTGGGCGACGAGCGCCCAGGTTGCCTCGTTGAGCGCCGCGAACCCGGGATCCCGCAGCTCGGGGCAGGTGAACGACTGCCGGGGCTGGTTGATGTCCACCCCGGAGATCTCGTACATGCCGTGGCGGGTGGCGAGGTCGTGGATGCGCCGCAGCTGCTGGGGGGTGTTGCGCGGTGGCATGTAGGTGACGGCCCGCAGTCCGCGCTCTGCCATGGCGTCGAACAGTTCGTCGAGGTAGTCGTCCTCGAACTTCTCGGCCTTCTTGTCGCCGGTCGGCGAGGCGGAGACGTCACCGAGGTAGGCGTAGGTGGCGATCGCCCCGACGGAGTCGGCGAGGGTCACCACCTCCTCGGCGGTCGGGCACTCGTCGGCGGTGGGTTGGATGTAGATACTGGCCAGGTATTCCGATTTGAGCACGCCCAACAGGTCGTAGGTCAGGTGCGGGTTGTCGGCATCGCCCAGGACGCCGGCGAGTTTCGCGGGTACGTCGATGCCCATGCCCTGTAGCCCCGCGACCAGGGCTTCACCGCGACCGAAACCGTCGATGAGGGCATCGGCCATGGCCGCCAAAAGGTGGCGTTCGGTGATGCCGCCGCCGGTGGCGTACTGGGAGCAGGCCACCATGTCGGTCTGCGGGTCGAAGGACGCCAGGCCGAGACGGGTGAGGATGGAGTTCGCGGCTTCCGCCATCGCGAGGGTGCGTTCCAGTCGCGCTGCGCGCCGCGGGGCGAGCCACGCATCCACCTCCGCCCTGGCCGGGGCGGGGATTGCCTGCACGGTCATGTAGGCGATCCCCGCGGAGTCGGGGTTGTTGAGTTTCCTGGTGGCGAAGGGGCCGCCGGGATCGAAGAAGGCGCGGCACTCGAACCCCGTCACGCTGCCCATTCCGAGGATGCGGGTGGCCTCGGTCATCTCGGCGGCGGCGGCGATGGAGTCGTGGTCGACGGAACCGACCACGCGCAACCCGGCGCGCCTGGCGCCCAGGGCCGCACCGGAGGGGGTGTAGGGGCTGAAGGAATAGCAGGTGTGGATGTGGTTGTTGGATTCCACCACCCAGTCGGGGAAGGACTCCTGTCCGGCGACGACCCGCAACGCCGCCAACCGTTCCTCGGGTGGAACCCCCGGGTCATTGATCTGGTTCATGTGTTTCCTGTTTCCTCTCTTCCCCATCGCTTCCCCGAAGCTGATCGAGCCGGCTCTGCTCTTTACCGAACTCGTGGTCGGGTCTGCCTTCCAACCACCGGATGGTTTCGACACGGGCCGCTCATTCCTCACGACCCGGCTCAACCAGCTTTGCCCTTCCCGAAGCCGGTTGAGCCGATCCGCGAGCGCCAGCGAGCAGATCGAGTCGAAACCAAGGCGACCATCCCCGAGGACCTGGGCCGGATGGTTTCGACACGGACTGCTCCTTCGTCGCAGTCCTGCTCAACCAGCTTCGGGAGGGGACATCGCAGTCCTGCTCAACCAGCTTCGGGAGGAGATGTCGCAGTACGGCTCAACCAACTTCGAGGGGTGGGCTCAGAGCCCTTCGCGGGTGCGGCGGGCCAGTTCGGCGGTGGTCTGGTTGCTGATGGTCACGTGACCCGGCAGCGGCAGGATCCGTTCGTGGACCGCGTCGACCAGCCATTCGGGTTGCGGGAAGAACTCCTTCTCCAGTTCCGCCGCCGGGGTGATGGCGTTGCGCGACCCCACCACCGTGACGGGCGCGTCGAGGTGATCGAACGCGATGCTCTGCACCTTGGACGCGACGTCCTGCAGGAAGGAGCCGCGCTCCACCGCGTCGGAGCTGAGCAGCAGCCGACCGGTTTTCTTCACCGACTCGACCACCGGGTCGAGGTTCAGCGGGGCGACGAACCGCAGATCGATGACCTCGGCCGACAGCCCGTACTTCGACTGCAGGATGTCGGAGGCCTCGAGGGCCCGGTACAAGGTGGCACCGAGGGTGGCGATGGTCAGGTCGGAGCCCTCGCGACGAACCACCGGTTCCCCTTCCGGAACCTCGTAGTAGCCCTCCGGAACACCTCCGGGCTGGAACTCCTCGGCCTTGTCGTAGAGCAGCTGGGACTCGAAGAACACCACCGGGTCGGTGCCGCGCAACGCCAGGTTCATCATGCCCTTGGCGTCGTAGGGGGTGGCCGGGTAGTAGACCTTCAGACCGGGCATGTGCGCGCACAGCGCCGACCAGTCCTGGGAGTGCTGGGCGCCGTACTTGTTGCCGACGCTGACGCGGATCACGAGCGGCATCTCCAGCAGACCCGCGGACATCGCCTGCCATTTCGCGGCCTGGTTGAAGATCTCGTCGCCCGCGCGCCCCAGGAAGTCGCAGTACATCAGCTCCACCAGCGCGCGACCCCCGGAGAGGGCGTAGCCGACACCGGCACCGACGATCGCGGCCTCGGAGATGGGCGAGTTGAACAGGCGGTGGTAGGGCAGCAGCTCCGTCAGGCCACGGTAGACGGCGAACGCGCCACCCCAGTCGCGGTTCTCCTCGCCCCACGCGGCGAGCGTCGGGTCGGTGGCGAAACGGTGCGCCACGGCCTCGAAGATCGCGTCGCGGTAGGCGAAGGCCTTGTTCTTGGAGACCGGTTTGCCGTTCTCGTCGCGGGCGGTGCGGATCTTGTTCCTCAGCGCCTTGACGCGCGGGTTCTCGGCCAGCGGGGTGAGCAGCTGCGGTTCCTCTTCCGACAGCTTCTCCTTGTTGCCGTTGCTGTACATCACCGTGTCGATGAAGTCCATGTGCACGCGCGGGCTGAGGTCTTCATCGCGGGTCGCCAGGGCGATCACCTTGGTGAGGCGCTCGTCGAACCTCTGCTGGATGGCGTTCACGTCGGCCTGGGTGAGCACCTTGTTCTTGATCAGGTAGGCGGCGTAGTTCTTGAGGCCGTCGTGTTTCTCCCACAGTTCCACTTCCTCGCGGGTGCGGTAGGAGGAGGCGTCCGACGGGGAGTGTCCGGAGAAGCGGTAGGTGATGGTGTCGGTGAGCACCGGTCCGCGACCCGCGTCGAGGAGTTCACGTTTGCGGGCGACGGCGTCGGCGACGGCGAGCGGGTTGAGGCCGTCGACACGTTCGGCGTGCATGGCCTCCGGGTTCACACCCATGCCGACGCGCGCCAGGATGTCGTAGCCCATGGTTTCGCCGGAGGTCTGGCCACCCATGCCGTAGAAGTTGTTGAAGAAGTTGAACCAGATCGGCGGATTGCCCTCCACACCGTCTTTCCACAGGGTGCGGTACTGGTCCATGGCGGCCAGCATCATGGATTCCCAGACGGGGCCGCAACCCATGGACGCGTCACCGATGTTCGCAATCACAATGCCGGCCCGGCGGTTGATGCGCTTGAACAGCGCCGCACCGGTGGCGATGTCCGCGGAGCCGCCGACGATGGCGTTGTTCGGCATGGAACCGAACGGGGTGAAGAAGGCGTGCATGGAACCGCCGAGGCCGCGGTTGAAACCGGCCTTGCGGGCGAAGGTTTCGGCGACGGCGCCGTAGAGGATGAAGTTCTCGGCGACATCGGCCAGGCCGTCGTCGGAAACCTGCTCGGCGAAGGAGAGGGTTTCGCCGTCCAGGAATTCCTTCATGATGTGTTCCAGGTCCGCGGCATCGAGTTTGCGGGAGGCGGAGAAACACTTGGCGAGGATCTCGCCGTGGCTGCGGTGGGATCCGAAGACGAAGTCGTCGGCACCGAGCTGCGAGGCCTGCCCCACCACAGCGGATTCCTGTCCGATGCTGAGGTGCGCGGGGCCGCGGTGGTTGTACTCCACGCCGTTCCAGGCACCGGTGGTCTTGATGGAATTGAGCATGGTCTCGAAGGAGCGCACGGCGATCATGTCGTGCAGGATGTCGATGAGCCCCTGCTTGCCGTGGCGTTTCAGTTCCGCCTTGAAGTTGGGTTCGTAGGCGTTGACGGGGATCTCGGGCGCCGTGATGACGCCCTTGGCACGCACGTTCGTCGGATCGACGATGAGTGAGCGGGTCATAGTTTTGTTGTCTCTTTTCCTTGTCGATCAGGCCTTGGCCGCCCAGGCGGCCTCGCGGATCAGTTCACTGACTGTGGGATGGGGGAAGACGAGCTGACGCAGGTCGGTGAGGTCCAGTTCGGTTTCCAGCACGGCGGAGGCGCCCCAGATCATCTCGGCCGCATAGCTGCCCAGCACATGAATGCCCAGCACCTGGCGGGTCTCGGCGTCGAGGATGAGTTTGGCCAGTCCCGGGGCCTGGAGACCGTTCTCGGCCACGAACCGACCGGACATGTAGCCGGGGACGCTCGCGGTGATGATGTCACGGCCCGCCTTCCTGGCCGCGGCCTCGGTGAGTCCGATGCCGGCGCACTCGGGGGCGGTGTAGACAGCCCACGGGACGGTGTGCCAGCGCATCACCTCGCCGCGGCGGTGGGCCTCGGGGTCGAGGATGTTGGCGGCGGCCACCTCGCCCATGCGGTAAGCGGCGTGGGCTAGCAGGCTGCGACCAGTGACGTCCCCGATCGCCCACACGTTCGGCAGGTTGGTGCGCATCCGGTCATCAACGACCACTCCGCGACCGGAGTACTCCAGGCCGGTGTTCTCTGCACCCCAGCCGTCGACTGCGGGCCGGCGTCCGACGGCCATCAACACGTAGTCGGCCTCGACGCTCTCCTCGGCGCCGTCGGCGGTGGTCCAGTTCACCTTTCCACCATCGATGGAGGTAACCCGGCAGCCAAGTTTGAAGGTGACATCCTTCAGGGCTTTGCGGAGCTGCGCGGCCACGTCGTCGTCGGCGAAGGGGACGATCTCGGGCAGCATCTCGATGACGGTGACCTGCGTACCGAGCATGGAATACAGCGAGGCGAACTCCACCCCAATGACACCGCCACCGATCACGGCCAGGCGTTCCGGAATCTCCGGCAACGAGAGAGCGCCGGTGGAGTCGATGACCAACGGGTTGTCCTTGGCGCCGGGGATGGGGGGCATCACGGGCACCGATCCGGTGGCGAGGATCACGTGGGTGGCGGTGTGAGTGGTGCCGTCGACGGTGACCTTCCCGGGGCCGTCGAAGGTGCCGTGGCCGTGCACGACGGTGACCCCGGCCTTCTTCTCGGTGGCAGCGACCCCACCGACGAGAGTGGAGACCACCTTGTCCTTCCATTTCTGCAGGGCGGGCCAGTCGATATGGGCGCCGTCAACCTTCACCCCGAACTGGGCTCCGTGACGGGCATGGTCGTAGGTCTTGGCGGCCCCGAGGAGGGTTTTGGTGGGGATGCATCCCACGTTCAGGCAGGTGCCGCCCAGTGATGCGGCCTCGACGAGGAGCACGTTCTTCCCCGCGTGGCCGAGCCGCTCGGCGGCGATGTAGCCGCCGGGGCCGCCGCCCAGCACGATGACGTCGTGGTCGGTCATTGTTCGTCCTCTCAGCTCAGGGCGGCCAGTTCGATGTTCTCGAGGAAGGCCACGAGGTCCTGCAGGAAACGGGCCGCGTCGGCACCGTCGATGACCCGGTGGTCGGCGGTCAGCGACAATCCGATGCGCTGTTCGACGCGGACCTTGCCCTTCTCATCCGCGTAGGCGCGGGGGAAGATGGCGTCGACGCCGAGGATCGCGGTCTGGGGCACGTTCAGCAGCGGGGTGAAGTGTTCGATGCCGAAACCACCCAGGTTGGAGACGGTGAAGGTGGCCCCGCCCAGCAGGTCGGGGCTGATGGTGCCCTCGATGGCCTGCGCGGCGAGGTCCTTGCAGATCGCGGAGAATTGGCCGAGGCTGAGCTGCGAGGCGTTGCGCACCGTCGGGACGAGGAGGCCGCGCGGGGTGTCGCAGGCGAAACCGAGGTGGACCCGCTCGAAGGTGGTCAGCACGCCGTCCTCGAGGTGGGCGTTGTGGGTGGGGTGTTTGGCGGCGGTCCTGACGGCGGCGAATCCGACGAGGTCGCCGATGGTCACCTTGTTCAGGCCGAGCGCCGGGTCGGAGTTCTTCAGCTTCTTGCGCATGTCGAGGAGGCCCTGGGCCCGCGCGGTGGTGGTGTAGGTGAGCTGCGCGGAGCTGGCCAGGGAGTGCATCATCCGCTCGGAGATCACCTTGCGGATGCCCTTCAGCGGGGTGCTTGTGCTGGGTCCGGGGAAGTCCGGGTCGGCTCCTCCGACCGCCGCTGGGGCCGGCGTGGGGGTTTCCTCTGCCGGTGCGGCGGGGGCGGTGAGGTCGGCCTGGCTGACGCGACCGCCGAGCCCGGTGCCCTCACCCGCGACCGCTCCGGCCCGGGCCGCCGCCCTGGTGGTGGTCTCGGCGACGGCGGCGACGTCGCGGGCTATCACGCGACCTCCGGGGCCGGTTCCCGCGGGCACGGCCGCGATGTCGATGCCCTCGGCGGCGGCCAGGTTGCGGGCGCGCGGACTGGAGCCGCGTTCGTCACCGGCCACGGAAGCGCCGGTGGGCGCCTGCTCCGGAGGCTCAGCGGTCGCGACGGTGGCCTGTTCGGGGGTCTCCTCCTGCGCGGCGCCGAAACCCACCTCAGCGAGCACGGGGGCGGGGTCCTCGCCGGGTTCCCCTACCACGAGGAGGGGCTGTTTGACGGGGACGTCGTCGCCCTCGGCCCACAGCAGCTTCAGCACGGTCCCGGACGCGGTGCTGGGCACCTCCATGGAGGCCTTGTCGGTCTCCACCTCGCAGAGGATGCCGTTCTCGGCGATGGTGTCGCCCTCCTTGACCAGCCAGGAAACGATGAGACAGGACTCGACGCTGTTCCCGAGGGCCGGCATGACTATGACGGTTGCCATTTGGTTTCTCCTAGACGATGCGAACGTGGGTGTGTTCCTTGAGGGCCTCCACGGCATCGTCGGGGAGACCGGAGTCGGTGATGATGCCCGTGATGGCATCCAGCGGCAGGAAGGAAACGAACCCCGCCTGCCCGAACTTGCTGGAATCGGCCACCAGCCAGGTCTGTTCGGCGCGCTCCCGCATGGTGGTTGCCACCTGCGCACCCTCGACGAAACGTGTCGTCAACCCGCGTTCGGGTGAGAAACCGTCGGTGCCGAGGAAGGCGATGCGGGTGTTGAAATCGGCGATGGCGCGTTCCGCGAGGGGGCCGACCAGGGATTCCGACTCAGGCCGGAACACCCCGCCCGCAAGGATGATGTTCAGCGCTGGGTTGGTGCGGGCGTTGTTGAACACCAGCGTCGAGTTGGTGACGATCTGCACCCCTCGCCTGCCGGTCAGGTGCCGGGCGATCAGCGCCGCGGTGGTTCCGGCCTCGATCATGACGGTGTCGTCGTCGCCGATCAGCTCCGCGGCGGCCTGCGCGATCTTCTCCTTGGCCTCCACGTTGACCTGCTGCCGCTGCAGGATTCCCTGGAGGGTGATGGGCCGCGCCCCGCCACGGGTGCGCACAAGCATGCCCTGCTGTTCGAGGGTGCGCAGGTGGCCGCGGATGGTCACCTCGGAGACCCCGAAGTCGCTGGCCAGGCCGGAGACGCTCAGCCGTCCGTCGTCGGCCAGCTTCGCGAGGATCGCGCTCTCACGTTCCGTGCGTTCCACCACCATCGCTGGACCCTTCTGTTCACTTACGAAACTCTTTCGTAAGTCCTACGATACCTCATCGTTTTCGGACGTCAAGAAACAGTAGCACAAGCTGATCGCACATCCGCCGAGCCTCGGGGCGGCGCACTCGACAACCCCAGACCCCGACTCTCGCCATTGACTAGCATGATCACGGCGGCTCCACCCTCGGGACCACACCACAGCCGCCCCTGTCAATTGGTTTCGATTCGACCATCGAACGAAGAGCGACAAAACGATGAATCCCCGTTCGTGAACCCCCGGCGGTCCTTTGCGCAACTCCCACGAACCCGTCGATGCACGAAACTCAGATTGGCTAAGGTATGCTCTTGGCGGCGAAGGTTAACCTCATTCGGTTTTCGCGTCCCCCGACCCCCTCAAGCAGCACTAGAAGACAACTTCACCAGGAGGCCCCGTGCCCTCGTCACGCCATTCCCGGCGCCGCCGCCCAAAAGTTGATTTATCAATCGTTAATGCCGATACCGAACTAGCGCTTGTCGACAACCTCGCCCCCGAGGAACGCCGGGCCTCGACCTCAGGTCGCTACTCCCCCACCCTACTCTTGGTCGCCATTCTCGCGTCGATCGGTGTTCTTGCATACGCATGCTTCATCCTCAACCCCGCTTTCAGGGGTGACCTCATCCCGTGGCTCATCGTCATCACGTGCGAACTGATTCTCATTTTCCAGGCTGCCATGGCCCTGTGGACGATACTTTCCGGCTACGGCCGCCAGCCCAGCTACAGTTTCCAGGCCGCCCAGGCCAAGATGTTCGACCCGCAGCTCAACGCCCGCCTGAGAATCAGCAACGACCCCACGAAATGGCCCATGTACCTGAACGGCCGCCAGGCCAACGTGGACGTGCTGATCACGGTCTACGGCGAATCACTGGACGTCATCAGGACCACGGTCAAGGCCGCCATGGCAATGCGCGGCCTCCACACCACCTGGATCCTGGACGACGGGGACTCGGATGAGGTTCGGGACCTGGCCAAGACCCTCGGCTGCCGCTACGTGCGCCGCCTCGGCAGCTCCGGGGCCAAGGCCGGCAACGTCAACAACGCCCTGTCGGTGGCCAAGGCCGAGTTCTTCGTCATCTTCGATGCAGACTTCGTGGCCAAACCCGACTTCCTCTACGAGACGCTTCCGTTCATGGAGGACCCGAACGTGGCCTTCGTGCAGACGCCTCAGGTTTACGGCAACCTCAACAACATCGTCTCCAGGGGTGCGGGGTTCATCCAGATGGTTTTCTACCGGTTCATCCAGCCGGGGCGCAACGAGTTCAACGCGGCGTTCTGCGTCGGCACCAACGTGCTGTTCCGCCGCGCGGCCGTGAAGGACATCGGCGGGATCTACACCCAGTCCAAGTCGGAGGACATCTGGACCTCGATCCTCCTGCACGAACGAGGCTGGCGCTCGATCTTCCAGCCCAAGGAGCTCGCCATCGGCGAGACCCCCGACACCATCGAGTCCTACAGCAAGCAGCAGCTCCGCTGGGCCACCGGGGGGTTCGAGATCCTTTTGACGCACAACCCCCTCAGGCCACGTCGTCGCCTCCACATGGACCAACGGCTCATGTACTTCGCCACGTGCACGTTCTACTTCACGGGCATAGCACCGGGCCTCCTCATGCTGGTCCCTGTGCTGGAGGTGTTCTTCGACCTGCGACCCGTGACACTCGCCGTCAAATGGTACGAGTGGGCCTTGTTCTACCCCGGTTTCTACGCCATGCAGATTTTGCTGGCAGCCGTGATCGCGGGCACATTCCGTTGGGAGGTTCTCCTGCTCGCTGCCAATTCCTTCCCGATCTACATCAAGGCATTCTTCAATGCCCTACTCAAGGTGGATACGAAATGGTCGGTCACGGGAGCCACCGGCGGTAAGGCCTCCGCGTTCAACTTCATAATGGTGCAGGTCTGGGCGTTCGTCCTCATGGTAGGCACCTCGATCGTCTCCATCTACCGAGACTACTCGATGGGACATCTCAACATCGCCACGTTCTGGTGCGTTTTGAACTCATTCTTCCTCGGTGCGTTCGTCGTGACTGCATTCTTGGAGAACCGACAGAAGAAACGGGAAAAGACACAGCCCCAGCGCGGTCTGGAGGCAGCTGAATCCCCCTACGCCGACAGGCAGCTGGTCTCGGTGGGCAGGCAGTCCGAGGCCTTGGACGTCGAAGCCATCCTGGACGCCCAGGCAGCCAAGGGCGCCCTCGCAGAAAATCCCGAACTTCAAGACCGAAAGGGCTGATCCATGTCCTGGCTGAATCGTCTCAAGCTCCTCAGCGGCATCGTCATCATCGTCCTCATCGTCGGCCTACTGACGCTGTTGTTCAACCAGCGGCAAAATCAGGTGGCAAGTATCGCGGCCCACGTCGATGCTCCCCGCACGGTCGTCGCCTCCCCGTACGGGGGCCTGGTCACGGATCAGAAACGCAATCCCGGTGATCACGTATCGGCCGGCGACCAGCTCTTCACGGTCATCAGCTCCAACTTGCGGGACATGGCGGCCCTCGGGATGAAACCAACCAGCACCGACGGCTACAAGGTGGACCTGGAGTTGGGCACCATCACCTTCTACGCCACCATCGATGGTTACCTAGAGAGTTTCACGGCCTTCGAGGGCAGTTACGTCAACGGCAGCGAGCGTTTGGCCGAGATCGTCTCCAACAAGAACAAGACCGTGGTGGCGACGTTCCAGCTCAACCCCTCCGACTACGGACGGATCGAGCAGGATGGCAAGGTCGCGATTCACCTGCCCGACGGCCAGCTCGTGGAGGGACGGGTCATGAGCGTCAACATCGGCACCGACGAGACCTCGAAGAAAACCGTCACTGAGGTGACGGTCGCCAGCGACGGTCTCCAGGCCGACGACCTCACGTTGCTCACCCGGCGAAACACGCCCGTCAATGCGGTCATGAGCCTGAGGGACGACGGCCCGCTGGCCGGACCCACCCAAACTCTTCGTGAATTCCTGGTGAAGATCGGCCTGCGTTGAAACGATTTCTCAAACCCTTCCTGACGTTCACCTGCTCGATCGCGATCGTGCTGCTGTCCAGCCAGTGTTCTCACAAACCCTCGCCCGAACCCCCGCCCTCAACGGGCGCGTCGACGAACGGGTTGTCCGGTGAGGCGGCCGCCCTTGAGGCGGTGAACCACCGCCAGGGCAAGGATCTCAACCCCGCCCGACTCGCGAAGGGTCTCGTGCCACCCACCAACCGGTGGTTCTCGGGGATGGTTTTCGGCCCCGAACCCCTGCCGGTGTATCCCCTGCCGCTGAGCTTCCAGCTGAAGGCCACCGGGTTCGATTTCGGGCTGCCGGAGGTGAAATCCACCGAGAAGACCCTGTTCGGCGGCCACCGACCCGAGGTCACCGTAACCCTGCCGGGTGTTGAGGGCTGGCAGGTGGTGGCCTACGACACGGTCACCGTCGTCGCGGAGGCACGGGACGCATCCGGGCCCGTGGGCCG